>CALUIM010000020.1 GCA_944320725.1 uncultured Coriobacteriaceae bacterium | reverse complement strand
CCGACTACATCAAGAACATGATCTCCGGTGCTGCCCAGATGGACGGCGCTATCCTGGTCATCGCCGCTACCGACGGCCCCATGGCTCAGACCCGCGAGCACATCCTGCTCGCCCGTCAGGTCGGCGTTCCCTACATCGTTGTCTTCCTGAACAAGTGCGACATGGTTGACGACGAGGAGCTCATCGACCTCGTTGAGATGGAGACCCGTGAGCTCCTCTCCGAGTACGAGTTCCCCGGAGATGATATCCCCATCATCCGTGGTTCCGCTCTTGGCGCCCTCAACGGCGAGGAGAAGTGGTATGACTCCATCCGCGAGCTCATGGCTGCTGTCGACTCCTACATCCCCACGCCCGAGCGTGACGACTCCAAGCCCTTCCTGATGGCTGTCGAGGACACCATGACCATCTCCGGCCGCGGCACCGTTGCCACCGGTCGTGTCGAGCGTGGTACCCTCAAGCTCAACGAGCCCGTCGAGATCATCGGCCTCAAGGAGACCCAGACCTCCGTTGCCACCGGCATCGAGATGTTCCGCAAGACCATGGACTTCTGCGAGGCTGGCGACAACGTCGGCATCCTGCTCCGTGGCATCAAGCGTGAGGACATCGAGCGCGGCCAGGTTATCGCCAAGCCCGGTTCGGTGACCCCGCACACCAAGTTCACCGGCGAGGTCTACGTCCTCACCAAGGAGGAGGGCGGCCGCCACACCCCGTTCTTCGACGGCTATCGTCCGCAGTTCTACTTCCGTACCACTGACGTGACCGGCACCGTCAAGCTCCCCGAGGGCACCGAGATGGCCATGCCTGGTGACCACGTCACCATCGAGGGCGACCTCATCCACCCGATCGCCATGGAGGAGGGCCTGCGCTTCGCTATCCGCGAGGGCGGCCACACCGTCGGCTCCGGCGTTGTCTCCACCATCATCGAGTAACTGATCTAGCTACTTCGATTTGTGCGAAATAACGGCCCGGCTCCTTTTAGGGGCCGGGTTGTTTTCTGTCGATGATATGTACCGTTTTTGCAGATATACGGGCTGATAAGGTTGTCGTTGACAGAAGCCTTACCAAGATGCTAATGTATTCCATCGTGCCCGTACGGGGCGGTATTTGGAGGTAATAAGTTTCATGCGTACTCTAGTCACCCTTGCATGCACCGAGTGCAAGCGTCGCAATTACACGACGACCAAGAACAAGGCCAACATGCCTGATCGTATGGAGATCAAGAAGTATTGCCCCTGGTGCCGTCGTCATACGGTCCACAAGGAGACCCGTTAGTCTTCTGAATATACGCCAGTAGTTCAATTGGTAGAGCATCGGTCTCCAAAACCGAGTGTTGAGGGTTCGAGTCCTTCCTGGCGTGCCACAAATGAATCCGTAAGCCTCTAAATTAGGGGCTTACGGTTTTACCATGTTATGCGCAGCTTTTGCCGGAGGTAGTTAGATGGCCAACAAGAAGAGCAAGAAGAAGGCAACCAAGGCCCAAGAGGCGCCTGCTGCCGCTCCGACGGCCGACAAGAGCAAGGCGATCAAGGCCAAGGAGAAGGCGAAGGCCAAGGCCAAGAAGAACGCCAAGCCCGGCATGATTGCCCGCGCGAAGAAGTATCTCGGCTCCGTGCGCTCCGAGATGAAGCGCGTCACCTGGCCGAGCAAGCAGGAGCTCATCAACTACTCCCTCGCCGTGTGCGTTTCGCTCATCGTGGTGGGCGTCGTGATCGCCGGTCTCGACATGATCATTAGCGAGGGTTTGGTTCTGTTCTCGGGATTGCGGGGTTAGGCCATGTCTAAGCGTTGGTACGTTGTCCACACCTATTCTGGCTACGAGAAGAGCGTCAAGTCCGACCTCGAGCACCGCATCGAGACCATGGGGATGCAGGATCGCATCTTCGACATTCAGATCCCTATGGAGAGTGTCACCGAGATCAAAGAGGGCGGCAAGCGCGAGACCAAGGACGTCAAGATCTTCCCCGGCTATGTGCTGGTGCGCATGGAGATGGACGACGACGCCTGGACCTGCGTGCGCAACACCCCCGGTGTCACCGGTTTTCTGGGCGGCAACGGCAAGCCCGCACCGCTTTCGCGCGATGAGTACAACAAGATGATGCGCAAGTCCAAGAAGGGCGAAGCGCCCAAGCGCACCGCCGTTGGACTCGAGGTGGGCACCACCGTGCGCGTCACCTCTGGCCCGCTGGCCGATTTCGACGGCCAGATCTCCGAGGTCAACGCCGAGGCGGGCAAGGTCAAGGTCACGCTCATGATCTTTGGCCGCGAGACCCCGGTCGAGCTTGGCTTCGATCAGGTCGCCGTTATCGCGTAGGCCTATTCATTCGTCCGTTCGCGGGCCCGTATTTCTTCTTGAGACCGCTCATCTTGGGAAGTGCTTCTAGTACAGGCGCGCTAACGATATAGCAAGATTCACTGCAGACTTCTAGGAAGGTACTAGGATGGCTGAGAAGAAGATCACCACTGTCATCAAGCTTCAGATTCCTGCCGGCCAGGCTAACCCCGCTCCTCCGGTGGGTCCCGCCCTCGGTGCCGCCCAGGTCAACATCATGCAGTTCTGCCAGGCGTTCAACGCCGCCACGCAGGACAAGATGGGCGACATCATCCCGGTTGAGATCTCCGTTTACGAGGACCGTTCGTTCTCGTTCGTGACCAAGACCCCGCCGGCGGCTCACCTCATCAAGAAGGAGCTCGGTCTTAAGAGCGGCTCCGCTGTGCCGCAGCGCGACAAGGTTGGCCAGCTCACCCAGGAGCAGCTCACCAAGATCGCCGAGATCAAGATGCCCGACCTCAACGCCAACGACATTGAGGCCGCCAAGAAGATCGTCGCCGGTACCGCCCGTTCCATGGGCGTGACCATCGCCGAGTAACATGTGGTAATTCGGGTGCGCCGCTTGGTGCGCCCGTTTGCGTGCAATAGGGCACGCATCGATGTGGGAGGGCACACGCCCGTTGACCACAGGAGGTTAGAAATGGCTAAGCACGGAAAGAACTATCGCGCTGCCGCCGAGAAGGTCGACAGCATGAAGCTTTACACGCCGCTCGAGGCTGTGAAGCTCGTGAAGGAGATCGCTCCGGCCAAGTTCGACGAGACCGTCGAGGTTCACTTCCGCCTGGGTATCGACACCCGTAAGGCCGACCAGAACATTCGCGGCTCCATCTCCCTGCCCCACGGCACCGGCAAGACCGTGCGTGTTGCCGTGTTCGCCGAGGGCGAGAAGGCCCGCGAGGCGGAGGAGGCCGGCGCCGACGTCATCGGTTCCGATGACCTCGTTGCCGCCATCCAGGGTGGCGAGATCAACTTCGACGCTGCCATCGCGACGCCGAACATGATGGCCAAGGTTGGTCGCATTGGTAAGATCCTTGGCCCCCGTGGCCTCATGCCCAACCCCAAGCTCGGCACCGTGACCATGGATGTTGCCAAGATGGTCTCCGAGCTCAAGGCTGGCCGCGTTGAGTATCGTGCCGACCGTTACGGCATCTGCCACGTGCCCGTGGGCAAGATTTCCTTCGACGACCAGAAGCTCGTCGAGAACTACGCTGCGCTCTACACCGAGATTCTGCGCGTGAAGCCGTCTTCCGCCAAGGGTCGCTATGTGAAGAGTATCGCGCTCAGCTCCACCATGGGCCCTGGCGTCAAGGTTGACTCCAGCATCCAGCGCGACTTCATGGCTGAGTAGATTCGCCGCTACTAAGCCTGGAGCAAGGCTCTAAGCACAGAGGGGTACGCCCGGTTCCGCTTTGCGGGGCCGGGTTTTTTTCATACGTGGGGAGCCTATTTCCTATAAACGACAAACTGACTGGATGATTGAAAAAGAGGGGAGGGGGTGTAGAATCATGAAGGCCGAATGCTCAGCTTGAGGGGTTCGGCATGTCGGTAGTTGGAAAGGCCACTATGAAACGCACCATCATCTCACTCGCAGCTTCATTCATCCTGCTTCTCACGGGGCTCGCCGTCGCGCTTCCCGCGTTTGCAAACGGAGACGCCATCGAACAGGGGCATCTCTCGATTGATATTGAGAGCATCCAGGCACAAAAGACCATGAACCAGGGTGATACGTACGCGCTGGCATGGAACTTCACGCTGAGCACCACGCAGTCGGGTGTGGCCCTCCATGAGGGCGATGTTATCGAGGTATCATCGAATATTGGCGAGCTGTTCGAGGTCGACGGTGGCTATGGCTCGTTGCCGGCATTTGAACTTGTGCAGAAGAACGCGGACGGCAGCTCCGTCACGCTTGCAACGGCTACGGTGCATGAAGACAAGGTGGTCTTCACCGTCGCCGCCGGAGCGGAGGGTATGGTGTCAATGAGCGGTCAGCTCATGACTACCAACTCATTTACTGCAAAGGATCTGGGCGCCACCGAGGACAACTCCGTGACGAGAGATCTTGTTATTGGCAACGCTTCGACATCGATTGTCTTTGCCGAGCAGGCCCCGACCCCTCCCGGATCGACGTCGCTGAGCTTGGTGGATATCGATACGTTCTGGAAGAACATGTGGAATCGCGGGAACGACCTCACGGTGGGCGTGGCGTCCATGGAGGTCAATCCCATCGGTTCGCTCGATTTGTACGGTTCGACCACGCGTGATGTGGGCGAGGTCGCCTCATATCAAAATCTCTTCTTGAAAGACGAGATCCCCGAGCATGGTTTCGTCGATCTTGCGTCGATGCAGATTTACGCCGCTGTTCCGGTGCTTGCCGTCAACAACGGTCCTGACTATGTCGACAAGTGGCATGGCAACTACAGCATCCCCCACGGCACGTACTTTGCCCAGCGCTCGGGAACGCAGCGCTACTCGATTCTCGACCGCATGACTCAGCTGGAGCAGCGCGAGGGGGAAACGCTCGAGCAGTTTGAGCATCGTGTGCGGAGCCAGCAGCTCAGCTGGGGTGTCTATACCGCAAACGACAATACCCAGACGTTCATGTGCAACTTTGGCAATGTGGGCGCAGCGGCGAACAGCAACGGAATCACGTATGAGAGCCTGGGTGGTTTAGGCGCGCAGTATTCCTGCGATTACCCTGAGATCTTTAGTGCGAACGGCGCGTCGAACGGTAACGTGGTGAGCTATTACGTCGAGTTCGACACGTATTACCCCGAGATCGTGGGTCTGAAGGACCCGGTTTACAATACGGCGGAGCTTACGCAGGCAACGAATGCCGATGCTGCGCCATCTCGCGTGGGCGGCAACACGGCGCAGTACAAGATTAACAACGGTGGCGGCGTGGGCGTGGCCCGTACGAACGAGTTGCTGGTCAAGCTCGTTGACGAGCAGACGGGCGAGCCGCTTGCCGGTGCCTCCTTCAAGGTGCAACAGCAGCGCTCCGATGGAAGCTGGGAAGATACCGGCATTGCTGGCACCACCGATGCGAACGGCATGCTCACCACAGGCGACCCCGCCGATGCAGATCACATGATCAGCGTGGGCCCCTTTGTAAACGGTACGTACCGTGTCGTGCAAACGGCATGGCTTCACGGCTACGAAAAGACGTCGCAGTTTGGGGAGAGCGGAAGCGATAAGGCGAACAACCTCGGCGACGAGGGGACGTTTACCGTTACCGGCAGCGAGCGCTACGGATTCGGTACCGTTGTGACCAACCGCCGCAAGACGGGCACCATCACGCTCACACCCCAGAGCATGATCGCCTACACCGGCGGAAGCTCGCTCAGCGAAAGCAGCTTCCCCGCGGTGCGGTATGCCGTTGCCGGTGCGCCAATCGATGCGGCGGAGGATATTGAGTTCGACATCGACGGCGTGAAGGCGTATGCCCACAGCGTGGGCAACTACTGGGTGCTGCCCGAGCTGGAGAACACGTTCAGCCAGGACGGCGCGGCAGCTGCAAGCGATATGGCGGCAGGCGAATACGTTATCGGGGTCGATGCGGAGCACATCACGGCTGAGGGCGCCGATGGAACGCGCTACAGCGTGACGATCGATGCGGCCGCCAACGCGCAGCTTACCGTGCGCACGGTCTCGCAGCCCGAGGGCGTGCTCACAGGTGACGTGGATGTGGTGCGGCCGGTGGTGAGCGACGCGGATGATGTCGATACCTCAGATGGTATCGGCGTGGCTGTCATTGCCGATGCAACCGAGTACTACACGAACGGCGACGAGAGCTTGGGTGTCGTAGGTGATGACGAGCATCCCGAGACGCCGCTGATTGGCCTTCTGTTCGATGAGCTGCTGCCGGGCGAGGAAGGGGAAGACACGGCTCAGATGCTGCGCGACCGTGCAGGCGAAGAGGGTCATACGCTCACCGAAGACAATAGCGAGCTCAAGTATCTCGACCTGGTGAACGAGCGCGATGGCAATGCGTGGATGAGCACGGATGACGGCGCCAAGATCGAGGTGTACTGGCTCATTCCCAAGGACCTTGATCCGGCCGACTATACCTTCGAGATCCTGCATTTCCGCAACCTCCATCGCGAGTATCGCGGCGATATGGACAAGCAGGTGGCCGAGAGCCCGGTCGAGGTTGTCTCCTGCAGGGTCGAGGGTGAGAACGTGGTCTTCACGTTGGAAGGCGACAAGGACGAGGGTTGTTTCAGCCCCTTTGCGCTGGTGTGGCATAAGAAGACTGCGCCGGGCCCCGAGGGTGGCAGCAACACGAACGACAACACAGGAGATAACAACCCAACCGGTAGCGATAGCAGCGAGATCGTTTCGCAGGATAAGCAGGGCGCGCTTCCCACCACGGGTGATAGCATGCTGCCCGTCGTGACGCTGCTTGCACTTGCGGGGGCGGTTGTTGTGGCGTTTGGCGTAAAGCGCAAGCATGTGAACGGTTAATTCGTCACGAAATAAACGATAACGAGCGGCTCGTACCACCGGTACGGGCCGCTTTTTTAAACGAGCACTACAAGCAGATACATTTTTATAAATACTACTATGCCAGACATAGTATATATGTTACAGTAGCACTAGCAGGAGACCCGGGAGGTGAGGCGAATGCCAGCGCGTGACGCAGTGAGCGACCTGATTAGAGGAAACATCGATGCAATCATCCTCTGCGCACTCAACGATGGCGATAGCTACGGGTACGAGATCCTCAAGCACATCGCCACAGCCAGCCAAGGCGAGTATGAGATGAAGGAGCCCTCGCTCTATACGAGTCTCAAACGCCTGGAAAAGGCTGGGTTCGTTGAGAGCTACTGGGGTGACGAGACGCAGGGAGCGCGCCGCAAGTACTACCGTGTAACCAGCGCCGGTGCGCTTGAGTTGGGTGAGGCAACCGAGCGCTGGGTTCGCGTGAGACGGATTATTGATAGGCTGCTCAAGCAGGAGGGGAGTGTCCGATGAACGAGTTGCGTATGTACGTCGAGCATCTGTTTGAGGGGCGCATGCTCACGGCCGAGATGATCGAACTGAAAGAAGAGATGTACGGCAACCTCGTGGCGCGCTACGAGGATTACGTGGCGGCTGGCATGGATAAGGCAGAGGCGCTCGAGAAGACCAAGGCGAGCCTGACGAGCATCGAGGATGTTTTGAGTGAGGATGGTGTTCCTGCTAAGGCGGCCGATACCGCGGCAACCACGGTGCTGCCTGTTGATGCCGGCCCGGCCCCAGAAGCGGCGCCCACAGCGAACATGCCCACCGCGAACGGAGGCGGAAATCCGCCCACGCCGCCCGCTGGTGTGACGAGCACCGCGTCTGAGGATCCCGAGCATGCGCCCGCATCGGCGGACGCCGCCAGCAAGCCTACGCGCAAGAAGTGGCCCATCATTGCAGGAATCGCGGCGGGCGTTGTGGTGCTGGGCGTTGCGGCGACCCTGGCGCTGGGGCTGTGGGGCACGGTGATGCCGGCGGAATCGGCGACTCAGCAAACAACGGTGCAAAGCGCGGGGAATACTGCAGGCAGCAACGTGTCTCAGAGCGATAATGCCGATGACGCCACTACGAACAATGATGCAGCGACGAATAACGGCACGGGTTCCGGCACGGGGACCGGTGCTGGCAGCGGAACAGCCCAGGGCAGCGGTTTTGGCCATGCGTACGGTCAGCGTCATCACCATGACATCGACGACTACGATGATCAGGTTGAATACGAGCAGAGCCTCGCGCTGCTGAACGCACTCGACGGTGTCACGGCGGCATCGCTCAAGAGCATGGCCGAAGGCAATACGACGTTTGAGCAGATGTTCCGCGCGCTGCCGCTGGGGGACTACGTGGAGAGCGTAGGGCAGGACCAAAGCGCCACGGCGGTGAACGTGCGCTATGCAAACGTGCTGGAGGCCTTTGACGACGACGCCCTCGATTGCGCGCTTGTGTTCAATGCCGTGGCCGTTATGGCGATGCGCCCCGATGTGCAGTCGGTTTCTGTCGTGCTGCATGAGCAGGGTGACGGCGCGTACGACACCGATACCTATCAGTTCCAGCGCGCCGCGCTCGAAAGCGGTTTCTCGAATCACCACGATTGCGGGTTCACCACGATCGACGCCTCGATGTTCGCATCCGATGACGCATGGGCGCGTGTCTGCGCATGCCTTACGAACGGCAACTTCTGCGAGCGGCACTGCGATATCGCGGAGATCGACGACTAACTGCATAGACTACAGGTAAAACTGTATAGAAAAGCGCATTGAGCGCGCACGCGGCCCTTCGAGCATTCGCTCGGAGGGCCTCTCATCAACTTTGGTTCCTCTCATCGAGGGGTAGGCTAGGTATAGGATAAAAAAGTTCTAAAAAATCCGCAGGTAGTTGCGTTGCCCATAAAACAGCTACTCATAAGCCCCATCGCCGAATAGAACAAATCTTTATGCAACGGTAGCTATGTATTGCAAGAAATGGGGGAGGGGGAGCATAATGTGACCTATCTGAGAACATTTTCCTTGTTCAGAGCGTGTGTGGTCTAACAAGGCAAGGAAATGGTGTCGGGGGTATATATGATGCTTAAACGTAGCAAGATTCTGGCAATGGGCGCTGCAGCGCTGCTGGTTGCACTGACCGCGGTCGCAGCTCCGCATGCGGCACGAGCGGGTGAGCCCGTTCAGCCGCGCGTTGCGCTCGAGGGCCTTATCGAGTCGGCGACTATCACCGCATCCTCGTCCAGCACTGAGGACCTCTTTGGCAATACCGAGCCGCACCGCGTCACGAGCAGCGTCATGTTCAACGTCGATCTGGCACGCACCGATGTGGATGCGCAGCCCATCGAAGACGGCGACACGCTCGACGTGCGCTTGGTCCCCGAGGACGATGACCAGCCCTTCTTGAAGATGGACTATCAGTTCAGCATCAAGGACGAAGTGGTCGACACTGCTACCAGCACCACGATTGCCGATATTGACCTCAGCGAGCGTAATGGGTTCGAGCTGACGTTCCTTGGCATCGACGATCCCTTTACGGCGCAGATCCACATGCCCATGGACCTCGACACCGCTGCGTTGCGCGTGTGGTTCGACAATCATCCAGATGATGACGAGGTGACGTTCTCCTATCGTCTCGTCATCAACGGTGTCAAGCAAGACAAGGTTGCTACATTCATCGCGCAACGCCCTGCAGAGGGTGAAGTTACGGAGAACTTCGACAAGTCGAGTGGCACGTACAATCAGGTGGGTGAGTTCGGCGAGGGCTACTTCATGTACAACCTCTGGATTGATACCGAGCTCAATCAGTACAACGAGTACACCGTCTACGATACGCCCGATGTCAATCTCGCCTTCAACGGCAACCTGCGTCTATATGTGGGCCGTGGCCATGGCGAGTTCACGGAGCTTACGCTTGATCGCCATCAGAACTACTGGGTAGAGGATGAGGACAACAACAAGGACACCCGTATGGAGGTGTGGCTCTCCGATATCTATTACCTCACCGAGGAGGGCTGCGACGTGGATGACCCGCGCGAGGCGTCCTATACCGAGGAGTACCTCACCTACGATCGCGTGAACCTCGCTACGGGTGTGCCATACACCCAGAGCATGCAGCAGGCCACGGTGCCTGAGAACATTTTGGTGGAGGTTCCGGCGGGCACCGAGCTCACGGCGGAGCAGCAGGCGAAGATTGACGCGGCCGGTGGTCTCAATAAGACCGTCGGTAAGGGCTTTAAGCTCCGCGTCAAGAATTTCAAGGGCATCGGTCGCACCGAGGGCGGCTTCATGACGCTCGTGTACTACCTCGACATCGTGAACCCATCACCCGAGATGGATGCCAACGGCATTCCGAACTACCGCAACACGGCGAGCCTCTACGCGCAGGAGATTCCCAATTGCGGCAACGACGAAGTATGCGAGCCGCTTGAGTTCGAAAAGACCACCATGGAAGACATCGACGAGGGAAACACGTCAACCGGTGGCAAGGTGGACCCTGAGGATGGCACCATCGGCGCCGAGGTGGATCTCTACAGCGCGGTGGACTTCCAGAAGCTCGGCCGTCTTTCGACTGAGGGTGATGACGCGGCGGAACCGCTCGCTGGTGCTGTGTTCACAGTTTATGAGGCGAAGGCCGATGGATCGCACGGCAATGTGGCAGTGACCAGGGACGGCACGCGTCTCGAGAATTTGGTTACGAATTCCGACGGTCGTCTGTGCGAGGCGAATGCCGACGGAACAGCCGGCGAGCCGGTCGATGTGCGCGTGAAGCGCGGCAACTATCTGTTCGTTGAGGTTGAGACGCCTGAGGACTACACGCAACCCAGCGGAGCCACAACCGAGACGCTGGTGACCGTTGGCCTCTTTGGTAATGACGTTGACGTAATGAACGTCGCCGAGCCGGAGCCCGCCCCCGAGAAGGTGCTGCCGCAGGCGTATGGCCTTGTGGCCTACGAGGGCGGCCTCGGCAGCCATGGCGATCCCGAGACGGGTGACGCCCTACCCGAGCCCGTGTGGCGCGCGCAGTGGGAGGGCTGGACCGTAACCGTCGATGGCGAGCCGTGGGACGTGGACGCGAAGGGCATGCCGTTCAACTGGGGCTACTTTGCCGAGGGTGAAACGGATTCTGCGAACGTGATCACGAGCGCCGCCGGTAAGGGCGTCTACTACCTGCGTGCCTGGCCGCTCGACGGCGACCCCGAGGTCATCGCGACCGACGCGCAGGGCAAGCGCTACGAGCTCGATCTTGACGAGGGAACCACGACCGCCATCAACGACCCCTATGGCGACCCCGTTGTCATGAAGGTCCGCGACGTTACGGACGATGAAAATGCCGAGGGCCTGGCAACGGCAACCTTCCGTCCGGTGTACGCTTCCGAGCACGCCGATTCCTCGATCGTCTCGCTTGCAAGGACCGTGTCTGCCGCCGACGGCGTCTTTGACGAGAACGGCACCGTGGCGGGCGGCTGCGAGTCCTCCTCGGAGCCGCACGCCCACGTCGCTGAGGGCACGCTCTTCTACAAGAACGGCAACGAGCTCATGCCTCTGAACGACGACGCGAAAGTCAACCTGCTCTGGGACGAGCTCCAGGAGGGCCTGCTCGGCGGTGACGAGCGTGAGTCCAAGCTCGACGCCAAGGCCCGCGAGGCCGCTGGTGGCGTCTTTGCCAGCGACAAGAACGTCGGCCACGAGTTCAAGTACATGGACCTCGTGGATATGGAAGACGGCAACGTGTGGGTAGGCACCGCAAGCGAGCCCACAACCGTGTTCTGGCCGTATCCCGAGGGCGTGACGACCGAGGACGAGATCGCGGCGGTGCGCTTCCCGGGCCTCACGCGCGACTACACCATCGACGCCGATGAGGAAGAGCTCAATGCGGCGATTGCATCGTGCGATGCCGAGGCGCTCGCGATCGAGAAGACCGATGCCGGCGTGCTCTTCGAGGTCCCCTCGTGCGGCTTTGGCCCGTTCGAGCTCATGTGGACGTCTGCCGATGAGGGAGACGAGCCGGGCGGCGACCAGCCTGGTGGCGGGGATGAGGAGAATCCCGACGACCAGAAGCCCGGCGACGATGAGAACCCCGGTGGCGGCGACGAGAGCACCGACAACGAAAAGCCGGGCACCAATCCGGGCGACAATCAGCCGGGTTCCGGTAACGGCACGGGTGCCACCAACGGTTCTGGTTCCGGTTCCGGCAACAGCGGCAAGGGCACGGGCAGCCTGCCCACAACCGGCGACCCCGTGACGCTCGCTGTCATCGCAGCAGCCACGGCTTCGGCGGGTGCTCTTGGCGTCGGCGCTGCTCTGAAGCGCCGTAAGCGCTAACACGCAGTGCCTGCGGCCGAGGAATCGGACGCAACGGCAGCCATAGCTCGCAAAAAGGGGCGCAGTCCACGTACGGACTGCGCCCCTTCGCATGCGCCGTGCTAGAAAAAGCAGGTATTCAAAGATTTACCCCGCACTGCTGGAGTGGGCGGTACAAGGCACCACCATGTTCCTCGTGTTTTGCCCGGCTTGCTCCGGGACCTACTACGATGTGCGCACCCAGACCCTTGCATACCTGCATTTCCAGCAACGGAATCGTTTGCGTTGTGAGTTTTATGCGCCGGGATTACGCCTGGCGGTACCTTCTCATACGTGCCGTAGCGCTCATACATCTCCATCGCCGCGTCGTACTGCAGTAAAGCCGATTCCCCATGAATTGTCTTACGGTCAAGAAGCTCGCCAAAGGCCTGGTTCTGACCGGAGAGGGCAAGTCGTGCAAATTCAACTCTGCATTGGTTGTGCAACGAAAGGTCTTTCGTTGTACGTAATTATGCAACGAAAACGTTTCGGCGCATAATCTGCTGCAACGAAATGAGGGAAGCCAGGCACAACGGCAGCCATAGCTCACAGAATGGGACGCAGTCCACGCACGGACTGCGCCTTTTCATACCCCAGCTTCAGCATTTCGTTGATACACCGTCAACGGAGAGAGACAGCTTGACGCGTGTCTTACCTTCCCCTCGCTCTCAAAATAAAAAATGCCACGACAAGAACAGCAAATTATTGACGGGGGAGGGGCAACTCCAATACTATATCTTGTACCGGAAAACGCCGCCCCCCACTAGAAATGCTGCTTTGGGTGGCGCGCTCCGGCGAGGGGGAATATGAAAACATTCGTGAACATCGTTTCATGGGTGCTCATTGTGGTACTTGCGGCTCTGGCGATTGCATTCGCTGGGGTCCGTCTTTTTGGTTTAACCCCCTTTGCGGTGCTCTCGGGAAGTATGGAGCCCCAGTATCCGGTGGGGTCGCTCATCTACGTGCACGAGGTCGATCCGGCGAGCATCCAGCCCGGAGATGCTGTGACCTTCGAGAACGGCGCCGGTCAGGTTGCCACGCACCAGGCCTACGAGGTCGATGGCGAGCAGCGGCTCATTCGCACGCAGGGCATCAATAACAAAAGTTCAGACGGCACGCTGCTTCACGATGCGGAGCCGGTTCCCTTTAGTCAGGTCATCGGTGTGCCGGTGGCCTGCATTCCTGTGCTTGGTTACGTGAACGCCTTTGTCACGTCGGGCATCGGGACATTCGTTGTTATCGCTGGGGTGGTCATCGTGATTGCCCTTTTGGTGGTTGCTAACTGGGGCGAGCAGGAGAGCGCCCACGCACGAGGCAAGCACGCAAGGCGGTAAATACCCACGGAGCATAGGGCACCGAGGGACTTCTATTGGGAAAGGAAGGATTTGCAGATGAAAAGGAACAAGAAACCTCTCCTCATTGGAGCGCTCGCGGTGCTCCTCGTCGCCCTCGTGGTGGGCGGCACGATCGCGTGGATGACTGCTGAGGACAGCAAGGTCAATGCGTTCACGGTGGGCACGTTCAACGAGCCGGGCAAGGACCCCAAGCCGGATGAGGGCCAGGATCAGGACAAGGACGAGTCCACTACCGATAACACCGACGGCTTCCTCACCGAGACCGAGTGGGTTGAGGATCAGACCTTCATCCCGGGTGACCCGGTTGCCAAGAACCCCAACGTGGGTGTGGGCAAGGATAGCGTCGACCCGTACGTCTTCATCTTCGTGAAGAACAACGCGCTCGACACCACTGCTACCACCGATGTCGCGACCTATGGTCCGTATTTCACCATCGAGCACCAGTGGAGTACTGTTAGCGACAACCATGATACAGGCACGCCGAATGCCGGCCAGATCGTGACGCCTACTCTGAGCGAGGGCAACGGTGCTACTAGCGGTGCGTATGTGGACGGCCTGTTCATGTATACCGGCGACGAGGCCGTAAAGACGCTTCCCGCACTTCTTAAGGTTTCCACGACGCAGGACAACACTTACACCGGCGAGCTCTTCGAGACCATCACCTTGCCCAACGGTAACGCCGAGGGCATCGACACTGAGAACGCGAACGTCTCCGTCTACGCCTTCATCTATGGCTCCAAGGCCGGCGTGAATAATGGTGAGGAGGGCTCCGCTCAGGCCGCTCTTACCGCTGCCATCCAGTGGGCTGAGGACATCAAGGCTGATCCCAGCAAGTAAGCATCACCCAAGCCCTATGCGTACGTAGCGTTTCCCACATCCCGCGGCGAGGTCCGGCCTTGCCGCGGGATAGCGGGGATGCGCGCGACGTGCGCAGACCGGTGGAGACTTGCCGGGTACCCGGCGCGCCTGCACCGATCTGCACATGTCAGACCGTGTTCGCGGAATAGCACGAAAAGGAAGATTACATGGCAGCACAAAACACACCAGAACCGAAGCGTAAGCGGATTCGCAGGCGCGCATTCGCCCTCGCGCTGCTTTGCCTCATCGCCATCGTGGGCGCGGGGGCAACGCTCGCGTTTACCACGCAGCGAGCGGAGGCCGAGAACGTGCTCACCTTCAAGAACGTGAAGATGAGGATTCTCGAGACCGAGCTGGTTGGCGGAAACGAGGTGCCCGTGGAAGACGGTTCCTCGGTTCGCGCTGACAAAGGCGAGATCAGCCGTATCGTGCGCGTTGAGAACGTTGGTACGGCCGACATGTACGTGCGCGTGCGTCCGGTGATGGTTGCCAAGACTGCCGAGGGGAACGAGACGGTGGGCCCAGAGGTTGATGCACATGTGGCATACACCCTCAACGTGGGCACTGACGCCAACAAATGGACCTACAACCCCGATGACGGTTGGTACTACTACAACAGCCCCGTTACCGCCGAGGGCGGCACGACCGCCGAGCTCATGACCGCGCTTGAGTTCAACGGCGATTACTACACGCTTACCGGCAAGGGCGGGTCGTTCGAGATGACCATCGACGCCCAGGCCGTACAGTCCGATAACAACGTCAGCCCGGATGGCACAGCCATCAACGCCACCGGTTGGCCGAGCACCGACGAGGCGGGGGAGTAGGACAATGAAGATGAATCACACCACTATTGCACAACGCCTGAAAACCTTCGCTGCTGCGCTCACCGTGGCCCTCGTAGCCGTGGTGGGCTTTGCTGCCGCCCCGCAGGATGCGTGGGCCGATATCGTGAACGGCTATGAGAACACGCCGTACAACGACATCACCATGGGCCCGGGTTTCAAGTGGGTTCCGGCAACGGACACCGAACCCGGTCACTATCTTGTTTATGACCCCATTCATGATGCCGATCTAAATGATCCAGACGATACAGTGCACTATCATGAGGATTGCGCGGGCTGGTACTACTTTGTGGAGGCCTCTCGCATCCATGACTTCGATAACTATCTCATCAAACTAAACTCGAGCATTAATTTCAAAGCGTACAACTTCGACCGGAATCCCAGTGCTGGCCGCACGCAGCTGACCGTGGGTTCCGATGACATGCCCTTCGCGGGAACGTTCGATGGCCAAAACTGGACCATCAGCAATCTCAGCAATGAGCGCGAGGGTCTTGCGATCGTCACGGACTGTGGCTTCTTTGGCGTGACCAAAGGCGCCACCATCAAGAACCTCAAGCTCGCCGATTGCTATGTCGGTGGCTCGTACCGCAGCGCTGTGCTTGTGGGCCTTGCGCAGAATACGCTCATCGAGAACGTTATCCTCAACAACTGCACCTCAAGCGTTATTCCTGGCAACAACGTCATCAACCTCATTACCAATGCGGGTATGTCGAGCGGCATCCTCGCGGGTGAGATTGTCGACTCCACGCTTTATAACTGCGAGGTGAAGGACGGCTCTGCGGTCTGCAACGCCACCCAGGGCATCGCTGCGCTCGGTGGCCAGCCTCTTTACCTGGGTGCCATGGTGGGCTTCTCGACCGACTCGGTTATCGAGTACTGCCGCGTGAGCGCAACGACCGGTGAGGACGGTAAGATCATCGATGGCGGACGCACCGATGTTTCGATGCGCTACGACACCGCCGTTGGTGCCGTTGCCGCGTCCGAGGTGTACACCGGCGGTCTTGTGGGTGGTGCCTCTTCAAGCGGTGATGAGGGCAAGGTCCCCAGCCAGATCATCGACTGCTTCTCTATAGCCGACCTCAACTCCTATGCTGCGTGCTACATCTCTGTAGGTGCCGGTACCGCCGGCTACGTGGGCGGTATCGTTGGACGTACGGGCCAGAGCGTGGGTGGCAGCAGCACGGTGTACCTTTCGCGCTGCTCGTTCGCGGGTGACATGAGCTCGCGCCAGGTCAACTCCATCCTGGTCCTGCCCGTCATCATCGAAGATAACAAGTTCCTGGCGGCATTCGTGGGCCGCGATTCTACGCACGCTTCGGTTGAGCAGTGCTACTACAACGAGAACATGGCGGCAGCGTCAATCGATGGAGACACGGGCAAGATCGTTTCCACGCAGGATGGCACGCTTGCCTCTGACACTGTTACCTATGGCTCCACGTTTGGCCCCAAGGCGTCCGAGTACACCAATGTCGACTTCTGGGAGGGGTGCACGTTTGACTTCGGTGGTGCCGTCGAGCGTACGGCGCCGCATGGCTATCCCGATGGAACGGAGCCCACGACTACCTCTAAACTGCTGAACGATGAGGGGCATGCCAACAAATGGGTCATGAACTTTGATATCGGTATTCCCGTTCACGGCATGAGCATCACGGCTACGTTCGACTTCCCAGGCGCAGGCACAGTAGAGATTGGAACCACCGAGTACGACGGCGACCAGACCGATGACGGCAATGATCCCGCATGGAAGACGACGGACCCCTATGAGTTTGCCGTCCAGGGCTTCCTGCCGGTTGATACGAGCACGCAGGAAGTGACGATTAAGTATACGGAAGGGCAGAACCCCGCCCAAGGTAACGACGACGAGGCCAACACCGGCTGGCGCGTGTACGGTTGGTATCGCCAGCAGAGTGTGGGCTACACCTCAATCCCTGCGAACCACGACCTCTTCACTGCTGATGGCGAGCAGCCCTATTTGGGCGAGGGTCCGATTATCGGCAATAAGGACAAGCTGGTTTCCGAGGAGAACAAGGACGTCCTGTCCATTACCCGAGAGAACGACGCTGAAGGCGAATCTGATCCCGAGTATGTCGATGGCGATCTCTACGTTGCCTATCTGCAGGCCAATGTGTTGCTTCACGACGTGAACGGCGGCATTGTCAGCCGCGAGAACGGTCAGTCTCAGAACGACTCGTCCGAGGCCGACTGGTATGACTACAACGCACAGCTTGTGACGCCCGCGACGGTTGCCAACGCGCCGACAGTGGAAGGTACGCAGCTGATTGGTTGGACGTCGATTCCGAGCAGCGGGTCTATGAACTACAGCGCCATCACCTCGACCGATTTGGACACGCTGCGTGAGCAGGGCGTGTTCTACCCCGTGGATGAGGACGGTCAGGCCACCATCACGGTTAACGAACCCATGAACCTGTGGCCGGTGTATTCCAACTACATCACCAACATCACGGTGATTTATGAGGGCGACGAGCGCGATACCACGACTGCTCGTAACATCCGCGAGGACTTTGGCGAGGCCAACGTTACCGTCGATCAGGACTCGGGCGATGTCATCCTGACGGTTAAGCCCTATACGGACAGCCCCCTCACTAAGGGCACGGTGCGTTTCCTCGGTTGGTACGAGGACGTCGATCCCACTGATGGTGAGAACTGGGTCAAGGTCGATGCTGGCACGCAGCCTGAAGCAGATGACGACGGCGACGTGCTCAACGGCGATGGCGAGTACATCAACAAGCCGGCTGCCGATGCCGAGTGCTTCAGCTTCAACCTGACTCAAGCTGAGGTGGACCTTACGCAGCCGCGCAGCTACAAGGCGCGCTTTGAGTACGAAGTGACGTATTATCTCGACTCCGGTTCCGACGAGGTCGTTGCCAAGCTCTGGCACCAGTACGCACAGACGTTCAAAGATATCAAGGACTTCTCCAGTAGCGAATATTACGGCGATGAATATGACCTTGATAGCTGGCGGACAGGTAAGGCCTGTTCGGATCAGGTGGGCGATGCTGCAACCAATCCAAAACTCCAAGATTTCGATTTGTCCAATGGAACGAATCCTTGGCAGGTGCTGTATCCGATGGATGTCCATGGGCATTGGAGTGGCGACGACAGCAGTGAGCCTCGTCCAATCGCCGTCTCGACGGATTTCCCGGGCAGTGCTGAGGTGTCGGCAACTCAACCTGGGGTTACTGGTTACACCCACGCCAAGCTGGATACGCTTAATGAAGGTTTCAACTTCAAGTTCTGGTCACTCAGTAGAGAGGACGGTCACCTTCCAAATCAGAGTACTTCTACCAAAACAGATTGGGATATGGGAACCGCTTGGGACACCAGATATGATTACCATGCTGTAGCTCATATGACTGCGAATGTGACCTTCTGTCTTC
Source organism: uncultured Coriobacteriaceae bacterium (assembly GCA_944320725.1). Taxonomy (GTDB): domain Bacteria; phylum Actinomycetota; class Coriobacteriia; order Coriobacteriales; family Coriobacteriaceae; genus Coprousia. Next base: position 45,619 of record CALUIM010000020.1, on the reverse strand, counting down.
CTAAGGGTGAAGATATGATGGTCGAACGCCGCTATCGTCAGAATCTTTTCATTGGCTTAACGGAGCTCACTCCCGATATGGAGAGGGTGGATTACTACTACAAGAATGCCAAGCCTGCGGGAACGATCGAGCTTGGTGTAACAGATACTGCGGGCGATGAAGAAGATGTTCCGCGTAACTATGAGGTTGGCTTTGAGGCACAGCTTGACGCACCGGCGGGATATGCCTTCCTTGGCTGGATTGATCATTCTGCTGTCAAGTACGGTGAGATGACACAAGGCGAGTGGGACTACATCTTCCAGGACGGTAAGGAAGCGGCGAGTGACAGTAGCATCAAAACCGTTGAGCATGTAACGCGCGTCCTGCCTTACCTCATTGACGAAGACACCGCCGTGTGCACGCGTCCGACCGAGCTCTATCCGGTATACGTTCCCATCTCCATCCAGACGAGCACCAACGTGCGCGAGGCCGGCGTGCCGGATGGTTTCAACCTCCCCAGCATTCCTAGCGTGGTGTGCACGAGCAAGAGCGAGTCGACATACTTCTGGACCAAGGTCAACTATGCACCTACTGATCCTAAGTTCCCGCTGCAGAATGAAGCGGTCGTAGGTAATAAGAGTACTGAGGTGCAGCTGAACTACGATCGCCACGGCAACGTCACACTCGAGGTGGCAGCCGATCTGGGCGGCCTCATCAAGGAGGGCAGCGATAAGAACTACGAGCTTGTATCCCTCACGGTCTCGGTTGACGGAGTCGAGCAGGAGCTCTCGCTTGATCAGGGAATCAAGGACGACGGTGCCGGCACGATTGCGTTCGACATTCCTATCACGCTCGGTCACAGCTATATCTTCCGGGCGAACTACAAGCCCATCCCTGTTTCGGTGACGTATCACCATAATACGGACGATACCGAGGTCTTTGATGAGCTCGAGGTGGGCAACAAGCTGCCTGTTCCTACGCGTAAGCCTTCGTATGAAAATCAGGGCTTCTTCGTTGGCTGGGCAGAGAAGCCTGCCGGTGACACCTCGAATGACCCGATTGACTACGTTGATGACATCGTCTTTGCCAGCCCGGGCGTGGACACGGTCAACCATTCCATGGATCTTTGGCCTGTGTACCGCCAAGGAACGGTAAGCGTCATCTCGAACCAGGACACTGCCTTCCAGACCGCTGGGATGAGCCTTGACGAGATTCGCTATGTTGAGAAGCGTGCTTCTGACGCGGACGGTCTTTGGATCGTGGCACAGGATGTTCCTGGTTATGAGTTCAAGGGCTGGCAGAAGCAGGGCGGCGATGGTAGCTTTATCACCCAGGCGCACGAGTTCCGTTTGACCGGTGCCGATCGGTTCGAGGATGGCGCTGTCTACGTAGCCATCTATGAGGAGACGACGGTCATCAACTATCACGGCACCGACGGCTCGATCATCTTCTCGCAGAGTGTGGGAACCGATGAGGGCCGCTATACGAGCGATGGCTTTATCTACGAGGTTGAGATAGAAGAGGGCAATACGCAGGACGCGGTCTACGACGGTGAGGCGTTCGGCGCAATTCTGAGCGAGCTTGCTGCGAAGGACGGAACCTACTACGAGAAGTTCATCAACTGGCAGCTCAAGATGGACGATGGCTACCAGGAGTGGAATAGCGCTGACCCTAACAACTTCACGCATAAGGGCATCGGCGAGCTAACTGGTGCCGATGGCACGGTTGACCTGTATCCCATCACCGTCGCTTTGAGTGCGCAGAAGCCGGACAATGGCGCGGCGGTTGACTACACGAAGAGCGTGAACTGGGCGGTCGAGGCACCTGCGAACGAAGATGGTACTACGGATGCCGATGCTCTTGCGGTGAACGTGCTTCTTACCGAGGATTACACTGACCCCTGGCTCATGGTGAGTGTGGACAGATTGGTGTATACCGCCGATAACGATGGCAGTGACGGCAAAGCACCAACGCCCCAGGGCATGGAGGACGTTCCCGTTCGCCTGTACGCCAAGGACAGCTCTGGCGGCATTGCGCTCGATACGGACGTGACCCGCTCTGATGAGGATGAAGTTTCGGGCGTGAAGCTCGAGAAGGGCGATGCCATCTTTACCTTCAACGGCATGCTCGAGATCACCAAGACCTCAAATGATGAGGAGGCAGCCGGTCAGACCTTCACCTTTAAGGTGACGAGTGCCGATAAGACGATGAGTCAGACGGTGCTGATTACCCTTCCTAACGAGCCTGACGACGGCGCATACACCGCCTCGGCACGGGTTCAGCTCCCCTATGGCGATTACACCGTTGAAGAGGATACCGGCTGGGCATGGCGCTACACCGTTTCTCTTCAGAAGTGCCTCTCTCAGGGGTCCGCATGGGAGTCTATGGACAACGGTACGAGCGTGACGGTCAAGTACGCAGGCTATAGCGGCGAGGGCGCCGATGCCCAGCTGACGCCGGTCCGCGTCAAGGCCACCAACGTGCTCGAAAACGACAGCTGGTTCTCCGATGATGCGAGGATCGAGAACGAATTCAAGGCAAGTGAAGGGACGGGTGAGTAGCGATGGCATACAACGGTTCTCACTTCGCGCCGAAGCCGCATAACGACGGCGCGTCCGAGCCGGTGCGCGCGCCCCGTCCGGTGGCTACGCATCGCAACAGAGCTTCGGGTTCGGCTACGTCTGCTGACACTCGCTTCAAGCGCGCATCTGCTGGCTCTCAGAACAGCGGATCAGCCGGCAATGGCTTTTCGTCGCGCCTTCGGAATGGCGGGCGCAGGATGCGCGCCAACGGTCCCTGGAATCGCTTGCCGAAGCGCAACATCGTGGTCACGGTGCTTGCTGTTGTGCTGGGCCTATCGGTAGTAGGCGGCGCGATTGCGTGGCTTGTTCAGTCCGACTTCAAGGAGAATGCCTTCGATATCGGCAAGGTTGAGGTCTCCATCGACGAGACGTTTAACAATCCGTATACCGTAAAGGAGAACGTGACCGTTACCAATGACGGTTCCGTTCCTGCCTATGTGCGCGCCCAGGTGAACATCTACTGGGTCGACGCCAGCGGCAACCAGATGTGGGAGATGCCTAAAGAGGGTGACGACTACACCATTGAGGGCGGCATGCCAGCAGACACGGGCTGGGCAGAAGGCACCGACGGTCTGTTTTACTGGACAACGCCCTTGGAGCCAAAAGGGAAAACTGAAATGCTCATCAACAAGATCGGGCAAACCAAGGAGCAGCTTGCAAAGTACAACGACGGTCGCAAGCTCGTGGTCGACATCGCTGTGCAGTCAATTCAGCATGAACCTGCAGACGCGCTTAAAGAGGCTTGGGGCGTAACGGTTGTAACGGATGCAGACGGAAACGCATCGCTTCAGACGGACGGTGAAGGCAACGTCGTCGTCAACCGCACTGCCTCCACGGGCGGTTCCATAGAAACAACCACAGAAGGGGAGGAGTAAGCCATGAACCTTCGCTTCTCTGATATGTTGAACAGCGCGCGCATCGCGATGCGCAGGGCGGCGCTTGTGGCGCCTGCGGCGTTGCTTGCCATGACGCTTGCCGCTACGCCTGCGATGGCGGCTGAGGGCGAACCCGCCATTCTCTACGACGGCGCCACCAACGAACTCACGGTCAATGGCGCGTACGACGGCTCGCAAGGCCCCGACCTCTTCACGAGCTTCAAGGGCTTGGTGCCGGGCGATCGTATTACCCAGGAGATTCCGCTCGAATTCTCCAATATCTCCGCTGGCACGCGCCTCTTCATTCAAGCCGATACGTCCCAGCTCAGCGATGATGCTATCGCGGCGCTCAACAACATGACGCTCACGGTGAGCTTTGAGGGCGATGGCGCCTTCGAAAGCGTGCCGGTGGATGCGCCGCAGGAGGTCTTCGCGGGGCAGGACCCCGTGCACGTTGCCACCTTCAACGAGCCCTCACAGGCCACGATGAAGCTCACACTGTACATCGACCCCTGGAAGGCGGGCAATGAGCTTGCCGAGCTCGGCGAGGTAACGATTCCCTGGGTTATTCAGATTCAGGAGGACGACGGCGATAGCGACGACAACGAGGGCCCCATCTCAACTGCGCTCACGCCGCATGCGAGCGACCTTGTTGCCTACGAAGGCGGCATGGGTACCGATGCCTCGGGCGACTCCGTGGGCAACGCCCTGCCCGATCCCGAGTGGGTAAATGCCGACTGGGATAGTGCGCGCGTCACGGTGGCAAACCAGGTATGGGACGAGAGTAACCCCTATTGGAGTCAGGGGACCGATGGCCTGCCGTTCCGCTGGGCGTATGGCTCTACAGCAACGGATCCCGTGACGGCGAGCGCCCGCGTGGGCGAGTATCACCTCATGGTGTATCCGCTCGTCGACGCGAACGGCGAGCCGCTTGTAGTGACCGTGAACGGCAAGTTGCTTGTCCTGGGCGACGCCACGACCGAGACGCCTGATGGCTCGGGCTTTGTGGTTACCACGACGGATGGCTCGGACACCATGGTGCAGGTGCGCGAGGTGACGGACAACACGGCGGCAGATGCGCTGGCAACGTCGCACTTCAAGAACGTGTACGGCGAGGTCACGGCCGGGCAAGCGCTCAATCGCGCCCTCTCGGATGCATTTGGCGGCATCGTTACGACGGCCTTTGCGGCACCCGGTGATTCGCTGCAGAGCGCGCTCGACGGGCAGTTTACCGCCAGCGGAACGCATGCGGGCGATTGCGATAGCACGGTGGCGCATGCGCATGTTGCCGCTGGCACAACGTTCGTGAAGAATGGCAATCTCGACATGCCGGTGAACGACGATGCGCGCATCGGCCTGCTGTGGGACGACTTTATCGCTGGCGTGCTGGGCGAGCCCGAGCGCGAGGGCGTGCTCGACGACAAGGCGCGTGCGGCGGTTGGCGGCGCCTTTGCCACGGGCGAGGGCGTGCAGCGTCGCTTCAAGTACCTCGACTTGGTCGACATGAACGACGGCAACCTGTGGGTTTCCACGGCAGACCAGTCGTCGGTTACGATATTCGTGCCCTATTTCGAGGGCATCTCCGCCGAGGACACCATCGCGGTTGCTTACTTTGACGGCCTCACGCGCGACTATACGCTTGCGCTTGGCCAGGCTGATCTCGATGCCGAGATCACGGGCACCACAGCGCATGCCGTCAAGGTTACCAAGGCCGCCGATGGCATCTTCTTCGAGGTGCCGTGGGCGGAGTTTGGTCCGTTTGAGCTTATGTGGATCGATGCCGATACGGGCGAGGGCCCCGGTGACGACACCGGCCAGCAGCCTGGTGACACCGGCCAGCAGCCTGGCGGCGACACCGGCAACATTGCTGACGATCAAACCGACAAGCCGCACGGACAGCTCGTGCAAACGGGCGACTACACCCTTATGATTGCGGGCGGCATCGCGGTGCTCGCACTTGTCGCCATCGTTGTGGGCGTGGTGCTTGCGCGCCGTAAGCGCGAACAATAATGCCGCGTTGCGCCTTATACGGCGCCTGCAACGTGGACTCGGCTATCCGTCCTGCCTGTGTGGATAGCCCTCCTTTCTCGACCCCGGATCGTGTTCCCCCTCGATCCGGGGTTTCTTGTTTGGGACGCTGGCAGCCGCGAGCTGTCCCAACCAGGTAACCATGAACGAGCCACACCGTTTTATACATTTCCATGACCCAAAAAGCGCCGTGCAGCGCAGGCATTGCCGCGTTCGCGTTGTAAAAATGTGCAATTTTGACGGTAGTGCACGAGCTGCCGTACCGGAGCCTTGTTTCGCTGTCGGTAGCAGCGTCTTATCCTGCGCTTTTTTATGAATAAAAATCAATATAAGATGTATATCGCTTTTTAGGCGTGCACTACCGCAATTTTTGCACAAAACCTAGGCATACGGATGCGTACGGCGTTGGGCTGTCACGTTGATTAATCAACAAGCGCGGGATTACACGAAGCAATGTAACCGGTTGGAAACACGCGTGCCGCTCACGGGATTGTGGTGGGGCGCGGCGGCTGCCTTTGCTACACTTCTAACCAATGCAGCGTCGAGAGTAGGCGCTGCCGGCGAAGGGACTCATGGCACTATGGCGTATGGGGAGAACAACGTGGCAGGAACGGCCGTCTCGGCTGTCGCCGCATGCTCGCTCCTAACCCTAGCGCTACTACGCGCTGATGCGCGCTAGGGTCCTTCCCGCTTACGCGGTGTAACCGCAGCTTGTTCAAGAAGCACCCCGACGCGCATCTATCCAACGCCTTGCAGGGCGTGACGCGCGACGGGGTGCTTCTTGTTTTTCTCCCAGCGAACACGTCATCTCCTGCAATGCACGATTCGGCACATCGCCGGCGGCTCGCCGCTCGGCACGAGCAACAGGAGGAACCATGACCCGTAAGATCGCTATCTTCGACACCACGCTCCGCGATGGCGAGCAGTCGCCCGGCGCCAGCATGAACACCGAGGAAAAGCTTATCGTCGCGCGGCAGCTCATTCGCATGAACGTCGACGTTATCGAGGCCGGTTTCCCCATTTCGAGCCCGGGCGACTTCAAGAGCGTGGCCGAGATCGGCCGCATCGCGGGCGATCGCTGCACCGTGTGCGGCCTCACGCGCGCAGTCGATAAGGACATCGAGGTCGCCGCCGAGGCGCTCAAGACCGCCAAGCGCCCGCGTATCCATACGGGTCTCGGTGTGAGCCCCTCCCACCTGCGCGATAAGCTTCGCATGACCGAGGACGAGGCTGTAGAGCGCGCCATCCATGCCGTGAAGCTCGCTCGCAACTTCGTGGATGACGTCGAGTTTTACGCCGAGGATGCCGGCCGCGCCGACCAGGACTTCCTCGTGCGCATCATCGAGGCGGCCATCAAGGCGGGCGCTACCGTGGTGAACATTCCCGATACCACCGGCTACAACATGCCCTGGGCATTCGGTGCCCGCATCGCCGATCTGCGCGAGCGCGTGGACGGCATCGAGGACGCCACCATCTCCGTGCATACCCACAACGATCTTGGCATGGCAACCGCGCTTGCCATCGAGGCCGTGCGCAACGGTGCCACGCAGGTCGAGTGCACCATCAACGGTCTGGGCGAGCGCGCGGGCAACACCGCCCTCGAAGAGGTCGTCATGGCTATCCGCATGCACGGCGCCGAGCTCGACGCGCACACCGACATCGTAACCAAGGAGCTCACGCACGCCTCCAAGCTCGTGAGCTCGATCACCGGCATGCAGGTTCAGGCCAACAAGGCTATCGTGGGCGCCAATGCGTTCGCGCACTCCTCGGGCATTCATCAGGACGGCGTGCTCAAGGCCCGCGATACCTACGAGATCATCGACCCGGCCGATGTGGGCGCCGGCGGCTCGCAGATCATCCTCTCTGCCCGTTCCGGCCACGCGGCGCTGCGTCATCGCATGGGTGAGCTGGGCTTCACCTTCTCCGACGAGGAGTTCGAGGACATTTACCAATCGTTCCTCGAGGTGGCCGACAAGAAGAAGGAAGTCTACGACGAGGATCTCGAGAGCATCGTTCACGAGCGCGAGCGCGTGTCCACGGCTGTGTGGAACCTCGACGCCGTGCAGGTTTCCTGCGGCTTCCCGCTCACACCGACGGCCACCATCACGCTCACCAACATGGGCGGAGAGACCTTCACCGAGTGCGCCTACGGCACCGGCCCCATCGATGCGGCGTACAAGGCAGTCGATAAGATCGTCACCGTGGCGAACGACCTTTCCGAGTTCTCGGTCAAGGCCGTGACGCGCGGTATCGACGCGCTCGGCGAGGTCACGGTGCGCGTGACTGCCGAGAACGGTGAGGTCTACATCGGCCGCGGCTCGGATGGCGACATCATCGTCTCCTCCACCAAGGCCTACCTGAACGCCCTGAACCGCCTGATCTCCGACCAGCAGAAGTAGGTTTCTAGGGGGGCGCTGGGTTTTCATCCCTTGCTCAAACAGTCCTCGGCTGCGCTTCGCTTGCCTGCGGAACTGCGCAGGGACGAAAACCCAGCGACCCTCATTGCGTCCCACTCTATCCGGCAATGCTCGATTGAACTAGGTAACAGAAGGGTGGACCGTATCTATCGTCCCGCGCGCAGTTCCGCAGCGCGAAGCGCGAGGACTGTCTGAGCACGGGATGATAGATACGGTCCGGCCCATTTGGATATGTAAAGGAGAACCAATGCCACGTCCTATGACTGTAGCCGAGAAGATCTTGGCGGCTCATGCCGGGCTCGATGAGGTCCGTCCCGGGCAGCTCGTCGAGTGCGACCTGGACCTCGTGCTCGCCAACGACATCACCGCACCCATCGCGATCGATGTGTTCCGCGAGCTGGGTGCCACCGAGGTGTTCGACCGCGACCGCGTGTGTCTCGTGCCCGACCACTATGCGCCCAACAAGGACATCAAGAGCGCCGAGCAAACCAAGAAGATGCGCGACTTCGCCCGCGAGCAGAAGATTACGCACTACTGGGAGCAGGGCTGCGCGGGTATCGAGCACGCGCTGCTGCCCGAACAGGGCGTTGTAGTCCCGGGCGACCTAGTGATTGGCGCCGACTCGCATACCTGCACCTACGGTGCGCTGGGTGCCTTCTCCACCGGCGTGGGCTCCACCGATGCCGGCGTGGGTCTCGCCACCGGCCGCGCCTGGTTCAAGGTGCCGCCCACCATCAAGTTCGTCATCGACGGCGAGCTTACCGACGGCGCCGCTGCGAAGGACATCATCCTCCACATCATCGGCCTCATCGGCGTTGATGGTGCGCTCTACCAGGCTATGGAGTTCACCGGCTCCACCATTGCAAGCCTTTCTATGGAAGGGCGCATGTGCATCTCCAACATGGCCATCGAGGCGGGCGGCAAGGCCGGCATCATGGAAGTCGACGACGTGGCGCGCGCATGGCTCGAGGGGCGCTGCGAGCGCGAGTACGTGGAGTACCACGCCGACGTGGATGCCGAGTACGCGCAGGTCATCCATATCGATGCCGCCGATATCAAACCGTGCGTCTCCTGGCCGCATCTGCCCTCCAACACGCATCCCGTGACCGAGAGCCGCGACATCACGATCGATCAGGCTGTCATCGGTTCCTGCACCAACGGGCGCATTGAAGACATGCGCGCCGCCGCCGAGGTGCTGCGCGGCCGTAAGGTCAACGAGAACGTGCGCTGCATCGTGATTCCCGCCACGCAGGCCGTGTTCAAGCAGTGCATGACCGAGGGCCTGGCCGATGTGTTCATCGACGCGAACTGCGTGTTCTCGACGCCTACCTGCGGCCCGTGTCTGGGCGGCTACATGGGCATCCTCGCTGCGGGCGAGCGTTGCGTCTCGACCACCAACCGCAACTTCGTGGGACGCATGGGCGACCCGACGTCCGAGGTCTACCTTGCCAGCCCCGCCGTTGCCGCCGCATCTGCTGTTGCCGGTCACATCGCCCTGCCGAGCGACCTCTAGAAAGGACCATCCATGCACTTCGAAGGAACCGTTTTCCGCTATGGGCGCGATGTCGACACCGATGTCATCATTCCTGCCCGCTACCTCAACAGCTCCGATCATGCGCATCTGGCGGCGCATGCGATGGAGGACCTCGACCCCACGTTTGCCACGCGCGTGCAGCCCGGCGACATCGTGGTAGCCGAGGAGAACTTCGGCTGCGGCTCGAGTCGCGAGCATGCGCCTGTGGCGCTCAAGGCCGCCGGTGTCTCCTGCGTGATTGCCAAGAGCTTTGCGCGCATCTTCTACCGCAACGCCATTAACGTGGGTCTTGCCATCCTCGAGTGCCCCGAGGCTGTGGACGCCATCGCCGACGGCGCGAAGGTTGCCGTGGATACCGAGACGGGTACGATCACCAATCTCGACACCGGCGCCACCTTCACCGCCGAGCCCTTCCCGCCCTTCATCGCCGAGATCATCGAGGCGGGCGGCTTGGTTGAGCGCACCCGCGCCAAGCTCGCTGCCCGCTCGTGAGATGGGGGCAGGTCGAAACCTGCCGCACCTCGCTCGAGCTTGGGCATCCTGGCTTTCGCTTTGTGGGCCAGGATGCAACATGAAGACGGAGGGACGAATCGATGGATAACCCCTTTGCAGCTGGTCCTAGCTCGCTTGATTGGAGTTGCAACGTGAAGAAGACCTATAAGATTTGCTGTCTGCCGGGCGACGGCATTGGCCCTGAGATCATCGCCGAGGGCAAGAAGGTGCTCGCTGCGGTGGGCGCCAAGTACGGCGTCTCGTTTGCCTGCGAGGATGCGCTCATTGGCGGTGCGGCGATCGATGCGTGCGGCAATCCGCTGCCGGATGAGACGCTCGATGCCGCCAACGCCTCCGATGCAGTACTGCTCGCCTCGGTGGGCGGTCCTAAGTGGGATACGACCGACCCCGCGGCGCCTCGCCCCGAACAGGGCCTCTTGAAGATTCGCAAGGAGCTGGGGCTCTACACCAATCTGCGCCCGGTGCAGATCTTTGCCGCGCTCGCCGATGCCTCGACGCTGCGCCCCGAGGTTATCGACGGCGTGGACATGATGATTGTGCGTGAGCTTACGGGCGGGTTGTATTTCGGCCGCCGCGAGCGTTTCTATGACGAGGAAGGCGCCGGCACCGATGGCAAGCCCGGCCAGCGCGCCTACGACACGCTCGAGTATCGCGAGTACGAGATCGAGCGCATCGCGCGCCAGGCGTTCGAAGCCGCGCGTAAGCGCCGCGGCAAGGTGTCGAGCGTCGACAAGGCCAACGTACTCGAGACGAGCCGCATGTGGCGCGAGATCGTGCACCGCATTGGCGCGGAGGAGTATCCGGACGTGGAGCTCGAGGACGTGCTTGTGGATAACGCCGCGATGCAGCTCATCAACCGCCCTGCCACCTTCGACGTGGTGGTGACCGAGAACATGTTCGGCGACATTCTTTCCGACGAGGCCGCGCAGATCACCGGGTCGCTCGGCATGCTTGCCTCGGCAAGCTTGGGTGACGGTGTGGCGCTCTACGAGCCGAGTCATGGCTCTGCGCCCGACATCGCGGGCCAGGGCATCGCGAACCCCTTGGCACAGATTCTCTCGGTCGAGATGATGCTGCGCTACAGCTTCGACATGGGTGATGCCGCTGACGACATTCGCCGCGCCATAACCGAGGTGCTCGACGAGGGCTGGCGCACGCGCGACATCGCCGACGAGGCGACTCCGGTGAATCGCGTGCTTGGCACCTCCGCTATGGGCGATAAGGTGGTCGAGCACCTGTAAGCTTGCCGTGCGCACAATGCAACCGCTTATATAGGGCGTGATGGACCAATATGGTTCCATCACGCCCTATTTCGCATCTTGTCGGCGGGCCTCAGTCTCTCTGCTCGAATCAATCATCGCCGATATGGGCCGCCGTCAACCCGTTATGCAGTTTTCATGCCGGGTAAGAGGCGGTAATAACCGTCTCTGCCACGAGAGGGCTTACATGATGTGCAAAAATGACGGTAGTGCACGACCTGCTTGGGAACAGGGCGTCGCGGAACGGACTCCGATGCTCGAATCCTGCGGTTTTGTATGCATAAAACAGACATAAAAATGTATACGCAAAATCAGGCGTGCACTACCGCAATTTTTGCACAATTTTGCGCCCCCAAGTTGTCTTTGCCGCGCTGCAGAAATGGTTCCGATAAGAGGGCCGTCTGTATTCCACTTCTTCGATATCATGAAGTAGCGTCGAGAGGGGAGGCGTCGGTGCACGAGGAGCGACTAACAGAAGATTTGCTTGAGCGTCTGTTGGACGCCGAGACCCCGGAGGCGTATTTGTACGAGGATGAAATCGTCGACCGTGAACTCCCCGACTATCTGCGCGAGCTATTGCATGATCGAGATCTAAACCGAGCGGATGTGGTGCGCGGATCTGGTGTGAACGGCACTTTTGTCTACGACATCTTCAAAGGCAAGAGTTTGCCGGGCCGCGATAATGCCATCATGCTTGCGTTCGGCCTGCAGTGCACTGTTCGCGAGGCCCAACGCCTGCTGCGCCTCGCTGGCGTTTCGGAGCTCTGGCCCAAGCGCCGTCGTGATGCCATTATTATCTGGTGTATCAAGCACGGTATGACACGCGTTGAAACTGATGATGAGCTCGATCGCTTGGGCGAGAGAACTTTGTTCAATCCGGACAATTGAAGCGGGCTGTGATGGACGAGCGCGAAGTGCGACATGCTATGAGCATCGATGATGCGTACGTGGTGGAACGGCGCCTTGCCTGCGGGCCGGGTGGCGTGACCGAGCTCGTGAGCATCGATGGCACTGGTCCGTTCGTGCGCAAGCGTATGCCGCTTGCGAGTGCCCGTCGGGGCGTGTGGGCTATGCTGGCGGAATGTGCGTGCCCGTATCTGCCGCACGTGCATGCCATGTACGAGATGCCCGACGAGTTTGTTGCGATATGCGATTACGTGCCTGGTGAAACGTTGCTTGCGCGTGTGGAGGGGCAAGGGCCCTTCATGCTCGCCGATGCTCGCGTCGTTATGGCGGCGCTCTGCGAGGCGGTGGGCGCGCTGCATGCGCACGGCATCGTCCATCGCGATATAGCACCGGCCAACATCGTGCTCGCAGATGACGGAGCGCATCTCATCGATTTAGGGTCGGCATGCATGCTGAATACCGAGGCGCATGAGGAGAACGCCCCGCTGGGAACATGGGGGTTTGCCGCACCCGAACAGCATGGATTTGCGCAGGTAGATATCCGCTCGGACATCTATGGGCTCGGGCGTGTTACCGCGTATATGCTCACCGGCGTGTTGCCGGAAAAGCAGGCGTGCGATTCTCCGTTTACCCAAATGGGCACATTGCCCCAAGCTGTTGTCGAGGTGCTCGCCCGCGCCTGTGCATTCGAGCCGAGCACGCGCTACCAATCGGTGGGGGAATTTGCCGAGGCATTTGATCGCGCGTGCGGGGCGGGTGAAGCGGCGCGCGGCGACAGGGAGGGTACTGCTCCAACCATCGCCGGCGAAGATGCCTCCCAATCTCCCAGCAAGGCGGCGGAGGCGTGCGAGACCACGGAAGCTGATGCGCAGCGTGCGCCTGCATCGCCGATTTCCCCGACGCCCGCGGAGGCTCCATCTGCCACGTCGAACACCCCGCTGTATCGTCGGGTCATCATGCTTTCCTTTACGGCGGTCGCGGTGCTTTGCGCGCTTGCAGCGCTATACCTGCTGGTAATGCGTGGCGACTCGACAGCGAAAAGCAATCAGGCGTCCTCGACGATAACGGCAAACAGAGCCGAGGGGACAAACAGCGCGGGCGACAACGCGCCCGATGATGCCGAGCATCCGCAGCTGGATGCACCATCGCTTGGCATCCAGGGCAATCAGTCCGATCAGGCGGCCGATGCGCTCGAGATCGTCGACTCCGGTTGGAATCTCGACGTGAACGGCTACATTTGCTACGTCGTGGCCATTAAAAACACCAGTGACAGCCTGCGCGTTGATTATCCCGAAATTACGATAACCGGAAGGGATGAGGACGGCTCGATCATCTCGTCCGACACGATGGTGCTGTCTGCCATCTATCCCGGACAGGTGCAGTACTGTTCGAGCATCGCCGGCAACGGTGGTGGTGCGGCGTCAGTCGACTTTACGCTAGCCAAGCCTGATGATGGCACGAAGGTGAGCTCGTCGACTGCAACGAGCACTTACGACGTGCGCGGGTCATCGCTGCAGAGCGACGGATTCGGCGGCCTCGTGGCAACAGGAGAGGTCGAACTCCTGGTAGCCGGAGATGATCGGGCCATGTCATCGGGCAGCGTCGCCCTAACGGCGGTCGTGCGCGATGATGCTGGGACCATTGTCGCCGGCGGCGAGACGTATGTCGACATGGCGGCCGAGGGCACATCCTCCACCTTCGAGATCCCGATCTTTGGTAATGCCCCTGCAGGCACGCTCGAGGTATACGCTCGAACCTGGTGATCTTATGGCGCACCGCACGCTGGTGCGACCTCAGCGCTGTTCGTAAAAGCACGTTCATCTCACATTCAGTTGGCAGCTGAGGAAATCGCTCTGCCGATTCGCGAAAATCACAAGCGCTCTTACGGAAGGGTCCGTCAACCGGACGGTCCCAAGACCGGAGAGGAGAGCGCTATGGAACAGCGGAAAGCGCGCGGGAAACAATGCTCTGACGTTGCGCTAAGGCGCGCGGGCACGGCCCTCCGTTGCATCCTTGCCGCCCGGTTACCGGACGGTACAGGATGGGGTGGGAAGGAGGTGCCCATGTGGCAACGGTCTGAGGTCGAGCGCCTTACGGGTCTGTCGCGCCATGCGATTCAAGACCTGTGCAACCAAAACACGACGCGCGATGGTCTGGGGTTTTGGGTACCTGCGGTGTCCAAACCGGGCTATGCGCGCTACGACGAGGGTGATCTGCTGGCGTTTTACCTCGTCAAACAGCTTACCAATGCGGGGTTTACCCTGGCAGAGGTCGAGCCGGTAGTGTTTGGTATGTTGGAGGACGACACCTCGTTTGAGCAGGCGCTCCATGGGAAAGAGCAGCGCCTTGCCGCGCAACGAGAGGCGGTTGGAGCTAAGCTTGCCGCGTTGGCACACCTCGAAGATGCGGTGCCGGTAGTTCCCGAGCAGCGCCTCTACGCCATTATGGGCGAGATGCTCGAGGAGCATGCGCAAGAGGCGCTGCGTATTTCAGCGGAAAGCGCACGGCCAACAGAGGAGGACCGCACGCTCGCGCCGGAGCATCTCAAAGCTTTCGCAAATATGTTGCTTGCGGTTATACAGGGTGAATATCCGAGGTTTTGGCGGCGGTCGGCTTTGAGCGATGTTGCCGACGTGAGCTGTGAGACGCAATTGCAGCAGTTAACAGCGCGTCTGAGTAGTCTGATGAAACGAGAGGTACCTGAAAGTAGCGCAGCGCAGTCATTTGCGGCAGAGGTGGTGCAGGCATTTCTAGGCACGTCCGATTCGCCTGATGGTGCGCACTGCCAAGGGGGCTCGGCGAAGCTCCAGACAACGACAGCGAAGGCGCTCGCAGTCTTTTGTGCCATGCCGGAAAACGGTGTGCCCATAGAGCTCGTCTTCGGCAACGGATCCTTTGCGTACCTCGCTCGCGCCATGCGCGCTTGGGCGGATACGTGGGCAAGCGAGAGATAGGAGAACGATGGAAAACTCAAAAGATCAAAAGGCGCTGCCGACTTGGACTCCGCTCGCGCTGCGCGTTGTCATGGTTGTGGCGGCGCTCGGGCTGGTAACAGCGTTTTTCCTGCCCTGGGCATCGGCTGATGAGGAGTATCGGTCGGCTGCGGCGCAGGCGCCGGAGTTCATGTATTACGAACCAACCGGGTTTACCGTCTCGGATGCCCAGGATTTGTCGCTTTTGGAATATGCGCAGGTATATGGCTCTATGGAGGGCGGTTGGATCATCTACATGGTGATCATGTACGCCATGGCGGCAACCTCAGTGCTCGCGCTCATCCTTGCGGCCTGTAACAAGCCTATCGGTGCGATGGTGTTCGGCGTGCTCACGCTAGCCGCCTCGCGCTTGCTCGTGTGGGATTTCACCGATCGCGGCGTACTGCCCAATAGCACGCATGATTGGGGCGCCGCACCCACGATTTACCTTATAGCCGCTGTGGTGCTCGTTGTTGCCGCAATCTGGCTATTCATAGTGAAGCGTAGAGCAAAGGCCGCAAATGCGGTGCAAGTACAGGGCTTAGGTACAAACTAACGGGAGGAATCATGTTTAGACAGATTTCGAAGTACGCAGTGTTGATGCTCGTGGCGGGGCTCACTCTTACGGGGTGCTCGGCCGCCCCAGCCGAGCGCGGCTCTGGTGGGGATGGGGCAATCGAGGCGAAGGAGTTTGGAGCCGAGGCTGGTCGCCAGCCCGTTGAGGTTAAGTCATCGCCCGACAAATACACCTGGTACATCAAAGATTATGTAGGCATGAACGCTGCCGCGGTTGGTTATACAGCGCTCGATGGCTCGCGTCGCGACGCATACGGCTCGGGAACACTCAAAGTAGTGTTTGTCACCGAAGACGGCACCTACCTTGACCATGATCCTGAGGCGCCTGAAGGAGAAGAGGGAGACCCCGATGAGTTTCTCAAGGAATATAAGGTGACGGCGCAAAACATCGCGCCGAATTCTGAGATGAAGTACACCTTCATGCTCGATGAAAATGGCGAAGAGTACGATGCGCTCGTTGACGCTCAGAGCTACGACGAGATCGTGCTTGCCGTCGCGCCCGTGGATAAGGGGTCGTCTCAGACCAAGCTAACCGAGATTCAAGCTTCTCCCGACAAATACACGCGCTATGTGAAAGATTACGTTGGGCGCAACCTTGCAACCTGCGGATATCTGTCGTTGGGCGGCACATTCAACGATCACTACGGGCAGGGCTACATCCAGTTTGACATTACCGCAGACGATGGGTCGTATGTCGACGTTGAGGACGAAGCTTCACTGCGTGGTTATGTTGTAGCCGGGCAGAGCGTGGAGCCTAATAGCCCGATAACCTTTGAGTTCATGATCGACTCGACAACTGGCGAGGAGTACAGCAACCTCGTTCAATCGCAGAGTGTCGAATCTGTCAATCTCACGGTTACTCGAGTTACGGAATAAAAAGCGCCGTTTTAGAAATCGATGAGATCGCGCACCTGCACATCGAGTGCCTGCGCAACCTTGATAAGTATGTCGATGCCGATATCAGCCGTTCCCGTCTCGATTTTCCAGAGATAGGAGCGGCTGGTTCCGGTCATGAGGGCGAGCTGGCGTTGCGAGATGCCGAGCCCCGTTCGCGTCGACCGTATACGGGAGCCAAGGCTCCGCTTGTAGCGCGCGTTACTCATGCCTACAGCATACGTGCGGTATGATGCATGATGGCTCTCAATAGAGAGCACGTGCATTATCAGCGAGAAGATAGGCACTTATCGTTTCGCTTCCGGCGGCGCTGATATTCGATTACTCGGAAATATGGTTTACACGATGAAGGCGGGCAGGGAATGGAGCAGGAAAAACTTGGCGCGCCAAGTACTCAATCAGGGAAAGGGCCAGCTAGTACAGAACATTTGCATGGTGATGTTCAAACCGCTTCCTGTAAGGAGGGTGCTTCGGAACGCGTTGAACAGCTTAAAAGGGAGAACCTGGAAATTCAGCTGGAGATTGAGCGAGAGCGGTCCCGAACTGCTCATGTTAGAGCTGAAGAGGAACGGCAGCGCCAGAAGGAAAGCAAGCGTCAAGATCGTCGCGAGCGAGATCGGCTTCGACGCGAAGGCCGGCGTGAACGAGCGGAACGCAATAGAAATAGAGCTGCCTACGTCGGCGAGGTGGTTAAAGCCCTGCCTTCGATAGCGAAGTTGGCCATTGTGATCGGCATTGCGGTGGTTATCTTTGGGGGCGTGGTTGGATACAACGTTTATTCCGCTTCGACTCAGCCGACAAAAATCGTAACCATTTCTACCTTGAAGCAGGTCGTCAACATTAGTGACCTGTCGACCGCACGCTACACATATAACGGGATCGCAGAGAAAAAAGATGACGGCGGAAATGTGATTTGTCATGTGTACTACGAGGCATATGTTGATGCTGGTATCGATATGTCAAAGATAGAATTCGCTATTGATGAGGAAGAAAAAACGATACGTCCGGTACTCCCGGAAATAACGGTTGATGATCCCGTGGTCGACAGCTCTTCCGTAGATTTTTTTGAAACAAATCCAAATATCTCGTTATCCGAAGTAATCGAGATTTGTGAAAAAGATGCGCTCGATGAGGTGAGTGCTTCCAAGCAGATAATCCAAACAGCCGAAGAGAACCTCAGGTCAACTGTTGAGGCGCTTCTGACGCCCCTGACAAAATCCGAAGGTTACACAATCCATTGGGATATTCCGGAAACAGATTCTGAGGGGGCTGACAATGAGACGAAATAAGCTGGTGGTGCTATATGCAGCTGCTATCGTCTTGCTAGTTTGTGTTCTTGCCGGCTGTTCTCAGCAGGAAGAACAGCCAAAACCTGATCCAGACTTTTCTAATGCGACTTATATCGCTGATCTTGCAACTCTTGAGTGCTATTCACATAACGTTGCGAAGTTGGGAGACGAGGGTTCCTGGTTTTTAAATATGGGCTATCGAAAGCTTTGGTATGAATATAGTGGCGTTGTCAAAATCGGTGTAGATGCCAAAAACGTTGTCATTTCTCAGCCCGATGCGAACAATGTCGTCACAATAACAGTGCCTGAAGCTCAGATAATTGGCAAGCCAGATGTAGATGAGAGCTCGATTGTAGAAACGGTATCAGATAAAGCGTTTTGGTTCGACCCGGACTACTCCATCGAAGACAAGCAAGAAGCTCTCGTCGAGGCTCAAGAAGAAATGCTTACCTCAATATCTAATAATGATACGCTTATGGCCCAGGCGCGGCAGCGCGCGAAAGATCTCCTCGAGGAGTATGTCAGAAACGTTGGCGATGTGCTGGGTGAGACGTATACGGTTAAGTGGGTTGATGCGGAACAATCGTGACGCGTTGCTATTGATGCAAATGTCGAATATGACTGCAATTGAAGGGCGGATTCCATGAGTGACGAATGTCTTGAAGAGCCCGAGGGTGAGCTCGAAGCTCCATCTAAGCGTTCGGCAGAGGACTACGTGAACGCCGCTAATGCTGTGATTGATATCGCCGAGATTGCTGTCTCGTTTATCCCTGGGGGAAGCGCCGCGGCAACGATAGCAACTAAGGCGCTCAAGTATGCCCCTAAGGCGCGACTTATCATCAACCATCTTCCCGATGTCGCCCCTGTTGCCGGGCAAGTCGCTAGCAAGATTCAGGAGAAGGCACCTGACGCCCTGGGTGGACAAGCCGAGAAGCTTTTCGGTGCCGCCCGTGGCGCAGCTGCGGTGGTTGGCGAGAAGGGACAAGCGGCTGGGGGCGCAATCAAAAAGTCGTTTGACTCTCGAGCGCAGGAGAAGGCACGCCGTGAGGCTCGTCGCGTCCTGCTGGACGGTGCTGGCATCCGCATGTCCGCAGCTCAATTCCTTGAGAATTGGGAAACACAGGAAAAGCTCGACCAGGCAAACGGTGGGTATCTTGCCTACTGTGGATGCTATGCCATCGCGACCTATCCTGGAGCGGTTAAGAAGGATGACTACGGCTCTTTCAGGGACATCTACATTGGCGGATCCGAGAACATGGGTGCCAGCATTCACGCAGACATCATCGGGCTCGGGAACGTGGACGTCTATGCGGATGTGAAGTATAAGCAGCATGTCTACGTTCTGCTCTATCCCTGTGAGCCAGTCAAGCTGGATGTTCTCGAGTCCTCTCTCATTGCTGCGTTGGATGCTGACGCGTCCTATAACGCACCCAAGAAGTAGAGCCTCGCGAATTAAGATAAAGAGCGGAAAAGACATCGACTAATAGTCGGGAAAATGCTCTCCTGACCATTTTCCCGACTAAAGGGACTCATTGTTCAGCTCTACGCGAAAAGTACCTCAATGACGATGGCGTCTTCCCGGTAGGGCTTCGCCTTCCTGTTGAATTCGGACAGCTTAGATTTGGTGTGACGGAGGGCGTCCTCATTGGTGTGAAGGGCTACTACGAGTAGCAAAGATACGCGGAGGAAGATCAGCTAGCGTAAGCAGCATCACTTCGGTCGTGTGTCCGATTAAGTTCCAAGATAGACTGATTTCAGAACCTCGAGACTATCTTCAAGTTTCCGTCGTTCTTTTCGATTTGTCTGACGTTGAACATAGCTGTCAAAATCTGTGATGAACGCTTTTGCATCATCGCGCATTGTGCCTTCAAGCAGAAGCTTGTCGGTAGGGAAGAGCAGAAGCGACAGTTTTGCAACGTCACTGCGGTGCTTAACGAGGTTTTTGTCGTTGATGTAGCGGCCGGCCTTATGCTTTCTGTTCAGGTCAATGTGCGCACGCATTTTGAGAGGAATGATGTGAACTGCTTTCAAGAGCGGAACCCCGTCGACCATGCTCACGTGATTTCGAATGAATTCGTAGTATCCGTCATCGAGGATAATCGCGGACAGACTGGAGACGTCCTCGTCGAAGGGCAAAGGAGCGATTTCCGACGTCTCGTCTTCCAAAGAAAAGTCTGGATGGCGAGCAAATAGCTCAATCTGTTCCGGTAGGCTTGTTATACCGGGGCTGCTTTTCGGAAGCACAAAACGATAGTAGGAGCAGGCTTCTTCTGCATGCTTCCAACAGTTGTAACCGTTGTTTGCAACGAAGCTCCAGAGGGCCCGGGCGAACCCACTTGCTCCTTTGTCAACCAAAACAACTATGTCGAGATCCTTAGTTGCACGAAACGAAACGGCTTCTTGGTCGAACAGGATACTGCATGCACCCCCGCCAATGAGTACATATTCGCCTTCGTGTCCCGCCATTGCTTTCCTGAATGCTTCGATTCCGTTCACTGTTGGCATAGGTACTCCCTGAGCTGTTCGATTGCATCTTCTATACGATCGCCCTCGCGCTGCTCATTAAGCAATTCTGCATACAGCGACCATGGGTCGACGCATGTTAGGCCGGTTGAGAGAACACTTATGTCTGATGTGCTATCAAGGGGGTAGCTCCATTCCTCAATGACTAAAGGTGCGTCCTCGTGCCATGCTGCCTCTTGCCATGCATCTCCCGCTGCATCATGCAGGCCGGCGATATCCTCATGGGCCATTAGGATGACAAGATGTGACGTGTCATGCGCGAGGTCAGAAAAGAACGGCAGCGCGCTCAGTCCAGACAGTCTTGCGTTGTGGTCCGCTAAGGCATTGGTGCTGAGCTGAACGGCAAGGCGATGCTTCTTGCGAACAGGGGAGGTAAGGTACGGCTCAAACAGGTCGAGAAGCTCTCTTCGGCTTAACCCGCCGGTGTCCAAGATACGACTTCTCCATGACGTTTCGAGCAGGGTGGGCTTGATGGCTTCGATTTCACGCAAGTATTTCGTGATGGAAGCTCTACTTTTACCGCAACGTTCAGCCAACTCCGATGCCGTGATGCTCGCCCACCTGCCAGCGGCGAGGTTAAGCACAATTCGCTGCGCCTGAGGCGAAAGCAACGTGGGGAGCGGAAGTGAGGGGGTCTCTTGGATGCCGAGGAAGGGGAGGTAGACGTTCCCATCCTCTGAAATAAAGGGGATTCCCTCGCTTGCGAGCCCTCTTTTCATCCCAGGATCGATTCGCTCAAGATAGATCACAACCGGTAGGCTCTCTCCAAGATCTCGAACGGCTGTCCTGAGATTTCTTGCAGAAAGGATGGTTGGGTAAGACTTAGCGATCGCTGCAATGAAGGAATGATTTTCGGAGCCTTTGAGCGTTGCGTTTATGAGGGCGTATCTATTGCGGTGAATACCGGGCAAGCTGCTTTCTATTGCGGCGCTCTTTCCTAGGGCTAGCTCCATCCCTAATACGGTTGCATGAGGCTGCTTCTTATCGATCACAATTTCCCCCAATCATTTCACTGTCATTTTAACATATGATAAAATGACAGTGAAATGAACACGTTGATCAAATGACTGGACGGGTTTTGGCGTCCTTTCGCTTTCAATCCATATGAACACAAGGATGATTTGATGCGCGGTGAATATGGATGTTGAGATACGTCTTGTCGTATGTGACGGTGATGGCAGACGCGCTCGTTCAGCTGCTCGGGTGCGGGGCTTCTCTCGCGTTTATGCAGCATGTTAAGCCTCTCAAGGTGGCTTGTGCCACCAAACCGGTTGCTTTGTGTGCAAAAATGACGATAGTGCACGACCTTACGAGAGGAGAGGTGTTGTGGGACGGGTCTGATCTTCCGAATCCTGCGGTTTTATATGTATAAAACTTAAATAAAAATGCATACTCATAGTTAGGCGTGCACTACCGCAATTTTTGCACATATTAGCTAGTCAATTGTGGCGCTGCGCCTGCCTGCGCGAGGCGCAATATCGAAGTTGCGTCTCTACGGTGTTTGCGAAACATGAGCTGCAGCGGGACGCTGGCAGTTTGGATAAGCAGCTTGCCGGATTCCCCTTACCCTGAAGTCAGCAGGAATAGAATGGTGCCGTGGAGAGCATCATCGTTGCTGCTGTCACTAGAGGAGGGTGGCATCGTGAAGGTTTGCAGTACGCCAGGATGCGAGAATCCGGCAGCGTATCGCACGAGAAGCAAGCCGGCTTATTGCCTGGAATGCATCGATCGCATCATGGGCGAATCAGGATTGGTGCGTCTCGAGCCGTTTAAAGGTCCACGCGATTGGATGCTTACGCGCTGCAAGAGATGCGGTGTCGAGGTCCATTACCGCTTTGAGTACATTCTTCACAAGCATGAGATCGGCGAGCCGGTATGCCGCGCATGCTATTGGAAACAGTGGTTCCGAGACAGCTGGACGCAGTACGGGGTTGGCCAAGGCGCAAGAGGAATGATTCCAGAGGCCGTGCTGCTCGATGTGATTAGCACGTGTGGCTATGGGCTCCTTAATGTGATTCCGGGCGACAAGGTGGGAGAGGAGCTCTATCGCGTGCGATGCTGCTCATGCGGGCGAATCAGCGTTGAGCGCCTGGGCGATATCGTATGGGGATGCACCTGCTCTAAGACCGCGCGCCAGCAACGAAAGGCGTGCTTGAAGAAGCTGAACAGCTATGCGCGTTCTGAGACGCTTGCCGCCATGGATGATGCCGTGACGGGAAGGAACCTTTTCGGCCCCTACCGCACCGTCAAGGAGGCCATGGCTGCGCTTGACGCGGAGTAGGCCATGCCCTAGTTGAGATTTACGTCAAATACTAGAAAGACTTTAAGCGCATAAAGTGGCGGGTAAGCGTCTCTCGCAGCTCAAGCAGATTTTTGAGACGCTAGTGTGTGGCGAGGTCCTTCCAGATGCGGTGCGCGACCATTCGTTTGATGGTACATATCGCGGCAATCTCAAGTTCCGCATCGAGCCTGATCGGCTTCCCATCTATCGCATCGATGGGAAGGGGCTCGCACTCATTACTGCGCGCACGGGAAGTCATAGCGAGCTGTTGAGACAGCAAGGGCGCGTCGCGGGCAACGCTGCGTGTGTCTCCATGCATGCGATAATGTTTGTAGTGCTAGAGGGAGGTTGCTATGAGCGTGAAGGCCACAATAAGCGGGCAGAATAATGAGAATGGTCGCTTTGGCGAGGACGTACAATGTGCGTCGCCAGAGGAGCCCATGGTCGTTGCTTATCGCTACGCGGACACCGTTGAGCATGCGGTGCGGGATTTCTGCGCACGGGCGCTTCCCTGCGAGCGCCTGCCGCAGCGCGTGGAGTATGAAGTGCTTAACACGCCTGCGTGCGATGTTTTTATCGATGAGATTGACTGTTTGATCGAGCTGCGCGACGGGGGCGTGGACCTTGGTTTCGCAGTGGTGCAGTCTGCTTGGAGCTATCCCGGCCAGGATTCGAAGGAGCGGGAGCCTGTCGCGGAAGCTTTTCGAGCAACTCGGACCGTTTACGACCAAGATGCCGATGAGGAGATTGAATTCCTATGGGATGACAAAACGGGGGAGTGGAAGACGAAGAGTTCAGAGGAGCTATAGGTGGGCTTATGCCATTACAAAACAGGCCAAGAGGTTAGAGAAGCCGCTGTGCCTCTTGACAGACGGCTTCGCTCGTCGAATCTCCTTTTGAAATAGGGTAGATTTGGACATTTTGGTGCCGCGACTTTGCAAAGGCGTGCTATGGATAACCATGATGAAACCGGAAGCTACGTGCATGAACTTAGAGAGCAGCTGGAGCAACGGGGCTCCTGCGCGCTTGAGCGGACGGATTGGGCTGGCCGCTTCAGTGACTTTGGGTTCCAGATGGATTGTGGCCAGTCGTTTTTAGAACGTTATGGGTCGCTTGTTGATGATATGGATGTGCTGCAACTCAATCTTGATTATGTGGACGACATCCAGGTTCTGGGTGATGCCGTCTTCTCGCAGTTCCGCTATATCACGCATTGGACGATGGGTGGTTGTCAGCGCGAGTTCGAGTGGCTGAAGTTGGTACTTAAGCGGCTTGAAGAGCTGGCGGAGGAGGCTCAGTCGACCGCGCTCTGATGGTCAAAAGCGTTTTTTTCGGCGATAGAGGAATCGCTCATTACAACTTTGGCAGCGGATACTTCGTATAATTGGAGGCGCTTCGTCCAAGGGTGAAGAAGACGGAAATGCCGAAGAGGGACAGGTCGGAATCGAGGGAACCCATGGCAGACGCTAACGTACCAACTCAAGAAATCTCTGTCGTTAAGGACGAGCATGGTCTCCTCTTTCTCGGTGATTCCAAAGAAATCAAGGCATGGCTCGACGATCAGGGCCTTGTCTCTCGCGAATTCACTACAAAGGCGTTGAAGACAGGCAGCT
This sequence comes from uncultured Coriobacteriaceae bacterium, assembly GCA_944320725.1. GTDB lineage: Bacteria > Actinomycetota > Coriobacteriia > Coriobacteriales > Coriobacteriaceae > Coprousia. Next base: position 21,378 of record CALUIM010000020.1, on the reverse strand, counting down.
CTGTTATGCAAGCAGCTGCTCAGGCTTCCTCAGAGTCTGGTCGGTGGGTGAAGCTTACACGAGATTCTGCCGAACTCCTCAAGAAATACGGCAAGACTGGTGGCATTCAGCCTGGTGTCGTTCAAAAGTCGAACGGCCAGATTGTCAAATGGCTCAAGTTCGAAAACCCGAGCCAGATCTTCTCGCCTGCGATGGCAACGGGTGTTGCCGGCGTAATGACGCAGATGGCGCTTGAACAGGCGATTCAAGAGATTACGGACTATCTTAAGAGCATCGACGAGAAGGTAGGAGATCTTCTTCAAGACCAGAAAGATCAGACGGTTGCTGCTCTCATCGGCGTAGCTTTCGAAGTTGATGAGGCGGCGGCAATCAGAGCCAGAACGGGTACGCTGGGAGATGCGGCATGGTCGAAGCTCGCCCCGTGTGCCCAAACGACGAGTCGAGCGCTTGGCTACGCCCTGACCAAGCTCAAGGGTATTTCGGATAAGCTTTCGCGTGCAGAATCTGCAGAGAGCATTATGCATGTCCTGGATAGTGCCAAGGACGACGTTCCAGCGTGGCTCGTTGTGGTCTCTAGAGCCGTGCAGACGAGAGATAAGCTCTCGGTTATCGAGCTCGAGCGAGCCTATGCCGAGCTGCCCGAGGTGCTAGAAGAGCATCGCTTAGGGATTGTGGAGGCAAGGCGTGAGCGGCTTGGCAAAGTCAAGGCAGGAGTTGATGCTTTCTGTGATGTGCTCGAGCAGGCGTCGGATAAGGTGAGACAGGAAAAGCTTCTTCACCCCTTTGCTGTGGATGATGCACTTGAAATACTCAACAACCTGATGATGCAGACTTCCCAATTCTCTGGGGGTCTCGATATCGAGATGGATGAGAAGGTTATCGAACGTGCTCCGGAGTGGCTTGACGTTGCTGGAAAGTTCGCTGGCGACGTGGCTTCGGGTGCCGCGAACGGTGCGCAGCAGCTTGGAGGCGCCATAGCCGATGGAGCGGGGGTGCTTGGCGAAATAGCAGGGAAAGGCGCTGCTGACTTGGGCGTCGCTGCGGCAGATGGGGTCCAAGAGCTCGGCAGAGCGATTAGAGGCGTTGACCTTGACAAGGTTGCGGAGTCGCTTCCGTTCAAGCTTCCATTTGGGAAGAAATAGGATGGATTAGCGCGGAGATGGGTGAGTACAACATGGGATGGGGCGCTTGCCAACTCTGCAAACCTCCTAGTACCACCACTCCGAATGCCGTGAAAGCCCCGAGTCCTTCTTGATGAGCTCGAACAGCTCCCTGACAGGGCTGGTTTCATCGATGTCCCAGGCGGTGCACGACAACGATTCCGTTTTCGTTCCGCAGGAGAAAGATTTTCCGCTATCGTCGATAAACCAATAATGCGGGTTGCAGATGCGCTTATATAGACGCTGGAATCGATGGAATGGATACTGGTCCGCAATAAGATCATGCGTTGCTTCGCTCAATTGGGAGACGTGAAACTGTGCGTTGTCGATGATTCTCTGACGGCTTAGGAGCAGCGCTTGGTGGGTGCCAGGTTCTGCTGTGGCGCGAAGCATATAACGCTTTATCTTGCGGAGCTTCCGTTCGGCAACGCTTGTAAGGCAGATACGCCCAGAAACCAAATCGCACGCCAACGTCCAATTGGCATCGCCCGGGCAATACGTATAGAAGCTTATCCAGGTAAGTTTGTCTGATGCCATGGCTCGCCTCCATCCAGAGGTCGCTGCTTGCATTCAGCTGAACCATATCTGTTTGTGCGGAAAAAATGCCGTGGTTAACGCTGATAACAAGCAGCGTGAGGTGGTTATAGAGATAATGTTCCAATTAATTTGAACAAATACATTGACGTCCTTCTACCGTCTGCATAATATTGTTCTTAACAATTGGAACATGTTTCAATTAACGATTCGAATTGCGCGCTTCGAATCGAAGGGAAGGGGAAAGTTGTTGACTTCGTTTCCACAAATAAAGCTCGATGGGGGATGGCGGCCAAAAGCCAAACGCCATTTCAACTGAAATGAGTAGTTCAGAAAGGAGATGAACATGTCCTGCGATTATTTGCCTCTTGGCTCGCTTGTCGAAATAAAGACTGGCGCACCTATGAGCCGTGCTAAGAAAATAACGGATAGCGATGATCCCATCAGGACAAAAGTCCTCGTTCCGGCAGCGATGACAGGTTCTCGTATCGATGACGCTCAGCTTGTAAGCGAGGTGGTGTCGAAAGTTAAGGACGATCTGTTCACGCGCGAAGGCGATGTAATTGTCAAAGCATCCACTCCTTATGATTGCGTTTATATCGACAAAGGTCACGAGGGATTGCTTGTCACCTCATTTGGATTCATTCTGCGCTCGTTTTCCAAATCCCCGGTTGATATGCGTTATCTTGCTGCATTCCTGGGGCTTCAACGGACGCATCTCGAGCTTCAAACAATGAGCAAGGGCATGACCATCCAACTCTTAAAGAAGAGAGATATCGGCGGTCTGATGGTTCCAGTTCCAACGCCAGCGGAACAGGCTCGGCTGGGGGCGCTTTCAGAATGTATCCAAGGATACAAGGAGCTATGTCGAGTCATTTCAGAAAAGAGCGACCTGTTACTTCAAAGCGAGTTTGTTCGTGTGGTGCAGACTAACGACTAGCCTGATAATGGTTATCCAGAAGGGACTTTAATATGATTACCGGAGCAACAAAGAACAAAGTAGATGCCATCTGGCAAAAGATGTGGGAAGGTGGCATCACCAATCCTCTCGACGTTATCACCAATATTACCTATCTCATGTTCATGCGCCAGCTCGACGAAAAGGAGCTTAAAACGGAGCGTATGGAGATGATGCTCGGTGAGCCTCTGCCCCACATTTTTCCGGATGAGTATGAGAACGATCGCAAAGAGGTCATCACCGGCAAAGAGATGCGTTGGAGTAGCTTTAAAGACAAGCGCGCCGAGGATATGTATCGCATCGTTGACCAATTCGCCTTTCCTTTCATTAAGACGCTTGGCGACGAGTCGGCCTATTCTCGCGCGATGGAAAATGCCACTTTCGGATTCCCTGCAGGTAAGCCATCGCTTTTGGAGAAGGCGGTTACAGGTGTAGATGAGTTGCTTAGCGACTTCGATGAGCATATCGGCGACCTTGGCGATCTTTACGAATATATGCTCTCAAAGCTTTCTACGGCGGGCACTAATGGCCAGTTCCGTACCCCGGCTCATATCCGTGAGATGATGGTGAAGTTTGTTGATCCCAGGCCTGGTGAGCTTATATGCGACCCTGCTTGCGGTACGGCGGGTTTCCTGATTTCCGCTGCTGAGCATATTCGTAGCAACTACGAGAACGGGATGACGGCTGAACAATGGGATGCCTTCATGGGCACGAACGGTGCTGAGCCTCAGTTCAGCGGTTTTGAGATGGATCAAACGATGCTACGCATCAGCGCTATGAACCTCATGTTGCATGAGGTTGAGGCCCCTGATGTTCGCTACCTCGACAGCGTTTCGCAGAAGAATGACATTTCGAATAAGTTCGACGTCATTCTGGCGAACCCACCTTTTACCGGATCGGTTGATGTTGAGGATATTAATAAAAGCTTGCGCGCCATGGTCAACACCAAACAGACCGAGCTACTTTTTGTGGCGCTCTTCCTGCGCATGCTTAAAATTGGCGGTCGCTGCGCATGCATCGTCCCCAATGGGGTGCTGTTCCGCTCAAATTCGAAGGCGTATGGACAGCTGCGCCGTGAGTTAGTGGAGAATCAGAAGCTCGAAGCAATTATCTATATGCCTAGTGGCGTCTTTAAACCGTACTCGGGTGTAAGCACTGCAATCCTAGTGTTTACAAAAACCAACGCTGGTGGCACAAATAACGTCTGGCTCTACAACATGGAGAGCGATGGCTACACGCTCGACGACAAGCGTGATCCAGACGAGAAGCACAACGACATTCCTGACATTTTTGAGCGCTGGACGAAGCTCGATGCTGAGGGTGAGCGCGAGCGCACGGAGAAGAGCTTTCTCGTTCCGAAGCAGGAAATCGTCGATAATGATTACGACTTTAGCTTCAACAAGTACGCGAAGACCGAATATGAACGTATTGAGTATCCGCCTACCGAAGAGATCCTTGCCGACCTCGAGGACCTTAATGCACAGATGGTTGCGGGGCTTGCAGAGCTCAAGAAGATGCTGGGCGGTGAGCTCTAATGGCTGACAAACCCCCCTTTGCGGGGGAGGCGAACAACTTAGCGAGGCGTGTTGAGTTCATCAGAGGGGTAGCCTACAGGGCGGGAATAGATCTTCGCCGGGAACTTGATGACGACAGCATTACTCTTCTTCGGGCAAACAACATCCAGGATGGGAAGTTGGTCCTCAGTGATGTGCAGTATGTTGATCGGTCAAAGGTGAGATCTTCTCAGTTGCTGAGAAAAGGCGACATCCTTGTCTGTACATCAAGTGGTAGTAAGGGTCTCGTGGGAAAGGCGGCGTTGGTCAAGCGGGACGTTTCCGCTACATTCGGTGCCTTCTGTTGTGTGCTTCGTTCCCTTTGTGGGGAGGCGGACTATCTTGGGCATTACTTTCAATCGGGAGTCTATAGAAGGACCACTCAAGAGGTTTGCTACGGCTCAAACATTAACAACCTGAAGCCTTCCAACTTTTACTCTCTTACAGTTCCGATCTATGTGAAGAGTGACCGCGAGCGTATCGTCAACATATTGGATTTATTAGCTAACTTGATTGAGCTCTCCCGCTGCCGGCTCTCCCTCCTCGACGACCTGGTCAAATCCCGCTTTGTCGAGATGTTCGGGGACCTAACTCGTCGAGATCAATTTAACGTTAAGTGTCTAGGCGAGATCTATCAGATCAAATCCTCAAAGCGGATCTATGCGAAAGAGCTAACGAAAGAAGGGGTCCCATTTTATCGACTGGCAGATATTGCCAGTCTGATCGATGACAAGAAACCTCCGTCAGGGTTGTGTATTGCTGAAGGAAAGTACTTGAACCTGAAGGAAGCTGGTTATGTACCCGCAGCAGGAGATATTTTGGTTACGTCGCGAGGGACTTTGGGCAGGTGTTATGTTGTCAGTGACAGAGACAGGTTTTACTTTCAAGACGGTATGATTACTTGGCTGTCGAAAACGGAGAAGAGCCCATTGTCAGCCTGGCTGGTCGAACTGTTCTCTAATAGTCAATTTGTCAAACAGTTGAATGACAGCTGCAGTGGTACCACGGTCAAATACCTGTCAATTACTGATTTGCAGAAAGTTCGGATTCCCCTCCCGCCGCTCTCCCTCCAAAAGGAGTTCGCTGCCTTCGCCGAGCGTGTCGGCAAATCGCGGGTTGTCGTTCAGCAGCAAATCAAGAAGCTACAAACGCTCTACGACAGCCTTGCGCAAGATTACTTTGGTTAGATTGTCGACAAAAGCGAACTATTCCTTTCGTTGGGATTGAATGAAACCACTCGAGCACATTAGGTGTGCTTAGATGCTGCGGCTTCTTGCACAGGCTGAATGTCAACGGGGCGAATAGCGTGCTCGCGTTACGCTTGCTTCCCGGATGATTGGAGGCAGGTATGTTGTCAGTTGGTGACGCGATTCGTCAGGTCGAGCGGATGATGGCGACAGCGCTAGATGGCGCTCAGATGTGCCGGCTACACGACGCGCTTATCGAGTGCTTTGTCGAACAAACTGTCGAGCGGCATAAACGTCTCGGTAACGCTGAGCTCCTCGAGGCGTTTTTCGATGCTAAACGTCTCGAGGGGTGCTCTGGTCGTTCTCTTAAGTACTACAGAAGCACGCTCGTTCGTTTTTTGGGTACGCTCGACTGCTCTCTCACATTTGTTACAACTGAGCAGATTCGCTCGTATCTAGGTAGCTATGGAGAGGAGGGCGGTGCGGGCAACGTGACGATTGATAACGTGAGACGCATTATATCGAGTTTCTTTTCATGGCTTGAGGCGGAAGATTACATTTACAAGAGCCCCGCTCGTCGTATCAAGAAAATTCGGACGGTAAAGACTGTGAAGGAAACCTATTCCGACGAAGTGATCGAGCTGATGCGTGATGGCTGTACGTCAAAGCGGGACCTTGCAATAGTCGATCTGCTTTCTTCGACCGGCATTCGTGTGGGAGAGTTGGTAAACCTTGATCGCGAAGATATCGACTTTGAGGCCAGGGAATGTATCGTGTTGGGAAAGGGCGGAAAGGAACGGCGCGTTTACTTTGATGCGCGAACTAAACTCCATTTAGTCGAGTATCTTTCGGAGCGCACAGACGATAACCCGGCTCTATTTGTTTCGCTTTGCAGCCCTTATAAGAGACTACAAATTAGTGGGGTTGAGATTCGGCTCCGTGAGTTAGGGCGGCGTTTGGGAATCTGCCGTGTCCATCCTCACAAGTTCAGAAGAACGCTTGCGACGCGCGCCATTGATAAAGGCATGCCTATCGAGCAGGTTCAGGTGCTGCTTGGACATCAGAAGATCGATACGACGCTCAGGTACGCAATGGTCGACCAGCGTAACGTTCGCATGTCGCATCGAAGATACATCGCATAAGGCAAACCCCCCTTTGCCGGGGAGGCGCGCCGCGTCCGGCTGGGGGACGTGTGCTCCAAGGGGAAGTCTACGCTAAGGCAGAAAGATGTTGTCAACGATGGGCCCTATCCTGTCTACGGGGCGTCAGGGATTATTGGGACTAGGACTATCTATCAGAATGAATTTCCTTGCGTTGCTGTAGTTAAGGACGGTGCCGGTGTTGGACGGGCTATGCTGTGCGAACCTAAGTCGTCTGTGCTTGGAACGATGCAGACCTTGCTTCCGAAAGAGGGCGTCTCCTGCAGGTATCTTCTTCACTTAGTCCGCTCTCTGAGGCTAGGCGAGGGGTTCACGGGGTCGACGATTCCCCATATTTATTTCAAGGATTATTCAAAGAGGTTGGTGCTCTGTCCATCTTTGGTAAAGCAGGAGCGTTTAGTTGGTCGTCTAGAAGCTATAGAGCTGCTTGAAAGCCAAGGAGCTCGCTGCCTCTCCCTCCTGGACGACCTGGTCAAATCCCGCTTTGTCGAGATGTTCGGGGATGGAAGTTCCTTCTGCCAGTTGCCTCTGTCGGCGTGCGTAAGCGCAATTGATTCCGGGAAAAGTCCGAAATGCGCACCTGGTCCACGGAGGGGAACAAAGCCGGGGGTCCTTAAGCTCAGTGGAATCTCCTCGGGTGTTTACCTAGAGCATGAGAACAAGGCTTTACCTTCCGAGGACTCCTTTGTGGCGGCAAAGGAGGTTATTGATGGAGATATTCTCCTTGCAAGAAAGAATACGCCTGAGCTTGTTGGGAGAAGCGTACTGGTTCATAAGACTGCTGGCCGCATCATGTTTCCCGACATCGTTTTTCGCATGCATCCCAACGACGATGTGGAGGGGGCGTATCTGAGCCACTTGTTAGGTGGGCCGTATTTCGACAAAGTGAGAAGCCTGGCGCACGGATCCGCGAAATCGATGAGCAATATTCCGAAAAGCGAGCTTGCTCGGCTGTGCGTGCCCGTTCCACCTCTTGCTCTCCAACGCGAGTTCGCCGCCTTCGCCGCCGAGGTCGGCAAATCGCGGGTTGTCGTTCAGCAGCAGGTGCTTAAGTATAATGACGTAAAGGCTTCAAGTGAGGTCGCGATTATCAGGCGGGGCGAGCTGGCATGAACTTTGATTTTCTTAAACGCGAAGATAGCTACTATAGCCTCTTTGCGGACGCTTGCATTGAGGCAGAGAAAGTCTTTGCTACCTCTCCCGCAATGTGCGCGGTCGGCTGTCGTAAGGCACTCGAGCTTGCGGTTAAGTGGGTTTACGCAATCGACAACGACATTCACATGCCTTATCGTGACAATTTGTCGTCGCTGCTACATGAGCGATCTTTCATGAATGTTGTCGATGGGCGTGTGTGGCGAAAACTCCTTGGCATAAACAAGCTCGGCAATCTCTCAGTGCATACCGAGCGCGTTGTCACTCCTACAGACGCAATCTTGGTTTTGCGGAGCCTCTTTGAGTTCATCGATTGGATCGACTATTGCTACGGTCCGGATTATTCCGTACGGACCTTCGATGAGCGCAAGATTCCGAAGAAAGGCATCCAGCTTACAGCTGACCAGATTAAGGCCATCAAAGATCGCGAGTCGCTACTTGTTGAAAAGGACGAGGAGATCAAGCGACTCGAAGCCGAGCTTAAGAAATTGAGTGCCCAGGCTGCTCAAATCAAAGAAAATGATAAGCCGAAGCGCGATTTCAACCCAGAAGACATTTCGGAGTTCGAGACACGTAAACACTACATTGACTGGGATTTGGCGCTTGCTGGTTGGAAGCTTGATGAGACTGCGCTTCAGGAGCGAGAAGTATACGGCATGCCCGTGGAGCCTGGTAACAATACTGGCGTGGGATATATCGACTATTTGCTTATGGGCAAAAATGGACGTCCTCTCGCTGTCGTCGAAGCGAAACGTACCTCTTATTCTGAGCAAAAAGGGCTCAAACAGGCACGGCTCTATGCGAGGTGCCTTGAGAGCGAGTTTGGCTACAAGCCGCCTATCTTCCTTACCAATGGCTTTACTACGCTATTTGTTGACGATGAAAACGGTGCCCCACGTTCGGTCAGCGGTTTTTTCTCACAAGAAGATTTGCAGAGGATAATCAACCGCAGGACATCCATCCTAAAGCCCACAACCTTGTCAGTAGATGAGAAGATTGCAGGCGGAGGGAGACGTTACTACCAGGTTGAAGCTATCCAACGCGTGTGCGCCAACATCGAAGAGGGGCATCGCAAGAGTCTCCTGGTCATGGCTACGGGTACGGGAAAGACTCGTGTTTCAGCTGCCCTGGTTGACGTGCTTATGCGTTCGGGGCATGTCAAAAACACGTTGTTCTTAGCAGACCGTGTGGCGCTTGTGAGGCAAGCGAAGCACGCATATCAGGATTATTTGCCTCATGAGTCGCTGTGCAATCTCTGTTCAAACAAGGATGAACGTAACGCTCGCATCGTCTTCTCTACGTATCCAACCATTATGAATGCAATTGATGGGGAGCGAAATGAAGATGGTGATCGCATGTTTACGCCAGCGCATTTCGATCTCATCATTGTCGATGAGGCCCATCGGTCAATTTTCAGAAAGTACCGGGAGATCTTTACTTACTTCGATGCTCTTGTTGTTGGGCTTACGGCTACACCTGCGAACGAGGTGGATCGAAACACATACGATTTCTTTGATGTCGAGCGCGGTGTGCCTACGTATGTCTATGAATACAAAACAGCAACAGAAGTTGACCATGTGCTTGTGCCGTATTTTGGTATAGAGACTCATACGAGCTTTATTGATGAAGGCATTACCTACGACGAGCTGTCTCCTGAAGAACGGGAACAGATTGAGGAAGACTTTGAGGATGTAGGGCAGGACGTTCCAGATAAGATTGAGAATACCGATCTTAATAGATGGGTTTTTAACGAGGAGACAGTTGATCACGTCCTGGTTGCGCTTATGGAAATGGGCATCCACGTTCAAGGTGGGCAGGAGCTGGGAAAATCTGTAATCTTCGCTCAAAACCAAAAACATGCGCGCTACATTGCGGAACGTTTCGGCAAGCTTTTCCCGGGACTTCCAGGGGACTATATTCAGGTTGTTGTTCACTCGGATGACTACGCCCACACCATCATTGAAGATTTCGAGCTAAAGCCCTGTCCTGTCATTACCGTATCTGTCGACATGATGGATACGGGTATCGATGTGCCCGAGATTGTGAACCTTGTCTTCTTCAAAAGGGTTCGTTCTAAAATCAAATTCTGGCAGATGATCGGACGCGGAACGCGTCTATGCGAGGGTTTGAATGTTGTTGACCCGCTAGATGGAGTTCATGAAGATAAGGAACGATTCTTCATATTCGATTGGTGCCGTAATTTCGAGTTCTTCCGCGAAAATCCAAACGTAGTTGAAGGCGAGCTTGCTGTTTCTGTTGCCGAGCAGATATTTCGACGGCAAGCAGAGCTTGCTATGCTTTTGCAAAATAGCGCTTTCGTGAGTGATGACTATCAGTCATGGAGAAAAGAGCTTGTTGAGACTATGCACAGCCAGGTTGTTGCGCTAAACGATGAGCTCTTTACGGTTCGCAAACATCGTCGAGAAGTAGAAAAATACCGTCGAGTCGAGTCGTTCACGCTACTTTCCGAGGTCTCGCTTGCCGAGCTCAGAAACCCGATTTCTATGCTCGTCGTTAACAATGAGAGGGATTTTTCCGCACTCCGCTTCGACAACATTATGTATGGATACATGATTGCGACATGCAATGCCCAGAAGGCAGACTTGTACAAAAGAAAACTGGTGGGCATGGCAAGGTCCCTGCAATCGCGAACAACGATTCCCCAGATAAACGAGCAGCTGCCTCTAATTAAGCAGATTGCAGAGGGAGAAGTGTTGGATGGGGCGGATCTGCTGTTCCTCGAGGACATTCGTAAGAGGCTTCGATCGCTCATACAGTTCATTATTGTCGGTCCGTCGCATCGGGATGTCGTTACGCATCTCGACGATCCGGTCACACAGGTAACCTATGGGGCAACCGCAGATATCGGTGAAGATTTCGAAGATTATAAGCTCAAGGTCGAACGCTATCTCAAGGATTATGCCGATAACGTTGTTATTCATAAGCTTCGAACCAATAAGCCAATGACAGCATGCGAGTTTGACCAGCTCGAACTCATTTTTACTCATGAGCTTGGCAACGCGGAAGACTATGCGAAAGCATACGGAAATACTCCGTTCGGTCTATTAGTTCGCAAGCTTGCTCACCTTGATAGGGATGCCGCAATGGAGGCCTTTGCGGGCTTTCTAAATGACCAGAGCCTCAATGAACAACAAATATCATTTATCAAGCGCGTGGTTGATTATGTGGTCGAGAATGGCTATTTGGAGCCTGCGGCTCTTAACAGCCCGCCTTTCGATCGTCCGCGGTCCTTCATGCAGATTTTTAACACTCAGCAGCAGATGAATCTGGTGAGTGTGATCAAGTCAATCAAGGAGAACGCCATTTCTCCTGCCGCATAAACTGGGATTGAGAGGTCCATAATGGCTATCCCCACTCAAACAGAAATGTTCCTTGTGACCTTGCAGCTTATGGGTGATGGCAAAGAGCGTAAGCGCATTGATATCATCCACGATGCACGCGCCATGCTCGGCCTTTCCAATCGGGAGCAAACCATTGTGACTTCAAGCGGAGTGCCTGTTTACCGTAGCCGCGTAAGCTGGTCTGTCTCCTATCTTGCTCGCGCGGGTATGCTCACCAAGGTAACCTACGGTGTGTATAAGATCAGCGATTATGGGCGCATTGCTCTTTCAAGGCACGATAATGCGCATACGCTTGTTGAGGAAATGAACAAAGCTATTGCTGAGAACAATCCTTGGAAGACGAAGAAAAAGAAAAGCTCCAAGGCGAAGGAGAACGAGGATTATTCGGATGATGAGGTTCTGTCCGGTTCTGCGGACGAGACTTCGCCACAGGAGCAAATCGATTCCGCGTTTGTCCAGCTGAACACCGATTTGCAGGATTCCCTGCTCTCTTTGGTTATGGATAAGGAACCCGGGTTCTTCGAGAAGCTTGTCGTCGATCTTCTGGTTAAGATGGGCTACGGCCAAGGTGAGCAAACCCGTATCGCGAATGACGGCGGTGTCGATGGCATCATTGCAACTGATGCCCTGGGCTTTGATCCTATTTACGTCCAAGCAAAGCGTTACGCATCGGAAAACCATGTTGGTCGCCCTGAGCTTCAGGGCTTTGCCGGAGCGCTCGGAAGTATCACGCGGGGCGTATTCATCACGACATCGAGCTTTGCCCAGACCGCCGTCGACTGGGCGCGGCATTACCCTCATGCGACGCTCGTGCTCATCGACGGCAAGCGCCTTACTGAGCTGATGGTCCAATACGATCTTGGCGTTTCAACTGAGAAGACGTATCGCATCAAGCGTATTGACAGCGATTACTTCGGTGAGGAGTAGGGGCGTCTTCTCTGGGGCCCCGCTGCCTGAGCGGCATGAACGACATGCCGCTCAGCGTCTTTTGATTCGACGGCACTGCTTGCTCAGTCCCAACTCAAAAAGTATTTTGCAAGCTCACCTTTGCATCGTGGACAACCTTGCTTCAGGATGCCCCTGACATACGTTGTGATATTCGCTTCTCTCAGTCCGCCAAATTGCCAGATTATACTGCCTCCACATGCCGGGCACGTTTTCTCGCAGTCGTGCAGCACAATGGGTAAATCGTTGTCGATGCATACGGTTATCTTGCGCCCTTGGACCGCTTTACCGCAGCCAGGGCATAAAAAGTATGTGAGTTCAGATAGCGTATGCACCCTTTCGGGGCTGAGGTCACCCAAAGCGTGTTTTGCCAAGAGCCCGAGCTGGCCGGAGAAGATAGCTTCATAGTCTTCGGGATTATCTTGTGAAAGAAATCCTGTACCCATCAAGAATTGGTCTTCTCATCCGCACGTCTTGCAAGCAACGGTAATTCCAACTCCCATAGTCGACCATCCTTTCGTTAACACAGTCTTATAAGCAAAAGTACAGCTTTGTGCGGACATATTCTTCTAGGTGCGGCTTTCTTCGCTCCCGCTCGTCAGCTGATAAGCCCTTGCCCGCTGTTCAGCTTGTTTTTTTGTCCGCACCCCCCGTACCTGCGATTTTTGATACAAGTCGCTTGTTGCCGCATAAAAGTTTGGCGAAGCTGAATCGCCCGTCTTCCTCAGGGCATGTTCCAATGCCGTCGCCGCTCCGGCACACGATCGTGTATCACTTGCCTGAAGGACGGGGGTCTCAGCCTTGCTATCAATTCGTAAGTCTTGGTTGCTGTCGAAAGAAATAACTGTCTGCATGTCTCTCGCGTGACGCCGTCACGCCTTCTTCGTCATAGCGGATATGTGCCAAATATGCTATGAAGCGACAGCAGACTTGCTATTGCAGCCGGGATTTCAATAAAGGGCTGTGCAGGATTCAGCCATAAGCGCTTAAGGCAATAAAGCGCCTGGCATAATGGATGTAGGGTAAGGGAGCAAAACGTTAGTACGAAGAGTTATAATCCGGATTTCTTGGGACGGTGGGGCGGGCAGATTGGGCGCCCCACCTTTTTTCGTTGAGATTTACAATTAGAAGAGTGCGTTGAAGGTTTCCGTCCACGTCATACAGCTTTGGCGCAAGCAGTCAGTTAATGCGCGGCGGCTAGTCATCTAACCAGCCTGCTTTCGTTGTCTATTGAGAACTTAAGGGGGACAGATTGATTGCAATCGACGGTCGAACAGACGATGAGAAACTAAAAGAGCTCCTCGCAGCCGGTGGAGAAAACTACGCCGTCGACTATAAAGAGACACTCGACCTGAGCAATCAAAGATGCAAGGTCGAATTCGTCAAAGACGCGCTCGCGATGTTCAACCGCTATCCCGGAGGCTATCTCGTCATCGGAGCGGATAATAACGGATTTCCTTCCGACCTAATCAATTCCGCCGACTGGTCCCAGTTCGACTGCACCAAGCTTGCTGACCAGATCAGCAAGTACGTCCCCATTAAGCTTTCCCCTTTGGTCGCGAGGCGCGAGCTTGATGGGCACACCTACTTCATCATCTTCTTCAAAAGCCCCGACGATGGACTTCCGGTCCCGTTCTCCAAAGACGGAACCTACAGAAAAGGTAAGGATACTGTCGCCGTTTTCCGCAAAGGTGATATTGTGCGCCGTGACGGCGGCCAGAACGGGCGCATCAGCTACGATCAATGGTCGGAGATATTGAGGAGGCGCGATGAGCTAATCCGAGAAGACGAGAGGAAGCGAATCAACAGCCTTATCGATAGGGTAACCGTAGCTTTAGGCGAGAAAGGAAAGACGCCGCCCTTGGTTTGCGGGCTCGACGATGCCACATTAGATTCGTCACTGACCGCTAATTTCGAGCATAATGAATTTGGGAAGATAACCCACTTCATCAATGAACTCTCCCTTGATGCACCTCAAAACCTTTCGGTAGTCGAGGACCTGGCGGTTGTTGCCAACAGGGCGCTGGGCTATGGCAACAAGGCAATCGCCCAGGCCGCCATAGATGCAATCTATTCCGCTTATCTAAAGATTCAAGATTTCACGCAAGACGGATTCCGGCAGAAACTTGCCTGTGCCCTTGCTGCATATGAGATAGGTGCGGGCATGGTTTTGTTTCGCCAGTGGGATATGATTTCCCCCTTTGTAAATAGGAAATCGCTACCGAATGGCTCTTCATATTACGCCTCGTGGATCCGTGAGGCACAAGTTGGTGCATCTCGTAGCAACCTTCTTGGTGGCGAAAACTCCGATAATCTCATTTCTGTGGCACTCGAGCGTCTGAGCACCCGGCATATCATCCTTCCGAATCTGAGCTTTGCCCATAGCAAGAACGATGGTGCCTTGAGCTCTTCAGATGAGCGAGCGCTCGATCTTCTATGTTCATTTGATTACCTGTTCTGCCTCTGTGTAGAGATATCCGGTGATGGTAGGGGAAGCGCCTATCCCGCTTGTTGTGTATATAACGACTCGCGTGTCGAACAAGCGGTAATCGCTGCGTTCGGCCCAGACCAACCAATCCGTGACGCTCTGTTTCCCGACAAAACTGTGGAGCAAATTGCTGCGGGGGCAATGGAGGTTACCCGTCGTATAGAAAACCAAGCGATGCAGTATGGCAGATTATGGGGGGATGACAGGACCGGTTTAAGAGAGTTGTTCATTCAAGCAAATCTAAATACAGGTTAGAAATTACTTTGCGCGCTCCTTCCGAAGTGCCTAACTGGCCTTGGTGCGTTGACGAAAGCTAGTTGGTTTTTGCGAGGCTAGATGCTGGGCATTCTGAGATCGAGAGCGAAGGGTGTTCAGGTTGGGAAGTAGGCGATAGTGGCGTTGGAATAATGGAGACGCAGATGGGGGACGTAGCACCACAGTTTTTAATAATTGCGCCATCGTGAAAGTAGGTTAGCGGTGTTGTTGGCTCTTTCAACAAGGGCGGTGTTTATAGATAACAGGTAAAATGACCCTATCCGTCCGCGACGCTTTGGAGCCCACATGAACGCCGGACCACAGTCAATCGTCAGCTTGCTCACCTCCACAAATCAGCGGATGGTCATTCCCGTCTACCAGCGTGCTTACTCATGGGACGAGGAACAGTGCCGGCAGCTCTGGGATGACATCGTCGCCGTAGGGAAGCAAGGCTCCGGCACGCACTTCACGGGCTCTGTGGTGATGGTTTTGGGTGGAGAATTCAGCGCCTTGGGCGTGAACAAGCTACTCGTCATCGACGGGCAGCAGCGTATTACCACGCTCAGCCTCCTTATCGCCGCTATGGCGGAGTTCGCCCGGGATTATCCCGAGAAGCTTACACGCGTCTCCTATGAGGAAATCATCGACAGTGGCTACCTTGTCCTCAAATACAAGAAAGGGGAGGATCACTACCGTCTTACCCTCTCGCAGGGCGATGAAAAGACGCTTCGCTCGGTCCTCGACCACCTCGAAAATAAGGATGTCGAGGTTATGAACGAATCGCACCGTATCGTCGACAACCTCGCGCTCTTCCGCACATGGTTAAACGCCGTCGAAGACCCCAATGTTGTCTGGGATGGTATTCAGCGCCTTGAAATCGTTGCCATTACGCTCTCACAGGGCCAGGACAATCCGCAGCTTATCTTCGAATCGATGAACTCCACAGGCAAAGATCTCTCTACGGCCGACCTCGCGCGCAACTTCGTGCTCATGGGCCTTCCCATGGACGAGCAGGAAAGTCTCTACACTAACTACTGGCGCAAAATCGAGGAAACGCTCGGTGCCGATGGCTACGACGAGGTCTTCGATGATTTTCTCCGCAACTGGCTTACCGTTATCAACGCCCCTACAAGCGTTGTTGTGCGCGATGTATATCGCCTGTTCAAGCAGCATGTGCGCAACGGGGGTTACGATCAGCCGGGGCAGATGTCGAGCCTCTTGAAAGATATTCGTCGCTTTGCTGGCTACTATGCCTGCATTACGGCGGGCGCGTGCAAGGATGAGGAGGTCAAGGCCGTTCTCGATCGCATTGTGTGGCTCGAGGCGTCCGTTGTGAACCCGCTGTTCATGGCGTTCTTCGAGAACTATGAGGACGGGGCGTTTACGCACGAAGACTTCGTTTCCATGCTTCGCACCACGGAAAGCTATCTGTTCCGCCGAGCCGTATGCGACGTACCCACAAACAGCTTGAACAAGTTCTTCCCCTCAATTATCGCCCGGCTCAAGACGGTAAAAGATCAGGGCGGTAACTACCGCGAAGCTTTTGAGGCTTTCCTTTTGAGCGAGGCCAACACCGCGCGACGCATGCCCGACGACGCCGAGTTCGAGCGCGCGCTCAAGACGCGCGACTGTTACGCCTTTAGGCGCGGGCGCTACCTGCTGGCAACGCTGGAGAACAGCTATCACCCCAAGGATCCGCGTGATTTGATGGATGCGAACCATACTATCGAGCACATTATGCCGCGCAACGCCCTTGCTCACGTGGAGTGGACGAACATGTTGGGCGAAGAGTGTCAGCGCGTTTACGACGAGCTTATCAATAACCTCGGCAACCTTACGCTCACGGCGTACAACGCGGAGCTTTCAGATGTTTCATTTGAGGAGAAGAAGGCCCGCGCCATTGGCGGCTTCGATAACGACTATATGGCCATCTCTTCGGACCTGCATGATACGAACGTCTGGAACGAGCGAACGATTCGTGCCCGCAGCAAGCGCCTTGCCAAGTTGGCGCTCGAGGTTTGGCCCATGCCAAAGATGACGGACAATGCGCTCAAGTACGGAGCGTCGCATTCGGCTGCCGTTATGGGTGGCGCGAACGAGGGCGACACTGCGAAACATATCGCATCCGGATCGAAAGATGTCGCAGCAAAGCTGAGGGACACCTATCGCTCGGCGCTTGAGGAGCTGGCTGATGAGGGAAAGATTCGCCACTATCGGGCTCGCGATTTGTGGTTTGGGACTGAGCGTATGGATGCTTACCTTGGATGCGCAGCTTCTGGCGCTGGTGGTTCGTGGGACGATGGACATGCCTATCGCTATTGGGTGTATGCAATCAAGCTGAACCAAGCGCTCGCACCTACGGTGGAGCTTGAGCTCGGTCCCAAAGATCAGGCCGATGACATGTTGCTTCGCCAAGAGCGTTTGCGCGCGTACTTCGCACCAACGCGAAAGCCGATTACCTCGTCTGATCGCTTTCGACGGATTTTGAAGATCGAGACGGGCGTTGACGAGTCCTCGGCTGCTTCTGCGACGGAAGTGGATTTCGTTGCAGTTCGTAGCAACATAAAAGCAGCCGTCGAAGAGCTGCTTAAGCGTGAGGCAGCATTCTTTGAGGCGCTTGATGTTTGACATATCTTCCTTGTGCTGCTTGTGAAATAGATGGGCTGGGTCTCAAAGGGAGAGCGCTATGGCAAGGACACTTCGCGACTGCGTCTACGGCCAAGCGGTGGCCGATGCGTTGGGCGTGCCATATGAGTTTCGGCCGCGCGGGGCGTTTCACTGTACAGATATGATCGGTCACGGCACCCACAACCAACCGGCCGGTACATGGAGCGACGACACGGCGATGGCGCTTGCCATCTGCGATAGCTACCGCGAGTTGGAGCGCATCGACGTCGATGATATCCGCGGGCGGTTCGTGCGGTGGTACCGCGAGGGCGCCTACACGGTTGATGGCCTCTTTGACATTGGCAACGCCACGCGCGAGGCGCTCGAATGCGGCCATGGCCTCGCGGGGGAGTGGGACAACGGCAACGGCTCGCTCATGCGCACGGTTCCGCTCGCGTTCACCGACGCCACTGACGACGAGGTGCGTGCTGTCTCTGCGATTACGCATGCGCACCCGATCTCGACAGAGGCGTGCGTTGCCATGGTGCAGATCGCGCGGAGCCTCATTGCTGGCACGAGCCCGGCGGACGTGGCGGGCAGCGTTGCGGCGCGTCCCGTGGACGAGGTCCGCTCCGGCGGCTTCGTGCGCGACACCTTCGAGGCGGCCCTGTGGTGCCTTGCTACCACGTCGAGCTACGCGGAGTGCGCCCTCGCTGCCGTGAATCTCGGCAACGATACCGATACCACGGCCGCCGTTGCCGGTGCGCTTGCAGGCATCGTCTACGGCATCGAGGGAATCCCCGCCGCGTGGCTCGCCAAGCTGCGCGGCACCGACGTCATCGAGGCGTGCCTGTTCTGAGGGCTACGCGCTGCGCTCTTTCGCCGTTTGTCGAGTGACGTCGTGCCTTATACCGTGCGATGCCCAAATGCTATCTTGTTTTTGGCGCGCGCAGGGTAGGGTAGGGGCAACCCGCGTTCGATTTCGACGAAAGGATTGCCATGCTACTCAAGGGAAAAACCACTGTTGTAACGGGAGGGTCGCGCGGCATCGGCCTCGCTATCGTCAAGCGTTTTCTGGAGGAAGGTGCCAACGTGGCGCTGTGCGGCAGCCGAGAGGAGACCGCGCAGAAGGCGCTCGACGGCATTCTCGCCGAGAATCCCGAGGCTCCTGTTATGGCCATCTGGCCAAATGTTACGAGCGAGGTGGATCTCGAGGCCGCATTCCGCCAGGTGGCGGAGCGCTTCGGCGGACTCGACATCGTATGCAACAACGCAGGCATCTCGCAGTCCACGCCGCTCGACGACTACACGCCCGACGAGTTCAATAAGATTATCGATATCAACGTCAAGGGCGTGCTCAACGGCTGCCAAGCGGCGTCGCGCGTGCTCGGCGAGGGTGGCGTCATCATCAACACGAGTTCCATGGTGAGCAAGATGGGTCAGCCCTCCGGCGTTGCCTACCCCATGTCAAAGTTCGCCGTGAACGGCATCACCATCTCGCTTGCGCGTGAGCTGGGTCCGCGCGGCATCCGCGTGAACGCTGTCGCGCCGGGTGTTACGGCTACAGACATGGTTGCCTCCCTGCCCGAGGAGCTCATCGCTCCCATCGAGGCGGGCATCCCGCTCAAGCGCGTGGGCCAGCCCGAGGACGTGGCCAACGCCTTCGTGTTTCTCGCGAGCGATCTCGCATCGTATGTGACGGGCGAGGTCCTGGCCGTCGACGGCGGCATGACGGTGTAGGCTTCGGCTTATCGCGTGTACGGGCCCGGGCTTGCTCCCGGGCTTTTTTCATGTGCAAACGCTGTCCCTTGCGATGCATGTTATCGAGTTCGCTGCAGGCGGCAAGGTGTAAGGCGTCGCATCGGCGAGCTATGAGGCGCTGCTGTTCACCTTATGTTAGCTCTGCTCGTCGGCTTCGGCCTTTGCCTCGTTGAGGTAGGCGTAGAACGAGTACTTGGAAATGCCGAAGAACTCGCACGCGCGCTCGCTCGATTTGCTGATGAGAAACGCGCCGCGACGGTCCAGGTACCCAATGGCGCGCACGCGCTCCTCCTTCGTCATGAGCGACGCCGGCTTGCCCACCACCTGCTCACTTTCTTTGAGCAGATCTTCCAGCAAATCGCCAATGTTGCGCGTGATGGGTTCGGGCTCGCTCGGGGCGTTTTGGTCGGTGGCGGTAAACGAGGTGAGTACCGTCTCGAACGCGCTCATGAGCGTGATGTCGTGGTTGATGGCGAGCACGCCCACCGCGCGACCCTCATCGCCTCGAATGAAGATCGTGGTCGACTTGAGCAGCTTGCCGTCGGTGGTTTTGGTGAGGTAGGGGGCGCGGTCGTGCAGCGCGGCGGGGTCGGTGTGGATGGCCTCGAGCACGATGTGCGAGGCGCCGTCGCCCAGCGCACGGCCGCTGACATGCCCGTTTTCAATCGCCACGATGGAATGGTCGAGATTTTCGGCCTCAAGGTCATGCACAACAACCTCGCAGTTGGGACCAAACTGCAGAGCAAGCCCATGAGCGAGGCTGCGGTAGAACTCGATCTGCTGCGCGTTCACGGTGTACCTCCTGGATGCTGAGCGCGGTGCGGGCGCTCGCCATACCTAACAAACTTTTTGTCTGGTCCATCCTGCCATATCGTGGCAATCTCAACAATACTGCAGGGTAATATACCGTTTACCGACAAAAACAAACCGTTTGCGCTACCTAACAAAAAGTCTGTACGAACCCATGCCTCCTATGGTACAACCATAGTGTCAAACAAAAAGTCTGCTTGCCAAACAAATCTTTTGGTACTGGAACAGCAGGCAAGATCGGGACATACCAGCCGCCGATCGCAAAGCCAAGGAGGTCACCGTGGGATCGATTCAGTGGGTTGCCAACACGATGGAGCAAAGCGACGACAAGCACCTTTCCATCATGTCGCTCGAGCACGTCCGGGCGGCGCGCGCCTTCCATGAGAGCTTCCCGCAGTACTCGGTGACCCCGCTCGCCAAGCTCGACGCGCTGGCGGCGGACCTCGGCCTCAAGAGCCTGGCCGTGAAGGACGAGTCCTACCGCTTCGGCCTCAACGCCTTCAAGGTGCTCGGCGGCTCGTTCGCCATGGCCAACTACATCGCCGAGAAGACCGGCAAGCCCGTCTCCGACATGACCTACGACTACCTCACGAGCGACGAGCTCGCGCGCGACTTCGGCCAGGCCACATTCTTCACCGCCACCGACGGCAACCACGGCCGCGGCGTGGCCTGGGCCGCCAACAAGCTGGGCCAAAAGGCCGTCGTCCATATGCCCAAGGGCAGCAGCAAGGCCCGCTATGACAACATCGCCAAGGAAGGCGCCACGGTCACCATCGAGGACGTCAACTACGATGAGTGCGTCCGTATGGCCGCCGCCGAAGCCGCCGAGACCAAGCTGGGCGTTGTCGTGCAGGACACCGCCTGGGAGGGTTACGAGGAAATCCCCTCCTGGATTATGCAGGGCTACGGCACCATGGCCAGCGAGGCCGCCGAGCAGCTGCGGCAGGTGGAAGTCAACCGTCCCACCCATGTGTTTATCCAGGCCGGTGTTGGTTCCCTGGCCGGCGCCGTCGTGGGCTACTTCACCAACCTGTTCCCCAACAATCCCCCCAAGTTTATCGTTATGGAAGCCCGCGCCGCCGACTGCCTGTACCAGGGCGCTCTGGCCGGTGACGGCAACCCCCGCATTGTGGAGGGCGATCTCCAGACCATCATGGCCGGTCTGGCCTGCGGCGAGCCCAACATTCTCTCCTGGGATATCCGCCGCAACCACGTTTCCGCCTTCGTCTCCTGCCCCGACTGGGTCAGCGCCCGCGGTATGCGCATGCTGGGCGTCCCCGTCAAGGGCGATCCCACTGTCATCTCCGGTGAGTCCGGCGCCGTGGGCATGGGCCTGCTGGCCGCTCTCATGGAGACCGACGAATACAAGGATCTCCGCGACGCCATCGGTCTGGACCGTTTCAGCCAGGTATTGCTGTTCTCCACCGAGGGCAACACCGATCCCCT
>CALUIM010000019.1 GCA_944320725.1 uncultured Coriobacteriaceae bacterium | reverse complement strand
AATTGCAAGTAGAGCAAAGTCCCGGGCGACACTCGCATAATTGCAGGTCAAGTGAGGAATTTGCTGAACGCGATAAGGATTTGGTCGACTCCCCGTCGCCCGGTGTCCCTATTATTACCGAAGCCATCGAATGTTTGCGGATAAAGCCCCCAACCCCGGAGATGATCCGCGGGTCGTCTTTGATCTTGAACATGGGGCCATCCGCCTCGTTCTTGTCCTTAAGCTCGGCGAGCATCTTGTCGGCGTGCGGCACCATGCTTCTAAACTTCCACATGCGGAAGAGGCGGTAGGTGCCGTCTTTGCGCAGCCTGCCTACGCGCGCCTGCGAGTAGAGCGGGCCGGCTCCGGGAGACTTAGCGCAAATGACCGCAGAGAGCACAGCGCCCGGGATGAGCAGCACGGCAATCGCAGCGCCGGACGCGACGATGTCGAACGCGCGCTTGACGAAGCGATAGCCGTGACGAGAGAGATCGGGCCTGATGCCGGAATTCGCGTCTTGAAGCATCACGATGGCCTCGGGATCGGTGATATCGGTATCGAACCAGCTGTCCTCGCTGTCCATCTCACTACAATGGGTGTTATCGCGCATCACCGCGCCACCATGCACCTGCGATGCACAATCCCTTGCCTCAGGTTTAGCGAGCGCATGAGCGCCCCCCCCCGCTTGTGGGGATGTCGTTGTAGCCTTCGTCATCTCAGCACCCGACCAGCTCGTTTTATTGAGCCCATCGCAAAGAGAGACCCTGCTTAGACGCAGCGCATGCAAACACGCCAACCTTCATCACGGAATCCCCCTTCCTGCGCCGAGCGCTCAGGGCACACATCCTTCGCCCGCTTTCGCGAGTTACTAAAAATGTGCGCCCTATCACTTTTTCTTAAGTCTTGTTCATTATACATACCCCCACTGACATATTTTTGCGAAACAAGGGGTCCCTCTCATCTAATGCAAACCACACATAGTTGAGCGAAAGGTTGAATCCGCAGCACATACCTGCTGACGAGAGACGACAACTGGACAAAGGCTCACGCACGCATAATGCGGAGCCTTCCGCGAAGGGGTCCAATTAATCCCTCGTGCATAGACTATCCGGAGCGATGCCGGCGCGCTCTCGCTCCCTGATGCGCTTCATAACTAATGCAGCAATATCGGCGTAGGAGCCCTCGAAACCATGCTTACACGCCAGACGCGGGTGCGGCGAAGTCGCCGACGGGACACGACGGTCTCACGCCTTGGAATCTCCATTTCGACGTTTGACAAGTGGCTGCGGCAGGACCGCCAACAACCTAGAGCCCTGCGGAGCAGAGCGGGTAAGAGTACGTCCGAGTAGGTAAGAGTAGAGACCTACTCTCTCGCTCGGTCGATACCGACAGAGCTCACGTGAAATAACCGGTCGGTAGCACCTTCCTGCCGGAAAATCAGCGGCATACAGAGCGGCCATCAATAGGTCAGTCGCGTCTACTCGGAGGGCATGCGTACAAGAATCTCGTGCATCGACGGCATGCAGCGCGCGTAGGCGTCACAAGATCCGGCGCACAGCGCCGCATTCCATAGCTGTCATGTACCCTGAGCCCAATCAAAGGCAGCTTCCCGAACATTTTGCGGCTGTGCAATGGTTTAGGATTGCCATGCCGGGTAGCGGTGCAGCCATGCGGCGGATGCCGCGTGATCTACCTTCGTCTTCTCGGGCACGGAATGGGGTCTATCCGGCAGATCGAAGTCAAACCATTGCACAGCCGCAAAAACAGTACGCAAGGCTGCTGGGCTTCTAGGCCACGGCAGCCACCTCCCCTTCGCGGCTGGCGGCCTGAACAATCATCTCAGTGGCGCTCAATACGAAACAGCTTATCGTCCTGCGAGAGCGAAAGGATGATGTACTCGCTGCAATCCATGCTTCGCGGCAGCTTGTCTCGCAGCATAGAAATAACCACTTGGACGCCATAGTCGCGCGAGAGCTCGGCGATCTTGGACAACTGGTTACCGTGCACAAGCTCCTTCTTATCATTCAGGATGAAATGAAGGCAATCGATCCTCTCCTCGTCGGCGAAGCGTGTCGCTCTTCTACAGAACTGATAGCCAATGTGTTTGACTCGCTCGATGGCCTCATCACCCTTCGTCAACGTGAGGAAGGCCGGTCTCGGACAACCGTTTTACGCATTGAGGGTATATTGTTGCTGATGGCTACCGCAGGAGGCCCCATGGATCGCAAACGGCTCATTGAAGAGGCAATCCACTCAGGAGAGATGGAGGGGGCATACGTTTCGGCGAAGTTTCGCGAGGACGCCGATGAATACGTCAGAGGCGACATCTCCATCGAGGACCTCATGAAGAGAACCAAGCGCCGCTGGAATTCCGAGTCACGGTCGATGTGAAAAACGCCCGGGCAACTTGCCCGGGCGCGTTGCGCTAAGGATGCAGCTGTTTTGGCGGCTCGCCTACACGTAGAACAGGATGTCGTCGTAGGTGGGAACCGGCCAGTAATCCGCCGCGACGATCTCCTCCATCGCGTCGACCGCCGCGCGCAGGCGCTCCATTGCGGGAGCCACCTCGTGGGCGTAGCAGGTTGCCTGCTCCTGCGAATCAATCAGCGCCTCGGCCTTCACATGGATCTCGTCGAGCGCCTTGATGGAGTCGTTGATCTCGGTGATGCCTGCGCACAGCTTGTTGAGCGTGTTCTTCTCGCACTGCATGGCGGCATCGGCACCGGCGGCGTGGATGATCTCGAGGCCCTTGGCAACCTTGGTGGCATACGCCGTGATCTGCGGGCGATAGGTGCGACGCGCCTCGCGGATCATCGTTGTTGCCTCGATGTTCATGAGCTTGTTGTACTTCTCGAGCTTCACCTCGTAGCGGCTGAACGCCTCGGTCTCGGAAAGCACGCCCATGCGCTCCCAAAGCGCGATGCTCTCGGGCGACACCATCGCGGGCAGCGCGTCGGCCGTGGTGCGGAGGTTCGCAAGCCCACGGCGCTCTGCCTCGGCCTGCCACTCATCAGAGTAACCGTCGCCCGAGAACAGGATGCGGCGATGCTCATTGAGCGTCTTTTTGCAGTACTCGAGCGCAGCGTCGGCGAACGCATCCTCCGGCGTCCCCTCGAGCGCGTCGGCGAACTCCATGAGCGCCTCGGCAACCGCGGTGTCGAGCACCAGGCTCGAATCAGACGGATTTGCCTCAGAGCCCACGGCGCGGAACTCGAACTTGTTGCCCGTGAAGGCGAACGGCGAGGTGCGGTTGCGGTCGGTGTTGTCCTGCTCGAGGTTGGGCAGCACATCGGCACCCAGATCGAGCACGCCGTGGGTGGCGTGCACGCTGGCCTTGCCGTCCATGATCTTCTGCACAACCTCGGTAAGCTGGTCGCCCAAGAAGATGGAGATGATCGCCGGCGGCGCCTCGTTGGCACCGAGGCGATGGTCGTTGCCGCAGCTTGCAACCGACATGCGCAGGAGCTCCTGGTACTTGTCGACCGCCTCAATCACCGCAGTAAGAAAGACCACGAACTGCAGGTTCTCGAGCGGGGTATCGCCCGGATCGAGCAGATTCTCGCCATCGGCGGAAAGCGACCAGTTGTCGTGCTTGCCTGAACCGTTGATGCCCTCGAACGGCTTCTCGTGGAGCAGACACGTGAGATCATGCCGGGAGGCGATGAGCTTCATCTTCTCCATGGTGAGCATGTTGTTGTCGGTCGCCTCGTTGAGCTCGGCATACACGGGCGCGAGCTCATGCTGGCAGGGCGCAACCTCGTTGTGCTTGGTCTTGGCGGGGATGCCCAGCGCCCACAGCTCGTCGTCGAGGTCTTTCATATAGCCCGAGACCGAGGGGCGAATGGCGCCGAAGTAGTGCTCCTCGAGCTCCTGGCCCTTGCAGGGCGGCGCACCAAACAGCGTGCGGCCGCAGATCACCAAGTCACGGCGGCGGCGATAGGCATCTTTCTTGATGAGGAAGTACTCCTGCTCATAGCCGGCGTTGGGCACCACGCGCTTGGGGTGCTTGCCAAACAGCGCCAGCACGCGCTTGGCCTGCGTGTCGAGCACCTTCATCGAGCGCAACAGCGGCGTTTTCTTGTCGAGCGCCTCGCCGTTGTACGAGCAGAATGCCGTGGGAATGCACAGCACCTCGTCTTTGATGAACGCCGGGCTCGTGGCATCCCATACCGTGTAGCCGCGCGCCTCGAAGGTGGCACGCAGGCCGCCGTTGGGGAAGCTCGATGCATCGGGCTCGCCCTGGATGAGCGCCTTGCCGGTGAACTTCGTGATCGCGGTGCCATCGCCCACGGGCTCGAGGAAGCTGTCGTGCTTCTCGCTCGTGATGCCCGAGAGCGGCTGGAACCAATGCGCGTAATGCGTGGCTCCGTGCTCGAGCGCCCACTCCTTCATGGCATGCGCTACCGCGTTCGCCACATCAAGATCGAGCGGCTCGCCCTCCTCGATGGTGGCGGCGAGCTTCTTGTACACGTCTTTGGGAAGACGACGCTTCATGACGTCTTCCGAGAACGTCATCGTTCCGAAGCGATCCGTCAAATCGGCCATAGGTTGCTCCCTTCGTATGGCGCGCTCTCGCATCGATACGCGTCTGGCCTGCGAACACCATGCAGATTAGACGCGTAGTATTGCCGTGCCATTACGGCTGCGTTGCGGGTCCAAAAACATATTCGAGGGTACCTCATGCGCGCGTCGATGCCGTCAAGATTCATGCAGCGGCGAGAAAAAACATTGGGAACAGATGACAAAATGCCAGCTTAGAGCCACCATCCTTGCAGATGAGCCACAACGCGCCCTTGAGCGCTCGCACGCGTGCGGCACCGCCTGCGCGACATGGAAACCCAAAAGAAACACGTCTGCAAACCACCGGAAAACATGTGCTCATACCATACGTGCATCTATCCCTGCCACCTCGCTACCCGCTGCGCGGATACCGATTGGAGGCCCTCTATGCAGGCCATATCACATCAGCCAACAAGCCGCGGCCCGTCGTGTGCCGCGCCCGAGACACTCTACCGCCCGGAGTTCGAACACGATGCATGCGGCATTGGCGCCCTTGCCGACATTGACGGCGTCCGCAGCCATCAGATTCTCGACAATGCGCTCTCCATCTTGGTGAACCTCGAGCACCGCGGCGGAACGGGACTCGAACGCAACACCGGCGACGGCGCCGGCATCCTTTTCCAGATACCGCACCATTTCTTCCGCAAGGAGGCGCAGCGGTTTGGCTGCCTGCTCCCGCGCGAGGGCGATTACGGCGTGGCCATGCTCTTTCTACCGCAGGATGAGCACGGCGTGCGCGACGCGCGGCGCGTCTTTGAAGACGGCTGCGCCGAGGCCGGCGTGCCGGTGCTGTTCTGGCGCGACGTGCCCACCGACCCGCACGATCTGGGCTCGACGGCACGCGCCTGCATGCCCACCATCATGCAGGTGTTCTTAGGAAGGCCGGAGCACACGGAGGCGGGCGATGCCTTCGAGCGGCTGCTGTATGTGTGCCGGCGCATCATCGAGCGCAAGGCCGATGCGGAGCATGCGCTTGCCGATAAGATCTTCTACATCTGCAGCATGAGCGCGCGGACCATCGTGTACAAGGGCATGCTGGTGGCAACGCAGATGCGCCGCTTCTACACCGACCTCAACGATGCCGCCGTAAAAACCGCGGTGGCGCTTGTGCACTCGCGCTATTCCACCAACACAACCCCCAGCTGGGAGCGGGCACACCCCAACCGCTACATCATCCACAACGGCGAAATCAATACGCTGAGGGGCAACGTCAACTGGATTCGCGCCCGCGAGCCCAACCTCTACTCCCCCGTGCTCGGCCACGACCTCGAGCGCGTGCTGCCCATCATCAACCGCGAGGGGTCCGACTCCGCCATCCTCGACAACGTGCTGGAGTTCCTCGTGATGAACGGGCGTCCGCTGGCGCGCGCCATCTCGATGCTCATCCCCGAGCCCTGGGATAACAACGACGCCCTCACACCGGCCCGCCGTGCCTATGACGCGTACCAGTCGATGCTCATGGAGCCGTGGGACGGCCCGGCCGCCGTTGCCTTTACCGATGGCCGCACGCTGGGCGCCGCGCTCGACCGCAACGGGCTGAGGCCGGCGCGCTACTACGTGACCCGCGATAACCGCTTCCTGCTTGCCTCCGAGGTGGGCACCATCGAGGTCGATCCGGCGAACATCCTGGTGAGCGGCTGTTTGGGACCGGGCGAGATGCTCGAGGTCGATCTAGCGGCAGGGCGCATTCGCTATAACGATGAGCTGCGCGACGAGCTCGCGCGCCTCAAGCCGTTCGAGGCATGGATTGCGCACGAGACCATCACCGTTGATGGCCTGGCCGCGCAGGCAACACCGTCGCATACCCCAGTAGATGAAGGCACGGCGGAAGTTGCCGAGATACCGCCTGCACACGCTGCCGCGCGCTACGGGCTTCACTGGGACGATATCAACGAGGTGCTCTTGCCCATGGCGACGCGCGGCACAACCCCACTCGCCTCGATGGGCATCGACGCGCCGCTTGCCTGCCTTTCCACCAAGACGCGTTCGTTCTTTGATTACTTCTACCAGCTCTTTGCGCAGGTCACCAACCCGCCCATCGATGCGCTGCGCGAGCGCATGGTAACCTCTACCGTGCTCTACCTGGGCAACCATGCCAATCTGCTCGAAGATGCGCGCAGCGCGTGCCGGCTCATCCGGCTGAACACGCCTGTGCTCACGCGCGAGCAGTTCGAGGCGATTAGCACCATCGACCGTACAGGCTTCAAGGCCGAACGCTTCTGTGCCGTCTTCGAGCGCACGGGTGAGGGTGCCCTCGAGCGCGCCCTCGAGGCGCTCACCGCCCGCGTTGAGCACGCCGTGCGGGAAGGCGTGAACATCATCGTGCTCTCGGACCGCGCGAAAATAAACGAGGTTCCCATTCCATCCTTGCTGGCAGTTGCCGCCGTGCACAACCACCTCATCGCGTCGGGACTGCGCACCTTCGCCGATATCGTCGTCGAGACTGGTGATGCGCTCTCCGCGCACGACATGGCGGCGCTTGTGGGCTACTCCGCAAGCGGCATCTATCCGTATATGGCGCATGCGCTCATCGAGGATCTTGCCGCGCGGGGCGCGCTCACCGAGCAGGACGGATCGCCTCTCATGGCAGCCGAGGGCATCGCGCGCTACCACCACGCATTGGTAGCAGGCATGGTTTCCATCATGTCCAAGATGGGTATCTCGACCGCCCAGAGCTATCACTCCGCCCAGATCTTCGAGGCGGTGGGGCTCTCCCGCGAGGTTGTCGAGCGCTACTTTACGGGCACGGTCTCGCGCGTAGGCGGCCTAAGTGTTGCCGATATCGAGCGTGAGCTTCTCGAACGCGCCGATGCGGCAGACGGGCTCGCGCGCTCGAGCGCGCCACATGAGCTTCCCAGCTTGGGCCTCACGAAGTGGCGTCCTGCCGGCGGCGAGGACCATCTCATCGACCCCGAAACCATCTACCTGCTCCAACAGGCCGTGCGCGCCGATTCCTACGATGACTTCCTAGCCTACAGCGCGCATCTTCGCCGCCCGGGCCGCGCCGTGCGCCTGCGCGATCTTATCGATTTCGATGAGGCGGGACGCACACCCATCCCGCTCGATGAGGTGGAATCGGAAGAGAGCATCGTGCAGCGCTTCAACACGGGCGCCATGAGCTTTGGCTCGATTAGCCGCGAGGCGCACGAGTGCATGGCGATTGCCATGAACCGCCTGCACGGCCGCTCGAACTCTGGCGAGGGCGGCGAGGACCCGCGGCGCGAGACACCGCGCGCCAACGGCGACTCGGCAAACTCCGCCATCAAACAGGTGGCATCGGGCCGCTTTGGCGTTACCAGCCGCTACCTCGCCTCTGCAACCGAAATCCAGATCAAGATGGCGCAGGGCGCCAAGCCCGGCGAGGGTGGCCATCTGCCCGGCGGCAAGGTTTACCCCTGGGTGGCCGAGGTGCGCCGCTCGACGCCGGGCATCGGCCTCATCTCGCCGCCGCCGCACCACGACATCTACTCCATCGAAGACCTCGCCGAGCTCATCTACGACGTTAAATGCGCCAACCCGCAGGCCCGCGTGAGCGTGAAGCTCGTGAGCGAGACCGGCGTGGGCACCATCGCCACCGGTGTGGCGAAGGGCGCGGCCGACAAGATTCTCATCTCGGGCCATAACGGCGGATCGGGCGCTGCGCCGCGCGATTCCATCTGGCACGCCGGCCTGCCGCTCGAGCTCGGACTCGCCGAGACGCAGCAAACGCTGTTGCAAAACGGTCTCAGGTCCCGCGTGGTGCTCGAGGCGGACGGCAAGCTCATGGACGGCACCGATGTCGCGGTTGCTTGCTTGCTGGGTGCCGAGGAGTTTGGCTTCGCCACCTGCCCGCTCATCGCCATGGGCTGCCTCATGCAGCGCGACTGCCACCAAGACACCTGCCCGGCGGGCATCGCCACGCAAAACTGCCGGCTGCGCGGGCATTCTGCCGGCAAGCCCGAGCATGTGGAGCGCTTTATGCGCTTCGTGGCGCGGCAGCTGCGCCCTATCATGGCACGCCTCGGATTCCGTTCGATTCCCGAGATGGCGGGGCATCCCGAGTGCCTCAAGCAGGTGCCGGTTCCCGGCAACTGGAAGGCGAACCTCGTTGACCTTACGCCGCTGCTTGCTGCAGGCACCTGCGAGTTTGGCGCGCATATCCCCGGCTCCGATGCGCGCCACATGTTGCCCGAGATGCGCGCACACCTCGACCTCGACCGCACGCTCGACGCGACGCTCTTCATCCCGCTTACCGAACGGGCCCGTACGAACCTCGCACCCGTGCACTTCGCCGCCGACGTAGACAATGTCGATCGCTGCGTGGGCACGATGCTTGGCCATGCGGTCACCGCGGCGCACCCCGAGGGACTGCCCGATAACTCCATCGTGATCGATTGTGCCGGCTCGGCCGGCCAGAGCTTCGGCGCGTTTTTGCCACGCGGCATCACGCTCAACGTGCGGGGCGACGCCAACGACTACGTGGGCAAGGGGCTCTCGGGCGGCGTGATTTCCGTGCGCCCGCCCAAGACCGCCACCTACAAGTTCGACGAGAACGTCATCGTGGGCAACGTTGCCTTCTTTGGCGCCACAAGCGGCAGAGGCTATGTGAACGGCCTCGCCGGGCAGCGCTTTGCCGTGCGCAACTCGGGTGCCACGCTCGTTGTTGAGGGCGTGGGGAGCTGCGGATGCGAATACATGACCGGCGGCGTGGTGCTTGTCTTAGGCGAGGTTGGCGCAAACTTCGCCGCCGGCATGACGGGTGGTGTCGCCTATGTCTATGACGAGCTGGGCACGCTTGCGAAGCGCTGCAACACCGATACCGTCGAGCTGAAACAGCCCACGCCCGAGGAGCTCACCGAGATTCGCCACCTCATCGAGACCCACGCCGAGGCCACAAGCAGCCCGCGCGGCATCAAGCTGCTCTACCGCTTCGACGACATCGCGCACCATTTTGTGAAAGTTGTACCCGAGGCCTATGAGCGCGTGGTCGCCCTCATCGAAGAGGGCGAGGCGGCAGGCCTTGCACACGAGCGCGCCGTTACACGCGCATTCGAGATCGTAACCGGCAAACCACTCGACAGCATCACCGGGGAGGCGTGAGACCCATGGGAAAGCCCGGAGCATTTCTAACGCAACAACGAGAGACCCACCGCGCACGAGCAGTTGAGGAGCGCGTGCGGGATTTTGAACCTCTCTACCAAGAGCTCGACAACGAGGGGCATCGCCGGCAGGCGAGCCGCTGCATGATGTGCGGTGTGGCCTTTTGCCAGGCAGGATACTCGTTTGGCCCAGCCCGCCCCAGCGGGTGCCCGCTGCACAACCTCATCCCCGAGTGGAACGACCTTGTATGGCGCGGCCTCTGGGACGAGGCTGCCGCGCGCCTGGCGCTTACAAGCCCCATGCCTGAGTTCACGAGCCGCGTGTGCCCGGCGCTTTGCGAGGCGGCATGCAACTTGGGTTCAATCGATGGCGAGCCCACGGCCATCCACGACACCGAGCGCGCCATATCCGATTACGAATGGGCGCACGGCGGGCCGCAGCGCTTCGCGCCCGCAGGCGCCAACGCGCCCCGTGTGGGCATCGTGGGCTCGGGGCCCGCTGGTCTGGCGGCCGCCTGGGAGCTTGCGCGGCGCGGTGCGCGGGTATGCGTGTATGAGCGGGCAGACCGCCCGGGCGGCCTGCTCATGTACGGCATCCCCAACATGAAGCTCGAGAAGCGCGTGATTGAGCGCCGTGTTGCACTGATGCGCGAGCTGGGAATCACCTTCGAACTTGGCGTCGATGCACGTGAGCGGCGCTGCGCAGATACGATACGCGCCGCCTCGGATGCTGTGATCATCGCCGCCGGCGCCCGCGACGCACGCCGCCTTGCCGCCCCCGGCAGCGATGCCGCAGGCGTGGTCTTGGCCGTCGACTATCTTACGTGCGCCACGCGCTCGCTGCTCGACGCGACAACGCCGGCGATAAGCGCCGCGGGGAGCGACGTCGTGATTATTGGCGGCGGCGACACGGGAAACGACTGCGCCGGCACCGCGGTGCGGCAAGGCGCGCGCAGCGTCCGCCAGCTCGAGATCATGCCCGAGCCGCCCCAAGAGCGGGCCGCTTCGAACCCTTGGCCGCAGTGGCCGGCGGTCAAGAAGACCGACTACGGCCAGCAAGAGGCCATCGCGCTTATGGGAGGCGAGATGCGCCGCTGGAACACCGACACGCTGCGCGTTGAGGTTGACGAGCAGGGCGCGGTATGCGGCGTGACGGTGGCGCGCGTTGCCTGGCGCGACGGGCGCCCCGAGCGCGTGCCGGGCACCGAGGAGACGCTGCCGGCGCAGCTCGTACTCGTTGCCTGCGGATTTACCGGGCCAGAAACCACCGTCCTCGACGCCTTCGATATCGC
Organism: uncultured Coriobacteriaceae bacterium; assembly: GCA_944320725.1. Taxonomy (GTDB): domain Bacteria; phylum Actinomycetota; class Coriobacteriia; order Coriobacteriales; family Coriobacteriaceae; genus Coprousia. The sequence goes on along the minus strand of CALUIM010000019.1, from coordinate 45,315 downwards.
CGTGACGGGTGCCGAGCGCGGCCGCGCGCGGCCCCAGCTTGCCGAGGACGGCTACCGGTGCGTAACACACGGCAACGCAGACGGGCCCGCGATTTTTGCGTGCGGCGATGCGCGCACCGGGTCCTCGCTGGTGGTCTCTGCCATCGCCGATGCCATGGCATGCGCCCAGACGGTTGCCGAGGCGCTCGGTTTGTAACGGGCGAAACACGCCTGTCATCCTTGAGATGCGCAGAACACAGGCACCTCGCGAACAGCTATGATGAAGGCTCCCCGAACACCGGGGAGCCTCATTTAGTTACCACGAGGAGGCCATCATGCGCATCGACTCGATCTTCGCCCAGGCACATGACGCCGGCACCATCCCCGTCTCGTTTGAGATGTTCCCGCCCAAAGGCGAGCTCACGCTCGACCGCGCACGCGACGCCTCCCGTGCCCTCTGTGCGCTGCACCCCGACTTCATCAGTGTGACCTGCTCGGCGGGCGGCTCGGGCAACTCGGGCGCCACGGCCGAGATCGCCTCCATGATTTCGCACGAGTTCGGTACCAGCTCGGTGGCGCATATCACCTGCATTGGCCAAACCCGCGCAGAGCTCGCCAGCCGCATCGACGCATATCGCGCGGCGGGTGTTGAGAACGTCCTCGCCCTGCGCGGTGACCGCCCGCAGGATGCCGAAGGTACGATAACGGGCGACTTCACGTACGCCTCCGACCTCATCCCCGCGCTCGTTGAGGCGGGCTTCTGCGTGGGCGCCGCGGCCTATCCCGAGGGGCATATCGAATGCGACGACCTCGCCGAGAGCGTACGGCACCTGCGCCTCAAGCAAGATGCCGGCGCAAGCTTCTTCGTCACGCAGCTCTTCTTTGATAACGATTACTTCTACCGGTTCCGCGAGCTCGCCGATGCCGCCGGCATCACCGTACCCATCACCTGCGGCATCATGCCCTTCATGAGCAAGCAGCAGGTAAGCCGCATGGTCTTCATGTGCGGAGCATCGCTGCCCTCGCCGGTGATCAAGCTGCTCGCCCGCTTTGAAGACGACCCCGCAAGCCTCACCGCCGCAGGGCTCGACTACGCGTGCCGCCAGCTCGAGGACCTGCAGGACCACGGTGTCGACGGCCTGCACATCTATACGATGAACCGCCCCTCGGTGGCGCGCGCCGCCATGGAAGCGCTCGGACGGTGATCGCCACCGTGTCGCACCACATGCGCCCTGTGCCCGATGCGCTCGCTACGCCGGCGCGCTACCGCCTGACCACGCGCGCCGCGGGTGGCCCCACAGGTATCGCAATCGACCGCGCTGAGGTGCTCCGCTACTTAGGGTATCGGGGCCAGAAGATCGATGACGCGCTTGCACAGCGCATCGAGCAGATTACCGGCGAGCTTGAGCGCGCGCTCGAGCCCCGCGGCGCACGGCGCGTCTTCTCCGTTGTGCCCGCCGTCGACGCCCACGGTGCTCCCTGCATTCGCCTTGCCGGATCGGCCGTCGAGCTCCATGGCCGCGATGCCTACCGTCGCCTCAAAGATGCCCGCGCCGCCGCCGTGCTGGCGGTCACACTTGGCATGGAGAGCGAGCGGCGCCTGCGGGCGCTCGCCGCGCAGGGCCCCGTTGCGGCAGCCGTGGGCGACGCCGCCTGCACCGCGCTCGTTGAGGCCACGGCCGATGCGGTCGATGCCGAGGTGAAACGCGCGGCCAGCGAATACGGCCTCACAGGCGGCACGCGATTTTCCTGCGGATACGGCGACTGCCCGCTTACCGACCAGCGCGCGCTCATCGATGCGCTCGACGCGCAGCGCACGCTGGGTATCACGCTCGCGCCTACGAACCTCATGATTCCCACCAAGAGCGTCACCGCCATCATCGGCCTCTTTGAGGGTACGCCGCCACACGATGCCGCAATCGCACGCTGCGACGGCTGCACCGTTCGCGCCGGCTGCGCCTTCCGCGCACGGGGCGAGACTTGCTGGCGCGCCCCATCATCTGCAAAGGAGTCCCTGTGAGCACCACGAATGCCGCACTTGCCGCACCGCTCACCGCGCAGCTGCGCGCAGGTAGCACCTGGAAGCCCCGCACCCTCGATACGCTGCGCATCAAAGACGCCGACCTCCGTGCTGCGCTCGAGGGACGCAGCTATCTCGTGATCGATGGCGCCATGGGCACCATGCTCCAGGCTGCAGGCATGGCCGTGGGCGAGCGACCCGAGCTGCTCTCGATCACGCATCCCGAGCAGGTGCGCGCCATCCACGAAGCCTATGTGGCAGCAGGTGCCGAGGTCATCACCGCCAATACCTTCGGTGCCAACGCGCTCAAGCTCGGCGACGCCGCGCGCGTGGCCGACGTCTTCGCCGCCGCGGTAGCGCGGGCGCGCGAGGCGGGTGCCCGCTACGTTGCCGGCGACATCGGCCCCACGGGGAGTCTCCTGCGTCCGCTGGGAACGCTCTCGTTCGACGAGGCGTATGACCTCTTCGCCGAACAGGCACGTGCTGCTGCAGATGCCGGGGCCGATCTCCTCATCATCGAGACCATGGCCGACCTTGCCGAGGCGCGCGCCGCCCTGCTCGCTGCAAAGGAGCAAACCCGTCTGCCCATTTTGGCCACGATGACCTTCGAGGCCGACGGCCGCACCTTCCTGGGCGCCACGCCCGAGGCAGCCGCCGCTACCCTCGACGCACTTGGCGCCGATGCCGTAGGTATCAACTGCTCACTGGGCCCCGCCGAGATTCGGCCGTTTGTGGCACGCATGCGTGCTGTGACGGCCAAGCCCATCATGGTGCAGGCAAACGCCGGGCTTCCGCGCGTCGAGCAGGGCACGACGGTCTTCGATATCGATCCCGAGACATACGCCCGCGCCGTGGCCAAGATTGTTGAAGACGGCGCGAGTATCATCGGTGGCTGCTGCGGGACCACGCCGGCCTACACGCGCCTGCTCGCCGAGCTCGTGCGCGAACGCACGCCGCACATGCCCCGCATTGAGCCCGCGCTCACGGTGGCGAGCCCGCAGCGCTGCATCACGTTGCCCGCGCACGAGCACCGCATCGCCGTCATCGGCGAGCGGTTAAACCCCACCGGCAAGAAGCGCCTGCAAGAGGCGCTGCGCCGCGAGGACATGGATTACCTCGCAAGCCAAGCCATCAGCCAGCAAGAACAAGGCGCCGATATCCTCGATCTCAACGTGGGTCTGCCAGGGCTCGACGAGACACATCTCATGCAGCGCGCGAGCGAGCAGCTCCAGGCGAGCACCACCCTGCCTGTTCAGTTCGACGCAACCGATTCCGTTACCATCGAGGCGGCGTGCCGGCGCTACCCCGGCAAACCCATCATCAACTCCGTAAACGGCGCCGCGGAAAGCCTCGAGACGGTACTGCCCATCGCGGCGCACTACGGCGCCAACGTCATCGGGCTCACCCTCGACGATGAGGGCATCCCCGCAACGGCAGAAGCGCGCCTCGCCATTGCGCGTCGCATCGTCGATGCCGCTAAGTCCTACGGCATTCCCCGCGAGCGCATCCTCATCGACTGCCTCGTCATGACCGCCTCGACCAACCAAGCGCAGGTTGCCGAGATTTTGCGCGCCGTCACGCTCGTCAAGCAGCAGCTCGGGGTTGCGACGACCCTCGGCGTTTCCAACGTGAGCTTCGGGCTGCCGGCACGCGAGGTGCTCAACGCCACGTTTCTCGCCGCGGCGCTCGGCGCTGGCCTCGACGCCCCCATCATCAACCCCGGCTCCGCGCGTTATATGGATGTCATCCGCAGCTTCCGTGTGCTCAACGGGGAAGATGCCGGATCGGCCGCGTTCATCGAGCGCTACGCAAACGCCCCCGACCCCTATGCGCAGCCAGCACCCACCGCGCCCACCAGCCACTCGCAGACGGAAACCGCACCGGCAACAGACGAGGGCAGCATCGAGCATCTCGTCATCTCGGGCAGACGCGCCGAGGTGCGCCGCGCCGTGGAGGCACTCGTGGACACCGTTGATGCCCTCGAGCTCATCGATACCCGCCTCATCCCCGCCCTCGACGAGGTGGGGCGCCGCTTTGATGCGGGAACGCTCTTCCTCCCCCAGCTCATGGCCTCCGCCGAGGCCGCTAAGGCGGGGTTCGACGTTATCCGTGCGCACCTGGGCAGCACCGCCGCCACCAAAGGCGCCGTCTGCCTCGCTACCGTGCACGGCGACATTCACGATATTGGCAAGAACATCGTGAAGATGCTGCTTGAGAACTATGGCTACACGGTCTTCGACCTGGGCCGCGACGTGGCGCCAGAGGATATCGTAGCCTGCGTGCGCGAACACGATACCCGCCTGGTAGGCCTCTCCGCGCTCATGACCACCACCGTTCCCGCGATGGCTGCAACCATCGAGCAGCTGCGGTGCGCCGCGCCCAACGTCAAGGTCATGGTGGGTGGCGCCGTACTCACACCCGACTACGCACACCAGATTGGCGCCGACTACTACGCCAAAGACGCCGCCGAGGCCGCACGCCTTGCCGAGGCGTGCTTTGCCGAGACGACGCGCTGAGCGGCCCGGTGTGCGCGGCGGCACAAGACGATGAAACTTCTCGCCTTCCCATCCGCCGCGAGCGCCGCCGCGCGCCGCGCACGATACAATAGCCGCGAGCATCACTCGCACGATTGAAGGAGCATTATGGCCATCACGCCTGCAGAGATTGCCGAAACACGCGGCATGGTTGCCGAGCAGAATCTCGATATTCGCACCATCACCATGGGCATCTCGCTCATGAGCTGCGCCGATGAGAACCTCGAGCGCATGGCGACCAAGGTCTACGACCGCGTGACCACCACCGCAGAGCATCTGGTAGAAACCGCGCAGAACCTCGAGCGCGAATACGGCATCCCCATCGTGAACAAGCGCGTCTCGGTTACGCCGGTGGCGCAGATCGCAGCGGCATGCCCGGATGAGGACCTCACGCCGCTTGCCCACGCCCTCGACCGCGCCGCCGAGACGCTGGGTATCGACTACCTGGGCGGCTTCTCCGCACTCGTGCACAAGGGCACAGGCGACGCCGATCGCCGCCTGATCGCGAGCATCCCGGAGGCGCTCGCCGCTACGAGCCGCGTATGCTCGAGCGTGAACGTGGCAAGCCTGCGCGCCGGCATTAACATGGACGCCGTCCTCATGTGCGCGAACACCGTGCGCCGCGCGGCCGAGCTCACCGCCGATGCCGACTCGGTGGGCGCCTCGAAGTTCGTGGTCTTTGCCAACATGGTTGAGGATTCGCCGTTCATGGCGGGTGCCGTACACGGTACCGGCGAGGCCGATGCGGTAATCAACGTGGGCGTCTCGGGTCCCGGCGTTATGGCGGCGGCACTCGAGCAGCTCCCCGAAGACGCGAGCATGATGGAGGTGGCCGAGGAGATCAAGCGGACCGCCTTCAAGATCACGCGCGCCGGCGAGCTCATGAGCCGCGAGGCCGCGCGCCGCTTGCGCGTGGAAAAGGGCATCGTCGACCTCTCGCTCGCGCCGACGCCCGCCGTGGGCGACTCGGTGGCGCGCATCCTGGAGATCATCGGCGTGGGCACCTGCGGCGGCCCCGGCACCACGGCGGCGCTCGCGCTCCTGAACGACTGCGTGAAGAAGGGCGGCGTCATGGCAACGAGCTCGGTAGGCGGCCTTTCCGGCGCGTTCATCCCCGTCTCCGAGGACGCCGGCATGATCGCGGCGATGGAAGCCGGCGCGCTCACCCTCGAGAAGCTCGAGGCCATGACCTGCGTGTGCTCGGTGGGCCTCGACATGATCGCCATTCCCGGCGACACGCCCCTAGAGGCCATCGCCGGCATCATCGCCGACGAGATGGCCATCGGCGTCATCAACAACAAGACAACGGCGGTGCGCATTATCCCCGCCATTGGCAAGGGCGTGGGCGACGCCGTGGAATACGGTGGGCTCTTTGGCCGCGCGCCCATCATGCCGGTGAACGAGCACGCTGGCACGGTGTTCGCGCATCGCGGCGGCCGTTTCCCCGCACCGCTCAACTCGCTCAAGAACTAGGCGCGCCATGGCTAGCGGCACGCACGCCACGCTCATCGAGACCGACTGGAACGAGGAATGGAAGGCGCTTCAGGCGGCGCGGCGTAGCCCCGACGATCCCGCGTGGTGGGACAGCCGCGCCAAGCACTTCCGCCCGCGCGAAACGCACCCGTATACGCAGGCGTTTCTCGATCATGCGGCGCTCAAAGTGGGCGAGCGTGTCCTCGATATGGGCTGCGGTGCCGGCGCCCTCGCCATTCCGCTCGCCCGCGCGGGGCATCCGGTGCTCGCCTGCGATTTTTCTCCGCGCATGCTCGAGGTGCTGGGCGAAGGTGTGGCGCACTATGGACTCGAAGACCGCATCGAGCGGCGTCTTCTCGCCTGGGACGATACCTGGGAGGCTGCCGGCGTCATGCCCAAGAGCGTCGACGTTGCCTTTGCCAGCAGGTCGATCGCCACGTCCGATCTAGGCGCGGCGCTTGTCAAGCTCGATCGCGTGGCGCGGCGACGCTGCTGCATCACGCTCGTAACCGGTTCGAGCCCGCGTATCGACCACCACATCATGCATGCCATCGGGGCCTCGGTCACCGAGAGCCGCGACTATGTCTACGCGCTCAACATCCTCATCGGCCAGGGGCGCTTCCCCGAGCTCAGCTACATCGCATCGCCGCGCCGCGACACCTTCGATTCGCTCGAGGACGGCGTGGCCGATTTCGCCCGGATGCTCGAGCACGGCAACGAAGACCGCCTGCCCGAGCTCGAGCGCTATATCGCGCAGCACATGGTGCCCAACCCGCACGCTGGCGAGCCCGGCGAGAAGGGCAAGCCCCAAGGCGCCTATATGCTCGATCACGAGCGCATCGTACGCTGGGCGTTCATCGCCTGGAGCCCCTGTGGAGACGAGCGCCACGCCGATTAGCGCGTTACGCACGCGGGCATACGAGCGCTATCACCACCCGCCCCATGCCGGGGCCTGGCGAAAGGATTGTTCCTGTGAAACTCTTCACGCGTGCGGTCGCCGGTATTCTCGGCGGCATCGTCGTCGTGCTCGGCATCTTGTCGGTCCTCGGAACCACGGTGCTCGCCGGCACGCCCTTCATGGACGCCCTTGGCGCCGGCGCCACGAACGCCCTCATCGATGTATCGGGTGTGAAGGGCGATGTCGAGGGCGCGCTGCGCGACCATGCCGGTGCCATCGCCGGCGCCACCGGCATGTCGGAATCACAGGTATTAGCCGCGATCGACGAGCTTGATATCTCCTCATGGTCGGCCACAACGCTGCCTGCCGACGCACGCGCTACCGGAAGCTTCGAGACGAGCTACCACGGAACCGCGGCGACGCTCACCACCTATGCCGACCCCTCATATGTGACCGTCGACGCCTACGGACAGCGCGTGACGCTCTCTGTTCCCGCCTCGGCGCAGGCGTATCTCTCCTACCTCGCCTATCTGTAAGCGCAACGTACATCAGCTGCAGCCCGTGGTGGTCCCGCAGTCCATGCAGACCTTGCAGGTACCGTTTTGCACCATGCGCGAGCTGCCGCAATTAGGGCAAACGCTGCCGTCGTAGAGGCGCTCACCGTGGATCGCGGTGTCGTGCACAGCCTCGCTCACAAAGGCGGCCGTGAAGAAATCGCCGGTATCAACCTGGCCGGTTTCCTCGGCGAGCTCCTGTTCCTTCACCGCGGTGAGGCGGGAGAGCTCCTCCTCGGTTGCCACGGGCTCCTCGTCGAAGGCGGGCTCTACGGCAACGGGCGCCGTGGCGGGCGCCGGCGTGGCACCGGCAATCTGCCCCCAGCCCTCGGGCTTCACCTGCACGCGCGTGTAATCTCCCAGTTCGATATCGATCACCTTCGAGATGAGATCGGAGATGGAGGTCACGTACTTGATGTTGGGATGGCTCTGCACGAAGCCATAGGGCTCGTACATCTGGCCGCGCAGCATCTTGGAGATGCGCTCGGCGGGGATGCCGTACTGCAGCATGACCGAGATGGTCTTCGAAAGCGAGTTCAGAAGGCCCATGATCGTGGTGCCCTCGCGATCGGTGGTCACGAACAGCTCGGAAATATCGCCATCCTCGTTGCGATTCACGGTGGTGTAGATCTTCACGCCATCGATCTGGGCGAGATGGGTGTGGCCGGTGCGGATGCCCATGATGCGGCGGCGCTCCGCCTTGCGCGGTACCGTGGCAAGCTGGGCGGCGGCGTTGCGTGCGTAGTCGAGCAGCGCCGCGTAGGAAAGGTCGGCGAGATCCTGCTCGGCATCGCTTTCGGCAAGCGTGGTGTTGAGCGGCTGCGCGTTCTTGGAGCCGTCGCGGTAGAGCGTGATGCCCTTGCACCCCGTCTGCCAGGCCAGCATGATGACGCGCTTGAAATCGTCCACCGTGGCGCTGTGCGGCAGGTTGACCGTCTTGGAGATGGCACCCGAGACAAGCGGCGTGAGCGCCGCCACCATGAGCACATGCCCCGTGGGATCGATATAGCGCTCTCCTGTGCCGCAGGTGTTGGCGGTGTCGAACACCGGCAGATCTGCCGGGTTGAGATGCGGGGCGCCCTCGATCTTGCCGTCGACGATCATGCCCGCGTCGTCGGTTGCCTGCACGTAGGCGAGGATGTCCTCGATATCCTGCTCGCTATACCCCAGATGGCGCAACGCGTCGCCAATCACGGGGTTGGCGATGGTCATGAAGCCGCCGCCCGAGAGCTTCTTGTAGATCATATGGCTGAAGAACGGCTCGATGGAGGTGGCTGCGCAGTCCATGGCGAACGAGATGGTGCCCGTGGGCGCCATGACGCTCACCTGCGCGTTGCGGTAGCCATAGCGCTCGCCCAGCTCCTCGGCAAACGTCCAGCTCTCGATGAGCGCCTGCGCGAGCCCCTGCTCGCCTGCCGCCTCGAGCAGATCGAAATCGACCACGGGCGGCTCTACCGAGAGCTCCTCGAAGGCATCGGTGCGAGCGCCGGCCACGCGAGCGTGGTTGCGGATGACGCGCATCATATGGCGCTTGTTGATCTCGAAGCAATCGAACGGGCCGATCTTGCGCGCCATGATGGCCGAGGTGGCGTAGCTGCGCCCCGTGAGCACGCCCACGAGCGCCGAGGCGAGCGCACGGGCCTCGGGCGAGTTATACGGCATGCCCTTGGCCATGAGCAGGCTCGCAAGGTTGGAGATACCCAAGCCGGTCGCACGGAAGCGATACGTCTTGCGGGCGATGTCGCGCGTGGGGAACTGGCCCCATGCAATCGACGCCTCAAGCGCAAGCTGCACGAGGCTGATGGTGTGCTCATACCCCTCGACATCGAAGGTGTCGGTGGCGGGGTCGTAGTAGCGGTAGACGTTGATGGATGCGAGATTGCAGCTGGAGTCATCGAGGAAGGCGTACTCGCCGCAGGGATTGGTGGAGTTGAGGCGATTGTAGAACGCCCCCACCACGCCGTCTTCACCGCCCGGGCAGGTATGCCACTCGTTGAAGGAATCTGAGAACTGCGGCGCGGGATCGGCGCAGCGCCACGCGCTCTCGTTGAACGTATCCCAGATGTGCGCAACCGAGACCTCACGGTCGAGGCTGCTATCGACACGGCCCTTGAGCAGGTAGGTGGCGTCTGGATCCTCATCGAGCGCGGCGACCTTGGTCATGAACTCGTTGTCGATGCGCAGGGAGTTGTTGGAGTTCTGCCCCGAGACGGTGGAGTACGCCTCGCCGTTGATATCGCCGTCGTAACCCATCTTCATGAGCGCGAGGGCCTTGTCCTCCTCCTTGGCTTTCCACGTAATGAACTTCTCGATATCGGGATGATCGATGTCGAGGCACACCATCTTGGCCGCGCGGCGCGTGGTGCCACCGCTCTTGATGGCATCTGCGTTCCGGTCGAGACCACGCAAGAAGCTCATCACGCCGCTCGAGACGCCACCGCCCGAGAGCCGCTCACCCTCGGCGCGCAGTGCGCTGAAGTTGGAACCTGTGCCCGAGCCGCCCTTAAAGAGCTTGGTCTCGGTCACGAACTCATCGGAGATGGAGTGGTCGCCCAAGAGCTTATCTTCCACGCTCACGATGAAGCAGGCGCTTGCCTGGGTGCGGGTGTACTGATCGATGGACTCAACGACCTCGCCGGTGGCAGGATCGACATAGTACATGCCCTGCGCCTCGCCGGAGATGCCGTAGGCGCGCTTGAGGCCGGTGTTGAACCACTGGGGCGAATTGGGAGCGAAGCGCTGGTCGAGCAGCATATAGGCCAGCTCGTCGTAGAGCACCTCTGCCTCATCCCCTTCTGAGATGAGCCCCTCATCGACAAGCGCGGCAACCCAGAAATCCACCATGCGGTGGACCACCTGCTTGAGCGAGACCTCGTGCCCTGTCTCGGGCACGCCGGCGCGGCGGAAGTACTTGGACGCGATGATGTCGACCGCGTTTTGCGTATAGTGCTCGGGGAACTCCAGGTCGTGCATCTCGCACAGCGTCTTGCCCGTCTTGTAATCGGTGAGCAACACGTCGCGCTTTGTCCAGGTAAACAGGTCGTAGACCGTCTTATCCGCGTTCTCGGGCGCTGCAAGCGCGGCGGTGAAACGCCGTTGGATGAGCTCGTTGATTGTGGTAGCCATGACATCCTCGCTTTCTTTTGCTTCGGTAACAGCATCCCATATCGCGCGGACACGAACAGCGTAGCGCCACGGGCAGCCGACTTCGATTCTAGCAAGCAGCATGCCGCAAGATATTGTGTTTTCCGCGGACGTTTTACACAAGATGTCGTACAACGGCTCTACCCTGTGGAAACAAGAATCCCACGCCGTTCATCGATTTTCCGTTGTAAATCTTTAGTTGCATGGTATGCCGTGCGAGCGCTATCGTAAGATGCCTTGGACACAACGAACACCCATCAAGGAGACCGTATGGCACTCACCGGACGCCAGATCCGTCAGCTGCGCAGCCTTGCGCACCATCTGAATCCCGTCATCATCATCGGCAAGGCCGATATCAACGAGGGCACCGTCGAGCAAGCGAACGAGTGCCTGGAGGCCCATGAGCTCATCAAGTGCTCGGTGCTCGACACCTCCTCGCTCGACATTCGCGAAGCGGCCAATGAGCTTGCCGAGCGGTGCCACGCCGAGGTGGTTCAGGTGATCGGCCGCAAGTTCTCGCTGTACCGCGCCACGCAGCGCACCGACGTGGAGCGTATCAAGCTCGTCTAGGCACGCACTTACCCGTGCATTATGCCCACGCGCCGCGAGCTCTGGATGAGCTCGGCATAGAGCTGGCGCGTCTCGGGCTCGGGCATCACCTGCACCTGCTGCTCAAGCAGGTGCAGGTGCCCCTGATAGATGTCGACCACCTCACGCCGGCGGCCCGATGCGTGGTAGACGCGCATTGCCGCGCGCACCACATCCTCGCGCGCAGGCGTCTGCCGAAGCGCCGCCTCCACCAGCCACGTTGCCGAGGTGAGATCATCTTCTTCGAGGGCGACCTCCACCCCGCGCATCATGCAATCGATGAACTTGCCCTCGAGCATGCGGCGCATGCGCATGAAGAACACCGGGCTGTCTTTATCGGGCACGTAGAGCGGGCCCACGTAGATCTGCTCCATTGCTAGGCACGCCTCGACCACCTGATCGGGTGCTGTATTGGCACGCCTGAGCAGGATCCTCCGCGCAAGCATATCGAACGCCATCACATCGGACACCACGTACTCAGCGTTGACCGCGATGCCCTCTCCCTGCGCGATGATGTACTGCGGCCCTCCTTTGCACTGTCCCATCACACGGCGCAGATCCGACAACGTGGTGTAGAGGCACGAGCGACCGCGCTTGTACTCACACGTTGGCCAGAACTCCTCGATGAGCACGCTGCGGCTCACAAACGCACCCAATGCGAGCACCAGACGCGCCGCCAACACGCTTGTCTTCTTGCGCCGCCAAAGCGTCTCGGTGAGCACATGCCCGTTGCGCTCGACTCGCATCCCACCGAACAGCCGAATATCGATCTGGCCGATATCTGCTCGTGCGAGCGGCGCGGCGGCAGGCGTCTCGACGATCGTCAGCGCACGTCCGGCCGGTTCGCACGCGCCCGCGCCCACAAGATAGCCCCGTACGTGGACCGGCAGCAGGTGCAGCAGCGAGGCGGCACGCTCGCCGAGCACCTGGCATGCAACGCGCGCGATAGGCCGATAGGCCCGCTCGAGCAGCTGCTCTTTATGCAGCGAATACCACGCAGCGAGCTCGGCATCGAACCGTGCCGCCGAGAGGCTGAGCGCCACGCGCCACGCCTCCAGCGCTGTACAGGGGCCTGGGGCCAGCGTCACAAGCTCCGCCTCCTCGTTCAGGGCGAAGCGCGAGGCGTGCTTGAGATGGGCAACGTGCTCGAGCAGGGTTCCCCAAGCAGACAAGAGCTCGTCCCCGTCTGTTGCCAAGCGCGCCACCTGTTGGCCGCGAAACTGCGCAGTGGCCAGCTGCCCTACGGTGAGCGCCTGCCAGCCTTCGAGCACCATGCTCAGCAGTTGCAGAGGCTGATGCGCGAGGCGAATCGCGTAGGTTCCGGCATCGACGAACGCCCGCTCGTCGACCACCGGCTTGCCTGCCACCAGGCGCCGCAACGACACCGCCGTGCGCACAGCCATGAGCACGGGAACAAGACGCCTCACCCTGAGCTCGGGCACGAGCCCCTCGAGCACCTCATCGCGGGCGTCTGGCGCATCGAAGATGCCGAGAAGTACCTCGGCAATCATAGCTGCTGCATGTGCAAGCAGACGCGGCACGTCGATGCGCCGCGCCGCCATATCGAGCTCGGGCACCTCCGCAAGCTCATCGGGAAGCGCGATATGCCCCTCGTCGAACATACGCGCACACCCATCGAGCAGGCGCACCGCCTCTGACGGCTCCTCGGGAACATTGTCTGGCGGCATCTGCGGCAGGCTCACACCGGCGCTCTCCATGCATGTCGCTGAGAACGCGCGCGCGAGCTCCCATTCAGCCGCATCGATTTCCTGCGCTACCGCCTGAGCGCAGCTTCTCAGATGTATCGCCGCGGGTCGCGCCCGCTTGATGTCACCGGTGGCGGCTGCAAGCATATAGGCGGCAAGCGCCAAGCCCGTATTGGGCTGCCATGTCTCGTCGGCGTGCTCTGCCTGCGCAAGCGCCTGTTCAACCATATCGGTATGGCCCGCCATGACAAAGGAAGCAGGATAGCGCGCAACGAGCGAGATGGCGAGATCGCTTGCGGGCGCATGCGCGAGCAGAAGCACCACGGTGTCAACGCGACCAAGCCGCATGAGCGTCCGAGCGGTGCGTGCTGCCAGCACGGGAAGCTCTCGTACAATCTCCTCCCGCAACGCCGCTCGTGCGCCACCATCCTCCCCAAGACAATGGAATCGCTGCGTCGCGGGCTCGATGCCAAACATCGGATAGTCGTGCGAGAGCGTGAGGATCACCTCGGGGGCAGGCAGGTGCCCGGCGCGGTCAAGCTCGGCAAGCGTGCCCTCGCCAAACAGCACCATGGTGCACGCCGTGCGATACACCCGCTCGTCGCTCGAGCGCATGTCGGCCAGCGCCGCACGGTAGACCTTGAGAACAGCAGTCTCAAGCAGATCGTTCATGGTATCCGGCGTGCTCGTGGCAGCATGAAGCGCTGCAACGAGCTCAGGGATGCCCTGCGTGAGCCCGTAGACATCGAGAGCATTGCTAATGGAGAAGGTTCGCACCCACTCTGCATACTCCTTCGGCTTCACCTTGAGCGTCTGCGCACCGATCTTCATGGAGTCGCCCATCTGACGCGCGAGCGCTGTCTGCGAAGGCATGCACGCCACAACGACCTCGCACCCATCGGCCTTATACGCGCGCAGCCGCTTCGCAAAGCGCTTGAGATCGCTCGTCTCATACGAAGGGACGTTGTCGATCGCCACCAGCGGCCGCGTTGCAGACGGCATACCCGAGATAGCGTGATCGATGCGCGCCAAGAGCTCATCTACGGGCAAGCCCTCGGCATCGATGAGCTTCGCCGAACCGCGGGCGGGATCGCCCAGCACCTCTTGGACATACTGCAGCAGCAGCGCGGTCTTGCCAAAGCCCACAGGCGCCCGCACCAGCACCACGCCCGCCTCCGCACCGCTCACCAGCATATCGCGCATGAGCTCGGTGCGCTGCACGGTGAAACTTGGACCAAGCGGCGGCAGTGCGGGCGCATGTCGACTGCCAAGCATCTCATAAGGATTCTCGATATTCCACGATGACCGCTCGGAACCCGCTGCGCCAACATATTCGTTCATCGCTACCCGCCTTTCCCTCTCCTGGATTGCAACCTTACGAGAGGTGGCGCAGTATCGAACAACATATCTGCAAACGGAATCGGCCTTGTTAGATTTCTGATAGAGGGGGGCTATCTTCTTGTTAGACCGCTTCTTCCCAGCGTCCACCCCGTATCATGTGCGCGTTTTTTATCCCCCGTCACATAAGTATAAATTGCGAGTTCGCTTGTCGCGTTTCTTCGCCCGCTGAGCGACGATGCCTGACCGCTCCCCGATTCGCCGTACACTGCGCATGCGCGCACGCTGCGTGCGCGACCGCTCACGGCCATAGCGATGGGAGATGTTGGAGAGATGCGCGTTTGATGCCACCGCCACGAACATCGCCCTCAAACGCAAACGAGGCGCCGGCATAACCGGCGCCTCGCAGCAATTCAGCGTGCGTGCGGCACATGCCGCCGTGCGTTAGCAGTCCTTGCAGAGGGAGAGCGCTTCCTCATCGGCAACGACAACCACGTTGGGATGCAGCTGCAGGATGGACGCGGGGCAGGACGGCGTCACGGGGCCGAAGCACATGTCGTGCACAGCCTGGGCCTTGTTCTCGCCGTTGGCAACGACCAAGATCATACGAGCGTTCATGATGGTCTGGACGCCCATGGTATAGGCCTGGCGGGGAACATCCTCTTCGTGCTCGAAGAGGCGGGAGTTCGCTTCGATGGTGCTCTGGGTCAGATCGACGCAATGGGTGCCCTTGGAGAAGACGTCGTCGGGCTCGTTGAAGCCAATGTGACCGTTGCGGCCAATGCCCAGCAGCTGGAGGTCGCAGAAGCCGGCTTCCTCGACCATCTTGTCATACTCGGCGCAGGCAGCGTCGGCGTCGTCGTTGGCGCCATCGGGCACATGCACGTTTGCCGGGTTGATGTTGATGTGATCGAAGAACTTGTCGTTCATGAAGAAGTGGTAGCTCTGGGGATCGTCGTGCGAAAGGCCGCGATACTCGTCGAGGTTGTAGCTGCGAACCTCGGAGAAATCGATATCGCCCTTCTTGTACCAGTCGATGAGCTGCTCGTAGGTGCCGATGGGCGTGGTGCCCGTTGCCAGGCCGAGCACGCAGTCCGGCTTGAGAATAACCTGCGCGGAGATGATATTCGCAGCCTTGCGGCTCATATCATCGTAGTCGCGTGCACGGATGATCTTGATCATGTTTGCCCCTTTCGCTGGAAGCGATTATCAATGAGCGCCTGTGCGTTTGCACAGACGCCGTCCCCCACCATCTACTCTAGCGCTCTCGCGCTGTAATGAGCTGCTCAAGCTCGCCAACGGTATTGCCAACTTTTCCTTTGATGCTTGAGAACTCAACGGAATTGCAAATGAGAATGGGCGCGGTGATGTCGTACCCTTCGGCCGTAATCGCATCGCGGTCGAACTCGATCAAGACATCGCCCTTCTTCACCTCGTCGCCCACCGAAGCGCACACCTTAAAATGACGCCCGCCGAGCTTGTAGGTATCGAGACCAACATGGATGAGCACGTCGAGGCCCTCGTTGGTATGCAGCGCCACCGCATGGCCCGTTGGGAAAATGGCATTGACCTTGGAATCTGCAGGGGCAACGACCTTCGAACCGCTGGGCTCGATGGCCACACCCTCGCCAAGCGAGCCGGATGCGAATGTCGTGTCTTTTACGTCGGCCAGCGGGATTACCTTGCCCGCCAGCGGAGACAGCAAAACGCTGGACTTACCGCGAATGCCAAATGACCTAAGAATCTGGTCGAACATGATCCCCCAAGATCATCTGAGCGGAACGAGCCGCGACGTTGATACGTACTGATATATACATATATCCTAGCGCAAACGGAGCATCTGGGACCCCAAAAGACGGAGTACCTCACACGTGCTGCGGGGCGCTCCATCCCTAAGACCGCCGCACACAGCGCCGCAGCCGCCTCGATATGATACCGCATCGGCACAGAAAAGAACCTGCCGCAAAGCGACAGGTTCTTGCTGCAACGATTTTTGAAAGCAGTCGTTAGCGCTTGGAGAACTGCGGCGCGCGACGGGCCTTCTTGAGACCGTACTTCTTGCGCTCGACCACGCGGGCGTCACGCGTGAGGTAGCCAGCCTTCTTGAGGTCGGCACGGTAGTCGCCAGCGTTCAGCAGCGCGCGGGCAATGCCAAGGCGCAGGGCGCCGGCCTGACCGGAGATGCCGCCGCCATCGCACAGCGCGATCACGTCGAAGGCACCCATGGTGTCGGTGACCTTGAAGGGCGCGAGGGCGCCGTCGAGCAGCTGCTGGCGGCCGAAGTACTCGGCAGCATCGCGCTTGTTGACGGTCACCTTGCCGGTGCCGGGAACAAGGCGGACACGGGCAACGGCGTTCTTACGACGCCCGGTGCCCTGGTAGACAACGGTGTTCTCAGCCATGGTTTACGCCTCCAGCTCGATCTTGACGGGATTCTGCGCAGCATGCGGATGCTCAGGACCAGCATAGATCTTGAGCTTGGTGAGCTGCTGGCGACCCAGGGTGGTCTTGGGGAGCATGCCGCGGACGGCGTGCTCGATGACGCGCTCGGGGTGCTTCTCCATCGCCATACGGAAGCTCTCGGCCTTGAGGCCGCCGTTGTAACCGCTGTGGCGATAGTAGGTCTTGTGAGCAGCCTTGTTGCCGGTAAGCTGGACCTTATCGGCGTTGATGACTACCACGAAGTCGCCGCAGTCGGAATTGGGGGTGAACTGAGGTTTGTTCTTGCCGCGCAGGATCATGGCGATCTGGGTGGCAAGACGGCCCAGCACAGCACCCTCGGCATCGATGAGAACCCAGTTGCGCTGGACCTCACCCTGCTTGGCGTAGTGAGTCGACTTTGAAATCACTTGGACTCCTCCAACAGTTGTGTCTTGACAGAGATTCACGGGGCTCTGAAAAGTAACTGCACGAGTATACCGCGCCCATAGCGAACGTCAACTGCCATCTTGCAGCAATTGCTGGGTTTTTCGCAGAGTCTCCGCAAGCTATGGCGCATGCGGGTTGACCCCGCGCGACGCTACACGAACGCGCGGATGCGATTGAGGCAGCGCAGGGTCTCGCGGCGCCCTTGGATGTAGAGCTCAAGCAGCTTCGAGGGATCATGCTCGACGTGCCCCACCTCAACGGGATGCGGCGGTGCGATTACGAGCGCACGGCCCTGGCGCTCGTATTCCCAGATGTGCTCGCGCTGTTCGTTATAGCGCTCATGACGCGTCTCGAGCGCATCGAGGAAATACGGGTACTCGCCGTAGCGCGCGTGCGCCGCCGTCATCATGTCGTACGGTTCTTTCACATACCCGCGGTCCTGCGTGAGCACCACGATTGCACGATCGTAGCCTTCGTCTTCGAGAACATGCTCCACCGGCACCGAATCGGCGATGCCACCGTCGAGGTAGCTGTGCCCACCCAGCTCGACCGGCGGCGTGAGCAGCGGCATGGAAGTCGATGCACGAATCATATCGAGGTCGAGAATCGCATCTTTGACCTCGAGATAGTCTGCCGTGCCAAACACGATATCGGTCGCGGTGGCCACAAGGCGCATCGGGTTGGTTCGATACGCCTCGTTATCAAACGGATCGATGCGGTCCTGGATGTCGTTGAACAAGAAATCGTAGCCAATGAAGCAGCCGGTGGTGGCCAGCAGCTTTGGACTCATGTAGCGCTCGTCATTGCAGAAGGCGAGGTTCACGCGGTTCACACGCCCAATCTGCCGCGACTTGAAGCTGAGACCGCTCATGGCGCCCGCCGAAACACCGAAGCACGCATCTACCTCGATGCCTTGCTCAAGCAATACGTCGATCACACCAGCGGTGAACTGGCAGCGCATGCTGCCGCCCTCGAAGATCGCGGCGACCTTGCCCGCGCCCCGCGCCTGCTCGCTACCAGTCTGCTCCATCATGTTCCTCCTTATGCGCCGCGTGCGCCGCAATCGAGGTTGCTCGCCGCTCGATGCTTCAACAGCGATGCTTATACCCATTTCGGCACGACGCGGCGGCCGGGCGCAGGGCAACCACAAACACCTGTGCACGGTCGACGCAAACGACGTGTATACGCCGAGCGTCTGCGTGGTAGAATACGTAATCCCCTGGGACACTGTCCCCGAGGTACCTTGACAGGTCGAGCGCCGCCGGCAGGGGTCCGGCAGCCGCCACCGTCCCATACATGGGGCCGACTGGTTTCGACACGATAGCTCTGAGAGAGGAAGCAGGCCGTGGTCTCCTCGCCACGGTAAACAGGGGTACTGTCAAAATGAATTGACAAGAATTCTTCTTACGAGCCCCAGCTGGCTCTTGCTGCTTAATTAATTAGCGGCACGTCAAACCCGGGTCTTCCCCGCCCCGGGGGCGATGTCATTTCAGGGGAATGCTCCTGCGCACGTAATCGGTATGGCGCAGGCTAAGATCGAACCGGTTGGGATGCCGCGAGCGTGTCGCTGCGCGCAACGCATCCGAGATCAAATCAGCGACTGAGCCTGGAGATGCCGATCAGGGGGCTTTCGTGGACCGGAGTTCGATTCTCCGCGGCTCCACCATAGGAGAATTGGTCGAACTATGTCCTTCGGGGCATGGTTCGACTTTTTTCGATTCATCCCAAAGCCACGCATAACATGCGCTACGACTTGGCGCCGCGTTCGGTGCGCAGCAACACATCGACAAGCGCGTTGTCCTCGGGCGACGGCGAGCCAAGCGGCAAGCCGCATGCTTCAAAGAAGTGGCTACCGGCAAACTGGCGCGCGCGGAACGAATCGTGCTCGCCGTCATCGAGATAGCGCACGCGGCTGCGGCAGTCGGTGGTGCCGCAAAACAGGGGCCCGTGGTCCTGTGCGTATGCAAGATAGAGCGGATCGTTTGACCAGAGCAGCACGCCTGCCATGTTCTCGAGCTCATACGCCGCCGCATAGTGCCGCCAGCTGGACGAGCGCATGCGGATATACCGGTCGAGCAGCGATGCCATGCGCGTCACGCGCCGCAACGTATCAGAAGCAGACATCACGCGCGCGTCGTGATCGCGCAGCGACCCCACATCCTCTGCCGAAGCCGCACCGCACGCCGTGCGCAGCGCCTCGAGCGCCGCAGTGCGCTCCTCAGGCGAGCACAGCACCGCCGGCACCGTAAGCTTGATGGATTCATCGGGGAACAGCTCGATTGCCGAATGGGGCACGAACCCGTCGAAGGCAATCGACGTTCTAAAGATCAGCGAATCGTGCGCATGCTGCACGTGGCACGAAAGCCCTTGCGCCGCAAACGCACGGCGCATGGCATCCGCCCGCTCTTGGATCTCGCCGCGCCCGGGAACATCGCGCTGCGCAGCTCCCAGGCGGTACAGGTACAAATCGAACAGCGGCACGGGCCGTGCATAGTACACCGTCCTGCGGCAAAACTCGGCAATATGGCGCTGATGCCGCATCGCCTTGTCGTAGAGCTCAACCAACGCCGACCCCACCGCCGGTCCCGACGTTGAGCCCTCGCGAATCTCCACCACACCATCGGCAACGTACGGCGGGAACCCACCCTCCTCGACCGCAACCACGATAACGCCCTGATCGTCGTTAGACGGATCGGCAATGAAGCGCACGTCGAAAGGAGGCGCCGGCGAGATGTGCCGGCGGCAGAGCTCGCCGATGACCTGGCTGTAATCGGCAGACGCACGTGGGACCGGACAAAGCGCATGGTCATCGTCGGCGATGCCAATCACCAGCCAGCCGCCGCGCGAGTTGGCAAACGAGGCGATGATCTTGGGCACCTTGGCCTTCACGGTCGCGGTGAACGAGCGCTTGAACTCGAGCACGTACCCCTCGTCACGCTCGGCGAGCTGGGCGAGGTCGCGATACGCGATCTCGTGAAGGCCCTTCGGCCGACCGTTCTCGTCGAGAAACGGACTGTACATGATCGGCCTCCTTTTACAGAAACCCTACGAGAGCGACTCCCGAAGCAGCTCATTGAAGAGCTTGGGGTTGCCCGTGCCACGGCTCTCCCGCATGCACTGGCCCACGAGGAATCCCAGCACCTTGGTGTTGCCATCGCGATACTGCTGCGCCTGGTCCTCGCAGCGAGCAAGCACCGCATCGACGATTGTCTGCAGCGCGCCCGTGTCGCTCACCTGGCGCATGCCGCGCTCGTCCACGATCTTGGCGGGGTCATCGCCCGTCTCGGCCATGAGCGTGAAGACCTCGTGTCCCTGGTTGGAGCTGATGGCATCTTCTGCGAGCAGCTTGGCGAGCGAGGCTACCTGTGCGGGCGTGATGCCGCACGTGGCCAGCGTCACCTCGGCGCCAGCGGCGTTGAGATACCCCGTGAGCTCGTTCACGATGAGGTTCGCCACCGTCTGCGCGGCCTTGCCGGTAAGGCCCGCGGCGGCCGCCTCGAAGAACTGCGCCGTCGCGGGATCGCCGGCAATCTGCTCGGCATCGGCACGCTTGATACCAAAATCGTGCTCAAAGCGGTCGCGCTTGGCATCGGGCAGCTCGGGAATCTCGGAGGCACAGTGCTCGATGAACTCGTCGGTAAGGTCGAACGGCGCCAGATCGGGATCGGGGAAGAAGCGGTAGTCGTCTGCCGTCTCCTTGGTGCGCATCACGACGGTGCGTTTGCGGCTGGGCTCCCAATGGCGGGTCTCCTGGTAGATCTCGCCGCCCTCCTCGAGCACCTCGGCCTGGCGGCAGATCTCAAAGGCAAGGCCGTCGTGCAGCGCCTTGAAGGAGTTGAGGTTCTTGAGCTCGGTTTTGGTACCCAGCTCGGTGGAGCCGCGGCGACGCAGGCTCACGTTGCCGTCGCAACGCATGGAGCCCTTTTCCATCGAGCAGTCGGAGATGCCCAGCGTCACGAAGATGCGGCGCAGCTTCTCCATGAAGAGGCGCGCCTCCTCGGGCGTGCGGAGATCGGGCTCGGTCACGAGCTCGATAAGCGGGGTGCCGCAGCGGTTGTAGTCGATGAGGCTCTCCGCCGCACCGCCGATGCGCCCTTCCTCGCCGCCTACGTGCACCATCTTGGCGGCGTCCTCCTCCATGTGGATGCGCAGGATGCGGATGGGTACCGTGTACGAGCCATCCTCATGGCGCTCAGCCACAGCAAGCGAAGCGGTGTCGTACGAGGAAAGACCCGCGAGCGCCCCTTCGGCAGCTTCGCCGCTCCCCTTCTCGCCCGCCATGCGGGAGAGATCGGCGGAGAGGCCCACTGCCGCGGCAGACGCCGACGCGAGGCTCTCGGCCTCCGCCTCGCCAAACGCGCACGCAGGGCGCTCTTGAGCGCCACGGCCCGTGACCTCCAGATCGAGGTGCCCGTGCATCGCGAACGCCACCGGCCCCTGCGTGGTCTGGAAGTTCTTCGCCATATCGGGATAGAAGTAGTGCTTGCGGTAGAACATCGAGTGCTTCTGGATCTCGCAGTTGGTAGCGAGGCCCGCTTTCACGATGTACTCAATCGCGCGGCGATTGGGCACGGGCAGCGCGCCCGGGAGACCCAGGCACACCGGGCACACGTGCGTATTGGGCTCGTCGTCGTGCGTGAGCTTGCAGTTGCAGAACATCTTGGTCTCGAGCGTTGTGAGCTCGGTATGGATCTCGAGGCCAATCACGGCCTCCCAGTCCTCAAGAACTTCGCTGAGCTCCCTCATGCGAGCTCACCTCCTTTCCCGGCAAACGCCGGTGCCACGCCGAGCACCGAAGCGTTGGATGCGCTGGCGCAGGCGCGCTCGATAGCGGCGGCGAAGGTGATGAGTCGCTCATCGGCAAACGCCGGGGCAACCAGCTGCGCCGCCATGGGCAGGCCGGAATCCTCGCCCAGCCCCACCGGCACCGAGATACCGCCGTTACCTGCAATGTTAAGCGAGATGGTGTACATGTCGGAGAGGTACATCTGCGTGGGATCGGAAATCTCGCCGTGCTGGAACGCCGCGTGCGGCGTCGCTGGCATGAGAATGGCATCGACCTGCGCAAATGCCGCGTTGTAGTCGTCCGTGATGAGGGTGCGGGCCTTCTGTGCGGCGTAGTAGTACGTATCGTACACGCCGCTCGAGAGCAGGTAAGCGCCAAGCATCTGACGGCGCTTGGCCTCCGCGCCGAACCCGTGGGCACGCGAGAGCGCGCTCTGTGCGGCAAGCGTTGTGCAGCCGGGCTCCTGGTAGCCGTAACGGATACCGTCGAAACGCGCGAGGTTGGAGAACGCTTCGGCGGGACCGATCACATAGTAGGCGGCAATTGCCGCATCGACATGCGGGAGGTCGACCTCAACGAGCTCGGCGCCGGCCGCCTCGAGCGCGGCGGCGGCGTGCATAACGCCTGCACGCACCTCGGGCGTGAGGCCCTCGGCATCCATGAAGGCAGGCACGAGGCCGATGCGCGTGCCCGCAAGTCCCTCGGCCGATGCGCGCGCTGCCTGGGTAAACGACGGCGCCACCTCCTGCGAGGTGGAATCGTACGCGTCGCGACCGCCGGCTACGAGCGCATCCATCGCGAGTGCCACGTCCTCGACCGTGCGGCCAAACGGCCCCACCTGGTCGAGCGAGCTGCCGAACGCCACCACACCGTAGCGCGACACCGCGCCGTACGTGGGCTTCATGCCCACGACACCGCACAGGGCTGCCGGCTGGCGAATGGAGCCGCCCGTATCGGATCCCAGAGAGAGCGGCACCATGCCCGCGGCAACCGCTGCCGCCGAACCACCCGAAGAACCGCCCGGTACGCGGCTCGTATCCCACGGGTTATTCGTAGGGTGGAACGCCGAGCTATCGGTTGAGCTGCCAAACGCGAACTCGTCCATATTGGCCTTGCCCACCGGCACGCAGCCCGCATCGAGCATGCGCTGCACGCACGTGGCGGTATAGGGCGACTCATAGTTTTCGAGCATACGCGACGCGCAGGTCGTGCGCGTGCCCGTGAGGTTCATGTTGTCTTTGATGGCCACCGGCACGCCCGCAAGCGGCGGCAGCGGCTCGCCCGCGGCGCGCGCCGCATCCACGCGCTCTGCGGCGGCGATCGCCAGCTCGGGCGTTATCTGCAGAAATGCCTGCACCTCGGTCTCGCGCGCCTGGATGGCGTCGAGTGCGGCACGAGCCACCTCGACCGCCGACCACGCACCCGAGGCAACGCCCGCTGCAAGCTGCGCAGCGGTAAGGGAATCGAAGTTCGTCGCCATGCTACTCATCCTCCCCCAAAATCGAGGGCACACGGAAGCTGCTATCGCGCGTGGCGCCCGCATTGCCCAGCGCCGCCTCACGCGAAAGATCGCGCGCCGGTGCCTGCGCGTCCTCGCGCATCACATTCGACAGATCCCCGATGGGATGAAACGTAGGCGTGATATCGGGCAGGTTATAGGCAAGCACGGGCTCGAGCATCGCCACGGCATCGTTCATGTACGCCGTCATCTCGGTGAGCTCATCGTCCGTGAGCGCAATGCGCGCATAGTCGGCAATACCGCGCACATCGTTCTCGGTGAGTGCCATGGGCGCTCCTTCCGAATTTCGTTCTTAGTTCAATACGCACCATTATACGAAAGCTGCCCGCCATGCCAGCGAGGCACGACGGGCCGTCACCCATTAGCAACGTCTGTGACACACTGCGCCTTGGCGCACAACCCTCATACGTCTACGTACGCACTACGTAGCATGCCTTGCGATGGTTGAGCAGATAGGGCCTCAGATAGCCCACCGTGGAGCACATGGGCAGTACCTCACCCGAGAGCCGGATACCGAGCGTCCCCTCGATGTAGGCACGCCGCGCCTGGATGCGGCTCCAGAGCGTGGGATACCACATCTCGATCTCGCGCTGCAGGGCGGCATCAGCCACAGCGACCGTGCTCTCGGCACTCGCGCCAGCATAGCCGGGAACAGCTGGGATGATGTCAATCTGGAAGAGCATGCCGCTCGCAATGCGCTCGCGCGAGCCCTCATACACCGGCGAGCAGAGCCATTCCTCATCGGCCACAAGATGCCCCGGGCACAGCGACCATCCAAACTCGGCACGCGGCAACAGGCGATCGACCAGCGCAAACAGCTCGCCGCCCGTCATTCCCACATGTACGGTCTCGAGCCAGCGTGCGTAGGCGGTGTAATACGGAGCCACCACGCGCTCAAACCAGTCGCGCTGTCCCGCCGGCAGCTCATCTGCCGTGCTCACCGCGTATGCGGCCCGGCTCGACAGGCCGCCGGCATAGCCCACCGTAAGCGATACTGGGTCGCCCCACTTCACGGTGTTCTCGCTGGGAAACATGTTGGCACCCACGAACCTGGGACCGCTTGCCGCGATGGTCACCACGTTGGTGTGCCTGCCGCGCCGCGCAAGCTTATCGCCCAGATCCATCTCGGACACGCCGGGCATGACGGCGTCGAGCGCGTCGAGCATACCGTCCGAGGCAAGCGCCGCACCAAACTCATAGTGCGCAATCTCATTGGCGTTGTTGGTGGTGCGCACGCCGCCGGGCCCAATGAAGACGTTCGTGGCGTTGACCACCGTACCGCCCTCGCCCGCTGCCGTGCGCAGCGCCTCGACGATAAAGGCCGGCACATCGAAGCGCTCGCCGGCGCCATCGGGCGCCTCCCCGGCTGCTGCAAAAAGCTTCCAACCGGCAAGCCCCACGCGTGCACCCTGCTCGATACCCGCCTCGCGTAGCAGCTCGGCAAGCGGCTTGCGTACGGTATCGGGCTGATTCGGCAGCGAGAACACCGGGGCAAGCACCGCACGCGCATCGAGGCGCGCCTTGCCCGCCTTGTTGAAATTCTCGTTCCCCAGCACAAAGCACATGGACCCGCTGGCATCCACCACTAAGAGACCTTCTTCGAACCGCGTGAAGAACCCTGCAAGGTAGGTGAAGTTGCCCGCATGCTCTACATCGCAGTAGATGACCAGCTGGTCGAGCTTAAGCTCACCCATACGGGCGAGGACCTTCTCCACACGCTCCGAGATGGTCTGATCGGTGAGCGCCGTGGGCGCGGCCGCGCAGTCGCGCACGGGCTCGGGAATCATACCGATCGCAACCTGCATCGACGTCATGGGCGGCCTCCTTTGCACAACTGGGGCACGTTTAGAGTGTGTGTACCCGCGCCCATGCCGCAGCTCATGGAGAAATCGGCAAACGCTGCGAGCGGTCGCGCGGCGCAGACAAACGCACCCGCCTCGCATCAAGCGGGACGGGTGTCACATGACGTAGATATACGAGCGGGCTTCTCGGCAGCTGACGCTAATCCCTGTTGCCGAAGATGCGCAGCAGGCGCAGCAGCACGTTCACGATGTCGAGGTACAGCTCGATGGCATACCACAGGGCGTTCACCAGCGTGGGCGTATCGGCCTGGGCGCGGTACACGTCGTAGCCAATAAAGCCGCAGAACAGCAGCACGACCACGATGTCGGTGAAGGTCTGCTGGACGCCGAGGAATATGAGGACGAGCTCGACCACGATCATGGCAAGCAGGCCAAAGCAGATGATGCCCTGGATGCGTGCGAAGAATTGCGGGAACATGATGCCCGCCGCACCGAAGACCACCATGATGCCCGCGGTGGCAGAAAACGCCATCGAAATGCTTGCGAGCGAGTAGTACGACAGCGCAAACGAGGTGGTAAAGCCGAACGTCAGGCTAAACACGGCATACCCCACGAGCGCAAGCGCCAGGTTCTCCTTGGAACGGCCAATACTCATGCAAATGAGCCCGACGATGCTGCCGCCGATAGTGGCAAGCATGTACGCCAGCGGATTCTGAATCACGAAGTAGGCAAACGTGATGGTGTTCGTGAAATACGAGCACGCCGCCATGACGACAAACGAGAGCACCACCAACCCGGTGAGCACCACGTTATACAGCCTGCGTGAGATGAGCTTGGGCGCCGGACCCTCCTGATAGATCGGGCTTCCATACTGCTCGAGCTCGTTCATGCGAGCCTCCTTTATCTACGCCGCGCGCAAACGCGGCAGCCGGGGCGGTGACCCCGCCAACATATCACCTTGGCAGCCGGGCTACAGCTCCCTCAAGGTGTTACCCTATGGTACCCGTTTTACCTGCGTCCGCGAGCCACGTCTCAACAACATCGGCAACCGCGCCGGCATCGTTGATGTCGACCACGGGGACGCGCAGGTGGATACGACCCACCAGCGCATCGTTGCAGGCGATCGCCTCGGTGCCCTCGTTGATGAGATCGAGTGAGCTTGCACCGCGCATGCGGTCCACGCCCGAGCGCGCCACGACCACATTGGGCAGTCCAGCCGCCTTATAGCCCTCGACCAGCACCACGTCGACATCGGTGAACCGCGCCAGCAGCGCCTCGAGCGGCAGCTCCTGTTCGGTTGAGGCGTACTCGGCATAGCGATCGGCGCACACGAGCCCCACGTGACGGCTTCCCGCCTGAGCATGGCGCCAGGAATCCTTACCAGGCACATCGATGTCAAACCCGGCATGGCCGTGGTGCTTCACGGTGCCCACGCGCAGCCCACGACGGCAGAGCTCGGCAATGACCTTTTCCACCAGCGTGGTTTTGCCCGAATTCTGATACCCGATGAAGGCGATGGCGGGCGCTCCGGCAGGCGCAGCGGGCGATGCCGTCTTGTCGGGGTGATCCTCGGAGCCATCCGGTGCTGCCATCTCATGGCGCTCCCACAGGCCGCTGCGGCCGCCCTCCTTGCGCAGCAAGCGCACATCGCCGATCTCCATGCCGCGATCCACGGCTTTGCACATGTCGTAGATGGTGAGACACGCCACACTCGCTGCGGTCAGCGCCTCCATCTCGATGCCGGTCACGCCCGTGACGCCGCAGGTGGCGCGCACGCGAAAGCCCACGCGGCCATCGGCGCGCGCCGCGGCCCAGCCTTCGGGAGCCACAGGCTCCGCACCCGCCGCGGCCTTCATGTGCTCCGGGGATGCGATGGGCTCGATATCTACCTTGGCCTTGGTGATCATGAGCGGATGGCACATGGGGATGAACTCGCTCGCACGCTTGGCAGCCATGATGCCGGCAACGCGAGCGCAGGCAAGCACGTCACCTTTCTTCGCACGGTCTTCGAGCACCATCGCCTGTGTCTCGGGGTGCATGAGGATCGATCCCTCGGCAATCGCGAGGCGCTTGGTCACCGCTTTCTCCGATACATCGACCATGCGTACATCGCCGCGCTCGTCGACATGCGTCAGCTCATCACGATAGGCATCGCGCTGGGTACCCGCCCCAGCGACCCGCCCTGTCTCATCGCGGCGCGATTCCATCGTCATCCGCCTCATCCTCCAATCTGCGACATGAAGCGCTCGGTACCCTCGATCATCTGGTGCTCCTGCGGCTTATGCGCCACGGCATCGCGCCAGATGGCCGCAACGGCGGCATCGCTGCCTGCACGCAGGGTCTCGCGCACCCGGTATTCCGCATCCGAGAACAAACACGGGCGAATCGCACCGTCTGCCGTAAGGCGCATGCGGTTGCAGGCGCTGCAGAAATGGTTCGACATCGCCGAGATGAACCCCACGGTGCCGGCAGCATCTGGAAACCGCCAATACGCTGCAGGACCGGCACCAGAGGGGCCGTCGTTCGCAGCAAGCGGCTCGAGCGCGCCGATACCGGCATCCTCGCCGGCGCGCGAGATGCGCGCGCGAAGCTCCTCGGAGGGCACGGTATCGCTCGCATCCCAGGCGCTGGCATCCACGCCACCCGGGCAGTGCGGATTCGTCACCGCAGGCTCCCCCACCGCGGCATCGGCGAGCTCGGAAACATCGAGTGCACGCGTGGTCCCGGTTTCCTCGTCACCAATGGGCATGTACTCGATGAAGCGCACGTGCACCGGACGGTCGAGCGAAAGCTTGGCGAGGCCAAACGCATCCTGCGCGAGCCGACGCACCACCACGCAGTTAACCTTCACGGGGTCGAAGCCGTACGCGAGCGCCGCATCGATGCCCGCAAGCGTCTGCTCAAGGCGACCCAGGCGCGTGATCTCGTGGAACTGCACCGGATCGAGCGTATCGAGCGAGATGTTCACGCGATCGAGGCCCGCGTCTTTGAGCGCAGGCGCGAGGCGCGGCAAAAGCGCGCCGTTGGTGGTCAGCGAAATGTCCTCGATCTCGGGGATGGCACGAATCTCGCGGATAAGCGGCACGATGCGATGCGAGACAAGCGGCTCACCGCCAGTGAGACGCACGCGACGAACGCCCTCGGCCGCAACGATACGCACAAACCGAGCAATCTCCTCGGCGGTAAGCAGCTCGTCGTGCGCGCGCGGCGGCACACCCTCGGGCGGCATGCAGTACACGCAGCGGAAATTGCACTTATCCGTTACCGCGATACGCAGATAGCTGATGCCGCGACCAAAGCCGTCGTGAAGCTCCTCCGCCATCGCCGCTCCTCACCGTCTCACCAGGCGCGCTGCGCACACGAAGCGCGCCCCTTCGAATTATTCTTATTTGAGCATCATACCGCAACGCCGGGCACACAGGATGCTCCCTGCGCGCCCGGCGTACATGGCACACGTCCATCTTGGCATCTAACCTGAGCTAGTCAAGCTCCTTCAAGCCCTGGCACAGCTGCCAATACTCGCCATGCTGCGCGTAGAGTTCATCGTGCGTGCCACGCTCGATGATGCGCCCGTGGTCGAGCACCATGATCGCGTCGGCATCGCGCACGGTGGAGAGCCGGTGCGCAATCATGAAGGTCGTGCGGCCTTCCATGAGTTGCTTCATGCCGCGGCTGATGAGCATCTCGGTGCGCGTATCTATCGAAGAGGTCGCCTCGTCCAAGATGAGCACCGGCGGGTCGGCGATGGCAGCGCGGGCGATGGCAAGCAGCTGGCGCTGACCTTGGGAGAGGTTCGCGCCATCCGAGGTCACCATGGTGTCGTACCCGCGCGGCAAACGTTGAATGAAGCTGTCGGCGTTGGCAATGCGCGCCGCCGCGCGCACCTCCTCGTCGGTAGCATCGAGCTTGCCGAAGCGGATGTTCTCCGCGATGGTGCCCGTGAAGAGATGCGTATCCTGCAGCACGATGCCTAAGCTGCGACGTAGCGAGTCCTTCTCGATGTTCTTGACGTTGATGCCATCGAAGGTGATCTCGCCGTCCTGCACATCGTAGAAGCGATTGATGAGGTTCGTGATCGTGGTCTTACCGGCGCCGGTTGAGCCCACAAACGCGATGGTCTGTCCGAGCTCGGCATAGAGGTTGATGCCGTGCAGCACCTCGTGCCCCGCCTCGTACCCAAAGTTCACGTCGTGGAAGCGCACATCGCCGCGCAGCGGGAGCGATCCCACCGCGAGAAGCGTCCCGTCGACGCCCGTCGCCGTGGCTCCCACCTGCGCTCCCGCCTCGCGGGCGGCAGGCTCGGCCGAGCCAGCGTCTACTACAGCGGTCTCGGCGACAGGCACGAGCGCGCCCCATGACCCGATACCCCAGCCCGTAGGAATGCGCCACACCCACGAGCCCTTGCCCGTTTGCTCAAGACGCACGCGCCCCTCATCGACCTCGGGCTCCTCATGCATGGCGGCAAACACGCGCTCGGCACCCGCGAGCGCCGAGAGCAGGAAGTTCGACTGCTGCGTGAACTGGTTGATGGGCATCGCGGTTTGGCGCACAAATACGAGGTAGCTTGCAAGCGCGCCCACATCGGTTGCACCGGTAATGGCCATCCAGCCGCCAACCGCCGCCACGATGGCGTAGTTCACATAGCTGATGGAAACAACGGCAGGGATCATCGAGGCGGCATAGGCCTGCGCGCCCGTGCCCGCAAGGCGCAGCCGCTCGTTCTTCTCGCCAAACGATGCCACGTTGGCGGCCTCGTGGTTGAAAACCTTCACAACCTTCTGGCCGGTGACCATCTCCTCGACATAACCGTCGAGCTCGCCGAGCACCGCTTGCTGTCGTTGGAAGTACCGGCGGCTGCGGCGCGTGGAGAACCCAATATAGGCAAACATGACCACGTAGCCCACAACCACGATGAGCGAGAGCTTCCAGTTCAAGATGAAGATCATGGTGAGCGTGCCCACGATCTGGATGAAGCTCTGGATGACCATGGCGAAGCTGTTGTTCATCGCCTCGGCAACGGTGTCGACATCGTTGGTGAAGTAGCTCATGACGTCGCCGCGGCTCCGCGTGTCGAAATAGCGCAGCGGCAGCGTCTGGATGTGTTCAAACAGGTCGCGGCGGATGTCAACGAGCACTTTCTGCCCGGCATGCACCATGGTCTGGGTGTATCCGAGCGCAGCAACAACACCCGTAAGGTAGATGCCTGCCGTGAGCACGATATTCTCGACAAAGGCTGCGTAATCACCTGCCGCAAGCGCGTCGACCACGGGGCGAATCATGTATGTACCCAGCAGATTGGCAACGGCCGAGATGGCAACGAGCACCGCCACGGCAGCAAAGAGCAGCTTGTGCTGCCCCAGATACGCCATGAGCTCCCGCACGGTATGCAGCAGGTTCTTTGGCTTGTTTCCCGGTGCCGGCATCAGCGCTCACCTCCCTTGTCAACGCCATATTGCTGCGAGGTGTAGATCTCGCGATAGATCTCGCTTGTAGCCAGCAGCTCTTCGTGCGTGCCCGTGGCGCTTACGCGGCCATCGTCGAGCACCACGATCATGTCGGCGTTCTCTACCGAGTTTACGCGCTGCGCGATGATGATCTTCGTCACATCGGTAAGCTCGGCGAGCGCCGCGCGAATCTGGGCGTCGGTGGTCATATCGACCGCGCTGGTCGAGTCGTCGAAGATGATGACCTTGGGGTGCTTGAGCAGGGCTCGCGCGATGCACAGACGCTGCTTCTGGCCGCCCGAGACGTTCACGCCGCCTTGGCCCAGGTCGTAATCGAGCCCGCCGGGCAGCCGGTCGAGAAACTCATCCACGCGCGCCTGCCGGCACGCCGCAAGCAGCTCCTCGTCGGTCGCCTTGGCGTTGCCCCAGCGCAGATTCTCGCGCACCGTCCCTGAGAAGAGCACGTTTTTCTGCAGCACGATTGCCACGGCATCGCGCAGCACGGCTAGATCGTAGTCGCGTACATCGGCGCCGCCCACGCAGACCCAGCCCTCACTGGCATCGTAGAGTCGCGGTATGAGCTGCACGAGCGTGGTCTTGCCCGAACCGGTGCCGCCCAGAATTCCCACCGTAGAACCTGCAGGAATATCAAGCGAGATGTGCTCAAGCACATGTTTTTTGGCATCGGCGCGATACTTGAACGAGACGTCCTCGAAGATGATGGAACCATCTGCCACCTGCATGAGCGCATTGTTGGGCGAGGTGAGGTCGACGGGCTCGTCCAGCACCTCAGAAATGCGATGCACGCTGGCAAGCGAGCGCGTGAGCAGCAAAAACACGTTGGATATCATGATGAGCGAGTTTAGAATCTGCATCACGTACGACAAGAAGCCCGTGAGCTCGCCCACCTGGAGCGCTCCGCCTAGAATCATCTGGCCGCCAAACCACATGATGAGCGTCGTGGCGGTGTACATCGATGCATAGAGCACCGGCATGTTGAGCACGGCCAGCCGGAACGTCCGCTCGCTCGTGGCGGCCAAGTTCTCGTTTACGCGGCGGAACTCCTCGCACTCGTAGTCGCCGCGCACGTACGCCTTCACCGCGCGCACCGCCGTGAGCATCTCCTGCACCACATCGTTGAGCTTGTCGACGGTCGATTGCAGCACCCCGTAGAGCGGGCCTACACGGCGCACGATCAGAAAGACCGCGATGGCCATCACCGGGACCACGCCGCAAAAGACCAGCGCGAGCTCGGTGTTGAGATAGAACGCGAGCGCAAACCCGATGATGAGCATCACCGGCCCACGCACCATGGGACGAAACCCGGCGTTCAGCGCGTTTTGGATCACGGTGACATCGGTGGTCATGCGCGTTACGAGCGATGAGGTCTCGAAATGGTCGAGGTTGGCGAACGAGAACTCCTGGACCTTCTTGTATTCCGCGGCGCGTAGATGCGCTCCCAGCCCGTAGGCGGCGCGTGCCGCGAACCGCGCGTACAGCAGGCCCGTGATAAGCGCGGCGAGG
The DNA here is from genome assembly GCA_944320725.1 of uncultured Coriobacteriaceae bacterium. Lineage (GTDB taxonomy): Bacteria > Actinomycetota > Coriobacteriia > Coriobacteriales > Coriobacteriaceae > Coprousia. Next base: position 13,138 of record CALUIM010000019.1, on the reverse strand, counting down.
GCGCAGGCACCCATGAGCAGGCCCTGGCCCGCGATATAGTCGAGGTCGCGGTTCGCTACGCCGATGTCGATGATATCGGCCATGAGGATGGGGATCACCATCTCAAAGGCGCTCTCGATCACCACCAGCAGCATGCCGAGCACGGCATCGCGCCGGTACTGCCCGAGGTAGGAGACAATGCGGCGAAGCTCATGCATGGGGCGTCACCTCGCCTGCACCGGCCTCTGAGTTGTAAACGGAAGGGGTCTTCGAGCTCCGCCCATCCGCTCCCTCCCCTGCCATCGAGCCCGCAACACGCCCTTCCGCCGCACTCTGCGCGAGCTTCCGCCCGTAGGCACGCAGATTTGCGTGTGCGCGCTGCAAATAGTCGGCGAAGGCATCGCGCTCTTCGGGTGAGAAGCCCTCGAGCATGGCAATCGCCTCCTCGTTGCAGGCAGCGTTCCATGCGCGCGACACGCGCTCACCCTCCTGCGTAAGCGATACCACTTTGCGGCGGCGGTCGTCGGCATGGGGGGAAACGACAACGAACCCCTTGCGCTCGAGCGCATCGAGCATGCGGGAAACACCTGCCGGATCAAGCTCATAGTAATCGGCGAACTCGCGCGCCGTGCATGGGCCGTTCTTGGCAAGGTAGCTCAGCAGCTTGGGCTGCCCGGTGCCCAGTCCGATCTTGGCCATAAATGGATGCATCAGCTGCTTCTGGGCATGGCTTGCACGAAACAACAGCATACGATAGCCGCTCAGATCGTAGCGCTTATCTTGCATAGCTCCTCTCAATACTTGACACATCAACTATTGATATAGCAAGTAATAGCGCGCTGCGAACGCGCTGTCAACAGAACAGGGTCGATATAACGAACTGTTAGCGAGCGCACAACGGGCGGCCCCCGAGGGGGCCGCCCGCATGGAAGCTGGAACCGCGATAAGCTTAGTCGTCGTAGTCGGAGTTGCCGTCATCGCCGTCATCGTAGCCGGAGTTGCCGTCGTCATACCCGGAATTGCCATCGTCGTAGCCGCTGTCATGGCTGCTCGAGGGAGCTGGGGCGGGCGCGGCAGTAGACGCTGCAGCGACGGCCGGTGCGGGCGCCGCAGCGGGCACATCGTCGTCGCCATAGTCGCTCACGCCGTCGTCCTCGGCGTCATCGTAGTTGGTTGCACCGTAATCGGTTGCACCGTTATCGTAGCCGGAGTTGCCATCGTCCCACGAGTCGCGATCATCCCAATCGTCGTTGTGCTCGTAATCCGCCTCGAGCACCTTGCCGGTGCGGGCATCGACCTCGAAGTCATACTCGATGCCGTTCGCCATAAACTCGAGTTCGTACACGCCATCATCCAGCTCGTAGTCGTGCTCGTGGAACGTCACGCCCGACGGATCGATTCCCAGCTGCCCCAGTACCAGCTGCTTGGCGGCATCGATGCCAATGAGCCCCGCGTCATCGAGATCATCCTCCCCAAGCGCGTAAGCGCTCGACCCCAACCCGCGATCGCTCGCCGCGTGCTGCACACTCGTCGCCATATCATCCATAAAGTGAGCAGAGGGCACATCGGAGCCGTCTGCGATCTTGAGCACGATATTGCGCTCGCGACCGCCGATGCCGTTTTCGAAATATCCGTCGTCATCGATCTCGCCAACAAGCTCGCCGGCAACTGTGGTTGCCGGACGGCCCACCGCGTCGTCGTAGTCGGCAAGCACGAGCGCGCCGTCTTCGTTGGCACCGGCAACCGACACCACGTCGCCCTGCGCGTCGTAGGCAATCTCGATCTCGGGATTCACGCTCAGAAGCACGCTGCCGATGGGTGTTGCATCGCCGCTGCCTCCAGCGGGTGACGCGGAAACCCCTCCCCCACAGCCGCTGAGCCCGGCGATCAGGGCGACGCACGCGCCCATACCTGCAATGCGTGAGATAGTCCTCATGGTGGCCTTCATGGTTCCTCCTTCAGTCACCGGATGGTTCCGGTTGTTCCATCTGACAGTGATAGGTTGCGGAGGGAGCACGGGCAAACCGGGGTCGTGCGGAACTTTTTTTCGATTGTTTTCAAGCAACGTCATCGAGCACGCTGCGGCAGGTCGCAACGATGAACGCAGCGCTCCGCTAGTCGTCGTAGTCGCTGTAGCCCGAGTCTCCGTACCCGCTATCATCGCTGGGCGCCGGCGCGGGACTTGGAGCGGGCACGGCGGGTGCCGCCGGCTCGGGCTCGGGGGTTGGACCGGGCTCGGGTACCGCGACGATCACGGCGTCGGGCAGCTCATCTGCCGCCGCCTGCACCGCCTCGATATCCGCCTTCCGTGCAACCATAATGCCCTCGCCGACATGCTCAGAGAGATCCTCGATCAAGCGCTCTTCTATCTCGGCGCGCCACGGCTCGTCATCTGAGGCGACATCGAGCGCCACCGCGCCGCCCGCTGCGAGGTCACCCGCATCCTCAGCGCGGTCGGTCAGCTCGAAGACCACCGTCTCGGCGTCCTTACCGTACGACCAATAGTCCTCAATCAGGGCATCGCCGTCGGCGTTCTCACCGGTAAGGCCCACCACGCGATCGAACCGATTGACCTCGATGGCAACGGACGGATTAATCTCAAGATGCACGGTGCCGCGCGGCGTCTGCCAGAACCACGCGCCGCCGATGATCGCAACGCAGAGGCACGCGGCGGCAGCCAGCCAGCACGCCTTGCGTGACGAGCCGCGGCGCCGGACGGCATCGGAGGCATCGTCTACGGGCGTGTCGGCGAGGTAGATGTCCTCGTGCATCTCGCCCACGGTGTACCCCAAGTTGGGCACGCGCATCACGCGCCCCGCTTCGTCGAGCACGACGGCATGGCTCAGCATGCACTCGAGCACCAGGTATCTCATGCCGCATCGCCCCCCGCCAGCTTGCGCGGGACACCGACCACCTTATAGAGGTGGCCGCGGATGATATCGAACCCGTTGGTATAGATAAGCAGCATCGCCACGAGGTAGCGACGATGGCGCTCGAGCGTTTTGCGTTCGACCCCCGCGCCCTTGGCGAGCGCGGCGAGCGGCAGCCTGCCCGTTTTCTCGAGCTGCTCGATGAGCTCGACATGCTCACGCGCGTAGCGGATGGCTTGGCGGCACACTTCAAGTGTGCGATCCTGCTTGGGGCAGTTATCGGCTACGTCGCCAAACGAGACGCCGAAGGTCTCGAGCAGAGCTGCGAGCTCTGCGATCTCCTTGCGCGTCGCCTCCCGCACCATGCCCTCGTCCATATCGGGGTGCTCGCCGGCAAGCTGCTCCGCAAGGGGACGGCGCTCATCGCCGTCGGCGTCTTCGGTCGCGGCGTCGAGCGATACAACCGTGAGATGACGCGCCTCGCGGCGGCGGTAGTCGATGAGGCGATTCTTGATGAAGCGTGCAGCGAGCGGCAGGAAGGCGCCACGCCGTGCGTCGTATGCCATTATCGCCTCATGAAACGCGAACATAGCGATTCCCAGCTCGTCATCAGACCCCTCAATGGGGGACCGTCCCATGAACTTCGCCGTCTCGGCTTTAATGAACGGCAGGTAATCGCGCACCAGGTCATCAGCCCGATGCGTATCCCTTTGCGCCGCCCGCACGCGTGCGGCAATGTCGTTCCGCAAGCCCATGGTCTCCCCTTCTGCCCATAGGATGCGCAGCGCGCACGCGCGTTTCGGTGTCGCGCGGGCAGATTGGTCAAAACTGCTGGAACGTCGAGCGTACCGGGTCGACGACGCATGTTTGGTAAAGGGAGATGACGGATTTAGTAAGGAATCGGTAAGACGCGCTTATCGCTCGGGCACTACGCCAGTCGCCATGATCTGAGCGAGGTCGTCCTCGGTGAGGACCGGCACGCCCAGGCTCTCCGCCTTGGCGAGCTTGGAGCCTGCCTTCTCGCCCGCTACCACGTAGCTCGTCTTCTTGGAGACCGAACCGGTGACCTTGGCGCCAAGCGCCTTGAGTACGCTTCCTGCTTCGGTGCGCGTAAAGCGTGTAAGGCTTCCGGTGAGCACAAAGGTAAGGCCGGTAAGCGGCTGCGCCTCGGTGAGCCCGGCCGCAACCCCCGCCTCCTCGGCAAAGGCTGCATCCGCCCCCGCGCCACCGAGGCTCTCCTCCAACGTCACGCCCGCCTGGCGCAGGCGCTCGAGCACCGCGAGATTCTCAGGAACCGCAAAGAACTCCTTCACGCTTGCCGCGATCTTGGGACCGATGCCCTCGATACCGGCGATGTCCTCCTCACTCGCATCGATGAGCGCAGGCAGATTGAGGAACCGCTGCGCGATGAGCTCGGCCACGCTCTTGCCCACATGGCGGATACCCAGCGCGAAGAGCACGCGCGAGAGCGGCTGCTCTTTGGAGCGCGTGATCTCGTCCACCACCTTCTGGGCGATGGTGGCGCCCACGGGAATGGGGTCGCCCGTCTGTATGCCTCGGCGCTTGTTGTCCGTCTGATACGTGCGTCCCGTGTCGAGCGCAGCCACCGCGTCGACGGTGAGTCCGTAGAAATCGGCCACGTCGTGAACCAGACCCCCCTCGACCATCTTGTCGATGAGCTCGGTGCCCACGCCGTCGATGTCCATACAGGGACGGCTCACCCAATGGGCCAAGCGCTCGCGCAGCTGCGCCGGGCAGTCGATGGAGACGCAGCGGTAGGCAACCTCTCCCTCCTCGTGCACCACCGGCGCACCGCAAGCCGGGCAGACACTCGGCATCTCGTACTCGACGGCGCCCTCGGGGCGACGATCGAGCACCGGCCCCACGACCTCGGGGATGACGTCGCCCGCCTTGTGGACCACAATGGTATCGCCCACGCGCACGTCCTTGCGGCGGATCTCGTCGATGTTATGGAGGGTCGCGCGCGCGATGGTCGAGCCCGAGACCGTCACCGGATCGAACTCCGCCACCGGCGTGAGCACGCCCGTGCGGCCCACCTGGATGCGAATCTCACGCAGGACCGTGCGCTTCTCCTCCGGCGGAAATTTGAAGGCGATGGCCCAGCGCGGCGCACGCGCCGTGAAGCCGAGCTCGTCTTGCTGCGCGAAGCTGTCGACCTTCACGACAACACCGTCGATGTCGTAGTCGAGGTCCCCACGATGCGCGAGCGCTTCGGCGCAAAACCCGTGCACCTCGGCCGGCGTGGCGCAACGTGCCACGTTGGGATTGACGGAGAAACCGGCTTGGCGGAGCCAGTCGAGGAACGCGTGCTGGCTGTCGACGTGCAAAGGCGTCGTATCCGCCACGGCGTAGAGGAAGGTTGCCAGGTCGCGACGCGCCGTGACCTTGGGGTCCTTCTGACGGAGGCTGCCCGCGGCGGCGTTGCGCGGGTTCGCGAAGGGGTCGCGTCCCTCGGCGTCGGCCTCCTCGTTCAGGCGCACGAAGCTCCCCTTAGGCATGTAGACCTCGCCGCGCACCTCGATCACGGTGTCGCGGTCGGCGCCCATGTGGTCGAGCGCTGCCGCCGAGAGGTGCATCGGCACGTCGTGGATGGTGCGGACGTTCAGGCTCACATCCTCGCCCGTGGTGCCGTCGCCGCGCGTTGCCGCGCGCACGAACGTGCCGCCGCGATAGGTAAGCGCCACGCCCAGGCCGTCGATCTTGAGCTCGCAGGTGTAGGTGACCTGCCCGGCGCCGAGCGCGTCCTCGGTGCGGGCAAGCCACTCGTCCAGCTCCTCGAGGTTCATGGCATCGTCCATCGAGTACATGCGCGCCATGTGCGCGACCGGCGCGAACTGCTCGGTATCCACAAAGCCGCCGCCCACGCGCTGCGTGTAGGAATCGGGCGTCACGAGATCGGGATAGCGCGCCTCAATCTGCTGCAGCTCCACGAGCAGCTTGTCGAAGGCAGCATCCGTAATCTCGGGCGCATCGAGGATGTAGTAGCGATAGGCGTGGTAATCGAGCTCGTGGCGGAGCTCCGCCGCGCGCGCAGCGGCAGCAGCCCTTGCCGACGCATCGGCAACTGGCGCAGCGTTCACAGCCACCTGCAAGGGCGTTTCCCGGTCCTCACCTATGATCTCGCCAAACAGATTCTCCTGTGCCACAGCATCCTCCTCGCAACGACATTGCTGTCGTATAGGGTACCATCCTTGGAGCCAAGTAAGCGCAGGGTGCCATCGAGCGATGGCGTCACAAAAGGCGCGGCGCACCCCAAGAGCGCGCCGCGCCTCGTCGCAGCTTATGTTGATCAGATGCCTTACGCCTATGCAGCGTCCGGCTCCTCGGCTGCCTCGCCAGCCTCATCGGCCTCGGCCGCAGCCTGGGCATCGAGCCAGTCGGCGCGACGAGCGGCGCGCGACGCGAACCCAATGACCGCAGCGGGGATGAGCGCCGTCACCAGCATGAAGACGGGAGGCGCAATCAGATACATTCCCATGATTCAAACCTCCTTAGACGAACATGCCGCCGGCGATGCCCGCAACGCCCGTGAACGCGAGCGCCATGAGCGAGGCGGTAACGAGCGAGATGGGCAGGCCGCGCAACACGCCGGGCACGAGCGTATCGTCGATGCGATCGCGAACGGTGGCGAAGAGCACCACCGCGATGAAGGCGCCCAGGCCGGCGCCGAACGCTGAGCCGATGGCAACATCGTAGGTTGCAACCTCGGTGGATGCAGCGAGCGCGAGCGGGACCGCGAGCACCGCGGCGTTCACCGCGAGCACGGCGCACATCTGATAGATATGCGTGCGCTCCACCTTATCCTTGCCGGTTGCCATATAGGCGCCCACAGCGAAGATAACGGCACTGCTCACCAGCAGATAGAGCGCGGGTGCCAGGTAGGTAAGGCCCCACGGCACCAGTACCCACGTGTAGAGCGGCCAGCCAAGCAGGCCCGCAACGAAGCAGGAAGCCCACAGCGCGCCGCCGAACCGAAATGCATCCTGGGGGCGCTGCGCGATCAAGATGACCGCAACCATGCCGACGAGCTGACCATATACGATGTTCTGATCAAGCGCGGCAGAAAAGAGCGCGTTCAGAAACTCCATTAGCGCTCACCTCCCTGAGCAACCGCATCATCGGCGGCATCGGCGTGAACTGCCGCGATGATCGAATTCACGAACACGGCCACGAGCGCAAGCACGAGCAGCGAGCCCGCAGGCGTCCCGAAGATCGCGATCGGTGAGGCGGCGAGCTCCTTGTTCACCAGACCAAACACCTCGCCGGTGGAGAACATGCCGTTGATGAAGCCAACGAAGGCGAGCGTGGCGAACGTGCACACCGCACCGAAGAGCGCCGTGCCCGCTGCAGAGCCGCGCGCGGGATCGCCCGTGAAACCGTCATCGTAGATGAAGGCGACCACAAGGCCGTTCACCGCAGCGAGCGGCAGATAGATGCCGAGCTCCTGATGCGCTACGGGATCGATCACGCGGACCGCAAACGAGATGAGCGTCACCACCGTCGCGCTCACCAGCAGCAGCACCGGGATGCGCGCGAAGATACCGGTAATGGAGCGCAGCGGACGCGCGAGGATCGCCATAACCACGATGGCGATGGCGCTTACCGCGCCCATGGCAACGCCGTTCTCAAACGACGTGGCGGCGGCCAAGCCGGTCAGCGAGCCGGCAACCACCAAGAAGGTGGGCGTGTGCACGAGCGCGCTCAGCCGCTCGTTCTGCTCACGCACCACGGATTCATGCAGTGCCATCTTAGTTACCTCCCAGCTGAGCGTACGCCTCGAAGGCGATGTTGAGGTTCTCGACCACGGCGGTCGAGGTGAACGTAGCGCCGGAGATGCCGTCGACCTGGGTCTCGTCGGAGCCCGGCTCCTCGATGGTGAGGGTGCCGGTCGCCTCAAGGCCTGTGAACGTGCCGAAGAAATCGTCGGTCAGGGCGTTGGAGCCAATGCCGTCGGTCTCGTTCTCGGCAACCACCTGGATGCCGGCCACGGTACCGTCGTTTGCAATGCCCACCATGAGCTCGACGTCGCCCGCGTAACCAGCCGAGGTCACATCGAACACATACCCGCCGGTATCGGCCTGGTACACCGAGTTCAGACCCTCGATGGAGGGAGCGGCGACCTCGGTGAACGAGCCGGCATCGGGGAACAGCAGTGCGCGCTGGGCGCCGCCCTGCGCCTCGTCGAGACGGGCGTCGGCATCCGCGAACGCGGTCGAGCCCCACTGACCGTAGTAATAGGCGCCGGACATCACGATGCCGCACACCAGCGCGGCGGCCAGCACAACCACGAACGTGTAGAGCGAGCCGTTGCGATGGCGGGCGATCCAGCTGAGCTTGGACGTGGATTCGTTAGACGAGGGCATTCTTGACACCTCCCACCGGCTGCGTCCGCGTGTAGCGGTCGATCAGCGGAACGAACATGTTCATGAAGAGAATGGAGAACGCCACGCCCTCGGGAGCGGAGGCGAACAGGCGGACGAGCGCGGTGATAAGGCCGCACCCGATACCGAAGATGATCTTGCCCTTGGGCGTCATGGGCGTCGTGGTGTAGTCGGTCGCCATGAAGAAAGCACCGAGCGCAAGACCGCCGGAGAGCACCTGGTAGACAGGATCCTGGCCGCCAAGCGCCGTGACGATGGCCACCGTGCCAATGAAGGGAACGGTTGCCCAACCGTCGACGACCTTGACCGCCAACAGGAAGATGTAGCCAATGAGCAGCGTGATGATGCAGGTCTCGCCAAGTGCGCCGGCATGGTTGCCCAGCAGCATGTCCATGTAGCTGTAGGGCTCGGCGCCGGAGGCAACCATGGCGAGCGGGGTGGCGCCGGTGATGGCATCGAGCGGCTTGCCCATAACATCCGGATAGCTGGAAAGCGCCGAGGGCAGCGCGACCATGATGAAGATACGGCCCGCAACCGCCGGATTGAAGACGTTGGTGCCAATGCCGCCGAAGAGCATCTTCACCACGATAATGGCGAATGCCGTACCCAGCGCTGCAATGCCAAACGGGCAGCTCGCGGGCAGGGTAAAGGCGAGCAGCATGGCGGTAACCACGCAGGAGAGATCACCCGCGGTGCTCTCGCGATGCATGATGATGCAGCACAGGTGCTCGCACACGAGCGCGGTGGCAATGCACACGAGCACGAGCAGCGGCGCGCCCAGACCGTAGAGCACGGTGGCCGCGATAAGCGTGGGCACGAGCGCCAGGCACACGCACCCCATGATCTTGAATGTCATCGAGTCCCCGTGGAAATGAGGGGACGCCTCGTTGATCAGGTTCATCGCTTAAGCCCCCTTCACAGGTTGCGTGAGGCGCGCGACCTCGGAGCGGTAGATGCCCTTGCCCTCGTGAATCGAGGCGGTGATGCGGCGGTGCGCCGGGCAGGCAAATGCGCAAGAACCGCACTCCATGCAGTTCATGACCGCGAACTCATCGAGCTTAACGGCGTCGTGAGCACGGGCGGCGGCATCGATCGCGAAGGGCATGAGTCCCAAGGGGCACGCACGCACGCAACGGCCGCAACGGATGCAGGGCGTCTCGTCGGGCAAAATCGCCTTGTCCTCAATGCAGAGGATGGCGTTGTTGGCCTTCAGGATCGGGCAGTCGATATCGGAGATCGTGCGACCCATCATGGGACCGCCCATGATGATCTTGCGCGGATCCTTGGAAAGGCCACCCGTGGCCTCAACCGCATCATGCACGCTGATGCCAATGGGCACCTCATAGTTGCCCGGATTGGCCACGCAGTCACCGGCGATGGTGAGCACCTTGCTCACGAGCGGCATGCCGCTGCGGAAGAACTCCTCCACCATCGACACCGTGGTGACGTTCATCACGAGGCAGCCCACGTCGGCCGGCAGGCCACCGGCGGGAACCTGACGTCCCGTAGCGGCCTCGATGACGACCTTCTCGCCGCCGGCGGGATACTTGGTGGGCACACGCAGCACCTCGATGAAGTCCTCGTAGCCCTTCTCCTTGATCATGGCCTCGAGGGCGTCCTGCGCCTCGGGCTTGTTGTTCTCGACGCCAATGCAAGCCGCCGGAATCTCGAGTGCGCGAGCGCAACGCGCCACGCCCTCCACCACACGCTCGGTGTGCTCGAGCATCTGGCGGAAGTCGCTCGTGATGAACGGCTCGCACTCCATGGCGTTGATGAGGAGGTACTCGAACTCCTTGCCCTTGGGAGCACGCATCTTGAACCACGTGGGGAACGACGCGCCGCCCAAACCGACCATGCCGGATGCGCGCACGCAGTCGATGAACTCCTCTTTCGTGGTGTAGCTCGGCACCGCGATGGCGGGGTCGTGCTCCATCTTGCCATCCGAGGCGATCTCGACCACCGGGGCCGTCTGGCCCGTGGGCAGCGTCTCGGTTCCCACAAAGGTCACCGTACCCGAGACCGATGCATGGATGGGCGCGTACAGCCCCTCGCCGTCGCCGATCAGCGTGCCCACGTACACGTGGTCGCCTTCTGCCACCACAGGCTTGCAGGGCGCGCCGATATGCATGTTCAGCGGTATGCGCACCTGTTTGGGTGGATCGATCGACGTGACGGGGCAGTCACGCGTGTCCTTGCACTGGGGCGGATGCACGCCGCCCAGCGTCTTGTGCAGAGAGAACATCAACTCCCCTTCCCCTCTCAAAACGAGATCAGGCAATCTCGTTAGTTAGCACGATGTAGAAGCATGCCTGCTCTCTATTGTAACGATGTGTCTCCACATTTTGAACACGAGATTGGCGCACACAGCCGCATGGCGGCATTCTGATTATTCTTTTTTAAGAATAGATTAGGAGGCAGCGCGCACTGTCCTATGACCTACCACATGTCGGCAGACACAACGCAGTGCCTCCTACTCCTCCGAAAGCTCAACCTGGCGGTAGGCAATACCGCAGCGGTCGAAGATGTTCTGGGCGATAAGGTTATCCTCGGTTCCCGCGTATTTGTTGTCGAGGTACACCACCTCGCCGATGCCTGCTTGAACGAGCGTTTTAGCGCACTCGTGGCACGGGAAGAGCGTGACGTACACGGTAGCGCCCGTCATGTCTTTGAGCGAGCCACGATAGTTCAAGATCGCGTTCGCCTCGGCATGGATCACATAGTTGTGCTTGTCGTAGAGCGGATCGGGCGCAGTGTCCCAGGGGAACTCGTCGTCGTTGAGACCGGAGGGCGTGCCGTTGTAGCCCACCGAGAGGATGCGGTGATTGGTGTCGGCGATGCAGGCGCCTACCTGCGTGTTGGGATCTTTGCTGCGCAAGCTCGCCGCGATGGCGACCCGCATGAAAAACTCGTCCCAGCTAATGACGTCCTGGCGCTTACCCGGCATGACAACCTCCCGATCCCGGCTATATACGAAACCGCCCTCGGCGCAACCTGCCGAGGGCGGAGCGTTGATGCTATCTTACCCAACTCAAAGCGCTGCTAGAAGCCCTGACCATACCCGTAGCTCTCGCCCATACCATAGCCATCGCCATAGCCGTTGCCACCAAAGAGCCGGTTGAAGTACTCAAGCAGCTCTTCCTCGGTCATGCCGGAGCTGTTGCCGGCTGAGCTATCCTGCTGGTCGCTCTGCAGCTCGGCATCCGAACCCAGCGTGACCTCGACCTCCGTATCGTCGGTGCCGCGCACCACCGAAAGCGTGACCGTATCGCCTACCGCGTACTCACGCAGCGCGATGATAAGGCCGTCTGCCGAGGTGACCTCCTCGCCGTTCACCGCAACCACAATGTCGCCCTGCTGAAGGCCTGCCTCCTCGGCAGGGGTCCCGGCGTTCACCGACGCGATGTAGGCGCCCTCGGTTACCGCGAGGTTCTCCTGACGCGCGGTGTAGGCGTTCACCGAGCTCACGTTCACACCGAGATAAGGATGCGCCGGGGTCTCGCCAGCGATGATCTGGTCGGCGATGTTCTTGGCGTAGTTCACCGGGATCGCAAAGCCCACACCCGAGCTCGAGCCCGAGTACGACTCGATGATGGAGTTCACACCGATGAGCCTGCCCTCGCTGTTCACGAGCGCGCCGCCGGAGTTGCCGGGGTTGATGGCGGCATCGGTCTGGATCATGTTGGCGTAGATGGTGGTGCCAGACGAGGACTGCATGGCCGTGGAGCGATACAGCGCGCTCACGATACCCGTCGAGACCGACTGCTCGTTGCCAAAGGGGCTACCGATCGCCATGACCCATTCGCCCACGGTGATATCGTCGGAGTCGGCGATCTCGATCGGCGTCAGCGAGAGGTCGGCGACGTCGGTGAGGCGCACCACCGCGAGATCGCTCGACTCGTCGTAGCCCACAATCTCGGCCTCATGGCTCGATTCATCGCTCAGGGTGACCATGACCGAAGTAGCGCCCTCGATCACATGGTAGTTCGTAAGAATGTTGCCGTCGGTATCGAGAATGGAGCCCGAACCGATGCCGCCGCCCGAAGCGCTCTCGGTGGTGATGGAGACCACCGAAGGCAGCGTCTTGGCGGCAACCGCCTCGGCGAGCGTGGTGTCCTCGGCATCGATATCGATCGTCTGCACGGTGTCGCCACCCGTCGCCTCGACGTTGCTCTCGGTAATGCGGAACGCGCCCGACATCACGAGCGCAATGACGAGCACCGCGCCCACGGCAAGGCCCGCGAGCGACGCCAAGAACACCGGGAGTTTCTTGGTCTTGGTTTTCACCACGGTGCGCGTGACGGTCTCGGTGGGCACAAACGGCATGTTCTGCGTGCCGGCGGCATCATGACCCGCGGCGTGCTGGCCGGATGCGTGCTGCCAATCGGGCATCTGCGTTGTCTGCGCAGCCCCCTGCTCAGACTCGGTAGGCGTGGGTTCGACCTCGACACGGGGCGTAGGCGAACCCGCACCGGAATTCGTCCCCATGCCCTCAGGGCGCTGGGGCGTCTGCTCATCGTTCATGCGAGTACTTCCTTTCCTCTCTTTTCGTTCTGCGAGGTTTTACCCCATTGTATCCACGAGAGAAACGCCATACGGCAGGGTTTCAGCAAGGCTTAAGAAATGGATTACATGCGCATGGAGATACGCCTGCGTTGATGGGCACACGGGCTTGGGGCCGGCGCATGCACACCGTCCCTGTCGTCGCTCAGCGCCGGCAACGAGACGCTAGTCTTTAAACAGGTAACCCACGCCGCGCACCGTCGTGATGTGCGCCGCGATTTGCGGGCCCACCTTCGAGCGGATACGACGGATGTGCACATCGACCGTACGGGTGCCGCCGCAGTACTCGAAGCCCCAGACGCGGTGCAGCAGCACCTCGCGCGAGTA
>CALUIM010000018.1 GCA_944320725.1 uncultured Coriobacteriaceae bacterium | reverse complement strand
CTGCGTTGTCCGCCTACCTGCGCTCGAAGATTGCGAACAGACACGAGCAGTACTACGTCTTTCTCGACGAGGTCCAGTATGCCATCTCGCGCGAGGAGCTCAAGAGCCCGGACGTCCCGCCCCGGCTTTACGGCGTGCTTAACGGGCTTCTGCGCATGCGCAACGTTGACGTGTACGTGACGGGGAGCAACTCGAAGCTCCTCTCGCACGACGTCATGACGGAGTTCCGAGGCCGTGGGGACGAGGTTCGCGTGCGCCCGCTGTCCTTCTCCGAGTTCATGCAGGACTTCGACGGCGACCGCTACCAGGGCTGGGCCGAGTACACGGTGTACGGCGGCATGCCGCTCACGCTCTCGATGCACACGGACGAGCAGAAGGTGCGCTACCTCGAGCGGCTTTTTGAGGAGACGTATCTGAAGGATGTCGTGGAGAGGCACGAGATCAGGAAGCGGGATGAGCTTGATGACCTCGTGAACGTGCTCGCCTCCGGTATCGGAACGCTTACGAACCCAGGTAAGCTCGAGAACACATTCCGAAGCGTGCTCCATTCCAAGATTTCTTCGAACACGATCTCCAGCTATATTAGCTATCTCGAGGATGCGTTTGTCATTGAGGAGGCGCGGCGCTACGACGTGAAGGGAAGGGGCTACATTGGAAGCCCCCTGAAATACTATTTCGCAGACGTGGGGCTTCGGAACGCCCGGCTTGGCTTTCGGCAGGTCGAAGAGAGCCACATCATGGAAAACGTGGTCTACAACGAGCTCAGGGCGCGTGGATACTCGGTGGATGTCGGTGTGGTCGAGAAGCGCGTTCGTGAGGAGGGCAAGGACGCTCGCAAGCAGCTTGAGGTTGACTTCGTCGCCAACAGAGGCTCTGATCGTGTCTACATCCAATCGGCGTTGGAGATGAGGGCTCCTGAGAAAGCTGCCCAAGAGAAGGCTTCCCTGCTCGAAATAAACGACAGTTTCAAGAAAGTTGTTCTCGTGCGCGACGTGGTGAAGCCGCTGCGCGACGAGCGGGGTGTGGTCACGATGAGCGTGTTCGATTTCCTGCTCGACGAGCATAGTCTTGCGGGGATATAGGAGAAAGAGCCGCTAGCTGAGTTCATTTTTGGGTTCAACTCGGGCACGTGAAATGCGACTGATTTCGGTTAACGGGGAGACGACGCTACACCACGTAGACGAGAGGCCATGGAAATGCACGATTCGATTACTGAGTGGGAATAGCCTGTTAACGCACCAATTTCCAAAAGAATAAGGCAATCGGTGCGTCATCAGCCGAATATCGCCTCTTGGTTCTATGCTGGAGCCAAGAGGCGATTTCTCGCCGATTTCAGGGTGGAGGATAAAGGCCTGTTTGAATAATAAGGGGAGGTTGTCGGCGAGTACGCGGTGCGCCTCGCGGATCTGCGTGCGCACGGCTCGGGCCCATCACGTCCCTCGAACTGTCGTTTCCGCATGCAAATTGCCCTATAGTGTTCTGGGCGGAAGCTAAACTTAACTGTTTGTCTTCTCAGGTGCGTTTGTCTTTATGCAGCGCGTCGGACCCCATAAGACGGTCCGTGCCACCGGTTCAGTCGGTTTGTGTGCAAAATTTGCGGTAGTGCACGACCAACTGAGAGGCGGGATGCCGGGAGGCCAACTCCGATGCCCAAATCCTGCGGCTTTACATGCATATTTTCAATATAAAATTGCATATTGAATTCTAGGCGTGCACTACCGCAAATCTTGCTCAAAAATGAGCGTCTAAGCTGTCACTACGCTACCGCACATATACGTCCGGGGTGTTCTCGAACAGATCTGTGGTATGCAGGCAGCCTGAAAGCTGAGCGGCATATCCGTGCTCGACGTGTGTGGTGCGTTTCTTATAACCTATGAAGCGGTTGTGCAAGGCGTTTGATTGGTTGTAGCGGTGTGGATGAATCGATACGCGCAGAATACCCAGACGAATGGCGAGGAGGCATGATTTTGTCGCTTGCCCCCATGGAGGGGCTCACAGGACATCTGTTTCGACAGGTTCATGCGACGTGCTTCGGTGCGCTCGATCGTTACTACACGCCGTTTCTTGCGCCGCCGCGGCAGGGCAGCTCGTTTGGCAAGAAAGCGTGGCGCGAGATTGATCCGGAGAACAACCGCGGTTTCGACGTGGTACCGCAGTTACTCACGAAGAACGCCGATGAGTTCGTGTGGGCCGCCTGCCTGCTGGCCGATCTAGGCTACCGCGAGGTCAATCTCAACCTGGGGTGTCCTTCGGGGACGGTGGTCGCCAAGGGCAAGGGCTCAGGATTCTTGCGCAGCCTCGATGAGCTCGATGTGTTTTTGGGGAAGGCCTGCGACAAATCGCCGCTTCCGGTCTCAGTGAAAACGAGAATCGGCATTCAGGATGATGCAGAATATGAAGCGATCCTCGCCGTGTATCGCAAGCATTCGCTTGCCGAGCTCATCGTACATCCGCGTGTGCAAAAAGACCGCTACCAAGGCGTTCCGCGGCAAGAGGCATATGGCGAGACGCTGACTACGGCGCCGTTTCCTGTCGCGTACAACGGAGACATCTTCTGCGTCGACGATTACAAGGCGCTCGTTGAGACGTATCCCGCAACGCGCCATGTCATGCTGGGCAGAGGCATGCTGGCAAACCCGGCGCTCGGCCGCATGCTGCGTGGTGGCGCCTCTGCTACGCGTGCGGAGCTGGAGGACTTCCACAACAGGCTCTTCGAAGCGTACGTTGCCGAGATTGGCGGCAACGCGGTTTTCCGCATGAAGGAGTGGTGGTTCTACGCTCAACACGCCTTTGCCAATCCGCGCACGGTGCATCGCGCGGTGCGGAAGGCGCGCAAGATCGACGAGTACCGCGCGGCAGTCACGCGCATCTTCCATACCGAAGCGCTGGCTCGCACCGCGTGCTTTAGCGCATGACAAATCAGGGGGGGCACCATGAGCGATGACATCACGGTCTTCGTGCCAAAAGGCTTTTCACTGTTCATATGGAGTTGCTCGGCGTTGCTTGCCCTCGTGCCCGTTGGGTTTGCGCTTGCAGGCGAGCTACCCCTGGTTGGAGCGGTGATTTTTGCCTGCCTGATTGGCCCGTTTGTGCTCGCTGGCGCGCTTTGGCGCCGCTTTAAGGTCACGGTGCGACAGGGTGTCATTACCGTTCAGCCGTGCTTCGGACGCGCATGGAGTTTCTCGACTGTCAACGTGACGCGCGTGGTGCGCCGCGTGAACCCAAACAGTAGCGCGGGGGAGCTTGCCAAAATGACCGTTTGGGCTGGTCGCCGTCGCGTATCCGTGGAGGCGCTCATGCAGGGAAGCGAGGCATTCTGGGCATACATCGAGCGAAACGTTTCTCCCGAAACCATCATCACCAAAGGGCAGGGGATACGCTGAGTCCCCGAGCAAGCGCCGTGCGCTTGGTCGCTTGCCCCTGTCCGCGCGGGCGGGTATCCTAGTTCAGCTTCGATTGAGATGTGCACATAATGACGCGCAGGAGGCTCGCGCATGGATATCATCGCAACGCTTGCCGAGGAACTCGGCCTGAAACGAACAGCTGTTGAGGCGACGGTCGCCTTAATCGACGAGGGCAACACCATTCCCTTTATTGCGCGGTACCGCAAAGAGGTCACGGGCGGTATGGACGACGTTGCGCTGCGCGCGCTCGACGATCGCTTGAGCTATCTGCGCAATCTCGAGCAGCGCAAGGAGGACGTCATCGCCCTCATCGCGGCCCAGGGCAAGCTCACGCCCGAGCTCGAGCGCGACATTCGCGATGCCATGCAGCTGCAGCGCGTGGAAGACCTGTACAAGCCGTATCGCAAGAAGCGCCAGACGCGTGCGCAGAAAGCGCGCGAGGCGGGGCTTGAGCCGCTGGCGAATATGATCATCATGCAGATCACGCCCAAGCGGGGCACGGTGCTCGATGCCGCGGCGGAGTTCGCAACGCCCGAGGCTGCCGAGGCGGGATACGACACACCGGAAAAGGTGCTCGCCGGCGCCTCGGATATCGTGGCGGAAACGGTGGCAGAAGATGCGGAGAACGTGGCGGATCTGCGTGCGTTTACCGAAGGCACCGGAGCCATCGTTTCGGTTGCCATCGATGCAGACGAAAAGACTCCTTACGAGCCGTATTACGACTTCAACGAGCCGGTCTCGAAGATTCCCAACCACCGGATTCTTGCGATTGACCGAGGCGAGCGCGAGGGCAAGCTCCGCGTGCATGTACAGGTGGACGGGGCTGCGGCGGTAGCGCGCCTGGGTTCGCGCTGGCCGCGCCGCCAGGGACCGTTCGCTCCGGTGCTCGACGCGGCGATTGCCGATGGCTATAAGCGTCTCATGGCGCCGTCGCTCGAGCGCGAGGCGCGCGCCAAGCTTACCGTGCGGGCGCAGATGGACGCCATCAAGGTCTTTGCGAAGAATCTCGAGGGCCTGCTTTCGGCGCGTCCTGTGCACGGTGCGCGCATCATCTCGCTCGATCCGGGGTATCGCACCGGTTGCAAGGTGGCCGTGCTCGACGAGACGGGCAAGCTGCTCGACCACGGCGTGGTGTATCCCACGCCGCCGCGCCGCGATGTTGCCGGTACCAAGCGCGAGCTGGCACGGCTGGCGAAGTGCTACCGCATCAACACCATCGTCATCGGCAACGGCACAGCGAGCCGCGAGACCGAGGAAGTCGTCTCGGAGTTCATTGCCGAGCAAGCGCCAGAGCTGCGCTATACCATCGTGAACGAGGCTGGCGCCTCGGTATACTCCGCTTCGGAGCTTGCGAGCCAAGAACATCCCGAGCTCGACGTTACCACGCGCGGCGCCATGAGCCTGGGCCGCCGCCTGCAAGATCCGCTTGCCGAATTGGTAAAGATCCCGCCGCAGTCCATTGGCGTGGGCCAGTACCAGCACGATCTTGATCAGGCGGAGCTTGCTCGCGCGCTTGGGCACGTGGTGGAGGATGTCGTGAACCGCGTGGGTGTCGATGCGAATACCGCGAGCGCGAGCCTGCTCTCCTACGTCTCGGGCATCACGCCTGCGGTGGCGAAAAACATCGTGGCCTATCGCGAGGAGATGGGGCCGTTCACCAATCGAGTGCAGCTCAAGAAGGTGCCCAAGTTGGGACCGAAGGCATACGAGCAATGCGCGGGCTTTTTGCGCATCACGGGCGGTACGAATCCGCTCGATGCCACGGCCGTGCATCCCGAGAGTTACGAGGTGGCGCGTGCCGTGCTCGAGCGGGCCGGCGTGGCGGCGAGCGAACTGGCATGCGGCGGCGTGCCCGATATCAATCAGCGCGTGGGCAGCGTGGCAACGCTTGCCGGTGAGCTGGGGTGTGGCATCTTGACCCTCATCGACATCATCGCCGAGCTCGAGAAGCCTGGACGTGACCCGCGTGACGATGCGCCCGAGGTGGTGTTCAGCCGCTCGGCGCTCTCGATCGACGATCTCGAGCCGGGCATGGAGCTAACCGGCACGGTGCGCAACGTAGTCGATTTCGGTGCGTTCGTAGACATCGGCGTGCACCAGGATGGCCTCGTGCACATCTCGAAGCTCGCGAAACGCTTCGTCAAGCATCCGAGCGATGTGGTGACGGTGGGCGATACGGTGAGGGTGTGGGTAGAGCAGGTGGACCGCGCCCGTGGGCGCATCTCGCTCACCATGGTTTCATAGCAAGACGAGTTGGGGTCAGGGCGAATCTTGGCGCATGACAAGATTCGACCTGTCCCCAATGTGTCACCAAGGGTGCGAGGTGAGGTGCCAGCCGCCGCAGTACGAGCATTTATAGCAGCTCAGGCCGCGCCGGCCATGGTCTTCGCACCGCGCAATCGCTTCGAGAGCGTCGCTTTTGCAGCTATAACGCCGCTTCGATGCGCAGGATTTCTCGCGAAATGCTTGGTCGCGACGTGCGTCGAGTTCGTTCAGGTGCTGGCGCTCGCGCTCAAAGATGTCGCCTGCGTCGAAGAGGCCTGCTTTGAATGCGGCGGCGCGCTTGGCCCGCGCCGAGGGCTTGCGGCTCGTCATGGTGCTAGGCAACAAGCTTGACGACGTTGGCGATGATAAAGAGCGCCGGCACGAACAAGCAGAGCAGGATGCCGATGACCGAGGAGACGATGCCAATCGTGGAGAACATATCGGCACGGTAATCCATCTTTTTAGAGCGGCGCGAGCACCAAACACCACCCGCTCCCACTGCCGCCCCAACCAACTGGAGGGGGATGAGCGGTAACAGCGACATCGCGACGGAGACAAGTCCCAGCGCGACAGATAACATGCCCATTTGCTTGGCGTCCATGGAACCTCCCGAACAGTGCGCATCGATTCGCGCGCGTCAGGAATTCATCATACCAGTCTCGAGCGCTTGCGGCGCGGGGGTATCACGCTCATATGCGATCGACGCACATCCATGGGCAGCCGGGTGCTGGCGAAGGTTTTCTGCGACATCTCGGTAGCGCCGCGCCATGTCTGGACGGTATGGCATCATGGGAATGCAAGGAGGAGAGAGATGCATCTACCAACCCATAGATTTGCCCTGCAGCTGCGCGCGCGGTACGCAGCGCTGTTTGTTGTTCTTGCGCTTGCCCTTTCGGGCTGCAGCGCACTGGGCGCACACAAGGCGGAGCCGCGCACCTATCATGCCGATGTTGTCTCGATACTCGAGAACGGCGATAACGCTATCGAGCAGGTCAACGGCGGCGAGCCCTTGTTCTCCAACGAGGATGTGGCGTATGCCGAGGAGAACCTCGGCTTCGAGCGCTACAGCGAGCTCGACGAGCTGGGTCGCTGCGGTGTTGCCGAGGCCTGCTTGGGACTCGAGAACATGCCGGGTCCTCATGAGGAGCGCGGCGATATCTCGGACATTCATCCTTCGGGCTGGCAGAGCGCGCGTTACAGCTTCGTCGAAGGCGAGAGCCTCTATAATCGCAGCCATCTCATCGCATGGTCGCTGAGCTCGGAGAATGCGAACGAGGGCAACTTGGTAACCGGCACGCGCTACATGAATGCCGAGTCCATGCTCGGCTACGAGAACCAGGTGGCGCGCTACATCGACCGCACGGGCAACCACGTGCTCTACCGCGTGACGCCCATTTTTGAGGACGATGAGCTGGTGTGCCGCGCGGTGCAGATGGAGGCGCGCTCGGTTGAGGATGACGGTGCGGGCATCTCGTTCGACGTGCTCTGCCGCAATGTGCAGCCGGGTGTAGAGATCGATTACGCCACGGGCGATAACTGGCTTGCGCGGCCGGATGCTGGCAGCGATGACGGAGATCAAGGTGAGGAGCGCAGCTATGTGCTCAACACCAGCTCGCATAAGTTCCATTTGCCCGAGTGCGACGGAGCAACCGCCATGGACCCCTCGAACCGGCGCAATGTTACGGCAACGAGGGGCGAGCTCATCGCAGAGGGATACAAGCCCTGCGGCTCCTGCAATCCCTAGGCGATCCTACTGCAGGTTCTGCAGATTCATCGCGTCTGCGCGTGTGCCGTGGCTACGCGCGCGATACCATCAACATATGCCGCGCGACATGCGTGGCTATGCCTGAGGAGGATGTTGTCATGGAAAAGATCGAGATCAACCGCGCGAATGGTCGCGCTGCCAACGAGATGCGCCCCGTGGCGCTCACCCGCGATGTTATGAAGCATGCGCTGGGATCGTGCCTGGTCGAATTTGGTGATACGCGCGTGCTGTGCGCCGCCACCATCGAGGAGGGACTGCCCGTGTGGCGCCGTGCGAGCCGGCAGGGATGGGTGACGGCGGAATATGCCATGCTGCCTGCCGCTACGAACCGCCGCTCTAAGCGCGAGATTGGCCAGCGCAAAGGACGCAGCCAGGAGATCGAGCGCCTGATTGGCAGGAGCCTGCGCACGGTGGTGAATATGCGCGCGCTCGGCGAGTACACGGTCACGGTGGACTGCGACGTCATCCAGGCGGACGGCGGCACGCGAACCGCTTCCATCACCGGCGCATGGGTGGCGCTGCACGATGCCCTCATGGCGTGGGTCGACGCGGGCAAGATTCCCCGTCTGCCGCTCGTGGGGCAGGTTGCGGCTGTTTCGATGGGTGTTGTCGACGGCGCCTGCCTGCTCGATCTCGATTATCGTGAGGACAGCCATGCCGAGGTGGATATGAACCTCGTTGCCACCGATACGGGCGACATCGTGGAGATCCAAGGCACGGGCGAGCGCACACCGTTTTCCCGCGAGCGTCTCAACACCTTGCTCGATCTGGGCGATGCCGGCATCAAGAAGCTCATCGAGCTGCAAAACGAGGTTACGGCGTTTCGGGAGTAGCGCACCAGGCGGCATAATGGCGCGATGCGCGCAGAAACGGAGAGGCCATATGGCGAATAACAGCACCGATACCATCGCGGTTGCCACAGGGAACGCCCATAAGCTCACAGAGATCGAGACGATTCTCGGTCGTGCACTGCCGGGGGTGCGGTTTGTATCGTGGAAAGCGTTCGGCGATTTCGAAGATCCGGAAGAGACGGGAACCACGTTTGCCGAGAACGCGCTCATCAAGGCGCGTGCTTCGGTTGCTGCAACCGGCTGTGCCTCGGTGGCGGACGACTCCGGCCTTGTGGTCGATGCGCTCGACGGTGAGCCGGGTGTCTATTCCGCCCGCTATGCCGGCGTGCACGGCGATGACGATGCAAATAACGAGAAGCTGCTGGTCAAGCTCGACGGCGTTGAGGAGAACCGGCGCACCGCGCGGTTTGTGAGCGTGGTTGCCCTCGTGTATCCCGACGGGCGCGAGCTGGTGGGTGAGGGCACCTGCGAAGGCATGGTGGGCTTCGCAGGCCGGGGCACCCACGGCTTTGGCTACGATCCGCTGTTCCTCCCCAGCGATACACCGGGCAAAACCATGGCCGAGCTCACGCCTGAAGAGAAGAACGCCATCAGCCATCGGTTCCATGCGCTTGAGAACCTGTGCGCACAGCTCGCTGCGCAGGTCGACGAGGCGTAACATGCGGGCGGTGGTTCAGCGCGTTCGTCGCGCAAGCATCGTGATTGACGGCGTACAGGGCGGCTCTATCGACGCGGGCTATGTGATCTTGCTGGGCGTAGGACATGAGGATGCGCCGCAGGACGCCGAGCGCCTGTGGAACAAGATTTTCTCGCTACGCATCATGCAGGATGAGCAGGGAAAAACCAATCGGGCACTCGCCGATGTGGACGGCGCGGTCCTGGTGGTTTCCCAGTTCACGTTGTACGCCGACTGCCGGCGCGGCCGCAGGCCATCGTTCACCAACGCTGGCGACCCCGTGACAGCAAACGAGTTGTACGAACAGTTCATCTCGCTCGCACGCCGTGACGTGGAGCATGTTGAGACGGGTGTGTTCGGTGCGGATATGCAGATTGAGCTGGTCAACGACGGTCCGTTCACGATCGTGCTCGACACCGCCGACCTTGCTCGATAGCAGCGCTTCGCCCGCAGTACCCGCGCTGCCATATGAAAAACAGTTGATATCGCACGGAACCTTGTGAGGCATACCTGCAGGGCTGCTATACTTGCTCTGTTTTGGCTAATTTGGGGGTATTCTGCCCTTTTTGAACACGCCTGCAGGAGGCTTTGCAGATGGACGAGATGCCGGTCAACCACGTTGAGGAAATTCAGGAGAAGCTTGGCCAGATGGTTGGCGAGCGCGTACGCGTGAAGGCCAACATGGGCCGCACGCGCGTGATCGAGCGCATGGGCGCCATCAAGACCGTGCATCCTTCCGTCTTCGTGGTCGAGGTTACCGAGCGTCGTGGCCGCACTTCTCGGCAGTCGTATCAGTATGTCGACGTGCTCACCGGCACGGTCGAGCTGTTCGATCCCATTACGGGCGAGCACATCTTCACGCCCATGGGCAACCAGTCCGAGGAGCATTAACCATGACGGGCACGTTTTTGCTCGTTACAGCGCCGGCGAAGATCAACCTGTATCTTGGCGTGCACAACGAGACGGATGAGCGTGGGTATCATCGCGTTGATTCGGTCATGACCACGCTCGATCTCGCCGACGTGCTGGCGATTGCTCCGGCCGAGGAGCTCGCCGTTCGCACCGTGCCCGAGAGCGATTTTCCACAGGAGGAGAACACCGCGTATCGCGCTGCCGTTGCCATGGGCGAGGCGTTCGGGCGCACGCCGGCGTTCACCATCCTCATCGACAAGCATATTCCCGTGCGCGCAGGACTTGGCGGTCCTTCGTCGGATGCTGCGGCAACCATTTTCGGCATCTGCCGCTATTGGAATATCGATCCGTCGGACCCGCGCATCGAGTCGGTAGCGCGTTCCATCGGCGCCGACGTGCCGTTTTTCCTCTACGGTCCGCCGGCGTATCTCGATGGCGCGGGCGATACGGTTCGCGAGTTGTTCCGCCCGCTTACGGGCACGCCGGTGGCACTCGTGAAGCCTGCCGCAGGCGGCGTCTCGACGCCCGAGGCATATCGCGCCTTTGATGCGGATCCTCAGGAGCTTCCGCCGCTCGAGCCGCTGCTCGAAGGCCTGCGTGATCACGACGAGACGAAGATCTTCGCACACGTTGCGAATAACCTCGCCCCGGCATCATGCTCGCTCAACCCCGAGATGGCCGAGATCCTGGCATGGGTGCGCACGCAGCTAGATGTTCGTGCGGCGAACATCTGCGGGTCGGGCGCAACGGTCTTTGCCGTATGCAATACGCAGATGGCGGCCAACGCCATCGCGAAGGCGGCGCTCGAGCGCGGCTGGTGGGCAAATGCGGCAAAGATGGAGAAGTCGGGACCGTATGTTGCTGCGGGCTAGCATCGCGGCGGGCATTCTGCTACTATAGCTTTCGCTTCGGGTTGTGGCTCAGTTTGGTAGAGCACCGCGTTCGGGACGCGGGGGTCGCTGGTTCAAATCCAGTCAACCCGACCATTGCAAACATGCAGGTCAGAGTGGGTATCCGCTCTGGCCTGTTTTGCTTTCGAGCGTTCGTACCAATGAACAGGCAGTGCCTGTGACACCTTGGGCCGCCATATTATGCCAAATTGACCTCTAAGTACGCTCAATAGGGGCGCTTAGAGGTCAATTTGGCATAATATGGCAGTTTGCATGGCAGGCTGGCGCATGCGCGCGCATGTACAAGCGCCTGGGCCGGTGACGCGGCCGGGCCGGGCACGTTGCTGCAATGGTTAGAGCTCTTCGGCGAGATAGCCGCCCATGAGGTGGCCCATGACGCTCGCCATCATGAGGCCGCGCGTCCAGCCGCTTGAGTCGCCCAGACAGTGCAGGCCGCGCACGTTGGTGTTGAAGCGCTCGTCCATGCGCACGCGATTGCTGTAGAACTTGAGCTCGGGCGCATAGAGCAGCGTCTCGGCGGAGGCGAAGCCGGGGATAGCCTCGTCAACCGCGAGCATGAAGTTCACAATCGAGGTCATGGTGCGATAGGGCAGGGCGCTCGTGATATCGCCTGCAACGGCGTCGACGAGTGTGGGGCGCACGTTGGAACGCGAGAGCTCCTTTTGCCAGGTGCGCTTGCCATCCAGGATGTCGCCGAAGCGCTGGACCAGGATCTGGCCATCGCCGAGCATGTTGCACAAGCGGCCCACGTTCTGCGCGTACGCGATAGGCTGGTCGAAGGGCTCCCGGAAATTGTGCGTCACGAGCACCGCGAGATTCGTGTTGTCGGATTTGCGCTCCTTGTAGGAGTGGCCGTTCACCACCGCGAGCCCGCCATCGTAGTTCTCCTGCGACACAAAGCCGCCGGGGTTCTGGCAGAACGTGCGCACCTTGTTGCGGAACGGATTGGGGTAGCCGATGAGCTTGCTCTCGTAGAGCACGTCGTTCACGCGCTCCATGACCTCGTTGCGCACCTCGACGCGCACACCCATGTCCACCGGGCCGGGGAGGTGCGAGATGCCGTGTGCCGAGCAGAGATGCTCGAGCCAGTCGGCGCCGCGCCGCCCCGTGGCAACGATGACGCGCTCAGCGTCGATCGTCAGCGGGCCGTCCGGTCCCTCGGCAATAACACCGCGGCACACGCCGTCTTCGATGATGAGGTCACGGCAATCGGTCGAGAACAGCATCTCGACGCCGTGCTCCTGCAGATGCTGCTCGATGCGGAGATAGATCTCCTGCGCTTTCTCGGTTCCCAGGTGGCGAATGGGGCAGTCGACCAGCTTGAGGCCGGCTTGGATGGCGCGAAGCCTGATGGTGCGGATCGCTTCGGGCGCCTCGAGGCCCTCGACATGCTCGTCGGCACCAAAGGCGAGGTAGATCTGGTCGACCTCGTTGATCATCGCCTGCGCGAGATCGGTGCCGATGAGCTCGGGCAAATCGCCACCCACCTCATGGGAGAGCGAGAGCTTGCCGTCTGAGAACGCGCCGGCGCCCGAGAAGCCCGTGGTGATGCGGCACGGCGTGCATCCCACGCAGCGGCCGGTTTTTTCCTTGGGGCAGCTGCGGCGCTCGACCGGTAGGCCCTTCTCGACGATGACGATGCGCTTGTCCGGGCACAGCTCGGTGAGGCGCAGCGCGGTGAAGATGCCCGACGGGCCCGCGCCAACGATTACCACATCAGCTTGCATGGTCGTTCCTTTCCGTCCTCGATTCGTCCGTAGGATACTTTAGCGCCATAAAGCGGGTGCCACAAGGCCGCCGCTGAGCGCGCTCACTCATTGTCGCTACGAACGCCGCTGGTACATGCTATTCTTCTAGTTCGGTTGCCGCCAACATGGCAGGCGTCGCGATGGAATCCGCCTAGGTGGCCTCATACGATAAGGCTGTCGAAGGGGGCGCTCGTGCAAGCTATCGAGCTGGTCACATATCTGAAGCAGCGGGGTGCGGCATCGGTCGATGAGCTGATGGGGGAGTTCAACGTGAGCTCCCGTACCGTTCGCCTGCACGTTCAGCGTACCAACGATGCCCTCGCCGGGCTTGCGCGGATCGCGTATTCGCGTCGCGCGGGCGGCTATGTTCTCACGGTTTCTGACGAGGAGGGCTTCAGGGCGTGGTGCGACCGCATGCATCGCTTCTCCGATGTCGATGCCACGGCCGCCGGCAAGCGTGTATCCTATCTCGTCAACGACCTGCTGGCGCGCAACGACTGGGTCACCATCAGCAGCATGGCCAAGGTCCTTTACGTGTCGCCGCAGAGCATCTCGAAGGACCTGAAGGCCGTCGAGGCCAAGCTTGCGGAGTTCGGCCTCGCTCTGGAGAAGAAGCCCCGCTACGGCGTGCGCGTGCAGGGATCCGAACTCGCCCGCAGGCTCTGTCTGGCCAGCGCCGCATCGGAGGACCTCATCGGATCGCATCCGTTTGGCGACGAGGCGCTTCCCCAGGTTGTGAAGACCATCGCCGACTGCATCGAGCGCGCGCTCGCTCAGACGCCGGTCTACATGAGCATGCTTGCCTTCCAGAGCCTCGTGGTGCACACCGTGGTCGCGTTCTACCGCATCAAGGAAGACTGCGTGATCCTGCTCGACGACGAGACGCTGGAGCGCATGCGCCGCGCACCCGAGTTCGAAGCTGCGACGCTCGTCGCCGCCCAGCTCGACGAGGCGCTCGGCGTGAACCTTCCCGAGTCGGAGATTGCCTATATAGCGATCCATCTCGCGGGCAAGAAGAGCATCGTCCCCGAGGATGACCCGGCGCGCGCGGAAGCTCGGCGGGAGCCCGCCGCAGATTGCGAGGCGGCCGCGGCAACAGCGGAGGGCGGCAGCAGTCTCATCATCCCCGACGAGGTGTGGAACGTGGTCAGCGAGATGCTCGATCGCGTGTGGGAGCTCTTCCACTTCGACTTCCGCGATGACCTGGAGCTGCGCATGAATCTCGCGCGGCACATCGTACCGCTGGCGACGCGCCTGCGCTATAACCTGAGCGTCGACAACCCGTTGCTCTCGGACATCAAGACGCGCTTCCCGCTCGCCTTCGCCATGGCGACCGATGCCGCCGGTGTGCTCGAGCAGCACTACGGCGCCGCCCTCTCGCAGGCGGAGACCGGCTACATCGCGCTCGCCTTCGCGCTGGCTCTCGATCGCCTGCGCGAGGAGGGGCCGCGCCGCAATGTGGTCGTGGTCTGCGCCTCGGGGCTCGGAACGTCGCGCCTGCTGGAGAACACCATTCGCCGGCAGTTCGGCAACCGCATCGACAAGGTGGTCCCCAGCGATGCCCTGCATGTCGCGACGATGGACCTCACCGGTTTCGATTGCATCTTCACGACCGTCCCGCTGGCGGGCGAGTTCCCCATTCCCGTGCAGGAGATCCATTCGTTTTTAAACGAGGGCGATATCCGTCAGATCGATGAGCTGCTGAGCGCGTCTGCCGGTATGGGCGCGGGCAAGGGTATCTTCGACCCCGCTTGGTTCGAGCC
>CALUIM010000017.1 GCA_944320725.1 uncultured Coriobacteriaceae bacterium | reverse complement strand
CCCGAGAAGTGCGCGCACGCGGCCTTCAACGTCATGTACGCCTCGGCGCTGGGCGTCAAGGCCTTCCGCGAAGGCGGCTACCAGGGCTCTGTGGGCATCGTGCACAGCTTTGGCCCGGTCGACGGCGTGGACGACACCCTCGAGACCCGGATCGCCATGCGGTTTGCCGACAACTATGCCAACAACTGGGTGCTCGACACCGCCGCTACCGGCGAGTTGCCGATCGATCTGCTCACCGATCTTAACCGCAGGTTCGACCTGTCCTACATCACGCCCGAGAAGCTCGCCGTGCTGCGCGAGGGAACGGTCGACTTCCTCGGCCTCAACTACTACTCCCGCGTGCTCGTGAAACCCTATACCGACGGCGAGACGTCCCTTGTGGTGAACAACTCCGGCTCGGCGTTCAAGGGCAGCCAACGCGTGGTCATCAAGGACTGGTTCGAGCAGGTGCTCGACGATCCCAACATGCAGACGACCGAGTGGGGCACCGAGATCTACCCGGACGGTCTGCGCCGCGGCCTCATCGAGGTCACGCGCCGCTACCACCTGCCCATATACATCACCGAGAACGGCATCGGCGTCGCCGAGGACGTGACCGCCGGCGAGGTGCAGGACGACTACCGCATCTCCTTCATGAAGGACCACATCGCGGCCATCCAGGCGGCCCAGGAGGCCGGTGCGGACGTGCGCGGGTATTTCGTGTGGAGCACCTTCGACCTATACTCTTGGAAGAACGGGTGCCGCAAGCGCTACGGCCTGGTCGCCGTGGACTTCGACAACGGGTACGCGCGCACCCCGAAGAAGAGCTATCGCTGGTACCGCGATTTCATCGCGGAGCAGCAGGCTGATATGTCGGAACGGTAAAAGGGGAGGAACAGACAGATGAGGAAAGTGATTCTGGTCTGCAACGCCGGGATGTCCACGGGCATCATGGCGAAGAAGATCGAGGAGGCGAGCGGGAACACCCTGGAGGTCAAGGCCTACGGCGAGGCCGAGTTCGAGGACCATCTCGACGGCGTCGAGATGATTCTCGTGGGTCCCCAGATCCGCTATCTGGTGCCCAACATCCAGGAGAAGGTCTCCTGCCCGGTGGACTCCATCGCCCCGCAGCACTACGGGGTCATGAACGGCAAGGCCGTCTATCAGCAGATCATCGACCGTATCGGAGCTTAACAATGAGTAACGTCATGGACACCTTCACGGCGTATCTGGAGAAGCACGTTCTCCCCATCGCCAACAAGCTGAGCACTCAGCGCCACCTGCATGCCATCCGCGACGCGTTCATCTCGCTCGTGCCCATCACGCTGTTCGGCGGCATCGCGACGATCCTCTCGTCCTGCCCCACGGTCGACGAGAACTCCAACGCGTTTTTGCTCGCGTGGTCCGATTTCGTCGCCGCCAACTCGACGCTGCTCACCTGGGCCAACACGATGACCCTCGGTGCGCTGTCCGTCTACATCTGCATCGGCGTCACCTACTTCCTGTGCAAGCACTACAAGATCGACGCGTTCATCCCGGTGGTGCTCTCCACCGCGGGCTTCCTGCTGATCTGCTTCGGGCCGGTGGAGCTCGGGTTCGACGCCAAGACGGCGAACATCCTCTACCTGGACGGCAAGGGCCTGCTCTGCGCGATCTTCATCGCGATCCTCACCGTCGAGTCCTACCATGCCATGCGTGAGCACAACGTCGGCCGCATCTCGCTGCCGCCGTCGGTCCCCGCGTCGCTCTCCGAGGCCTTCGCCTCGCTCGTGCCCGGCATCATCATCCTCGCCGTCGACACCGCGATCTTCCAGGTCTTCAACCTCATGGGCACCATCCTGCCCGCGTTCATCTACACCAACCTCGCGCCCGTCTTCGATGCGACTGACTCGCTCGGCTTCGCCATCATCGCGACCGCGCTCGTCCAGTTCTTCTGGTTCTTCGGTGTGCATGACGCCGCCCTCTCCGGCGTGCTCGGCCCCATCCGCGACGGCGGCCTGTCGCTCAACGCCGCCGCTGCCGCTGCCGGCCAGGAGCTCCCGAACATCTTCACCACGCCGTTCTGGGTCTACTTCGTCGTCATCGGCGGCTGCGGCTCGGTGCTGGCGCTCGCCATCCTGCTGCTCCGCTCCAAGTCCAAGCAGCTCCGTACCATCGGCCGCGTGGGCATCGTGCCGGCGTTCTTCAACATCTCCGAGCCCATCATCTTCGGTGTGCCGCTGATGATGAACCCGATATTCTTCATCCCGTTCTTGCTCACCTCCACGGTGAACGCCATCATCGCCTATCTCTGCATGATGACGGGGCTCGTTGCCAAGACCTTCGCGCTCCTTTCGTGGAACATGCCGAGCATCTTCGGCGCGTACCTCTCGACCTTCGACTGGAAGGCCGTGGTGCTCGTCGTGGCGTTGATCGCGATCGACGCCCTGCTGTATTACCCCTTCTATAAGGCATATGAGAAGCAGCTCGTGGCCCAGGAGGAGTCCGAGGAGGCAGACGCCGTCGAGGCAGCGTAGCGCTCCTTGTTCCCCGTCCGTGTGGGCGCACCCGCAGTCGCCAGCGCGGCGGCGAGCAGCCTGCACCTTGTTCCCCGTCCGTGTGGGCGCACCCCTGCGGTCGGTAGCATTTCGAGGGTGCCCGCCTTGCGGTGGGTGCCCTCTTTGCTTGGGGTGCGGATACAGGGCCTTGCCGGCCAAGATCGCGCGTACCGCGCTGGAAGGAGTAGCACATGGCACAGACCGGAACAGACCGGACCGAAGGGACTGTCGCGGCCGAATCGTTCGAGCGCGTGCTCGACGGCAAGCTGATCGCCTCCATCGTGGCAGCGGGAAGCCTGTCTTTCTCGGCCGTGGTGTTCGAGACGGCCATGAACGTTGCGCTTCCCGCCCTCATGGGGGAGTTCGCCGTCGATACCGCCACCATCCAGTGGATCACCTCGGGCTATCTGCTCATGCTCTCGGTGATGATTCCCACCTTCTCGTTCTTGAAGGCGCGCTTTCCGCTCAAACGCCTGTTTGTAACGGCGGTGCTGCTCTTTTTGTGCGGCACGCTCTTGTGCGCCTTAGCCCCGATGTTCCCCGTGCTGTTGCTCGGTCGTGTGATCCAGGGTGTTGGCACCGGCATTGCCATCCCACTCATGTTCAGCATCGTGGTCGATCAGGTGCCCTATGACAAGATGGGCCTCATGATGGGCGTTGCCTCGCTCATTACGTCGTTCGCGCCCGCCGTTGGCCCCTCCTACGGCGGCATCGTGATGGAGATCGCCAACTGGCGCTGGGTGTTTCTGTGCCTCGTGCCGCTGGCGGCGCTCTCGTTCGTGATCGGCGCGCTGTGCATTCGCCAGGCGACGCCGCTCAGCCGCCCGCGGTTCGACATCGTGGGCTTCGGGCTCATCGCGGTGAGCTTCTTCTCGCTCATCTTCGGCATCAACACCGCCTCGCGCGAGGGGGCGAGCGCGCTCGTGATCGCCATCTTCGCGGTGTTTGTGATCGGCCTGGTGCTGTTTGCCGTGCATGCGCGCCGTTGCGACCATGCGCTCATCAATCCGCGCGTGTTCCGGCACCCGGCGTTTGTGTGCTCGGTTGTGGTGGTCGCTGCCGTGGCCTTCGCTATCTTGGCGTTCGCCTACCTCGTGCCCAATTACGCGCAGCTGGCGCTGGGCGCGTCGGCGTCGCTTTCGGGCACGTTGCTGCTGCCAGGCTGCGCGCTCGTGATGATCTCGCCCATCGGTGGGCGCATCCTCGACCGTGCGGGCGCTGCGGTGCCCATCACCATTGGTATGGGGCTCATGCTGCTTTCCTGCGTGCTGTACATGCTGTTTGCTCATGTGCTGACGCCGATGATGATGCTCGTGTTCTATATCTTCTTCGGCCTGGGCCAGGGTCTTGGCTTCAGCACCACGATGACGCACGGCTTGCAGTGCCTGCCCGAGGAGCTACGCACCGATGGCAATTCGGTGTTCAACACGCTGCAGCAGCTTGGCGGCTCGGTGGGCGTGAGCGCTGTGACGGCGGTGGTTGGCGCCGCGCAGGCGGGCGCCTCCGACATGGCTGCGGCGACAGCGCTCGGCGGTTACGAGGCGTTTATCCTGCTCGTGGGGATTATCGGCGTGGCCTGCCTGAGCAACTTCGCGGCCTTTAGGCTCAAGCGCAAGCGTCAGTGACGTCGACGTTGGCTGATTGCCGTGGCGCCCGGTACGTAGCAGATACGTGCCGGGCACCGTGCGTTGTATGCGTAATCGCTGCCAAAATGCGCCCGATACGTGCTGCGCAAGCACATACCGGGCGCCTGAGTTCGCGTGCGTGGGCAGCGGGCCTAGCGCACGGCGTCCAGGAAGCTCCTGCCCTCGCCCATGCTCGCAACGCAGAAGTTGTCGAGCACGGTGGCACCCAAGTCCGAGCAGGTGCTGCGCAGACCAAGATCGCAGCCAGGCGATGCCATCGCGGGCGACCATGCCAGAAGCGGTACGAGCTCTCGGGTGTGGTCGGTCCCGGTGTAGGTGGGGTCGTTGCCGTGGTCGGCGGTGACGAGCAGCAGGTCGTCGTCGCGCATGGCGTCCATGACGCGCCCTAGACGTTCATCGAACGCTTCGAGCGCTTCGCCGTAGCCCTGGGCGTTGCGGCGATGCCCGTAGACGGTGTCGAAGTCCACGAGGTTGGTGAAGCACATGCCGCACCAATCGCCGGTCATGACCTCGTCGACATGGTCCATGCCGTCCATGTTGCTCTCGTTGTGGTAGCTGCGGCTAAAGCCGTGGCCGCAGAGCAGGTCGTAGGTCTTGCCCACGGCGATGGTGTCGTAGCCGGCCTCGTGCAGGCGGTCGATAACGGTGGGACCGTACGGCTCGAGGCCGTAGTCGCGACGGTTCGCGGTGCGCGTAAAGTCATCGGCGCAGGTTCCCACAAAGGGGCGGGCAATGACGCGACCCATGGTGATCTCGGGTCCGTCGATGAGCGTGCGAGCGTATTCGCAGATGCGGTAGAGCTCGTCGATGGGAACGATGTCCTCGTGGGCGGCGATCTGCAGCACCGAGTCACCGGAGGTGTAGATGATGAGCTCGCCGGTTTCCAGCTGCCGCTCGCCGTAGTCGCGGATGACCTCGGTGCCGGAGTAGGGCTTGTTGCAGATAACCTTGCGTCCCGAGAACGCCTCGATCTTCTCGAGCAGGCTCGCGGGGAACCCGTCTGGGAAGTAGTCCACGTGGAAGCGGGCGGGCAGGCACACCATTTCCCAGTGGCCGTCGAGCGAATCGTTGCCATAGCTGATGACCTGCATCCGTCCGAAGGCGCCGCGCGGTGCTTGGGGCTCCGCGATGCCGGCGAGACCGCCGGGATGCGTCTTGGTGATGCCGAGCGACACGAGGTTGGGAATGGCGAGCGGGCGGTTCATCTCGGATACGAAATACTCGGCGATGTGCCCCAGCGTATCGGCGCCGGCGCTGCGGTAGCGATCGGCGTCGGGAGCATGGCCCACGCCCACCGAGTCGATCACGATGGCGAGGATGCGTTGATATCGCTTGTAGTTCATAGCTGCTCCCTGCGCTATGCCCATGCGTGCGCCGTCTCGAGCGCGATCTTGATCATCTCGTTGAAGCTCGTCTGGCGCTCCTCGGCGGGCAGGCCCTCGCCGGTTGCGGGGATGTCGGAGACCGTGAGCAGGCACAGCGCGCGCTTGCCCGCGGCGGCGGCGTTCATGTAGAGGGCTGCCGATTCCATCTCGCAGGCAAGGACGCCCATGGGCTTCCAGGCGCGCGTGTTGGCGCCGCCGTCGTAGAAGATGTCGCTCGAGAGGACGTTGCCCACATGGATAGGCAGCTCGAGCCGGCGGGCGGCATCGACGGCGGTCGAGAGCAGGCCGTAGTCGGCGATGGGGGCAAAGGTGCCCGGAAGGTTGTACTGGTAGGCGTAGTTGGAATCGGTGCAGGCGCCCTGGGCGGCAATGACGTCGCGCAGCTTCACGTCATCGGCGTATCCGCCGGCCGAGCCCACGCGGATGATCGATTCGACGCCATAGTTGTGGAAGAGCTCGTAGGAGTAGATGCCAATGGACGGCATGCCCATGCCGTGGCCCATCACCGAGACGGCCTTGCCGTTGTAGGTGCCGGTGAAGCCGGCCATGGCGCGCACGTTGGTGACCTGGCGCGCGTCCTCGAGGAAGTTTTCGGCGATATAGCGCGCGCGCAGCGGGTCGCCCGGCATGAGCACGACCTTAGCGAAATCGCCTTCATGGGCGGCGTTGTGAGGGGTGGGGGTCTTCGGCATAATGGCTCCAATCATGACGACGGACTGATGCTAGCTTGATTGTCGCTCGTTCGCGCCGTCTGCAACGCGTCGTTCTTTGCCATGTAGGCGGCATGATGGGGTGACAAGACGAGGCAGGCTGCGTTGTGTCATGCTGTGGTGCAAGGGTTCGCCCCCGTCCGCTGCATTTTGGCATATCCCCACCGTGTCAACACATTTCAGCCCTTTGCTGGACGCGTTTCCGGCATATTGCGCGCACACGTGTAAAATATGGCGAAGTTGTTCACGCCGCGCAGGCGCGGTATACTCGTTCGAGCTTGATTTTCAGCATTGTTATGATTGCAACCGGAGGGAACACATGGGTTTCTTGCCAAAGGGTTTTGAGTGGATCGTCATCCTGGTCGTGGTTCTGGTCATCTTCGGGCCCAAGAACCTCCCGAAGCTCGGTAAGTCGCTGGGCGCTACCGTGAAGAACCTGCGCGAAGGCATGCAGGGCGAGGACGAGGCCGGCGAGACCGTCGAGGAGGAGAGCGACGAGGATCGCGAGATTCGCGAGCTCGAGGCCAAGCTTGCCGAGGCAAAGAAGAAGAAAGAGGAGTCCGAGGACGCTGAGTAGTCCGGCTCCATCTGTGGGGTAATGTGGCGACCGGCGATGCGCATGCGCTCCCGGTCGCTTTCGTATCAAGCGTGGATGCAAGGAGTTTTTGCATGACAACGACGGAAATCGTACTGACTGCCGAGGGGCGCCAGAAGCTCATCGATGAGCTCGAGTGGCGCGAGGGCGACCTGACCAAGCAGATTGTCGAGCGCATCAAGACCGCGCGCGACTTCGGCGACCTTTCGGAGAACTCCGAGTACGACGATGCCAAGGAAGAGCAGGCTAAAAACGCTGCCCGCATCGCAGAGATCCAGGCCATCCTCGCCAATGCGAAGGATGCCGAGTCGGTCGACCACACGCTGACCGTCTCCATTGGCTGCACCGTGTCGCTGGTCGATGGCGACGGCGCGGTGACCGATGTCACGCTCGTCGGTACCACCGAGACCAACTCGCTCGAGCACAAGATCTCCAACGAGTCTCCCGTTGGCCGCGCCATCATCGGTCACGCCGAGGGCGAGACCGTCGAGGTTGTCACGCCGTCGGGCAAGTCGCGCATCTACACCATCGCCAAGATCACGCGCTAAGTCTCGGTTCTCTGGCGCATCAGCACAAACCGCATGCTCCCCGGGACCGCACAGGCCTCTGGGGAGCTTTCTTGTTGGCAATCCATGCAAGGAGCACTTATGTCGACCAATTCCTCCGCAACCGATTCGCAGGCAACCGCTGCGGATACGCTGAACGACGAGCGCGCGCATCGTCTTGCGAAGCGCGCGGCGCTCATGGATGCGGGCGCGAATCCGTATCCCGAGCACTCCGAGGTCACGCATCACATCGCTGAGCTCGATGCCGCCTACGCCGATCTCGAGGCGGGTGTTGACACCACCGACGAGGTGAAGATTGCCGGTCGCGTGATGGCCAAGCGCGGGCAGGGCAAGATCGCCTTCATCGTGGTGCGCGACGCCACCGCAGAGATTCAGCTGTTCTGCCGCATCAACGACATGAGCGAGACGGACTGGGCCTTCGTCGGCGAGGTCGATCTGGGCGACATCATCGGCGTCACCGGTGTTGTCGTGCGCACGCGCCGCGGCCAGCTGTCGATCGCTCCCTCGCAGCTCACCTTGCTGTCGAAGGCGGTGCGCCCCCTGCCCGAGAAGTTCCACGGCCTCTCCGACAAGGAGACCCGCTATCGCCAGCGCTACGTCGACCTCATCATGAACGATGACGTGCGCTCCACCTTCGCTAAGCGCTCGCGCATCATCTCCGCCTTCCGTCGCTATATGGAAGACAACGGCTACATGGAGGTCGAGACGCCCATTTTGCAGACCATCCAGGGCGGCGCCACGGCCAAGCCGTTCATCACGCATTTCAATGCGCTCAACCAGGAGTGCTATCTGCGCATCGCCACCGAGCTGCATTTGAAGCGCCTGCTCGTGGGTGGTTATGAGCGCGTGTTCGAGATTGGCCGCATCTTCCGCAACGAGGGCATGGACCTCACGCACAATCCCGAGTTCACCACGATGGAGGCCTACCGCGCCTTCTCCGACCTCGACGGCATGAAGGAGCTCGCCGAGGGCGTCATCAAGGCGGCGAACGCCGCGGTGAACGATACCGAGCAGCTCGAGTACCAGGGACAGGTGATCGATCTTTCCGGCACGTGGCCCTCGAAGCCCATGACGCAGGTGGTCTCGGATGCGCTCGGTGTCGCCGTCGATCTCGATACGCCGCTCGACGAGCTGCGTGCGCACGCCGCGAAGGCGGGCATCGAGGTCAAGGCCGAGTGGGGTGCCGGCAAGCTCATCGCCGAGCTGTACGACGAGATCGGCGAGCCCACGCTCGTGAACCCCACGTTTGTGACGGACTATCCGGTTGAGGTGTCGCCGCTCGCCAAGCGCCGAGCGGATGATCCGCGTCTCACGCATCGCTTTGAGCTCGTGATTGCCGGCCACGAGTATGCCAATGCGTTCTCCGAGCTCAACGATCCGGTCGACCAGGCCGAGCGCTTCCAGCGCCAGATGGAGGAGAAGGCTGGCGGCGACGACGAGGCGATGGAGTACGACGAGGATTACGTGCGCGCGCTCGAGTACGGTATGCCGCCCGCCGGCGGCATCGGTATCGGCATGGATCGTGTGATCATGCTGATCACCAACTCCGCGAGCATCCGCGACGTGCTGCTGTTCCCGCATATGCGCCCCGAGAAGGGGAGCGCCTCCGGTGCTGCCGCCGCGCGCGCCAAGCAGGAGGCGGAAGCCGCCGCGGCCAGCGGTGCCACTATGCCCAGCGCTGCAGATGCTGAGCCCGGTGCTGCACATGCGGTTGCCATTGCCGCGAACAAGGCGCCCACCATCGACCGCGAGAAGATCGCCGTTGAGCCGTTGTTCGAGGACTTCGTGGACTTTGAGACGTTCTCCCGCTCGGATTTCCGTGCGGTGAAGGTGAAGGCGTGCGAGGCAGTGCCGAAGAGCAAGAAGCTGCTGCAGTTCACGCTCGATGATGGCTCGGGCACCGATCGAATCATTCTCTCTGGTATCCATGCGTTCTATGAGCCGGAAGACCTGGTGGGCAAGACGCTCGTTGCCATCACCAACTTGCCGCCGCGCAAGATGATGGGCATCGATTCCTGCGGCATGATCATCTCGGCGGTGCATGCGGAGAGTGTAGGCGACGACGCTGCCGACCGCCTGAACGTGCTGATTATCGACGACGCTATCCCCGCCGGCGCGAAGCTGTACTAGAAGCCTCTCGGGCTCACGTGCGCCGCGTTGAGTGGTTGCGTTATATGAGCTTTTGGCGGCCCCGATCGAATCCGTTGGGCATTCGATTGGGGCCGTTTTCGTTTTAATGTGCCGTTTTTTCACGCTCGCAATGGCTTGAGGTCGCCTCGCTAAGTAACCCGCATTGTGAGCCAGCGTTTGTCAGTGTTTGCGCAGGATTGCGTGGTCGATTTTTACTGACTACGTTACTGGGTCCACCTAAACCATTGAATAGTTGAAAAAGCAATTGCGACGGGCTGATTTCGTCGCGCTTGCCAAGCGTGCGAGCGCGCCGTACCACCACGAACCTATAATGTGCAACAGAAGGGGGCGGTCTGTTTGCCAGATTCAATCGATGCACGTCGCTCAAGCAATGCTCAACAGGTCGGTATTCCTGCAGCACAGCTTCGTGTTGTTGTTACGCTCGGCTTTTGCGGGCTCGTGTCTGCTGCCGATAATTGGTTCGTCTCTCCGGCGCTTCCTGCCATTGCGAACACGCTTGCCGTTGCGCCTACTGCAGCTGCAATCATTTTGACGGCATATTTGCTGCCATACGGTGCACTTCAGCCTGTATGCGGGCGTATCGGCGACGGCGTGGGCCGGTTACGGCTTCTTCGCATTATTGTTTTGGGGCTTTGCGTGGGAACCTTGTTGTGCGCTATCGCGCCGAGCCTCGCCACGCTTGTAGCCGCGCGCGTGATTACGGGGTGTTTTGCGGCGGGTATCATCTCGGTCTCACAGGCATTTGTAGGTGATGTCGTTGGCTCTGAGCAGCGTGCCGGCGCTGTTGGCATTCTTATGGGCATTACCTTTACAGGGCAAGGCCTTTCTGCGGGGCTTGGCGGTATTCTTACGGATTTCATGGGCTGGCGCGCGGCATTCGCCGCGTTTGGCGTGCTTGCATTTGTGGCATGGCTGGGGCTATTCACACTGCGTGAGGTCTCCGGTTCATCATCTGCCACCGAGCCGGAAGGAGCGTCCGCGTCCAGCGAGAACCCTGTCTTTGATTTCTTCCGCGATGCCATGCGCATCTTCTTTGGACAGCATCGCGCGGTGTTCTTGCTTGCTTGTACCACTGGCCTGCTTTATCTGGGGACCTATGGTCTCATGGGCACATTTCTCTCGGAGACGTGCGGTCTTACGTCGACGCAAGCTGGACTCGTTATGATGCTCTATGGCGTATTTTGCTTGGCGGGCGGATCGATCTCGGGTAGGCTCGGGAGCGGGCATAAACTCGGACATGTTATTGCGATTGGCGAGGTATCGGGTATCGTTTCAGCTGCGTCGCTGCTTATCTCGGCGCTTACCTGTTCGTGGATACCGGCACTTATCGCGGCGGCATGCCTTGGCCTTGGTTACATCTTGGTGCAGCCCACGCTCGTGACGCTTTCCATGGAGGCTGATCCTGCGCAGGCGGGGCTCTGCACGGGTCTCGTCGGGTTCGCGGTCTTTGCATGCGGCGGTGTGGGGTCAACGCTCGGGACCTTGATTCTCGGAGTTGCTGGCTATCCGGCGCTTTGGGCGATTGCCGCAGTGTGCTTGCTCGTGCAGCTCATGGTGAGTCGCCACGTGCTGAAAGCCTAGGCACCCCAACACGTCGTCTGCATTTCGTGTCCGCTCGCGCTGATGGCATAGAACGCATCATGGAGCATAAGTTCATAAGAAGCGGAGGGTACCATGACCGCGGAGATTGTGGGCTATCGTGAGGCGGTCAATGAGATGGGAAGAGCCTGATATCGTGGTACGTTGCACGAGTCGGCACAACAAAAGGGTTCGACCCATCAAAACGGGCGCATCCCGCAGCCGCGAAGCGGCGAGGACGCGCCCGTTGATGGGTCGAACCCTATGAGATGGCGCTACGCCAAGAACTGCGGCATGTGCGTGGGGATGAAGTCCGTGTACACGATGCCAGCGGCGTAGTCGGGCTCGCGGACCACAGCACGATGGAACGGCAGCGTGGTCTTGATGCCCTCGATCTGGAACTCATCAAGTGCGCGCTTGGCACGAGCAAGTGCGGCCTCGCGAGAGGGGCCCCACACGATGAGCTTTGCGACGAGTGAGTCGTACGTGGGCGGAATGGTGTAGCCCTCGTACACGTGCGTGTCGACGCGCACGCCGGGACCGCCGGGAAGGCGCAGCTTCGTGATGGTGCCGGGGCACGGACGGAAGTTGTGCTCGGGATCCTCGGCGTTAATACGGAACTCGAACGCGTGGCCGTCGGGCGTGTCGATGCCGCCGTCGGGGATGGTCATGGGCTCACCGGAGGCGATGCGCAGCTGCTCGCAGACAAGGTCGGTGCGGGTGATTTCCTCGGTCACGGGATGCTCCACCTGGATACGCGTGTTCATCTCCATGAAGTAGAAGCTGCCGTCCTCGTCGAGGAGGAACTCGATGGTGCCGGCGTTGGTGTAGCCGGTGGCGCGCACCGCCTTGACGGCCGTCTCGCACATCTGGTGACGGAGCTCAGGCGTGAGCGCGGGGCTCGGGGCCTCTTCGCAGAGCTTCTGATGGCGGCGCTGCACGGAGCAGTCGCGCTCGCACACGGCGGCGGCGTGACCGAAGTTATCGGCCATGACCTGCACCTCGACGTGGCGCGGACGGGTGATGAGCTTCTCGAGATAGACCTCATCGTTGGCGAAGGCAACACGGGCTTCGGCGCGGGCGGCGTTGTACTCGTGCTCGAGGTCTGCCGGATCGTGGACCTCGCGCATGCCCTTGCCGCCACCGCCGGCGCTTGCCTTAATGAGGACGGGGTAGCCGACCTCCTCGGCAAACTTAGCAGCTTCCTCGACCGTCTCGACAGCACCATCG
This sequence comes from uncultured Coriobacteriaceae bacterium, assembly GCA_944320725.1. Classification (GTDB taxonomy): domain Bacteria; phylum Actinomycetota; class Coriobacteriia; order Coriobacteriales; family Coriobacteriaceae; genus Coprousia. Next base: position 21,846 of record CALUIM010000017.1, on the reverse strand, counting down.
GAGCCGGGCACGGTGGGAACACCAGCAGCCTTCATGGTCTGCTTGGCGTTGGATTTCTCACCCATGCGGTCGATGACGTCCGGGTCGGGGCCGATGAACGTAAGGCCGCACTCCATGCACTTGCGGGCAAACTCGGCGTTCTCGGAGAGGAAGCCATAGCCGGGATGCACGGCCTCGCAGCCGCGTGAGACGGCGGCGCCCACGAGGCGCGCCATGTCGAGGTAGCTCTGGGCAGAAGGGGCAGGGCCAATGCAGACGCGCTCGTCGGCCTCTTCAACAGCAGCGGTGTTGCGATCGGCGGTCGAGTAGGCAACGCAGGCCGTGATACCCAGGTCCTTGCAGGCGCGCACGACGCGCAGGGCAATCTCGCCGCGGTTGGCAATCAGGATTTTCTTGAACATGTGGGTCGCCTCGCTCTTACGCCGTGGGCTCGATGTAGAACAGCGGCTCGCCAAACTCGACGGGCTCGGCGTTCTTGCCGCAGATCTCGCGGACGATACCGTCTTCCTCGGCGGTGATCTCGTTCATGAGCTTCATGGCCTCAACGATGCAGAGCGTCTGGCCAACCTTGACCTCGTCGCCCACCTTGACGAACGGGTCGGCATCGGGCGCGGGCGCCTGATAGAAGGTGCCGACCATCGGGCTCTCAACGGCCTTCCAGGTGGCAGGGCGATCGGTAGCAGCGGCGGGCGCGGGTGCGGCGGGCTCGGCAGCAGGGGCTGCAGGGGCGGGAGCCGGGGCAGCGGGCTCGGCGGCAGCTGCGGGCGCGGGCGCGGGTGCGCCGGCGGTTACGGCAACGGGCTTCTTGATGGCGACCTCGGTGGTGCCGTCCTTGATGGTGACCTCGGCGACGGAGCTTCCGTCAAGAGCCTCGATAAGGTCGCGAATCTGGCTGACGTTCATATCGGTATCCTCCTCGGAATCGGTGATATCGGCAGACACGGATGCGCCGCCGTCCAAAGGCTGGGTGATGTCGCGGAGCGTTCCCGCGGCGCGCTTCTCGAGCAATGCTCGTGCCTCGTTGGGGAAGAGCGCGTAGGAAAGCACGTCCTCCTCGGTCTTGGCGAGGTCGCCAATCTCGGCCGCGGCCTCGTCATAGGTCTGCAGGTGGACGTTCTTGGCCTCTTCTTGCAGCTTGGCAACGTCAACGTGGCCCAAGACCTTCTCGCGAATACCCTCGTCGATGGGAGCAGGGGTCTTGCCGTAGAAGCCCATGAGGTACTCGCGCATCTCGGTGGAGACGATCTTCCAGCGCTCGCCGGTGAGTACGTTCATAACGGCCTGGGTGCCCACGATCTGGCTCATGGGCGTTACAAGCGGCGGATAGCCAACTTCCTTGCGCACGCGCGGAATTTCGGCCACGATCTCGGGCAGGCGGTCGTGCATGTTCTGCAGGTCAAGCTGACCCACGAGGTTCGACATCATGCCGCCGGGGATCTGGTGCTTGTAGATGCGCATGTGGGTGAGCGTGGTGATGCCGCGCTGGTGCTTACCGGCCTTGCGGACACCATCCCAGTAGTCGGCGATCTCGAAGAGCAGGTCGAGGTCGAGGCCTGTGTCGAACGGCGATCCCTGGAACGACGAAACGGTCATCTCGACCGCGGGCTGGGAGTTGCCGAAGGCGAGCGGCGCGTGCGCGCAGTCCACGATCTCGGCGCCCTCCTCGGCACCACGCAGATAGTTGGCGCTCGCCATGCCGCCGATGAAGTGGCAGTGCATGTGCACGGGCAGGCCAATCTCGGTGCGCAGGGCACTGACAAGCTGGGCAGCACGGTAGGGGACCAGAAGGCCCGCCATGTCCTTGATGCACAGCGAGTCGGCGCCCAGCTCGGCGAGCTGGCGCGCGTAGCCAATGTAGCTGTCGAGCGTATGGACGGGGCTGCGGGTGTACGAAATGGCCGGCTCAAAATGCGCGCCGACTTTTTTAATAGCCGCCGCGCAGTCACGGATGTTATCGATGTCGTTCAGGGCGTCGAAGACACGGAAAACATCGACGCCGTTGGCGTGGGCACGTTCAATGAACCGCTCAACCACATCCGTCGAATAGTGCTTATAGCCAATGAGGTTCTGGCCGCGGACCAGCATGGCGAGCGGCGTGTTGGGACAACGCTCCTTGATGAGGCGCAGGCGCTCCCAGGGGTCTTCGTCCAAGAAACGCAGGCAGGTATCAAAGGTTGCACCTCCCCACGCCTCGATCGCCCAATAGCCTACTTCATCCATCTTGGGCAGGATGGGCAGCATCTCTGCGGTGGTCATGCGCGTCGCCCAAAGCGACTGCTGGCCATCGCGGATGGTGGTGTCCATAATGCGGAGACGATTTCCAGCCATAAGCTCGGCCTCCTTTCTCATGTCTCGGAATGGACAGACAAACTAATTAGCAGGCTCTCTGAGGCACAGCCTAAGAGCCAAACGCCCGAGACATATGCGCCACATCATCCGGCGCAGCGCATCGCCGCCATTCTAGCCCCGTCCGGCGCGTGCGTCGCCACAAACTTGGTGTGCGTGCGATTTAATCCGACAACGGTAGGTTGGTCGTCATTTTGAGGCCTGCGCGCGTTGCCACATTCCCGTTTTCATGGTCTCGCTGCGCTCCTTCCAGTGAGCCTTGCTGCCGTTGTGTGTGGTTGGTCGTGCGCTTATGTGTGACATATCCGCATCTTCGTAGGTTTAGATGGCGAATTACCACACACAACGCGCCGACCCACCACACACAACGTGCCGGCGTGTCACACACAATGCACTTGGTGGCGTATTCACCGGCGTGGCTCCCGCTGTCGCGCCGCATCCAGGCATCATCGCTGCGTCCTATCGCACGATTGGTACGCCTGCCATCATGAGGATCCGACGGAGATGTTCCCTATCGGTCGCTTCCGCAAACGAGACTCTGATTACCTTCGCGCCCGTAAGATTGAGATGCGACTCTCGTCGCCGCTCGGCAGCGAGCCTGCGACGCGTCTCTTCCACAGCGTTGGCATCGGTTTTCTGCGGCGCACGGTACTTATTCATGCCGTCCAGCTCGAGAATGACGATTCCGCAGGCGAGTACCCATAGGTAGTCGACCACCTTCGGCGCGCCTGGATTCATGGGATCGTCAACTTCGACCTGCAGTTCGGGAATATCGAAACCCAGCTCGATAATGATGCCACGAACAATGGATTCTCCCCCGTTGTCGCTTCTCCCATCGGCGTAGCGCATCACCTTTCTCGCATTCTGGATTCCATGCCTCCGCTTGCCGTTCTCGTCTACATAGCTCTCCAGGCGCTCGCGCGTGATCAGTCCCCAGTGCAGAGCGGAGTCGACGATAGCGAGGCCGCGGCAGAAATCGGTGCTGCACATGCAGTCGAGAAGCGTCCGCTCAATCGAAGTGACCGGAATGCCAAACTGCATCCGGCGCCTATCGCCGCATACCACATGGCATTTTGCGAAGCCAACGAGCTTTTTTCGGTTGGAGTGCGCGCCGACGGCGATGTGCAGCGTTCCGAGCAACGAATCGGGCACCTGAAGCCCGTAGGCAAGCGCCGCGGAAAACGAGCAGAACATCCAGCTCGGCCTTATCTGGGTGAGGGTGCGCATGGCGTGAATGTCGCGCTCGCGTCTCGACAGCTTCTTGAGATATGCCGAGCGTGCAAAGCATCGGGGCAGTGGCGAGGCGAGCAATCCCGCTCGTTTGCGACGGTGGCAGGCGTCGAGAAGGGCCGCCGACGGAGGCGAGAAGAATCGCTGAAAACGCTCTGCATCATTCAGGCCTTGTTCTATCTGTTGGCTGTGTCGTTGGTACATGGCCCTCCAATCCGTTTGGCGTCTTTCTCGGAGATGAGTTTCGGAGCAGCGGCCGTCTGTCGCCAGGCGTCAGCCGAGCTTCCGGGGCGCGCATCTGTTTGGCGGAAACCCTTATGGGTTTCCGCCAAACTTCCTGCTCACAAGACCATACGAGATTCAGAGAGGGGAGAATCTTACAGTGTTTCCAGAAAGTCTTACCAATATCTAACAAAGCTGCTCAAGCGATTGATATTTTGTGAAGGCCAACAATAGCAAACCGCAGACGGTGCATTTTATCGGTGGGCGGCTTGTCCGGATGCTGCAAATTATCATTTTATATGGACACATTGGGAGCATCAGCCATATATCCCCTCCATTCATTCAGCCTCAAATTAGTTCTTGCCGCCAATCTCGAATCCAGCTCGATTCCATATCCCGCTTTCAGCTCCGCGCTCAGCTCAGATCATCCAATTTCCTTTCACGACATGGCCCTTTCTGCGGTTGTGTGTGGTCGGTCGTGCGTTTATGTGCGGCAAATCCGCATCTTCGCTGGTCTAGATGACGCTTTGCCACACATAACGCGGCAACCCACCACACACAACGCGCTGAAGCACCACACACAACGTGAATTCAGACGGGCGCGGTGCGGGCATGGGGCACCAGAAGAGTGGATTCTGCGGCTGAGGAAACCTTGAAAAGATGAAAACTAGACACTGTGTTGCATTTTTGTGGGTAGCATAGGAAAACGCAGTGCGTGCGGCATGCTTGTCGAACGTGCTGCCATAGGATGCCATGCGCGCCGCTCAAGGTGGATTCGGTGCGCTGTGATAGGGGTTGTGTATGGCTGCAGCTGCAAGAACAGCGACTGAAGAAACGCAAGCGTCGGAGGCGCTGGCCGAGGAGCAGCGCGATGCGCGCGCGAACGGCGCCGCACATAGCGACACCGCGAAGTTCGCGGCACCTTCGGTGCTTCATGTGGGACTCGACATCGGCTCGACCACCACGAAGGTGCTTGTGCTTGATGCGGCGACGGGCGAGGTGCTCTACTGGCGCTACAAGCGCCACGGTGCTCGGCAGGCTGCGAGTGCTGCCGAGGCGCTTAGCGAGGTGCAGCGCCGTTTTCCTATGGCACGTACGCGGGTGGCGGTAACCGGCTCGGGCGCCCGTGACATCGCTCGCGCCCTCGGTGCGGCGTATATCCAGGAGGTTGTGGCCAACTCGATCGCCATTCGCGCGCTGTATCCGGCCGCGCGTTGCGCCATCGAGCTGGGCGGCCAGGATGCCAAAATGATCTTTTTCTATGCCGAAGGAGAGGGCGAGCTCCCCTCGGTTTCAGACATGCGCATGAACGGTAGCTGCGCGGGCGGCACCGGCGCGTTCATCGACGAGATGGCAAAGCTTCTGGGCGTGCCGTCCGAAGGGTTTGAGCAGCTCGCGAGCGCAGGTACACGTGTGTACGAGGTTTCCGGCCGCTGCGGCGTCTACGCAAAGACCGATATCCAGCCGTTGCTCAACCAGGGCGTTGCGCGCACTGATCTGGCGCTTTCGGCGCTGCATGCCGTGGCGCGTCAAACGATCGGCGGCTTGGCGCAGGGCATCGACATTGAGGCGCCGGTGATTTTCGAGGGCGGCACGCTTGCCTACAACCCCACGCTCGTGCGCGTATTCTGCGAGCAGCTCGAACTGGACGAGGATGCGTTCATCGTGCCTAAAGATCCGCAGGTCATGATTGCGCGCGGTGCAGCGCTGGCGCTCTCGGAACTCTTCGACCAAACCGAGGCAGAGGTTGTGCTCGAGGAGGGCATTGCCGCGCTCGAAGACCTGCAGGAGCATCCCATAGACGATGGTGAGGGTGCGACTGAGCCGTTCTTTGCAGATACAGCCGAGCGCGTCGCGTTCGAGCAGCGCCATCCTGCCGAGGTGCCCGCGTGCGGTCCGTCTGCGTACGCGCCGGGCGACACCGTGCATGCGTATCTCGGCATCGACTCGGGTTCTACCACCACGAAGTTCGCGCTACTCGACGAAGCGGGCGAGCTCATCGATTCCTTCTACGCTTCGAACGAGGGCAAACCGCTCGACGTGGCGCGTGCAGGGCTCATGGACCTCAAGCGGCGCTGGGATGACGCCGGCGTTGCGCTTGTCATCGATGCGGTGGGTACCACGGGATATGGCGAGCTGCTGTTCGCCCGCGCCCTCCACGCCGACTACCACACCGTCGAGACCGTGGCGCATGCGCGCGCGGCGGCGACCTGCGTGCCCGATGCCACATTCGTGCTCGATATCGGCGGCCAGGACATGAAAGCTATCTGGCTCGATCACGGCGTGCTTACCGACATCGTGGTCAACGAGGCATGCTCTGCCGGATGCGGGTCGTTTCTCGAGGGGTTTGCTGCTACGCTGGGCATTCCGGTTGCCGAGATTGCCGATGCCGCCTTCACCTCAACCGAGCCGGCGAACTTGGGCAGCCGCTGCACGGTGTTCATGAACTCAAGTGTGGTGTCCGAGCAGCGTCGCGGCAAAGGCCCAGCCGACATCATGGCGGGGTTGTGCCGCTCGATCATCGAGAACGTTTTCACCAAGGTCATTCGCGTGTCCAACCTCGACAAGCTGGGGGACCGCATTGTGGTGCAGGGCGGTACGTTTCGCAACGACGCGGTGCTCGGGGCCTTCGAGCAGTATTTGGGCCGCGACGTCACGCGCGCACCGCATCCCGGGCTCATGGGCGCCATCGGCGTGGCGCTGTTGGCGCACGAGCAGGCCGATCGCGCCGAAGAGCGCCGTGGACGTCGCGGGCATTCAACCTTCATTGGCCTGGATGCGCTCGAGCACTTCACCCATACCGAGTACGCTGGCGTCACCTGCCGGCGGTGCGGCAACCATTGCAGCCGCTCGGTGGTGGCCTTCAGCGATGGTGCACTCTACGTGACGGGCAACCGCTGCCCGCGCGGCGAGGAGATCGATTGGATGGAGCTGCTGCGCGAGGTGCCCGAAGCCGCCGCGGATGCGCCCGCCGGTGCCCTCATTGAGCAGACGGGCGCATCGACTGCTTCCCGTACGCCTGCCGAGCGCGCCGACGCTGCAAACCCGGCGCCCACCACGGCCGGGCGTGAGGTCAAGGAGTCGGTGGGGCCGGCGATCGTGCGCAAACAACCCGTACGCGCCACCAACCTGTTCGACGAGCGCGAGCGGCTGCTCTTCAAAAACTGGCCGTGCGAGCCGGTAGCACCGGAGCGCGGTGAGACCATCGGCATCCCGCGCGTGCTCGAGTTCTGGGACGTCATGCCGTTCTGGTCGACGCTGTTCCGCGCCCTCGGCTTCACCGTGCGGATCTCGCGCCCCAGCACGCGCCGTACGTTCGAGCGGGGCCTGCCGCACGTCACCTCGGACACCATCTGCTTCCCGGCCAAGCTCGTGCACGGGCACGTGCGCGATCTCGTTGACGCGCAGGTCGACCGCATCTTCATGCCCATCATCACCACCGTTCCCACGGAGAATACGGCGAAGACCAGCGAGTGGATGTGCGCGGTGGTCAAGGGCTACCCCTATGTGCTGAAAAACTCCGACAACCCGGAAGAGCGCTTTGGCATCCCCTTCGATGCGCCGCTGTTCCATTGGTACACCACGCGCGACCGCACGCGCCAGCTCACCACGTTCCTTAAAGATACCTATGGTGTAACGGAGGCGCAGGCTGCGCGCGCCATCGAACAGGCCGACGCCGCCCAGCGCTCATTTGCCGAGGCGCTCGAGCAGCGTGGGCAGGAGGTGCTCGACGAGGCGCGTCGCACGGGCTCGTATGCCGTGGTGGTGGCATCGCGCCCATATCACAACGACCCGCTTGTCAACCACGGCGTGCCCAAGCTGTTCAGCAACCAGGGCATTGCGGTGCTCACGCCCGATGCCGTTCCCGGCGTGCGCTCGGTTGATCTGTCGAACAGCCGACTCGACATCGTGAATAACTTCCATGCGCGTATGCTTGCCTCGGCGGTGATCGCCGCGTCGACGCCCGAGCTTGAGTACGTGCAGCTCGTGAGCTTTGGGTGCGGTCACGACGCGTATCTCTCGGACGAGATTGTTCGGCTTATGCGCGAGATCTCGGGCAAAGCGCCCCTCATTTTGAAGATCGACGAGAGCGACGCAACCGGGCCGCTGCGCATTCGCGTGCGCTCTTTCATCGAGACCACCGAGCGCCGTCGTCGCGAGGAGGCAGGGCGCGCCGCAGCAGCGTCGGAGCCGCGTCCGCTGCCCGACCCGTACGAGGTGAAGTACACCGAGCGCGACCGCCGCGAGAAGGTGATGCTCGTCCCCAACACAAGCCATGCGTTCAGCCGGTTGATGGCCGCGGCGTTGCGCCATCAGGGCGTACGCGCCGACCCGATGCCCGTGGGCCGCGACGAGGCGATTCGCCTCGGCAAGCGCTACGTGCACAACGACATCTGCTTCCCTGCGCAGATCGTGATTGGCGAGGCGCTTGAGGCGCTTGAGAGCGGCCGCTACGACGACAAGGACGTTGCCATCATCACGGGCAAGTACATTGGTGATTGTCGCCTCACGCATTACATGCCGCTGCTGCGCCGCGCGCTCGACGATGCGGGCTACGCGCACGTGCCCGTGATCACGAACGACAATGAGGACGCTCACAACGCCTATCCGGGCTTTCGGCTCTCGCTTGGTTCGAGCATAGCGATTGCCTGGGGGCTACCCATGATCGATGCGCTGGAGGCGTTGCTGAGGCGCATGCGCCCTTATGAGCTCGAGCCGGGTTCGGCCGATGCCGCCTTCGAGCGCGCCGTCGACGCGGTTATGGAGGGTATCGAGGCACATGGTGTGCCCGGCGCCGAGACGGGGTTTGCCCGCGCCATCGAGATTATGCGTGGCGTGCGCTACGACCGTTCGCACCCGCGCCCACAGGTGCTCATCGTGGGTGAGTACCTGCTCAACTTCCATCCCGGTGCCAACCACGAGATCGAGCGCTATCTCGAGCATAACGGGCTTGAGGTCATCGAGGCGCGCATGACCGACGTGATTCGCAAGAGTTATTTTTACAAGCGTGCGCAGTCGCGCGAATACCATGTCGATTTGCCGTTCAAGGAGCGCGTGTGGAACGCCACGGCCGATAGCCTCTTCGACGTTGCGCATGCTCGCTGCGATCGCATCGCTCGCGCGCATCCGCTCTACGAGCCGCCCGTGCGCATGCCCGAACTCGTGAAGGTGAGCGACAGCGTACTGCACCATACCTTCGATGCCGGCGAGGGCGTGCTCATCCCCGCCGAGATCTTGGAGCACGCGGCGGCGGGCTGCCGTGCCTTCGTGATCCTTCAGCCGTTCGGTTGTTTGCCCAACCATGTGGTGGGCCGTGGGCTGGTGCGCGCGCTCAAAAAGCGCTATCCAGATGCACAGATTCTGCCGCTCGACTACGATCCTGATGTAAGCTTTGCGAATGTCGAGAATCGTCTGCAGATGCTCATCATGAGCACGCGGAACGCTGCAGCAGGTGCGCACGCAGGCGCAGCAGGGGAGGAGGCGAGCCATGGCAAGACCGCGTAAGGATGCGCAAGACCCCTGTGCTCGTCAACGGCTTGTTGACGCGTTCTGGCTTTTGCTTGAGTCGCGCTCGTTGCGCGAGGTGACCGTGGGCGCTTTGGTTGAGACCGCGGGGTGCAATCGCGGTACGTTCTATTACTACTTCGCCGATGTCGATGCGTTGGTGACCTATGCGGTCGAGGAGCTTTTGGGCGACGGTTCGCTTTCGCTCGCCGTGTTTCGGGGTCTTGTGAACGGTAGCCCGGCGAATTTGGTGCGCGAGGTGGCGCCCGAGCGCATCGCCCGCGCGGCGCTTCTCATGCGTTCGGGCGAGCTTCAAACGATCGAGGTGGCGCTGCGCCGCGCCGTGCAGGGGCTCTGGCAGAGCAGGCTGTGCGAGGAGGGCGAGGAGCTTTCGCCCGCAGCATGCTTTGCCATCCAGTTCATGGTGGGCGGCATGCTGGGATTCATCATCTGGTCGTCCCGCCTTGAGCAGCCGTTTTGTCCGTTGCCGCGCGTCGAGCGCGTCTACCTTGCCCGCGTTGCCCGTGCCACCGTCGAGGCAGTCGCGCGTGCTCAGGGTCTCACGCCGGTCGAGGTTGTGGCGCGTCTTACGGCAGATGATGTCTTGGCTGCCTAGCGCCCGGTGATCCCTGGGTGGTGAAGCTCGACAAACGAGCTGTTATCGGGTTACAATTCCTCAATTCCGGGTACAACGCTCACGGCAAACATCCATGACTCGTACCAGGGCCCGCCGCGCATACTCGGCGGGCTCAGCACGTAAAGAGGTAGCCATGTTAGACAGATTCACCGATCGCGCGCGCCGCGTGATGTCGCTCGCCAAGCAGGAGGCCGTGGGGCTCAAGACGTCCAATGTGGGCACCGAGCACCTGCTGCTGGCGCTTGCTAAAGAAGACGAGGGCATTGCAGCCGAGGCGCTGCGCTCGCTTGAGATTACCTACGACGATATCTTGGAGCAGCTCCAAGCTTCTGCCACCACGAAGCCGGCAGAAGCCGCAGCGGATGCGCCCGCGCCCGAGGCGGCGCCTGAGGCAGATGCACACGCGGCGGACGCAGGCACTGCCCCAACCGACGACGCCGGCGCACAGCCCGCGGGCAAGCTCGCGTTCACGCCGGCGGTTATCGCGGTGATGGAGAAGAGCTTCCGTTTGGCCCGCGAGAACAACCAGACCTATGTTTCGACCGAGCACCTGCTGCTGGGCATGGTCGACGAATCGTCTTGCCGCGGCATGGATATCCTCATGCGCCTTGGTGTGAGTGCTGCCTCGGTGCGCTCGGCCGTGGAGAAGCTCACCGCCAAAGACCAGGGCGGCAAGCGTCCCATGGCGGGTGCTGGCGCGGGGCGTCCCGGCGCGGGCGTTCCGTTCTTCTCGGGCATGGCATCGAGCGGAAAGAGCGAGGGCGACACCTCCGTGCTGCAGCAGTTCGCCACCAACCTCACGCAGGAGGCGCGTGACGGCAAGCTCGATCCTGTGATCGGCCGCGAGCAGGAGATCTCGCGCATGATGGAGATCCTCTCGCGCCGCACCAAGAACAACCCGCTCATTCTGGGCGATCCCGGTGTGGGCAAGACCGCCATCGTGGAGGGCCTGGCACAGGAGATCGCTGCCGGCAACGTGCCCGAGAACCTGCTCAACCAAAACGTGTGGTCGCTCGATTTGCCCGGTCTTGTTGCCGGCGCCAAGTACCGCGGCGAGTTCGAGGAACGCCTGAAGGGTGTCATCCAGGAGTGCACCGAGGCAGACGACGCGATTCTCTTTATCGACGAGATGCACACGCTCATCGGCGCGGGCTCTGCCGAAGGTTCAATCGACGCGAGCTCGATGCTCAAGCCCGTGCTCGCGCGCGGTGCGTTCCAGATCATCGGCGCCACCACAGCCGAGGAGTTCCGCAAGTACCTCACCAAAGATCCGGCGTTTGAGCGCCGTTTCCAGTCGATCGATGTTGAGGAGCCGAGCGTCGAGGATACGGTGAAGATTCTGAATGCGCTGCTGCCGCGCTACGAGGAGCATCACCACGTGCGCTACACGCCCGCTGCCGTCGAGGCGGCGGCGAGCCTCTCGGCGCGCTATATCCAAGACCGCTACCTGCCCGATAAGGCCATCGACCTGATTGACGAGTCGGGCGCGCGGGCACGCATCGCCAAGAACCGCGCACCCGAGAACGTGCGTGCGGCCGAGGCGCGTGTCGAGGAGCTCAAGCGCGGCGCTGCCGAGGCAACCGAGGCGGACGACATGAACCGCGCCGCTGAGCTCACCGAGCAGGAGAAGCAGGCCGAGATCGCGCTCTCCGAGGCGCGTGCTGCCTGGAACGCCGAGCTCGATGCAAGCCCCATCACGATCGATGTCGACCAGATCGCCGATATCGTCTCTGCCACCTCCGGTGTGCCGGTGTCCTCGCTTACCGAAGACGAGAGCCGTCGCCTGTTGCAGTGCGAGAGCGTGCTCAAGACGCGCATCATCGGCCAGGACGAGGCCGTTGCGGCCGTTGCCAAGGCCATCCGCCGCAGTCGCTCGCCGCTCAAAGACCCGCGCCGTCCCGGCGGATCGTTCATCTTCCTGGGTCCCACGGGCACGGGCAAGACCGAGCTCGCCAAGACGCTCGCCGAGTACCTCTTTGGCAGCAAGGACGCGCTTATCAGCTTCGATATGAGTGAGTTTGCCAGCGAGTACGAGGTCTCGAAGCTCATCGGTTCGCCTCCGGGTTACGTGGGTCACGAGGAAGGCGGCCAGCTCACCAAGGCCGTGCGCCGGCATCCCTACTCGGTGGTGCTTTTCGATGAGATCGAGAAGGCGCATCCGGACATCTTCAACATCCTGTTGCAGGTGCTCGACGAGGGACGCCTCACCGATGGCCAGGGCAAGACGGTCGATTTCCGCAACACGGTGGTCATCATGACCTCGAACGTGGGTGCGCGCGAGATTGCGCAGGAATCGAGCGTGGGCTTTGGCACCACCGGCGAGCAGGGCCTTTCAGGCAAGGAGATCAAGAGCCGCGCGATGACCGAGCTCAAGCGTTTGTTCCGCCCCGAGTTCCTGAACCGTGTGGACGATATCGTGGTCTTCCAGAAGCTCACGGGCGAGAGCCTCACCGCGATTGCCGAGCTTTTGGTGGACGACCTGCGCCAGCGCCTCATTGCCAACGGCATGAATATCGTGCTCACCGATGCTGCTATCGCCAAGATCGTGGCCGAGGGCACCGACCTCACCAACGGCGCCCGTCCGCTGCGCCGCGCCATCCGGCGCCTTATCGAGGATCCGCTTTCTGAGGAACTGCTGGCGGGCGAGTGGCGTGCCGGCGACACGGTGCTCACCGATGTGGTGGACGACGTCTTCGTGTTCAGCCACGGTGCGGGCGAGATTCCCGCGCCGCGCGCGACGGGTACGCTCGGCGCCTCGTTCGAGAGCGCGCCGCACACGGCGGGCGGCACGCCGTCGCTTGCGGGTGGTGGCTCGGGCGGCATTGCTCAGGCGGGTTCTGGCACGCGGTAGTCCCATATTGCTCGTGAAAAGTTTGGCCCTGCTTTGGCGGGGCCATTTTTCATGAGACAATGTAGGTGTATGTGAGTAGCGTGTATGGGACGGAGCAGCATATTGGATAAGAACGAGTTGCAAAAGCGCATGAACGACGCGATTCGGCTGACCGCACCCGGCCAGCCCATTCGTACCGCCCTCGATATGATCATCGCCGGCCACCTGGGTGCGCTCATCTGCGTGGGCGACACCGAGCACGTCCTGGCTGCCGGTAACGATGGCTTCCCACTCAACATCTCGTTTACCTCGAACCGCCTGTTCGAGCTTTCCAAGATGGACGGCGCTGTGGTCATCGACGACGACATCACGCAGATTCTCCGCGCCAACTTCCATCTCAACCCCGATCCCTCGCTCGCCACGAGCGAGACCGGCATGCGTCATCGTACTGCCGCGCGCATGAGTGTGCTCACCGATGCCATCGTGATCTCGGTTTCGGCGCGCCGCGCAGTGGTGAACGTGTACGTGAAGGGCAAGAGCTATCAGATTCAGACCGTCTCGGAGATCATGAGCTCGGTGAACCAGCTTGTCTCGACGCTGCAGACCACGCGCGCCTCGCTCGACCGCGCGCTGCTGCGCCTCACGGCCCTCGAGCTAGACGATTACGTGACGCTCGCCGATATCACCGATATCTTCTCGAGCTTCGAGATCTTGCAGCAGGCCAAAAACGAGCTCAAGTTCTGCATCGTGAAGCTGGGCACCGAGGGCAAACTCGTGCGGATGCAGCTCGAGCAGCTGGCAGGCGAGAGCGTCGACAACGAATACGACCTCATGATTCGCGACTATGCGTCCGATTCTTCGGAAGAAAACGCCGCGCGCATCCGTGAGCGCTTTGCCGAGATGTCGGCGCAGGAAATCACCAATGCGCAGCGCGTGGCCGAAGTGCTGGGCTATGACGATCTGGACGAGGACTCCGTTATGACGCCCTTGGGTCTGCGTACGCTCTCCCAGGTCTCGGTGGTGCGCGACGGCGTGGCCGAGCGCATCGTGAACGAGTACGGATCGCTCCAGGACCTCATGAACGACATTCGCAAAGACCCGGAGCGTCTCGTTGATATTGGCGTCAACAACCCCACAATTCTGGCCGATTCGCTCTACCGCATCCAGGGCAAGCACGGCGGCGCAGCATGAGCCGCGACGCCGATGCCGTAACCCATACCGCGCGGCGTCCGCGCGCGGCGGCGGTGATCGTTGCCGGTGGTTCGGGCTCGCGCTTTGGCAACCCGGGCGGTAAGCAGCTCGTGCCGCTTGCGGGCAGGCCCCTGCTCGCCTGGACCATCGAGGCATTCGACCGTGCGGAGCGTATCGAGCATATCGTGGTGGTATGTCCGGCGGAGCGCCGCGATGAGTATGCTGCAGCTGCGGTGACGCCCTATGCGTTTGCCACGCCCATCTCGTTTGCCGCCTGTGGTGCCGAGCGGCAGGATTCCACGCGTGCAGGTGTGGCGGCCGTGCCTGCGGGGTTTGATTGCGTTGCCATCCACGACGGTGCCCGTCCGCTCATCCGCCCCGCGACCATCGATGCGGCGGTTGAGCGGCTCGTCTCGGAATCCGATATTGACGGCGTGGTGTGCGGCCAGCCCTCGATTGACACGCTCAAGCTTGCCGATACGGCGGGGCATATCGAGGCCACGCCCGATCGCAGCCGCTACTGGTGCGTGCAGACGCCGCAGGTGTTCTGGCGCGACACCGTGATGAGTGCCTATGATGCAGCGGCTGCCGAGGGCTTTTTGGGTACCGATGACGCCTCGCTTGTCGAGCGCGCAGGCGGGCGCGTGCTGCTGCTCGATACGCCGCGCGACAACATGAAGGTGACCGTGCCCGAGGATCTGGCGCTCGTGGAGGCAATTCTCGCGAGCCGGCGGGGCTAGGTTCTAGCCGAACAGAGAGAAGAAAGGCGGCGTCCATGCTGCGTATTGGTCACGGATATGACGTCCACAGGCTCGTGGAGGGCCGCCGCTGCATTATCGGCGGCGTTGATATTCCGCATGAGAAGGGCCTCCTTGGGCATTCGGATGCCGATGTGCTTTCGCATGCGCTCGCGGATGCCATTCTGGGCGCGATGCGCGGCGGCGACATCGGCAAGCTCTTCCCCGATACCGACCCCGCGTACGAGGACGCCGATTCGCTCAAGCTGCTCGCCGAGGTCATGGCCTATGCGCGTCGTGAGGGCTATGAGTTTGTGGATGCCGATTGCACCATTGCGTGCCAGGAGCCCAAGATCAGTCCGCATCGTGAGCAGATGCGTAAGAACCTGAGCGCGGCACTTGGTGTGCCCGTGGAGAATGTGGGCGTGAAGGCCACCACCACCGAGCAGCTCGGTTGGGAGGGCCAGGGCGAGGGCATCGGCGCCTGGGCCGTGTGCCTGCTCGAAAAGCGCGGCTAGTCAAGGCCGATATCCTCTAAAACTCATCTCGAAAATCCTCTGTTTTTGTATTTTTGCAGCTTGAGGGCTAAGTTCGAGCCTTCCACACACGACGGGCATCGCTGGGGTACCATGGACAAGTACGCAGACGAGGCTGCTAAGGAGCCATTCGTGAAGATCTACAACAGCGCCACGCACGCAAAGGAAGAATTCCAGCCCATCGAGGAGGGCAAGGTCCGCATGTACGTATGCGGCCCGACGGTCTACGACAACATCCATATCGGCAACGCGCGCACGTTCATCAGCTTCGACGTGATTCGCCGCTGGCTCATCGCGAGCGGCTACGAGGTCACGTTCGCGCAGAACCTCACCGACGTGGACGATAAGATCATCAACCGCGCCAACGAGCAGGGCCGCACGGCCGAAGAGGTGGCGACGGAGTTCTCGAACAAGTTCATCGACGTGATGCACCGTGCCAACGTGATGGACCCCGATGTGCGCCCGCGCGCCACTAAGGAAATTGGTCCCATGATTGGCATGATCAAGACGCTCATTGAGGGCGGGCATGCCTATGCGGCCGATAACGGCGACGTGTACTTTGCCGTGCGGAGCGACCCCACCTACGGAGAAGTCTCCGGCCGCAAGGTGGACGATCTTATGGTGGGCGTGCGCATCGCAGCCGGTGAGGCCAAGCGCGATCCCTTGGACTTCGCGCTCTGGAAGGCCGCCAAGCCTGGCGAGCCCATGTGGAACTCGCCGTGGGGCAAGGGCCGCCCGGGGTGGCACACTGAGTGCGCCGCCATGGTGCATCGCTATCTGGGGTGCCCCATCGACATTCACGGCGGCGGCTCCGACCTCGCCTTCCCGCATCACGAGAACGAGTGCGCCCAGGCCACGTGCGCCTGGCATGAGGGCTTTGCCAACACGTGGATGCATACGGGTATGCTGCTTGTCGACGGCGAGAAGATGTCCAAGTCGCTCGGCAACTTCTTCACGCTCGAGGAGGTGCTCGAGAAGCACTCCGCGGCGGCGCTGCGCCTGCTCATGCTGCAGACCCACTACCGCTCGCCGCTCGATTTTAGTTGGGAGCGCTTGGAGGGTGCCGAGAACTCGCTCACGCGCATCGCCGGCACGGTGCAAAACCTGCACTGGGCTGCTGCGCATGCGGCAGATGAGCCGGACAATATGGCTTCCGACGCTCTCGGCGAAGACCTCGCTGCATGCGGTCGCACGTTCACTGCGTGCATGGACGACGACTTCAACACCGCCGGTGCGCTTGCCGCCGTGTTCGAGGCGGTGACCCGCGCGAACCAGTATCTCGAGGATACGCAAGGGCGCGCTGCCGTTGACGAAGGCGCGGCAATCGCTGCTGCTGGCGTGATCTCCAACTGGCTGGGAACGCTCGGCATCGAGCTGCCCGAGCTCGAGGAGGAGTTGCCGGCAGGGCTTCTGGGCGTGGCGGCGGGGCTCTGCGCCTACACGGGTGACGACGTCAACGAGGCTGCCGAGCGCATCCTGGCCGCCCGCGCCGAGGCGCGCGCCGCCAAGAACTGGGATGTGGCCGATGCCATCCGCGACCAGCTGCGCGACATGGGCCTCGTGATCGAGGACACCGCCGCAGGAAGCCGCATCAAGCACGCGTAATCTCGGCATTCGCTCTCTCTGCAGAAACGCGAGCCGCTCTTTCCATTGGGGAAGGGCGGCTCTTTGCAAAGTGCCACATTTACTATCCTCCTATTCGATTTGAGAGATATCGAGTTAATTCAACGCATAAAAGTACTCTTAAAAAATCTTGCGTACTTTTTGCGTAACCGGTGACGCTCCCCCTCATGAAAAGCGATATCGGGCTCACGGATGATCAGCAGCGCGTGTACGACCTACTAAGTACTGCACGCCCCATGGCGGTGGGGGAGTTGCTGGAAGGAGTAGACTTCAGCAGGTCGAAGCTCACGAAGATTCTCCATCGCCTCGTTTCCCTTGGCGTGATTGAAACGAGTGGCGTAGCGAGGGGGACGAAGTATCGTTGATTGGCGTAGACGGCGCCGCAGAGCGACAGGACTGCGTAGAATCGGGTTGCCTTGCGATAGCCGCCCGTTATCTCCGCAGTCCCAGCTGCTCGAGCAACGGCTCCAAGTACGAGCGATCGCAGTCATCGAAGCCTTCACGCATGCCTGCGAGCGAGATCTTCTCGCGCTGGTTGCCGCGCTTGATTTCGCCTTCGAGCATTTTGAAGTAGATGCGCATGGCGATTTTATCCATCACGCCGAGTCGCTCGAAGTGGAATCCGCCGCGGCAGTAGACCCACGGCAGATCGGGGTAGCTATCTGCGGGGAAGGAGCGGCGGAACGCCTCCTCGTGTTCGCTCGCAGGCCACAGGTCGTACGGCATGGGCGTTGCACCCACCGCGATTACGGCATAGCGCTTCTCGGGATGCTTCGCCATGTACGCTTGGAAACGCTTAGCGCCCTTGATGCTCGCCGCATGGAACCAGCTGACAAACACCACGAGTTCGGCATCCGTGGCAACCGCCTCGATGCGTTCAAGCGGTTCAGGCGTGCAACTCAGTTCTTCGGCCATCCAGTCAGCATACGTCTTTGTCGATCCCGTTTGCGAGCAATATACAACAGCGGCTTTCATACGTTCTCCTCGCATCAGGGCCTATGGTCATCTATTCCCTGCTAGGTCGTATTTGCCGCTGTCGTGAATAAAGCCTTACCAAGTGCTGATGAATGCGATCAAGCCAATAGCGACCAATAGTCGAAAGACTCTTTTTCACGAAGTGAGTGTTTCAATTGTGATTATGCAAGTACCCGTAAGCGTCTATTGATGAAAACACATGAAAAACTTTAGCCTAATAAAGCGATATAGACGGACATTGCAACTAGAAACACTCACTTGATGAAACGGTGCAAGAAAACGAGGAAGAGCCCCGTGATTTGAGGGCTTTTCATCTAAGTGTTTGCAGGTGCGAAGACCATCGCGCTGAAGCGCCTGCTGTATCGGACGTTCCCAGCTGCCAGAATAATAGATGATGGCAAAGGCGTGCGTTTAGTATCTGCTATCTAAAGGAGCTCGGCACGTGGTGCAAAATGCCGGTTTATACTGCTGTGCGGAATAGCGAGGCGTAAGGAGATCCATGGGCAAGCAGCAGGGCGGACGCGGTCAGCGGCCAACTGGCCGCGATGTGCGCGGCGGACGAGGTGTTCGCCAGCAGAGTCATAACGAGCGAGCGCTCGGTGGGGGCGCGCGCGACCGTGGCGGCGCGTTTAGCAAAGATGCTGCGCGGAAGCGAGGTGCCGAGAAAGGGAAGGACGCTCGGCCCGCTGCCAGGCGTCCAGTGGCCCGTCCCGCAGGCGACTTCATCGAAGGACGCCGCGCAACTGCCGAGGCGCTGCGTACGGGTTTCCCGGTGAAGCGCGCGCTGGTGGCGGAAGGGTCGCGCGATGCGGCGCTTACCAAGCTCGTGGACGATGTGCGCGCGGCGGGCCTTGCCGTGCGATATGTACCCACGGCAGAGCTCGATGCACTTTCTGCGCATGGCGCGCACCAGGGCATCGCGCTCGAGGTCGGGGCGTTCCCGTATGCGGAGCTCGCTGATGTCCTTGCCCGTGCGGGCGAGGGCCCGGCGCTCGTGGTGGTGCTCGATCACGTGACCGATGCTGGCAACTTCGGTGCCATCGTGCGCACGGCAGAGGTCGTGGGCGCCGCGGGCGTGGTGATCGCCAACAAGCGCGCGGCGGAAGTCACGGTTGCCACGTACAAGACTTCGGCAGGCGCCGTGATGCATCTGCCCATCGCGCGCGTGCCCAACATCGCCCGCGCGCTCGAGGAGCTTAAAAGCGCTGGATTCTGGGCTATCGGTGCCTCCGAGCATGCCGAGGGAACCTGCTGGGAGACCTCGTTTGCAGGTCGCATCGCGCTTGTGATGGGATCAGAGGGCGAGGGCATCAGTCGACTCGTACTTGAGATCTGCGACGATCTCACCAAGCTTCCGCAGCGTGGCCTCACCGAGAGCCTCAACGTGGCGCAGGCCACCACGGCGCTCTGCTACGAGTGGCTGCGTGTGAACGCGGCGGCGCTGCCCGAGCTGCCCGTGAATCCTGGGGCGGGTGAGTAGCCATGGGTAAGAAGAACCGTGCGAAAGCCAAGGCGAAGCGCTTCGGCGAGGGGTCGGCCAAGCCGATTGTCTCGGCGAGCACCTATGGCGTGGGCAGTTCATACGCCTCGGGCAGCGTGTTTGCCACCGGCAACGCATTCGGCGGCTCGGCGGTTCCCGACCCAGCGCGCGGCACCAATGCGCGCGGCGAGCGCGAGCTGCTGGTGGTTGATGGCTATAACGTCATCCATGCCGATACGCGCTACGAGCGCCTCATCTTCGACCGCTCGGACGACCCCTATTCGCGCGACGTCTATGATGCCGCGCGCACCGCGCTCATTGCCGATGTTGCCGCCTTTGCGCAGGGGCGCTATGAGCCGGTGATCGTGTTCGACGGCGCGGGCAACGTGAATCCCGATCGGCCCAATCTGCCGCAGGCGGGCGTGCGCATCGAGTTTTCACCCACGGGCATCTCGGCCGACACCATCATCCAGCGCCTGTGCAGCGACGCGCGCGAGCATGGTCGCGCTTGCTCGGTGGTGACGAGCGACGGCACCATCCAGGCGACGGTTATGGGCAAGGGTGTCACGCGCATCTCGGCGCGCATGTTTGTGGGCGAGGTCAAGCAGGTGGATGCCGATGTAGCGGAGGCCGAGGCCGCGCCCGATATCAAGCTCACGCTGGGTAGCCGCCTTTCGGGAGACGCACTCTCCAAGCTCGCGGCACTCCGCGACAATCTACGCGGATAGGGTTAAGCGCGCGTCTTCGCTTGCCGGTTTTGCCGTCATTCAGTATCCTATAGAAGCTTCGCGCGGGGTGCAGGTGTGCCGCTAAGCGCCGAGCGTGCCAGCGTGGCTCAACGGTAGAGCAAGTGATTTGTAATCACTGGGTTGCGGGTTCGATTCCTGTCGCTGGCTCCATAGTCTCATAGACGGGGCCCAATCTGGATTGTTCAGATTGGGCCCCGATTTTGCATAACAGCGGGGTGCTGCAGCAAAGCTGCGGGTTGTTTTGCTATCAAGGCATCTGGAAAACGGAGGAAAAAAGATTTGGTAAGGTTCAGCGGACGTCGGTGAAGTAGAAGAAACTTTGGTTGGAAACAATGCGCAGGTAGACGCTTTGGCCATTTTTGCAGTACTTTGCGCATGCCCTCTCGAATAGAACAAATCTTTTTTCAGGCGCTCGATCATAGGAAAAAGGCCGTTATATTGGGCGCTAGCCGCCTGCATGGCGTACGATAATGCATATTCGAAGCACATAGTGTTCGTGCGGTATGCGCGAATGCGGTGTTGGGAGGGGAGAGTGCATGAAATCGATGCGTGTAAGCACGGTAACTGCTGCTTTGACTATGGTATGCGCGTTGGGTGCACTCACTGCGTGTGCACCGGGTGCAGTAGGTGGATCGGGCACGGGAAGCGCCGCGGGCTCTGCGCAGGTGGGTGGCTCCGACGAGATCGTCTATGTGCCCACGGTAAGCGGTGGTGGCGAGGATAACTCGGAGCCGAGCGCAACGGACACCGCGTCGAGCGATCAGGGCGCGCATGACTTCGAATGCGCGTGGTTCTATGTCGACGTGCCCGACAGCTGGGTGCGTGACGAATCAGGTAGGACCCCCGGCGAGGGCGATCCTCCGATCTGGCATGTCAAGCAGACAAGCGACACGACCTTTGAGTTCTACTACACGAAATGGATCGGCGGCTACAACGAGGTCGAGGCAGGTATGGACACCGTGACCATTGGCGGTGCCGGTGGAACTTCGACTGATGGCTACACGCATGTCGGCACGACGTTTGACGGGCGTGATGTGTGGATGTTCGGCGTGAGTGCGGGATTCTTTGCAACTGATGGGCATTTTGAGGGCGACACCTTCGTGACCGAGGCAAACGGCATCACGGATCCCAACCGCGCCACGATCACACTCAAGACGTCAGACCCCTCGTCGAGCGCAAACCAGGCGCCCGCACAAAGCGATGATGAGGCGGCTTTCGTGGCAACGGCGCGCGCGGCGCTCAAGGTGCCCGACGACCCGTCCATCACATATGAGATTGGCGGCCCGAGCTACTGGGAGGGTGCGGGCATCTACGTGACGCGCATCTACTTCTACCAGAACGGTGAGGTCGTGGCCGGGGCGCTCTGCAACGACGACGGCTCGCCCGCCCGCGATATCCTGGTCTACACGGCACCTTAGGGTCGATAGCCCGTAACATCGCAGATAGCACAAGCAAAGCGCCCCGTCTCGTACGGGGCGCTTACATATTCTGCACATGCGCGTTGCCGCAAAACCGCAGGAATCCGGCATATGGATACGCCCGGTGCCGTGTATTTACATAAAGTGGTTGACATCCCGCGCACCTGCGTCGTACTATCTTTTCGCCCAAAGAGGCGGCTGCGCAGTCATGCACGGGTGCCCTGAGGGACTTGCTGCTAAGGGAGTGTGCCCGAGTGGTTAATGGGGACGGGCTGTAAACCCGTTGGCTCTGCCTACCAAGGTTCGAATCCTTGCGCTCCCACCAGCAAGCAAGTGCCTGTATAGCTCAGTCGGTAGAGCACTTCGT
>CALUIM010000016.1 GCA_944320725.1 uncultured Coriobacteriaceae bacterium | reverse complement strand
CATCTCGGCGGCCTCCCGCCTGCTCATGCCCTCCTCGACGGCCAGCAGCGCCAGCTCGACGTCGTCCCTACAGTACACGCGGACCTCCAATCCGGACCCGATGGTCCAACTTTTCGTCCGCATCCCCTCGAGATCTATTGGTCACCAATACGCGAGTAGTCGCGGTTTCGTGAGAGAGGGGACATAAGGTTGCGCGATCGCGTCGCCATTTGAGGTTCATTGCGAGGTGATCCACACGCTAGCACCTAAGACATCCATGGGGATGTCTTAGGTGCGGCAAAATGAACGTTTATCTGTCAAGGAGGCCGAGAATTGAAGCTGCGGTTGCCGTGGGCGTCTCGAGCACCGGGGCGATGGCATCGGCCCAGGCGCGATAGCGGGGCATGCGCTGCTCGGCAAGACGGGTCACGCCTTCACGCTGGGAGAGCGGACGGCCTTTGCTCGAAAGCTCGTGAAGCGGTCGGTCGAGCATCACGATTTGGCTGTTTTGATGCAAGAGCGGATAGTTTGCCTCGCGCGCCACCACGCCGCCACCGCACGAGATGACGAGCGAGCTGCGTGCTGCGACATCGGCGAGCGCCGCGGTCTCAGCTTCACGAAATGCCGCCTCGCCGTGCGTGTTGATATAGTCGCTGCAGCTTGTCTGCAACCGCTCTTCGAGCACATGATCGATATCGATATGATCGCGCCCGAGCATGCGTGCAAGTTCGCGGCCAACGCGTGTCTTGCCCGATCCGGGCATGCCGATGAGCGCGATGTTGAGCTCCTGCTGAGCGAGGGAGCTGGTAACCTCTACAATACGTTCGTAGGAAATGTCCTCACCGGTGTAGCGCTTTACGGCTGCAGCCGCTTGCGCAACGAGCATGATGAGGCCGCCGACGCTTGGGATGCCGCGCCGCTCGGCGTCCATCATGATGCCGGTACGTGCGGGGTTGTAGACGATGTCGATAACCGCTTCGAGCTGTGTAAAGCTATCGAGATCATACACCTGCGCCGGGCAGTGGGGGAACATGCCCACGGGCGTGGCGTTCACGATGAGTGCGGCATCGCGCATGCGATCGAGCTCATCATAGGTCACACTGGGTGCGTGCGCGGCCGCCCCGGAGGCGCTTCCGTCGTCAAGCGAGCGGCATACGGCAACCGGTTGCATGCCGAGGTCCTCGAGAACCACCATCGATGTCGATCCAGCGCCGCCATGGCCACCAAAGACAAGGGCGCGCTTGCCCGCAAGGTCGAGGCCCAGCGATTCAACGAGTACCTTGAAGCCGTAGTAATCGGTATTATCGCCAATGAGGCGTCCCATGGCATCGCGCGTTACGGTGTTCACGTTGCCAAGACGGCGTGCGACGGGTGTGAGCTCGTCCATCATCGTGGCGACAAGCTTCTTGTAGGGGATGGTGACATTCACGCCTTCCCATTCATCCCCGCGGATGAACGCTTCGACATCTTCCTCTTCGCGCTCGAAGCGAACGTAGTCGAGGCCTGCGAGCTCGTGATAGATGACGGGCGTGTAGCTGTGGCCGAGCGTCTTGCCCAGTACACCGTATGGACGCGCCATCTACATCACCTCCGTATAGCTGCCGAAATACCAATATCGCTCGCAGATATCGTCGAGCGCATCAAGCAATGTAGCGAGCGATTGCGAGCCTACAGGACAATCGAGGTCAAAGTAGAAGATGAACTCGAAATCCCGCCCCGGGATCGGGCGGCTCTCAAGTTTCACGATGTTGATGTCGAGTGCGAAGAACCGCTCGAGCACGCGGTAGAGCGAGCCGGGCTCATGGGGGAGTGTGAGCATGAGCGAGGTGCGCGTAGCGCCGGGGAAGATGCGGGGCTCGGCACACACCACAACAAAGCGCGTGTAGTTGTTGTCGGAATCCTGGACGTCTTCATCAAGGATCTCCAGGCCGTACAGCTCGGCGCAACGGCGTGATGAGAGCGCAGCGATGTCGGGCCTGCCGGTCTTGGCTACATATGAGGCGGCCTGTGCGGTGTTTTCGCATACATGAACCTGCGCGCCTAGGTCATCGAGATAGGATGCGCACTGCGCGATTGCCTGCTCGTGCGACCACACCTCTCGAATCGCTTCACGCGAGGTGCCCGGGCAGGCAAGCAGGTTGTGATCGATCTTAAGGCGGCAAGAACGCACGATGCTGAAACGATACTCGGCAAGCAGATCGTATACCGCATTGACCGAGCCGGCGGTTGAGTTTTCGATGGGCAAGACGCCATACTCGCAAAAGCCGTCGCGCACAGCGCGGCAGACGCCCTCGAATGTAGCGAAATAAGAGATGGAGGGAACGCGGAACAGGCGTGTAGCGGCAATTTGGCTGTAGGCGCCCTCGACGCCCTGGCAGGCAACCGAGGCAACTTCGGGGAATGGGGTGTCAACCGGCATGAGCGAGCGCCTCGCCACGGCGGAGGTTGCCTGCTCGTCATTGGCGGCAAGCACGCGCTGCTGCTCGGCTTTATTCATGCTCATGAGCAGCGAGAACAGTGCAACCGCCTGTGGACGATAGGCGTCCGGCGTATGCATGGCGACGTCAGAGAGTTTCTCTCGCTCGCGCACAGGATCGAAGACTGCTTTCTTGGTGCCACGCTTCGCTTCCGCAACGAGACGAGCGATCTCCATGCGTTGCGTGAAGAGTTCGAGTAGCTCGGTGTCGATCTCGTCGATGCGGGAGCGTACCTGTGTGAGATCCATGGTTGAACTCCTTGGTCGGACATTTCGTCTACTGGCGTTTACGCTGAGTGCATGTTATTGGGAGCGGGCGCGGGAAATAGGTTGTCGTCGAGCAACGCGTCGAGCAGGGCAATCGCGCACGCAGCCTCTGCTACGGGAACGGCGCGCGGTACGATGCAGGGATCGTGCCGGCCCCGAACGGTAAGCATGGCGTCGTCGCCACGGTCCATGTCGACGGTCTGTTGCTCGCGACCAATTGAAGGGGTGGGCTTCACGGCCATTTGCCATATGATGGGGGCACCTGTTGTGATGCCGCCCAGCACACCGCCCGCGTTGTTCGACTGAGGCTGCACCGTGCCTGCTTCCATGCGATACGGATCGTTGTTGTCGCTGCCCATAAGGAAGGCGGCGGCAAAGCCGGCGCCAAAATCGACACCCTTGACGGCAGGGATGCCGAACGCAATCTGCGCGATGCGGTTTTCGATGCCGTCGAACATGGGGTCGCCTGCCCCTGCGGGCATGCCGTAGGCGGCGCACTCAATGATGCCGCCGATGCTATCGCAATGAGCCTTCGCATCCAGAATGGCCTGCTCCATGCGCGTCGCGGCGTCGGTTGAGATGCATGGGAACGCATGGGTCCGCAAGGCGGCAACCTGCGCTTCGTCGAGGGTGAGAGCATTCAGGCTCTCATCGGCGATTCCTTCGGTTCCGAGTGTTGCGATGTGCGCGACAATCTCGATGCCCATCAGGGAAAGTGCCTGGAGCGCGATGCCGCCTGCGATGCATAGCGGCGCGGTGAGTCTGCCAGAGAAATGCCCGCCACCGGCGATATCGTGCCAATTGCCGTATTTCACACGCGCCGGATAGTCGGCATGACCGGGACGCGGCTTGGCGCGCAGCTCGCGGTAGTCGGCGCTTCTCGTATTCGTGTTGCGGATGATGGCGGCCAGCGGTGCACCGTTCGTATGTCCGTTGGTGATGCCAGAGAGTATCTCGGGCGCATCGGCCTCGACACGCGACGTGGTAACCTTCGATTGACCAGGCGCGCGGCGGGCAAGGAAGCGCTGCAAGACGTCAAGGTCGATCGGGATGCCCGCGGGCAGCCCCTCGAGCGTGCAGCCGATAGCGGGGGAGTGCGATTGCCCAAAGATGCCAACGCGCAGCGTATGTCCGTATGTTGAGCTCATCTACCGGCCCTCCTCGAGGCTGACGGTGCCGCCGAGCTGGCGGTAATGCGAGAAGAAATCGGGATATGATTTGTTCACCGCATCAGCACCGTGGATGATGACCGGCTCGGTGCAGCGCGTTGCCGCGATGGCGGCCATCATGGCGATGCGGTGGTCGTTGTGCGCGTCGACTGTGCCGCCGGCAAGCGAGGCGACACCCTCGATAACGAGGTCCTCTCCCTGGATGCGAATGTGGGCGCCAAGCTTCGATAGCTCCGACGCGCAGGTTTCAAGACGATCCGATTCCTTAAGGCGCAAGCGCGCGCAGTCACGGATGCGCGTCGTTCCCTCGGCAACCGAGGCGACGGCTGAGATGATGGGGACGAGATCGGGAATATCGCGCGCGCTCATCTCGTATCCGCGGAGTCGATCGGGGCGCACCGTGGCTGCGTCGGTAGCGCGTCCGATGCGGGCACCAAAGAGCGAGAGCGCTGCGAGGATATTGCGGTCTCCTTGGGCGGAGGTCATCGAGAGGCCGTCGACGGTGATGGGGTTTGAGCCCATCGCTCCGGCGCAGAGCCAAAATGCCGCATTCGACCAATCGCCTTCGACCGTGATGGCGCCCGGCGTACGATATCCGGTTCCCTCGATATGAAAGACGGTGAAATCGTTTGCGCGATTGCGCTCGCTGTGCACGATAACGCCGAAGGCAGCGAGCGCCTGGATGGTGAGGTCGATATAGGGCTTGCTCTCGATGGTGCCATGGACGTGAATTTCGCTGGGGCGTCCAAGCAACGGGCAGGCAAGCAGCAGCCCTGAGATGTATTGCGAGCTCACATCGCCCGGGAGCTCAAACACACCGGGGCGAAGACGTCCGGTTGCGGTGAGCGGCAAGCCGCCCTCGAGCGGCATATCGCATCCGGCGGCCACGAGTTCATCGGTAAGCGGCGACAAGGGTCGATCTTTTAGGCGTCCCTCACCGGTAAAGGTCGCATCGGCACCGAGGGCGCACGCAACAGGCAGCATGAAGCGCAGCGTGGAGCCCGATTCGCCGCAATCGAGCACGGCTCCTGCGAGCGCGCGCAGAATGCCATGCTCCTGGCTTTTGGGGATGGGATGGATGGTATAGACGCCCGCACTTCGCGTGATGGTGGAGCCGAGTGCGGTGAGGCAGCGCACGGTGGCGTCGATATCGGCGCAGGTGGTATTGCAGCGCACCTGCGTCTCGCCATTGGCAAGCGCGGCGGCGATGATGAGGCGATGCGCCATCGATTTCGATGAGATCGCCGTCACCGTGCCTGCGAGCGCGGAGGGCGTGATGCGAGCTATCATGCGTTCGCTCCTGTCTGGATGCCGTCTTCGATAAGGGTTTTGAACGCGGCAAGAGAAACGTGTTCGATACTGCAGGCGCCGACGCGATGCGGGAGCACGATGTCAATTGCATCTCCAGCGCGTTTCTTGTCGTGGAGCGCCGCCTCGAAGATGTCGTCGACCGAGCATGCAGTGCGTGTGGCAAGGCCATGTGCGCGACACACCGCTTCGATACGCTGCGGGACATCGGGAGCGCACACGCCGCGTGCGGCGGCCGCGCGCGCGATGGCGACCATGCCAATCGCCACGCAGGTCCCATGTCCTAGCTGATAGTTCGCGCACGCCTCGACGGCATGACCAATGCTGTGACCAAAATTGAGCAGCTTGCGCAGGTTCGATTCTCGCTCGTCGGCAACAACGACATCGCGTTTAATCTCGATGTTGCGTGCGATGAGCCGCTCAACGAGTGCGAGGTCGCTTCGGATGAGGTCGGCGGTGAGCGGGGTTTGCTCGAGTGTGGCGAAAAGCTCGGCATCGGCGATGACACCGTGCTTGATAACCTCGCCGCAGCCGTCGGCAACGCGATCGTCTTCGAGCGTGCCCAGGCATCCGATGTCGGCGATGACAACATCAGGTTGCCAGAAGGCTCCGGCAAGGTTCTTGCCGGCCTTGAGGTCGATGGCAGTCTTGCCGCCTACAGATGAGTCGACCATGGCGAGCAGGCTCGTAGGCATCTGTACAAAATGGCAACCGCGCATATAGGTTGCGGCGGCAAAGCCGGCGAGGTCGCCTGTTACCCCGCCGCCAAGCGCAATGACGCAATCGGAGCGGCTGAGCTGCGCCTCAGCGATAAACTCAAGGGCGTCGATGAGCGTTGATGCGCACTTGTGCTCCTCGCCAGCGGGAAACGTGAAGATGGATACGGTGTAGCCTTCGTGCTCGAGGCTCTCGCGCACGATGTGCGCATAGAGCGGGCCAACGTTGGAATCGGTGATGATAACGGCACGCGTGCCGCCGCACACGCCGCGAACAATCTCACCGGTGCGCTCCAGCAGCATCGTGCCGAGCGCCACCTGATACGGCTTGGTTGTGGTCACATCGATGACGTGCATGGTCCTATCCTTCCGCGTTGGTTGCATCGCCTTGTGCGGCATCGTCGAGCGAGCGCTTGATGCGGTCCCCTTCGGCTAGAAGCATCCGCAGCTGCTCGCGGTCGGATGCCTCGAGCGCGTCGCGATAGGCGGCAAGCGCGTCGATCAGCCCGTCGATTTCGCGTGTGAGGTGCTCGGCGTTCTCGCACATGAGCTCAGACCACATGGACGGGTTGAGATGTGCGACGCGCGTGAGATCCTTGTAGCTACCTGCGGAGAACCCGTGGTGCTTGCGGGCCGTGGGACTTTTCACGTACGCATTAGAGACCACGTGCGCCAGCTGGCTGGTAAAGGCGATGAGCTCATCGTGCGTTGCGGGGTCGCAGACGCTGAAGCTGCCGAACCCCACGGGTGCGAGCAGCGTGAGCGCCCGGTCGAGCAATGTGAGCCGATCTGGATCGGAAAGCTCCGGTGGCACGAGCACCATCGGGGCACCGATGAAAAGATCACGACGTGCATGTGCGAAGCCGGAGTGCTCGGTACCCGCCATGGGGTGCGTGCCCAAGAAGGTGAACCCCCACTGCTTGGCGAGTGCAAACGCCCGCGAACACACGGACGCCTTGACACCGGCGGTGTCGATGACAAGTGGGCCTGCACCCTCGTTGGTCGACGCTGCGCCCAATGCAGGGGCGTGCTCCTCGAGCCATGCGAGGCATGCATCGGGATAGGCGGCGAGCACGATGAGGTCGCAGTCGGCAAGAGACGCGTCGTCAAGCTGCCCCGCGACCGTCTCGATCGAGGCAGCCTCGAAGGTCTCCTCATCGACATCGTAGGCGAGCACGCGCGCACCGGCCGCGCGATAGGCGCGGGCAAAGCTGCCACCAATAAGGCCCAGGCCAACGACGCCAACAGTTTTAGCCTCGGTGCCGTTCATGCCACAACCTCGGGTTGCTCGGTTACTGCAGCGCGAATGAGCGCGATGCGACGCATGAGGTCGTCGAACATATCGGGCGTAAGCGCCTGCGCACCATCGGACCACGCATGGCTCGGGTCATCGTGCACCTCGACCTCAAGGCCGTCGGCTCCGGCGGCAACCGCAGCGAGCGCCATGGGCTCCACGTAGCGGGTGTAGCCGGTGGCGTGGCTGGGGTCGGCGACCACGGGAAGGTGCGAGAGGTAGTGGAGTACGGGCACCGCGTTTAGATCGAAGGTGTTGCGGGTGCGCGTCTCGAAGGTACGGATGCCGCGCTCGCACAAGATTACGCGGTCATTGCCCTCGCTCATGATGTACTCGGCAGCCATAAGGAGCTCGTCGATCGTTCCCGACATGCCGCGCTTGAGCAGGATCGGCACGCGCGTTTTGCCCACTTCGCGCAAGAGCGAGAAGTTCTGGGCGTTGCGGGCGCCAATCTGCATGACATCGATCTTCTTCTCAAGAAACACCGGAATATCGCGCGGATCCATGATCTCGGTGACGATGGGCATGCTCAGCTCCGCACGCGCTTCGCAGAGCAGGTCAAGGCCTGCGGGCCCCATGCCTTGGTAGGCATAGGGGCTTGTGCGCGGCTTATAGGCTCCGCCGCGCAGCATCGTAGCGCCGGCCGCCTTCACGCGGCGTGCGATGCGGATAAGGTTCTCGCCCTCAACCGAACACGGGCCGGCGATTACCTGAAACTGACCGCCGCCGAGCGAGATGCCCGGGGCAATCTCCACCACGCTATCGTCGGGGTGGAATTTCCTGTTCGCCTTCTTGAAGGGCTCCGATACGCGCTGCACGCGCTCGACGATATCCATCGATTCGAGCAAAAACGGATCGATCTTGGTGGTGTCACCCACCAAACCGATGATGAGCTCATCCGAGCCGCGGCTCACGTGTGCGGCAAGTCCCTTCCGCTCAATCCACGAAATGAGATGGGCTACGGCGTTTTCGTCGGCGTTCTTTTTGAGAATGGCGATCATCTGCGTCTCCAAGTTGTTCGATGCGCATGAGTTGGACCATTGTATACCACGGCGCTTGTGCGCTCGTGCACGCCGCGATATGGAAAACGCCCGGCAACACGGGGCTGCCGGGCGATGTGTGGCTGGTGTCCCTTACAGGGTTCGAACCTGCGGCCTTCTGCTCCGGAGGCAGACGCTCTAATCCGCTGAGCTAAAGGGACGAAGCGCTACACATTATACTCGAACGCCGCGGCGATGCCACCCTGTGCTTGGACGCGGGAGAATCTGTGAGCACGCGCGGTGCAGGGGGTCTAAGGGGTATATGGAGACCGCGTGCTTTATCATACAAGGGTGCATTCGGGTTGCCGCGCGACCCGCATCGATCCTAAGGGAGACATTATGACCCAAAGCGCCGAGCAGAGCGGCAGCGTAGCAGTTGAGGGCCTCACCAGCGAAGAGGTCCGTGAACGCATTGCCGCCGGCAAGGTCAACGAGAATATGGAGCTCAAGACCAAGACGGTCCGTGAGCTGCTCATCGAGAACCTCTGCACCCTGTTCAACCTTATCAACCTTGTTTTGGCTGTGCTGGTCATTATGGCGGGGTCGTTTAAGAACCTGACGTTTCTTTTGATTGTTGTCTTGAATACGATGATCGGCCTCGTGCAGTCGATTCGTTCGAAGCACATGGTCGATAAGCTCACGCTTTTGGCTACCAAAAAGGCCATATGTGTGCGCGACGGCGTTGAGTGCGAGCTCGATCTCGACCAGATCGTGCTTGACGATGTGGTCAAGCTGGGCCGTGGCGACCAGATTCCGGCAGACGCCGTGGTCATCAAGGGCACGGCGCAGGTTAACGAGAGCCTGCTTACCGGCGAGAGCAATCTCATTAAGAAAGATCCCGGCTCCGAGCTCATGAGCGGCAGCTTCCTTGATTCTGGTTTGGTGTACGCCCGCGTGATCCACGTGGGTGCCGAGAACTACGTTGCCAAGATCAACAACGAGGCGAAATACGTCAAGAAGGTCAATTCGGAGATCATGAACGCGCTCAACGCGATTGTGCGGTTTGCGAGCATCATCATGGTCCCGCTGGGCCTTGCGCTCTTTTTCTCCAGCTGGCATGAGTCGTATGTGCTGGCAGCGGGCGCGAACGAGACGTTTACCTCGTGGATGTTTGCTGAGATCGCAGCTGGCCATGTTCCCGCGGCCGAGCTGTTGAGCACCGTGGGCGCGCTGCTGGGCATGATTCCGCAGGGCCTGGTGCTCCTCACGTCATCGGTCCTCGCAATCGCTACGATGCGTCTGGCGCGGCGCAAGGTGCTCGCGCAGCAGCTCTACTGCATCGAGACCCTGGCGCGTGTGGACGTACTGTGCCTCGACAAGACTGGCACGATCACCTCTGGTCGCATGGAGGTCGAGGGCACCTATCCGCTTCCGGTGGACGGCGTGGCAGGCGAGGCCGAGCCAGGCGTTCCCGATGCGACCTCGGTGCTCGACTTCGCGCTCATGAATATCGCGCGTGCTACAGCGGAGGATGCGAACGAGACGTGCAAAGCGCTGCTCGATCATTATGAGGGTAGCTCCTTGCCCGTTGCCGCCGTTGAACGTGTGGTGTCATTCTCCTCGGCGAAAAAGTGGAGTGGTGCTTCGTTTGCAGAGGGCAGCTTTGTGATGGGCGCGGCGCAGTTTGTGCTCGATGCCGATACGTTCGCCACGCTTGAGGAGACCGTCGCGGGTCTAGCCGACACCTGTCGCGTGCTGGTAGCGGCCGAGGTCGACGGGTTCACCGAGGATGGAGACATAATCGGCTCGGCGCGCCCGGTGGGGTTCGTCACCATTCGCGATGAGATCCGCTCGTCTGCTGCCGAGACCATCGGGTATTTCAACGAGCAGGGCGTGAGCCTGAATGTCATTTCCGGCGATGATCCGCGCACCGTCTCGTCGATCGCGCGCGTGGTGGGCGTCCCCGGCGCCGAGGCGTATGTGGACGCGACGACGCTCGACACGCCCGCTAAGGTCGACGCGGCGGTCGATCGCTATCACGTCTTTGGTCGTGTGACGCCGCAGCAGAAACGCGAGCTCGTGCAAGCGCTCAAGCGCCGCGGTCACACTGTCGCCATGACCGGCGACGGCGTAAACGACGTGCTCGCTCTGAAAGAGGCCGATTGCTCGGTCGCGATGGCGGCGGGCTCGGATGCTGCGCGCAACGTTGCCGAGATTGTGCTGGTTGATAATGATTTCGCCTCGATGCCGGCGGTGGTTGCCGAGGGGCGGCGCTCCATTAATAACCTGCAGCGCTCGGCGGCGCTCTTCCTCACGAAGACCCTGTTCTCAATGGGACTCGCGGCGATCTGCATCGCGTTCCCGCCGTACCCCTTCCAGCCTATCCAGATGACGCTCATCAACTTCTTCTGCATCGGCTATCCCGGTTTCGTGCTCGGTCTCGAGGCAAACAAGGCGCTGGTGCGCGGCAGCTTCTTGGCGAATGTGGTCAAGCGCGCCCTGCCGGCGTCGTTCTCGGTCATATTGGCTGCGTGCCTCAATATGGCCGTCGCCTCGCTGGCCGGGTTTGATAACGTGACGCTTTCGACGATGTGTCTCGTGACCTCGAGCACCATCGGGTGCTGTCTCATCTGGCGCATCTCGCAGCCGTTCACGCCGGTGCGCATCGCGCTGCTCATCTCGATTATCGTGGGTTTGTGCGTGGGCATCTTGGGTTTCCAGGATCTGTTCTCGATCGCACATCTCACCATTCCTGTTGCGGTTGTGCTGCTTGTTATCGATGTCGTGTGTTGCGCGGTGTTCTTCAAGTTCGCTGACCTCTTTGATCGCGAGGCGGTGCACATGACGAAGCCTGCGACGGGGTTTGGCCGCGGTGTGCGCGTGCGTCTGGGCCGGCGCGGAGCGAAGACGGTGTCGTCCACAGGTTCCTCGGCGCGGCGCTTCGTGGCCAAGGTGGGGGAGCGCGTGTCGCGTTCGCGTGAAGACCATGCGCGCGAGCAGGCACGGCAGCACGCTGAGGAGGCACTTGCGTCTACCGATGGCATGCAGGGCTCACATAAGCGGCAAAAGCGTCCTCGTGTTACAAAATCAGCTCAGGGAATCAAGGTGCGGATGCCCAGCCGTAAACGCGATAGGATGGAGTGACCTAGTTGACCCCATGGAAGGTTGAAGGCCATGAGCAACACGCGTCCCTGCTTTTCCTACGAGCGTTTTCTCGACGTTGATGGTATACGGTATCGCTATGTCGCGCTTTCGGCGATCGATGGCATCGAGCGCGCACCGATAGCGATTCGAATTCTCGTTGAAAACGCGATGCGCTGCGCCCGTACCGAGGAGGAGGGTGTAGCGCTTGCCAGATCCATCCTGAAGGCGGCATGCGGTGCTACCGATGCCGGTGAGATGCCCTTTATGCCCGCACGCGTGCTGTTCCAGGACTTCACCGGAGTGCCGGTCTTTGTAGATTTCGCCGCCATGCGCGATGCCGCGCGCTCGCGCGGGGGAGATCCTGCGGTGGTCAATCCGCAGATTCCCTGTACGCTCGTGATTGATCATTCCGTTGCGGCCGATGTCACGTCCTGTACGGAGGCGGCGCGTGAAAATGCTCGGATCGAATCTGAGCGCAATCTCGAGCGCTTCTCGTTTCTCAAATGGAGCTCGCTGAGTTTCGAGCATGTCGAGATTGTTCCGCCGGGGCGGGGTATCTGCCATCAGCTGAACGTCGAGCGGTTTTGCAAGGTGGTCTGGTCGCGCGAGACACCTCACGGACATGAGGCGTATTTCGACACGCTCGTAGGCACCGATTCGCACACCACGACGGCCAACGGCGTGGGCGTGCTGGGTTGGGGCGTTGGTGGTATCGAGGCCGAGGCAGCCTCGCTCGGCCAGCCCATTACCATGGTGGTGCCGCCGGTGGTGGGTGTTCGCATCACCGGCAGGCTGCAGCCGGGCGTGAGCGGTATGGACGTTGCGCTGACTTTTGCAGAGCGCCTGCGTGCCGAGAGCGTAGTGGGATCCATCGTCGAGTGCTTCGGCGCGGGCGTGGCCAACCTGAGCGTGACGCAGCGCGCCACGATTGCCAACATGTCGCCCGAATACGGCTGCACCGCAACGTATTTTCCGCCTGATGAGGCGGTGCTCAGCCAGCTTGAGCGCTATGGTCGCGAGGAGCATGACATCGCGCTTGCACGCGCGTATCTCGCCGCGCAGGGCATTTTGGATGTTGAGTGCGAGCTCGACTACAGCCGCGTCATCGACTTCGATCTTGGTGCGGTTGAGCCGAGCGTTGCCGGTCCCTCCCGCCCGCACGACCGCGTGGCACTGGCGGATCTGCGGAGTCATATGCGCGCAGCACTTGCCGAGCACGGACGCGCGGATACGAACGCCACCTTCACGGTTGAGATGGACGGGAAAGCAGGCACGGTGTCGCATGGTGCCATTGCGCTCGCGGCGATTACAAGCTGTACCACCGCAACCGATCCGGCGATGATGGTTGCCGCCGGCCTTGTTGCCCAGCGCGCATGCGAGCTGGGCTGCGAACCGGTGCCGTGGATCAAGAAGGTACTTGCCCCCGGATCGCATGCGACAACCGATATGCTCGAGCGCGCGGGACTCATCGAGCCGCTCGCGCAGATGGGCTTTGCGGTCTGTGGTTGGGGCTGCATGAGCTGCATTGGCAATTCTGGTCCGCTTACCGAGCCTATGTCCGCGATTGCCGAGGACTGCGAGCTGGTGAGCGTGCTTTCGGGCAACCGCAACTTCGAGGGACGCATCTCACCGCTCGTGTCGCAAAACTACCTATGCGCACCGGCGCTCGTGGTGGCCTATGCGCTTGCGGGCACGGTTGATATCGATCTGGTTCATGAGCCGGTATGCGAGGGCGCCGCGGGACCGGTGTGGCTACGCGACCTGCTGCCCAGTGACGATGAGGTGGCGCGGGTTGTGGCCCAGGCGCTCGACCACGAGGTGTTCGAGCATGCCGCACGTGAGGTGGGGCGCGGTACCGGTGCATGGGATGCGCTCGCCCCCGTGCCCAGCGCCACCTACGTATGGGATGCAGACTCAACCTATGTGCGGCAGCCTCCGTTTCTCTATGTCGATGGCGCGGGCACGACCTTCTCGCTCGACGGCGCACGCGTGCTCGCGTATCTCGGCGACTTTGTGACCACCGACCACATCTCGCCTGCAGGTGCCATCGCGCCCACCTCTCCGGCGGCACACTATCTGCGTGAACACGGAATCGAAGAGGATGCGTTCAACACGTATGGTGCGCGCCGCGGCAACCATGAGGTCATGATGCGCGGCACGTTTGCGAACGTGAAGCTCCAGAACCGCCTGGCGCCTCATCGTCGGGGCGGGTGGACGCGCGACCCGGTGAGCGGTGAGATCACGACGATCTTCGAGGCGTCGCGGTCGGCTGAGGCGGCGGGGATGCCGCTTATCGTGCTCGCGGGCAAGATGTACGGTTCGGGCTCGTCACGTGACTGGGCGGCCAAGGGCCCGACGCTGCTTGGCGTGCGTGCGGTGATTGCCGAGAGCTTCGAGCGCATCCACCGCTCGAACCTCATTGGCATGGGCATTGTGCCGCTCGAGTTCGAGCCCGGTATGCACGCCGAGACGCTTAGTCTTACCGGAGAGGAGACGTATCGTATCGAGCCGTTCTCGATCGCTGCGTCGTGCCAGCCAGGCACGCGTGCCCACGTTGTTGCGACGCGTGCTTCTGGAGAGGTTGTCGATTTCTCGGTAATCGTGCGCATCGATACCCCTACGGAGGCTGCCTACGTATCACGTGGTGGTATCCTGCCATATGTGCTCGACCACCTTCTATAAGCACCTGTGCGAGAAACCGAGGTTGCTCTGTGAATTGCCCGCATTGCCATGCGACGGTTAGTGAAACCGATACCAGCTGCCCGAGCTGTGGAGCCGAGCTTTCGGCACCGGTGCGCGCGCACCACGAGTTTGTGTTCTGCGAAGGGTGCGGCGCCCGCCTGTCCTCGCGCGATCGCACGTGTCCCAAATGCGGTCGCCCGGCCCCGGGCATTCTCTCCGAGCATGCCTCGGCGAGCGATCTTGCTGCTGGAAAGACGGCGAGTTTCCCTAGACTGAGCGTCGAGGCGCATGAGACCGAGGAGGTGCGCGAGCGTCGTTCGGCGGCTGAGGTGTTGGAGAGCAGTCTCGATCCCGAGGCAACCAACATGCTCGACCTGTCCGAGATCGAGCAGCGCGAGCAGCATGATGAGAAGCGTTCCAAGAAGGCTCCCGAGGACCCGTATCATACGCGCCGTCGCGTGAGCGGCAAGCTTGTTACCGCGGTGGCGGTTGTTGCCGTAATCGCAGCAGGTGCGGGCTTTATCGTCTACGATCCGCTCGGCGTCATGCCGGGGTTCTACGCCTCTGTGGAGCAGGCGGCAGCCGATATGTTCCCCAGCCGTACCGGCAAGCGCGAATCGCTCGAAGATCTGCTCGCTGCCGGCGCGTCTGAGGGCGATGAGGACGAGGCGGCACAGGATAGCGCGTCTCAAGATGAGCCCACCGAGATCGAAGACGAGCATGTGCTGAGCGAGGACGAGGCGTACGAGACGCTCACGGCCATCTACGAAGAGATCGGCGCCTACCAAGATACGATCAGCGATGTCATCGACGATTACAACGGCTATTACATCGCGCGCGACCGCGATCGCCGTGAGGAGGCCGCCGCGAGTGCGTACGCGATGCGCGATGCCGTTCAGGCAACCATCGATGAGATCGACGGGCTGCGCTTGCACGATGACTCCGCGTACCTTGGCGATGTAGAGCATATGCGCAGCCTCGCTACGTGGATGTACGGCCGCGTGGATGTGCTGTGCCGCTCCTGGGACATCTCGCTCGGGCTTCCCGAGGGTGAGTCGCCGTCCAATCACACCTCTGAGATTGCCCAGCCCCTGCGCGATGCTCTCGATGAGAGCGGTCGCAATCGCGATCTGGTGCAGTTCGAAGAGAACTATGCGAAGTGGCGGCCGGTACAACACGACGCATAGTGATAGCAAATTCCCTGCTTCTGGCGATGCCGACTTCATGAAACCGCGCTTTTGCTGCTAAAATACATTCAGTATGTGCATTGAGCGAGGAAGGTAGTGCATGTTCGGTTTCGGAAGAGAGCTCTATACCCCCGAATATCAGGTATCGGGCAGCGAAATCGCTGTCATCGAGACCACGCAGGGAACTATCCGCGTGCAGCTCGACGGTGCGGGCGCGCCGGTTCACGTTGCGAATTTCTGCGAGCTTTCGCTGATGGGCTTCTACGATGGATTGAAGTTCCACCGCTATGTCCCCGGTTTCGTGATCCAGGGCGGCGATCCCAATACGCGCGACATGAGCGGCGAGGATGTTGCCGCGGGACGCATGGGGCCGGATGGCGCCCCTGGTACGGGCGGTCCGGGCTATTGCATCAAAGCCGAGTATGCCACGAATCCTCGTAACAGCCATGTGGATGGCGCGCTCGCTATGGCGCGCTCCCAGCATCCCGATTCAGCCGGATCGCAGTTCTATTTCTGCCTTGGTCCGCAGCACGCGCTCGATTCGGGCTATACCGTATTCGGAACCACCATCGATGGCCTCGATGTGATTTCCAAGCTCCGCGCGGGCGATGAGATCATCCATGTTGCCATCGAGAACGCGAATGTGAAGGAGTAGACGTGAACGCCCAGCTATTCGATCAAGCCCGTGCGGCGTACCGTTCGGGGAACTTCTCTGCTGCCGCCCAGATGTTCGCTTCGGTCAAAGATCCGGGCGAGGTGTGCGGCGAGGTTGACCACCTGCGTGGCAACTCGCTCATGCGCTTGGGAATGTGGGGCGAGGCGGCTGCTGCCTATGCGCTCGCGCTCGACGATGCCGCGTATGGGAAGCGCGGTGCGCTGCTTACCAACCAGGGTAAGGCCTATGCCGCCGCTGGTGACCTGGATGCTGCGCGCGCTGCGTTTACCGAGGCGACCACCGATTCCACGTATGCCACGCCGTTCAAGGCCTACCTCGGCCTCGGTGGCGTTCTGCTCAAGCAGGGCGAGGTGGCGTCGGCCGGTACGGCATTTCGCCAGGCGGCGATCGACGGCGCCAATCCTGCGCCCGCCGGCGCCTTGGCGCAGCTCGCCGATTGCTTCGTGAAGCTTGGGCGTCCCGGTGACGCGATCGAGTCGTATCGCACCGCGCTCGATTTTGCGGGTCCGCGTGACGATACCCGTGCCATCAATGCCGGCTTGGGCCAGGCCTATCTCGCGGCCAATCGCCCGGCGGATGCTGTTGACGCCTTCACCACGGCTACCTCCGATGGCATCTATCAGCTCACGGCCGAGCAACGCGACGATTTTGCGCGCGCTCAGGATGCGCTCGACGCCATTTCGGCGCAGAACGCCATCTCCGCTCCCGAGCAGGGTTCCCCGGCGCAGCCCGCAGCCGATCCCCTCGATCCTCTGGGCAAGTCGGGCGCGTTCATGCCCGATCCTTCGGATACCGGCTTTTTCACACTCACCGAGTCCGAGCTCATCCAGCAGGACAAGCAGGCCATGAAGGTGCGCCGCAAGCACCGTCATACGGGCCTCAAAGTCTTCATCGTCATCTTCGTGCTGCTTGTCATAGCTGCCGGTGGCCTGGGCTTTGCGTATACGCGCGGCTTTGGTTTCCCCACGCAGCAGGATACCTTGAACGGTCTTTTCCAAGCGGTCACCGACGGTGGCGATACCGATGCCTATCTCGACCCGAATCTTTCCGACAGCGCCAAGTCGCTGCTCGTCTCGGCCATCCCTGAGGGCGCGACGGCTACCATCGAGGCGATGGACCAGTCGATGACCGAGTCCACGGCGCAGGTCAACGTCGAGCTGTCGATGGGCGGCACCCAGCAGTACGTGGTGCACTTTGCGCGTTCGTCGAACCACATCGGGTGGGTGGTGAGCACCATCGAGATCTCGTTCACCTCGACCGACGACACATCGGATGATGCCGCGCAAACCGATGCTGCCGCCTCCGAGGAGCCTGCAGCGGATGCGCAGGCAACCGAGTAGGTATGAAGACTTGAAGCGTTGCGGCGCACCCCGTGTTGTCGCAGCGCTTCATCCACTACACTTACCCAAGCGGTGCAACCTCACCCTGCCCGCTACCATTTAGGTTTCGAGCTTCTTTGGAGCAGATTTGTTTTCTTTGATGGACATGCTGTTTGGTCAGTATGACGGCGACCTCGCCATCGACCTGGGCACGGCGAACACGCTGGTCTCGGTTCGTGGCAAGGGCATCGTCATTCGTGAGCCTTCCGTCGTTGCGATCGATAAGAACGATGATCGCATTCTCGCGGTTGGCATCGAGGCGAAGCGCATGCTTGGTCGCACGCCGGGCAACATCGTTGCCGTTCGTCCCCTCAAGGACGGCGTGATTGCCGATTTCGATGTCACCGAGGCGATGCTGCGCTATTTCATCGATAAGGCGTCGGAAAAGCGTTATCCCTGGACGCCCCGCCCGCGCGTGGTGGTGTGCGTGCCCTCGGGGGTGACCTCAGTCGAGAAGCGTGCCGTATTTGAGGCCACCATCTCTGCTGGTGCACGTCAGGCCTATCTTATCGAGGAGCCCATGGCTGCTGCCATCGGCGCCGATTTGCCGGTCGAGGAGCCCACGGGCTCGATGGTGATCGATATCGGCGGCGGCACCACCGAGGTCGCCGTCATCGCGATGGGCGGTATCGTGGTCTCGCAGTCGATTCGCGTTGCCGGTGATGAGTTTGACCAAGCGATCCTCTCGCATGTCCGTGATGCCTATAACCTTGCCATTGGCGAGCGTACGGCAGAGGACATCAAGATCAAGGTGGGCTCTGCGGTCCCGCTGAAAGATGAGCTCGACGTCGAGGTTAACGGCCGCGACGTTATCACGGGCCTGCCGAAGACGGTGCGTATTGAGAGCGAGGAAATTCGCCGCGCGCTCCAGAAGCCGCTCGACGAGATGACGAAAGCGGTCAAGGACGCGCTCGACGCAACGCCGCCCGATCTTGCGTCCGATTTGATGTACTACGGCATCCTGCTCACTGGCGGCGGTGCCCTTTTGCGCGGGCTTGACGTGCGTCTGCGTGACGAGACGGGCGTTTCTGTGAACGTGAGCCCCACCGCGCTCGATAACGTGGTGAACGGCTGCGCTCGCGTGCTCGAGGCCAATGCGTTCGACGGCGGCTTCGTGCAGAGCAACGCGTAGAGAACCTAATAAAGGGGGCTTGTCTCTTGCCGAAGAACAAGAGGTATTCTTCCAGTTTGAATAATCGAAAGCAATCAACGGGTGGCGGCCCGTTGATTGTTTTCTGCATCATCTCCGTGTTGCTGCTCACGTTCTATATCCGTGAGGGCGAGACGGGTCCCATCCATGCGGTTCGTTCGGGTGTCACCACGATCACCAGCCCGATTCGTTTCTTGGGCGGCGCGATTGCCACACCGTTCGATGCGCTGGGCAATGCGTTCACCAACTTGACGGCCTCGCAGGAGACGCTTGACGAACTGAAAGCGCAAAACGCCGAGCTGACGGCGCGTGTGGCCGAGCTCTCCGAGGCCGATGCGTCGGCAAAGCGTCTTGAGGAGCTGCTTGGTTTGCGCTCAACGTATAACCTGCAGTCCACCGCCGCGCGCATCGTGGGCGCGTCGTCTGATGCATGGTCGCAAACGGTCACGATCGACAAAGGCTCCGTCGATGGAATGGAGCCCAACATGCCGGTGTGCAACTCCGCCGGCGTGATTGGCCAGATCATCGAGGTGGGCGCCAATACCTCGACCGTGCGCCTCATCACCGATGAGAACTCCGGCGTCTCGGCAATGGTGCAGGCAACGCGTGCGCAGGGCATGCTCCAAGGACAGCCCGACGGGACCTTGCGCCTTGAATACATTACGACCGATTCCGATGTTCAAGAAGGCGACATCATCGTTACTTCGGGTATCGGCGGTGTCTATCCCAAGGGTCTTCCCTTGGGTACGGTGACCTCGGTGACGAGTGCATCGAATGACATCTACTACACGGTTATGGTGAGCGCTGCGGCATCTGCGGAGAACAACGAAGAGGTGCTCGTGATCACGTCGCTCACCGATGAGCAGGTCGCCTCAGATGACGATGTGGCGGCCGCAAACGACGCGCCGCAAGGTGGTTCGCGCGATGCACAGACGCAAGACGACGCGTCGAGCGATACGAGCGACGATGATTCCGATACCCAGGATAGTGACGGCACCGGAGAGGAGGAGTAAGCACGATGGCGTATATGGACACACCGCAAACGTCGCGGTCGCTTGCGATGCTCGCGATTGTTTGCTGCGTGCTGCAGGTCGCACTGGCACCCCAGATCTCGGTCTTTGGCGGCCGCATCAACTTCATGCTTATCCTCGCCGGTGTTGTAGCGCTTTCCGAAGACGCGCAGAAAGCGGTGATCACGGCCTTTTTCGCTGGGCTGTTCTACGACCTTACGGCTGCCGTCCCGGTGGGTCTCATGTCGTTGCTGCTTTCGGTGGGCGCCTTCGTGCTTGCCCATGCGTCGGGCTCGGCCGGCAGCGGCCTCTCACCGCTTTCGATGCAGTTCTTCAGCGTGTTCGCGCTCGCGGTATCGCTTATCAACGGCGTTGCGCTCATGATTTTAGGGAGCGAAGGTTCCATCGTCGCGGCACTGTTCTCGCACGGCCTTACCTCGGCAATCATAACCTCGATTGTCGCGATTCCGTTTATGATGCTCTATCGCGGTTCCGAGGCCACTCATCGTAGCTTCTCGTCTCGCGGCGGTTCGCGTTTCAAGGGCATACGTTAGGAGGCGCGCGTTGGACGCACAGTTGGTCGTCGTCATCGCGGGAATCCTTCTAGCGGCCGTCATCGTTGGCTCGGTTCTGTTCCTGCGTGGGTATTCGGGAAAATTCACGTTTGATACCTCCGGTGGTACCGCGCCGCGCGCATCCGAGGGCGAGGGTAACACCTCAGGCGTTGCCTTCAAAGGTCGCTTTACCTTGCTTACCTTGGGCGTTGGTGCCATGTTCACGGCGCTGGTGGCGAAGCTCTGGAGCATGCAGATGGTGAGCTCCGATTATTACGATTCGCTCGCCCAGAAAAACCAGACCCGCACGGTGACCACGCCCGCGCCGCGCGGCAGGATTCTCGATCGCAACGGCACCCCGCTTGTCACCAATCGCTCCTCGCTTGCGGTGACCGCGTATCGCGATCTGGCCGATGATACGGTCATGGTGCGCCATCTCGCCAACGTGCTGGGCATCCCGTACGTTGCCTGCCGTCGCAACATCCAAGACAACACCGAGGGAGCACAGGCGCAGCATACCATCGCGACCGACGTTCGGCGTTCCGCGATTGCCTACATCCAAGAGCATGCGGGAGATTTCGCCGGTGTGCAGATTGCTGAGCGCACCGAGCGCGTGTACCCGTACGGCACGACGGCGGCGCATGTGCTGGGCTATACGGGCACCATCACACAGGAGCAGCTCGAGGCGCAGAAGGAAGCCGAGGCGCAGGGGAGCGATGCGAGCCGCATCGAGTACCAGTCGGGCGACATCGTGGGACAAGCCGGCGTTGAGATTGAATACGAGAAGCTGCTTCAGGGCATCCGCGGCGAGCAGACAGTGACCGTGGACGCTGGCGGCAACGTGACCGGCCAGGAGGGCGCCGTGCCCGCGCGTGCCGGCTCGGATATTCGCCTCACCCTCGACCTCACCATCCAGCAGGGCTGCGAACAGGGCCTGGCCCATGCGATCGAGGTTGCGAAGCAGGAGGGGTATGAGAACGCCGGTGCAGGAGCCTGCGTGTGTCTCGACTGCACGAACGGTGAGATCTTGGGTTTGGCGAGCCTGCCCACATTCGACCCCACCGTATTCGTGGGCGGTATCTCCTCCGATCTCTGGTCACAATTTAACAGCGATGATGGCGGGCAACCGCTCATCAACCGTGCGGTAAGCGGCCAGTACATGTCGGCATCTACCATCAAGTCGCTCTCGGCCCTGGCCGGTCTTGAATACGGCATCTATTCCTCGAGCAGGACGTCGAACTGCACCGGTTGGTGGACGGGCAATGGCGAGGCCAACGGCAAATGGTGCTGGCTCCACTCGGGTCATGGCACGATGAATCTGCAGAGCGGTATTGCCAACTCCTGCGACCCGGTGTTCTATGACATCGGGCGTGACTTCTTCTATAACGACGAGAACCCCGAAGGCCTGCAGGAGATGTTTCGCCGCTGGGGTCTGGGCGCCAAGACCGGTGTCGACCTGCCCAGTGAAGGCGAGGGCCGTGTGCCCGATGCCGCGTGGAAGGAGTCGTTCTTCAAGGATTGGTCGGCCGAGGAGCGTGCGTGGAACGCGGG
This sequence comes from uncultured Coriobacteriaceae bacterium, assembly GCA_944320725.1. Classification (GTDB taxonomy): domain Bacteria; phylum Actinomycetota; class Coriobacteriia; order Coriobacteriales; family Coriobacteriaceae; genus Coprousia. The sequence continues at coordinate 61,368 of CALUIM010000016.1, read as the reverse complement.
CGATATGACCAACATCGTCATCGGGCAGGGTGACATCCTAGTCACGCCCCTGCAGATGGCCATGGTGTATGCCGGTATTGCCATGGACGGTGTGGAGTACACCCCACACGTGTTCCTCTCGGCAGTAGCCCGCGACGGCGAGGGCGATGCCTACCTCTATAACGAGACGGGCAAGAAAGAGCACCTGAAGCCCCACATCAATTCCGATGCCGACCTTGAGCTCGTCAAGGCCGGTCTGCATGACGTTATCTACAGCACGAACGCTTCGACGGCGTCGCACTTCAACAACCTTTCGGTGCAGATCGCCGGCAAGTCGGGCACGGGCGAGAAGGCCGGCGAAGACGAGTACGCCTGGTTTGTTGCCTACGCGCCCGCCGACGATCCTAAGTATGTTGTCGCCTGCGTGCTCGAACAGGGCGGCGGCGGCTCCGCGACCGCGTTGCGCGCGGTGCGCGATGTGTTTGGCGTCATCTATAACGAGCCCGATACATCCGACTCGGTTGACACGGCGACGAGATAGGGGAGCAAGATGGCAGCAAAAGCTCCGGCGCGCTCCTCGGCGAGCAGCCTGAATCGCGTCAACAAAAAGATTAGCACGCAGCGCAGCTCATTTAGGCAGCTCGTTAACCCCGGTGTGCTCATTGCGTGGGTGCTGCTCATGGCGTATGGCGCGGTGATCATCTGGTCTGCTTCGCTCACGAATGCCGAGGCGTCGTTCCCGCGTCATCTGCTCGGTATTGGTATCGGCGTGGTGGTCGCCGCCGTTATCTGGCATATCGACCTGAGAAACCTCGCGAACATATCGAACGTGCTGCTTGTCGTCGATATCATGCTGGTCTTTTTACCGTATGTCCCCGGTCTCTCGGTGACCGCACAGGGCATGACGGGATGGATCCGCATACCGCTTGTCGGGCTCAACTTCCAGCCGGTCGAGATCGTGAAGCTCGTCACGATATGCTTCATCTCGGCGCTCGGGGCGCAGTATAACGGCAAGATCGATACCGTGCGTGATTACGTGCGCCTGTGCGGCATGCTCGCCGTGCCGTTTTGCTGCGTCATCGTCCAGGGCGACCTGGGAAGCGCGCTGGTGGTCTTTTTTGGCGGCGCGGTGGTGATTATGATGAGCGGCGCCAAGAAGGAATGGGTGCTCTCGACCATCGCGATCCTCATCGGCCTCGTGTCGCTGTTGCTTGCCACCGACTCGATCATCGACGGTATCTTCGGCGATAACAACTCCATCTTCAAGAACTACCAGATGAGGCGTCTGCTCGTGTTCATCGATCCTTCGTCGGATACGTCGGGCTCTGGCTACAACCTTCAGCAATCGCTTATCGCGGTGGGATCGGGCGGCTTCTTTGGCAAGGGCATCGGCAATGCCACGCAGGCTACGTCGGGCTTTTTGCCCGAGGCGCACACGGACTTCGTGTTCGCCCTCACATCTGAGACGTTTGGGTTCGCGGGTGCTATCGTGCTTTTGGCGCTGTTCGCATTGCTCATGTTTTCCACCATTCGCGTGGCTGCGAAGTCCGAGAACCTGTTTTTGAGACTTGTGTGCACGGGCATTGTGGGATTGTGGATGTTCCAGATCTTCGAGAACATTGGCATGTGCATCGGGTTGATGCCCATCACCGGCATCCCGTTGCCGTTTATCAGCTTTGGCTCGTCGTCGATGATTGCGCAGTGCGCCGCGGTGGGTATGGTGCAATCTATCTGGCGACATCGCGCGAAGGCCGCGTAGGCTTCAAGGAGGCAGCTATGCGCATAGGATTCGATGCTCTTGCCGACCTGTTCAAGGTTGGTCTCACCACGTCTCGCGAGACCGACGCGCCGGTTCGCGTTGCCGTCTATGTCGATGAAACGGCGACGCCGTTTCTCATCGATACCGTGCGCGAGGCCTTTGTACCGCACACCACCGCGGCACTCGTGCGCGTTGCGCGTCTTGAGATCACGCCCGTGGCACCCAAGCCCGATACCGATATCGTGTTGGTACTCACCTGCGGCTCGGAGCATCTGCATGATGCGGTACAGCAGCTCGTGATTGCCGGCGCTCCGGTGTGCGTGATCGCCGAATCGAGCGTCGAGGTGCCGTTCATCACCGCCGACACGCCGCTTCTAGGTCTTATTGCGGCAACCGAGCGCACGCATCTGCTTGAGGATCTTGCGCGCTGGATCCTCGACCGCACCGAGAAGGATGCCGCGTTCTCGGCGAACTTTGAGTTCATGCGTGCCGCTGCATCCATGCGTGCCATCACATCGTGTGCCATTACCAATATGGCTACGGGCGCACTTTTCATCATTCCTGGAGCGGATTTTCCGGTGATGACTGCCGCGCAGATTGGCATGGCGCTCAAGCTTGCCTCAATCTACGGATACGGTATGAAGCCCGAGCGCGGCTACGAGATTGCTGCCGTGGTAGGTGCCGGCCTGGGGCTACGCGGGCTGTCACGCGTCATTACACGGCACACGCCGCATGTGGGCTTTTTGGTCAAAGCGCTCGTAGCGGGTTTTGGCACGTACGGTATGGGCTGCGCGCTCGCCGCGGCCTATCGTCATGGCATCGACTACTCGCGTGCGAACGAGGTGCTTGGTCAGGTTGCGAACCGCGTAAAGGCTGCTGCCGGCACCGCTTCCGCGCATGCCGCCGAGGGCGCTGCCGCCCAGGATCATTGCTAAGGAGGGCGCCGTGCGCCACGTATATGAGGATCGATTTGCCGAGATTGAGCCGCTGCTCAATCGCGTAGAGAAGCCGAGTCGCTATATCGATCACGAATGGGGGACGCTTGCCAAGCCCGATGCTGCGTATCGTGTCTGCCTGATCTATCCGGATGTCTATGAGGTCGGTCTGCCTAATCAGGGCATCGCGATTTTGTATAACAACCTGAACAAGGCTGAGGGCATCTCGTGCGAGCGCGGGTACATCCCGTGGATTGATATGGCCGATGAGATGCGTGCTGCCGGCGTGCCACTGCTTTCGCTGGAGGGTGCCGCGCCTGTGGCCGCATTCGATGTGGTGGGTTTCCACATTCCGCATGAGCTCGCGGCAACCAACTACCTCGAGGCGCTCGACCTTGCCGATATTCCGCTTATGGCGCAGGAGCGCACAGACGATGACCCGCTTGTTGTTGCAGGCGGTCCTTCTGTGTACAATCCCGAGCCACTTTATGCCTTCTTCGACGCATTCTTGGTGGGCGAGGGCGAAGATTTGATCGTGGAGTTTTGTGAGCGCCACCGCGAGCTTAAGGCGGCAGGCCTCACGCGTGCCGAGCAGCTGCGCGAGCTTGCGAAAATTCCCGGCGTGTATGTGCCGAGTTTGTACGAGCTGGTACACGATGAGGCATCGACACGCTGGGGCCACACGGTGCCTCGGGCAGGAGAAGACGTGCCCGAGGTCATCTACAAGCGCGTCGCCGCCGACTTCGGTGTCACCGATCCCGTTCCACAATCGGTGGTGCCCTACGCACAGCTCGTGCACGACCGCCTCTCCGTCGAGGTTTTGCGTGGGTGCGCGCGCGGATGCCGGTTCTGTCAGGCGGGCATCACCTATCGTCCTGTGCGCGAGCGTTCGGCCGACCAGGTTGTTTCGGCGGTGGTGCACGGTCTTGAGAAAACCGGCTACGACGAGGTGTCGCTCACCTCGCTTTCCACGACCGACCATTCTTGCGTGAAAGAGATCCTCTCGCGTCTCAATCGTCGTCTTGCCGATACCGGTATCTCCGTTTCCATTCCCTCCCAGCGTCTCGATTCCTTTGGCGTTGAGATGGCGCTCGAGGTAGCGGGGGAGAAGAAGGGCGGGCTTACCTTTGCTCCTGAGGCCGGTAGCCAGCGCATGCGCGACATCATCAACAAGAACGTGACGGAAGAAGATCTCGATCGCGCGGTACGAGCTGCCTTCCAGGCGGGATGGCGGCGCTGCAAGCTCTATTTCATGATGGGGCTTCCTGGCGAGCGCGATGAGGACATCGTGGCTATTGCACATCTGGCGGATCATGTCGTCGAGGTGACACGTGAGGTGGTTCCGCCCGAGCAGCGCGGAGGCATTGGCGTTTCCATCTCGGTGGCGGTGTTTATCCCGAAGGCATGGACGCCGTTTCAGTGGTGCGCGCAGCTCGACGATGCCGAGGTGAAGCGCCGCCAGCAGCTGTTGCTCGCAAGCGTGAAGAGCCGTGCGGTGCGCGTGCATTATCACGATGCGGAAACCTCGCTCATCGAGGCGGTGCTCTCGCGCGGCGGACGCGAGCTCGCGCCTGTGATTCTGGGCGCCTGGCAGCGCGGTCAGCGATTCGACGCGTGGACCGAGCAGTTCGAGCTTTCAAGGTGGCTCGATGCGGCATCTGCATGCGGCATCGACTTGCGCGAGGCGGTGCAGGAACCGTTCCCGCTCGATGCAAAGCTGCCTTGGGAGCATGTGAGCCCGGGTGTGTCGCGGGGCTTCTTGGAGCGCGAGTATCGTCGCGCGTTGGAGGGGAAGACCACGCACGACTGTACGCGGGATACGTGTACGGGCTGTGGTGTATGTCCCACGCTCGGCGCCGGCAATGTATTGGTAGGTGAGCGGTCATGACGGAACCCACGCTATTCAAATTGCGCGTGCGCTATGTCAAGCGCGGTCGCCTGCGGTATCTCGGTCACCTGGAGGTGGCGCACACCATCGAGCGCGTGGTGCGCCGGGCGGGGTTGCCCTACGCCGTCACCCAGGGGTTCTCACCCCACATGCGCGTTGCGTTCTCTGCGGCGTTGCCGGTGGGCACCTATTCCGAGAGCGAATGGTACGACCTGGTGCTCACCGAATACGTGCCCGCGCCCGAGGCGCTCGCGCGCCTTGTCGCTGCTACGCCAACAGACCTTGTGCCCCTTGAGGCTGCATACGTTGACATCCGTGCGAAAGCGCTTACGGCTCATCTCACACGCGCGGTGTATCGCATCGATATGACGTCGGCGGAGGGGCTGGCGATCTCGCCTGCCGATATCGAGGATGCGCTTGCTCGTATCTGCGATCGCGGCAGCATCGAGTATCTGCGCGGTAAAAAGACCAAGCGACTCGATGTGGCGCGGACGCTCACGGCCTTCAGCGTGGAGCACGCGGCTTCTGGTGCGTTTCAAATCACGCTCGATACGCACCAGGATAACGACGGCTCGATGCGCCCCGAGATCTTGCTCGGCGCGCTCGATGCCATGCTTGCAGCGCGCTATCTGCCCGATGTCGAGCTGCCGGTGCTTGAGACGGGTATCGCATCGTTTCTGTGCTTTTCGGTTGCTGCGATCGTGCGCGTGGAGCAGTCATGTGAGGACGAGCGTGCCTAATGCGCAAAGTATCGACATATTGTGAGGGATGCGCGCCTACGAGCAGATAGTTTGTTGACGCGCCGTGTTTGGCCTGCTACTATAATCGGCTGTTGCACTACCAGATGCATGAAGGGTAAAGGACATGTACGCAATCGTATCCACTGGCGGCAAGCAGTACAAGGTTGCCACCGATGACATCGTTACCGTCGAGAAGCTCGAGGGCAACGTGGGCGACAAGGTCGAGCTCCCTGTCATCTTCCTGAACGATGGCAAGAAGATCGTGACCGACGCCGCCAAGCTGGCCAAGGCCAAGGTCACCGCCGAGATCCTCGACCAGTTCAAGGGCGAGAAGCAACTCGTCTTCAAGCTCAAGAAGCGTAAGCGCTATCGTCGTCTCAAGGGCCATCGTCAGCAGCTCACCAAGCTGAAGATCACGAAGGTCCAGGCTACTTCGCGCGCTGCGAAGAAGACCACCAAGGCCGCTGAGGCCGAGACCGAAGCTGCTGCTGAGTAGCACGCACAACACACGAAAGAGCAGGTAGAAGACATGGCACACAAAAAAGGACTTGGTTCCTCCCGTAACGGCCGTGACTCCCGCGGCCAGCGCCTTGGCTGCAAGCGCTTTGGCGGTCAGGCTGTGACGACGGGCACGATTCTCGTTCGTCAGCGCGGCACCCACATCCACCCCGGCGACAACGTTGGTCGCGGCAAGGATGACACGCTGTTCGCGCTCGTCGACGGTACCGTCGAATACACCCGCGGTGTGAAGCACAGGGTCAATGTTCGTCCGTTCGCTAACGCGTAACGCACTACCCTTCATAGCGTGAATATGCGGGAGACCCTCTGCTTGGGCAGGGGTCTCCTTTTGTTTGAAAGCGAGGAATCGTGTCACAGTTTACCGACATGAGCCGTATCAATGTGAAAGGCGGCGACGGCGGTGCCGGATGCATGTCGTTTCGTCGTGAGGCCTATGTGCCAAAAGGCGGGCCCGACGGCGGCGATGGCGGGCGCGGCGGCGATGTGGTGATCCAGGCCGATGCCCAGCTCTCCTCGCTCATCGACTATCGATTCAAGCATCATTTTCGTGCCGAGCGCGGTACGCATGGCCAGGGTTCGCGCAAGGATGGTAAGTCGGGCGCTGATCTTGTGTTGCGCGTGCCCATGGGCACCGTCGTGCGCGAGCTCGATCCCGAGACGCAAGAGCCGCTCTATGAGATCGCCGACCTCACGCACGATGGAGAGCGCGTTGTGGTGGCACCGGGTGGGGCCGGCGGTTTGGGCAATACGCACTTCGTGACCTCGGTACGCCGTGCGCCGGCGTTTGCGCAGCTCGGTGAGCCCGCCCAGGAGCATTGGATCGAGCTCGAGATGAAACTCATGGCCGATGCGGCGTTGGTGGGCATGCCGAGTGTGGGCAAAAGCTCACTCATCGCCCGTATGAGCGCCGCGCGTCCCAAGATTGCCGACTATCCGTTCACCACGCTCGTCCCCAACCTCGGCATGGTCCGTGCCGGCGAGTACTCCTATGTTGTCGCCGATGTTCCCGGGCTTATCGAGGGCGCGAGTGAAGGCAAGGGCTTGGGTCATCAGTTCCTGCGACATATCGAGCGCACGGCGCTCATCATGCATGTCGTGGATATCTCCGGCGGCTTTGAGGGCCGAGATCCTGTTGAGGATTATCACATCATCAACGATGAGCTTCGCCGCTATGCCTCGGAGCTTGCGGAGCGGCCGCAGGTTGTGGTTGCCAACAAGTGCGACATCTCGGGTATGGAAGACCGTGTCCAGGCGCTCAAACAGGCCGCCATCGAAGACGGGCATCGCTTCTTCGCGGTGTCGGCGGCTACCGGTGCGGGCTTGAATACGCTCATGCTCGCCTGCGGTGAGATGGTCGCCGAGCTTCGCCGTGAGCTCGCCGAGGCGCCTGCCGATGACGTGCCGCTCGATCGTTGGGAGCGCAAGCGTCAGGCACGCGAGAAGACCTTCCAGGTGGTGTGTGAGGAGCCGGGTGTCTACCGCGTGATGGGTACGCAGGTGGAGCGTCTGGTGGTCCAGACCGATTGGGAGAATGAGGAAGCCCTTATCTACCTGCAGCACCGTTTCGCTCGGATGGGTGTCGACGATGCTCTGGAGAAGGCCGGGTGCCGCGCGGGTGATGAGGTGCGTATCTCCGGCCGTGCCTTCATGTACGAGGGTGCCGAGGAGTTTGTCGACGAAGACCTCGACAGCACAGAGACCGAGGGCTAGGTGGTGTGCCATGATGGATGTCGTTCGACAGCGATTGCCTCGGCTTGGTGAGGATCCTGCGCGCGAGTACCGCTTAGGTATCATGGGCGGTACCTTCGACCCCATCCATTACGGCCATCTGGTGACCGCCGAGCAGGCCCGTGAGGCGCTTGCGCTCGATTTGGTGCTGTTCATGCCCGCGGGTGCTCCTGCGTTCAAGCTTGGCAAGCACGTCAGCGCGCCCGAGGACCGCTATGCCATGTGCGTGCTCGCCACAGCGGCAAATCCCGCCTTCTATCCGAGCCGATTCGAGATCGATCGAGACGGGGTTACCTATACCGTGGACACCCTGCGGGCGCTGCGCGAGGAATACCCGGCAAATGTGAAGCTCTACTTCATTACCGGCGCCGACGCCATTCTCGATATTGTCTCCTGGCGCGATGCTGCGAGTATCGCCGAGCTCGCGACGTTGATTGCCGCAACGCGCCCCGGGTATGATATCGGTCAGGCGCAGGCGAGTATCGAGGAATCTGGCTATCCGTTCGATGTCCGCTATATCCAGATCCCGGCGCTTGCCATCAGCTCGAGCAACATCCGCGACCGCGTGCGAATGGGCAAGAGCGTGCGTTATCTAACATCAGAATCCGTCATCGGATACATCCAGAAGAACGGTCTGTACCGCTTCGAAGGGAATGAACGCGATGCATGAGGAATATGCCGAGTTCGATGAGGCTCAGCGTAGCTATATCGAGCACATCGAGGATATGCTCGCCGTGCGCATGAAGGATGCCAAGAAGCGGCATACGCATTCGCTTGGCGTGGCGCGTACCGCCTATGAGCTTGCGAAGACCTACGGGGTCGATACGTATCATGCCTATACGGCAGGTCTTATTCATGATTGGGATAAGGTGCTGCCCGAGGACGAGCTCATTGCCCGCGCCGTGCACTATCGCCTGCCGCTCGCCGGTTCGCCGGTTCTTGCGGCACCGCTGCTGCACGGGCCCGTTGCGGCGCGTGAGCTCCCCGAGCTCTTCCCCGAGCTTTCGGCCGAGGTATTCCAAGCGGTAGCGCGTCATACCGTGGGGGCAGAGGATATGAGCCCGCTCGATATGGTGGTCTTCGTTGCCGATGCCATGGAGCCGGGCAGGCATGGCGCCCATGCCGATCGTCTGCGGAAACTCGTTGGCGCGGTTTCGCTCGAGGAGCTTTTCGTAACGTGCTTCGCGCAAGGACTCGTATACGTAATCGATACGAGCCGTTATCTCTATCCCACGGCTATCGACATCTATAACCACTATGTGCTCAAGCAGCAGAAAGGTAACGCATAATGCAGGAAGACATGTTAACTACGTCCGCCGACGTCCAAAGTGAGGGTCTCGAGGATATGCAGGATCTCGAAGATGCCCGCAACGCGACCTACGCGAACACGTCCGAGCGCACCGCCGCATCGCTTTCGGCGTCTGGTGTCTCTGCGCGTGAGATCGCCGTCGAGGCCGCACGTGCCTGTTCTGATAAGAAGGCCGATGATGTCGTGGTGCTCGACCTCACTGAGCTCTCCGATGTGTGCGATTACTTTGTGATCGCCACCGGCTCGAATGGTCGCCTGGCCGATGCCGTGGTCGACGAGGTGGAGGAGAAGGTGGCGAAGGCCTATGGCGAGCACCCGTTCTCTATCGAGGGTCGCGATGAGCGTTCATGGATTCTCATGGATTATGGCTCGGTGATCGTGCACGTTTTCGCGCCCGAGGCACGCGAGTACTATCGCATCGAGAAGCTCTGGGGCGATGCTCCGGTACTCGATTGTGGGCTCGACTAACCGCAGATCTATACCGTAGGTGGCATGTGAGGGTCCGGGGTTCGCCCCCGGGCCCTATGCTTTATCCTGGCGCACAACATCGCGGTCGAATCGCGCCGCTCTGCCGAATCCCACGGCACCCGCGCCAAACTTTTCTCGCACCTTATCGACGGCAACCGAGAGGTCGCGTTTGTCGCTGTGCGCGGCACCGCGCTCGTCTACCTCGCAGAACAGGTCGGTTTGCACGGCGGCTTCATCGGCAAAATCGCTCATGCCAATGCCGAGGAGCCTGATGTGCATCCCATCAAACCATATCGAGTCGATGAGTTCGCGCGCGGCGGGAACAAACAGGTTCTCATCATCCGTGGGATGGGGGAGCTTGCGCTGGATGGTGCGACCCGATCCATAGGAGAACTTGAGTTTTACCGTCACCGTACGCCCGGCGAGCCCTCGTTTTCGCAGGCGCCGCCCCACCGATTCGCCGAGCAGGGCAAGCGCGGCGTCGACATCGGCGCGATCGGTGAGATCGTGCGCGAAGGTGCGCTCATTGCTTACCGATTTCACGTCGTCGACCGCATCGATGGACGTGACCTCGCTTCGTTCGCGTCCGAGCGCGCGATCGCGCATCATCTCGGCGTTGACGCCAAATACCTTGGTGAGTATGGCATGGTCTGCTTGAGCGAGCTGACCGATGGTGCGGATATGCGCCCGGGCAAGGGCCGCCTCGGCAGCAGAGCCAATGCCGCTCATCGTGCGGACGGGGAGCGGGGCCAAAAACGCGCGCTCGGTACCCGGTGGAACCACGGTAAGGCCGCGCGGCTTATCGCGTTCGCTTGCAATTTTAGCGACCGTTTTGTTGCACCCCAGACCAATCGAGCACGTAACTCCCAGCTCGCGCACGCGGCGCTGGATACGTGCAGCAATGGCGATGGGGCTTTCGTTGGCAAAGCGTCCGGGTGTGATGTCGAAGAACGCCTCATCGATGGAGACCTGATCGACAAACGGGGTCTCGGAAGCAAGAATCGCCATGACCTGCGAGCTGACCTCACGGTACCGGTCAAAATGGCCGTGGGTCCAGATGGCCTGCGGGCATAGGCGTTGTGCTTGCGCTGAGGGCATGGCCGAGCGCACGCCGAAGGGCCGCGCTTCATACGAGGCAGTGGAAACCACGCCACGCTCTTGGGGCGATCCGCCCACAATCACGGGCTTGCCGCGCCACTCGGGATGATCGAGTTGCTCGACACTCGCAAAAAACGCGTCAAGGTCCATGAGCCCTATGGCAGGACCGCTCCAGCTGCCCACGAGATTGGCAAGCGAATCATCGAATATGTGTTCGTGGTTTTCCATAGCATGAGTATACAACATGCTTGCAAAATCAAAAATAGTGCGTAAACTATGGTTTTGCCTGCGGTACCACCGAGGAAGTTGCGCGTTGGCACTTCATTTGCCCCACCGTTGGCGTATCATACAAACCTGTTTGTCTGTAGTCGCAGCATCATGCTGCTTGGTTGGAGGAGTTTTCATTGGCAGTCAAGATCCGCCTTTCCCGTCACGGCTCTAAGAAGCGTCCGTATTATCGCGTTGTCGTTACCGATTCCCGTAAGCGTCGCGAGGGTCGTCCCATCGAGGAGGTTGGTCGCTACAACCCGCTTACCAACCCGAAGACCATCGATCTCGACCTTGAGAAGATCGCTGAGTGGCGCAGCCATGGCGCTCAGGTGAGCGACGCTGTTGCCGCCCTTATCAAGGCTGCTGAGGAGGGCCCCAAGACCCAGACTGAGGTCAAGAAGTCCAAGAAGCAGCTCGCTCGCGAGGCTGAGGCCGCTAAGGCCGCTGCCGCCGAGGCCGAGGGCGCCGAGGAGTAGGCTCGTGACCGCTGAAGAGACGGTATATGAGGGTGAGGCGCTGCTTTCAGACCGCATCGCCGACCTCGTCGAGTATCTCGTGGTGAACATTGTCGACGATGTCGATGCGGTGAGCCTCGAGGTGATCGATGGTGCCGATTCCTCGACGATCGAGATCACGGTTGCTGAGGACGATGTCGCCAAGGTCATCGGCCGTCATGGCCGCACCATCAAGGCCATTCGTACACTCGCGCGCGCTCTTGCCGCTCGCCTGGGCACGTCTGTCGCTGTCGAGGTGTTGGGATAGGGCTTTGTCGTCTGGCTATATGAACATAGCTCGCGTTGTTAAGACGCGAGGTCGACACGGGGAGGTCGTCGTGCAACCAGTGCGCGGCCTCCCTTTTCTGCTCACGCAGGGCATGCGCGCGGCGCTCACGCCGCCTTCGCTTTCGCGTGACCGCTTCTGCCGTGTGCGCACCGTCGGCGAGGGTGGCTGCGTGGGCTTTTCTGGCATCGATGATATCAGTTCGGCTGAAGACATCGTAGGCTGCTACGTGCTTGCCAGCACAAGCGATATCGAACTGGGACCGCTCGACGCCCCGTTTGATCATCTCATCGGGCGCGAGGTGATCGATGCCCGCGCTGGCGTCATCGGGCAGATCGTCGAGGTTATGGAAACGCCTGCCAACGATGTTTGGGTGGTTCAGGGCGGCTCCTTTGGTGAGGTGCTCGTGCCGGTCGTCGAGCAGGTCGTCGCCTCCATCCCGCAAGAGGGGGCCATTCCCGTCGACCTTCCCGACGGCCTTGTCGATATGTCTCGTGCATCTACAGGCGGTGATTACGCATGAAGATCGAAGCGCTCACCGTGTTTCCCGGCATGTTCGATGATGTGATGTCGACCTCGATTCTTGGCCGCGCACGCGAGCGCGGTATCTTCGAGTTCGAGGCGCACGATCTGCGCGATTGGACGCACGACCGGCATCGCACCGTTGATGATGCGCCCTATGGTGGCGGTCAGGGCATGCTTATGAAGGTCGAGCCCATCGCCGAGGCGCTCGACGACATCATCCCGCGCACGCCTTCCTGTCATGTTGTGTTTTTCACGCCCTGTGGGGCGCGATTCGACCAGCATGTCGCCGAACGACTCGCGTCCCAGGAGCGCATTCTGTTTGTCTGCGGGCGCTACGAGGGCATGGACGAGCGCGCGTATGCGTATGCCGACGAATGCCTCTCCATTGGCGATTATGTGCTCACGGGCGGCGAGCTTGCCGCCATGGTAGTCACCGATGCCATTGTGCGCCTGCTTCCCGGTGCGCTTGGCGACGAGCAGAGCAGTAAAGACGAATCGTTTGCCACGGGCGAGCGCGGCGGCCTGCTCGAGTACGCGCAGTACACGCGACCCGCCACGTTTCGTGGACAGGATGTGCCAGAGGTGCTGCTTTCGGGTGATCATGCGCGCATTGCGCAGTGGCGTCGGCATGATGCGCTCGAGCGAACCTGTCGCTGGCGCCCCGACCTCATCGATGCTGCCGATCTTACGGCGGAGGAGTGCCTCGAGGCAGCGGTCCTCATCGAGCGCTATCATGGTTCCCACACGCCAGAGGAATAGGAGCGACCGTGGTACCACAGCAACATTCGTTCATCCGCGGCATCCTGGAATGGATTGTCGTGTTCGCTATCGCCTGCGTGGTGATGGTGGGTGTGCGCACCTTCATCATGGAGCCCTATGTGGTTCCCACCGGTTCGATGGAATCGACCATCGAGATTGGTGATCAGGTGATGGGCGAGAAGATCTCGCTCAAGCTAGGGCAGGACGTTGCTGCCGGCGACATCGTGGTTTTCCACAACCCCGATGCCACCTCCGATCACGATATCCTCGTGAAGCGCGTTATCGCCACCGCTGGGCAAACCGTGTCGTTTGAGGGCGGGCAGGTGCTCGTCGACGGTGTCGCGCTCGACGAGGACTATGCGCAAGGGGAGAGCTACCCGCTTGCTGTTCAGGCCGACGGTGTTTCGCTTTCGTATCCCTATACCGTGCCCGAGGGCTGCGTGTGGGTGATGGGCGACAATCGTGAGAACTCGGCCGATTCCCGTTATTTCGGCCCCGTCTCGCGCGAGGATCTCATCGCCGTCGTGGTGTTCCGGTACTGGCCGCTCACGCGCATTGGGCCTATGTAGCTGTTCATTCGTTTTGTTACCCGAGAAGAGGAGACGTATCGAGCATGGATGCTTCAACGCTAACCTTCCAAGACATCATCTTGAGGTTGCAGCAATACTGGGGTGCACAGGGGTGCGTGATCATGCAGCCCTATGACTCCGAGGTGGGTGCTGGCACCTTCCATACGGCAACCACGCTTCGCTCGCTGGGTCCCAGCTCGTGGCGTACGTGCTATGCGCAGCCGTGCCGCCGTCCGGCCGATGGCCGCTACGGCGAGAACCCCAACCGCATGCAGCACTACTATCAGTTCCAGGTGCTCATCAAGCCGAGCCCGGTGAACTCGCAGGAGCTCTACCTCGATTCGCTCAAGGCCATTGGTATCGATCCGGCGGATCACGATATTCGCTTTGTGGAAGACGACTGGGAGAGCCCCACGCTGGGCGCCTGGGGCCTGGGCTGGGAAGTGTGGCTCAACGGCATGGAGGTTACGCAGTTCACCTACTTCCAGCAGGTCGGTGGCATCGAGGTCGACCCTGTGCCCGTCGAGATTACCTATGGCCTCGAGCGTCTCGCCATGTACGTGCAGGGCGTTGACTCCGTCTACGATCTGGTGTGGAGCTATCTGCCCGATGGCACGCCTATGACCTACGGGGATGTCTTCCTCGAGAACGAGCGCGAGTTCTCGGCCTACAACTTCGAGGTGGCCGATGTTGCCATGATGCGCGCCAAGTTCGATGACTACGAGCGCGAGTGCCATGCGTGTTTGGATGCGAAGCTGCCGCTTCCGGCGTATGACTGCGTGATGAAGTGCAGCCATGCGTTCAACATCCTTGATGCACGTGGTGCGCTTTCGGCCGTTGAGCGTGCGAACTACATTCTGCGCGTGCGCACCGTTGCCAAGGCGTGCTGTGAGGCGTATCTCGCCGAGGTGGCGGGCAAGACCTGCGCCGAGACTTCGGAAGGGGAGGTGGCCTAGGATGGCTGAGACTCGTGACTTCCTGTTTGAGATCGGAACCGAGGAGATGCCCTCGGCACCGTTGATGAATGCTGTGGCACAGCTTGCGCCGATGGTGGAAAAGGGTCTCGATGAGGCCGGTCTCGCTCATGGCGAGGCGCGCGTCATCTCAAGCCCGCGTCGTCTTGCCGCGCTGGTGCGCGATGTTGCCTGCGCCACCGACGAGGTCCATGAGGTAAAGCGTGGACCGGCGGCGCAGATTGCCTTCGATACCGAGGGTGCGCCCACAAAGGCGGCCGAGGGCTTCGCCCGCAAGTTCGGCCTCTCTGCCTCTGAGCTTGTTCGTCGTGTGGATACCGACGGGCGAGAGTATGTGTTTGCCGAGAAGAACATCCCTTCTGCTCCCGCGCTGCCGATGCTTTCGAAGCTCTGTGAGCAGATCATCGCGAACCTGCAGTGGCCCAACTATCGCAGCCAGCGCTGGGGTTCCACGCACGAGACGTTCGTGCGTCCCGTTCGTTGGATTTGTGCACTGCTGGGCTCCGAGGTCATCCCGGTGCGTTACGCCGATGTCACCTCGGGCAATACCACGCGCGGGCATCGCGTGCTGGCGCCGGGGGAGCACGAAGTTGCCGAACCAGCCGTCTACGAGCAGGTGCTCGAGGCCGCGGGCGTGCTCTCCGAGGAGCGCCGCCGTGCCGTGATCGCCGAGGGCATTGAGCGCATCGAGGCCGAGCGTGGCGGAGCTCATGTGGATACACCGAAGAAGGTGCTCGATGAGGTGGTCAACCTGTGCGAGTGGCCGAGCGTGCTCACCGGCACCTTTGACGAGGAGTTCCTCCAAGTCCCGCATGAGATCATCTGCGAATCGATGCTCTCCAACCAGCGTTATTTCCCCATCTACGACGCTTCGGGTGCCCTGACGCGCGAGTTTGTCGTGGTGGGTAACGGTCGTCCCGCATGCGCCGAGACCATCATCGATGGCAACGAGCGCGTGGTGCGTGCACGACTCTACGATGCCAAGTTCTTCTACGACGAGGATCTCAAGGTCCCGCTCGAGGAGTTCCGCTCGCGTCTTGCCGATGTTGCATTCCAAGAGAAGCTGGGCAGCGTCCTGCAGAAGTCCGAGCGGATCGAGGATTTGGCGCTCGCCATCGCCTCTGAGGCGCACGTGGGTGCCCATGCCGCATCCGATGCGCAGCGCGCAGCTCATTTTGCCAAGGCCGACCTCGTGAGCTCCGCGGTCGTGGAGTTCACGAGCCAGCAGGGTGTCATGGGCGGTTACTATGCTACCGCTGCCGGAGAGACGCCCGAGGTAGCCGCCGCCATTCGTGACCACTATCGCCCGCGCTTTGCCGGCGATGAGCTGCCTGAGGGCATTGCGGGCTGCATCGTCGCGGTGGCCGATAAGCTCGATACCATCTGCGGCATGTTCGCTATCGGCGAGCCTCCCACCGGCTCGAAGGACCCCTTCGCGCTGCGTCGCTCGGCAATCGGTGTGATCAACATCCTGCGCGAGCGCCTGGGTTGCGCCTATGAGCCGCTTGTGGCTGCTGCGCTTGGGCTCTATGCCGAGCAGGGCATCGAGTTCGATGCAGACGAGGTCTCCGCATCGGTCTGCGCGTTCTTGAAGGGCCGCATGGAGCAGATGGCGCGCGACCAGAAGATTCCGGCCGATGTCGTGAGTGCCGTTTCCGCCGGTTCGGTATCGGCGCCGGCAGACTTCTTCGCCCTTGCTGCCGCGCTGCGCGAAGCGCGCGAGCAGGATCCCGAGACCTTCGAGAACCTGGCGGTTGCGTATGCCCGTGCGAGCCATCTTGCGGATGCGTCGCTTGGCGTCGATGTCGACGAGACGTTGATGGGCGATGCCGAGCGCAGGCTCCTGGAGGCATCGAGCACAGCAGAGCAGGCCACATCGTCTGCGCTCGCAGCACGTGATTTCCCGGCCGTGATCTCGGCGCTTGCGGCGCTGCGTGCACCCATCGATGCCTTCTTCGACGACGTCATGGTTATGGACGAGGATCTTCGCCTGCGCGAGAATCGTCTCCGTCTGCTCAACCGCTTTGAAGCGGTGTTTGCCGATGTCGCAGACATGGGGGCGCTTGCCAAGAAGCGCTAAGGGGCTGTTTTGTTGCTTGCGAGAATTCTCTTGCAAGCGCGCCGGCTTTGCGTATACTGTTTTCGTTTGTCAAACCCATGTGTCGGTCTTCGGATGCGGCACCTCTGGATTAGAGTAAGGAATTGAAATGGACTACATCCGCGCAATCGAGCGCCAGCAGATCCGCGAGGACATCCCGCAGGTTCGCGTTGGCGACAACGTCAAGGTGCACTATCGCATCAAGGAGGGTGATCGCGAGCGCATCCAGGTCTTCCAGGGCGACGTCATCCGCATGAGCGGCGGCTCCTCCCGTGAGACCTTCACCGTTCGCAAGATCTCCTTCGGCGTGGGCGTCGAGCGTACCTTCCCGCTTCACAGCCCCAAGATCGCCAAGCTCGAGGTCGTGCGTCATGGCCGCGTGCGTCGCGCTAAGCTCTACTACCTGCGTGACAAGATCGGCAAGGCTGCTCGTATTCCCGAGAAGCGCTAAACGCCATTTCACGGTGTTGTTTGCGGGCCGTCCCATGTGGGGCGGCCCCTTTTCTATTGCATGGTTGCCAAGGAGATACGCATGGCCAATCAAACGTCATCTGCTTCAGCGTCGCAGATCGCGGCGGAGCTTGCGAGTGCCTCGATCGATGAGCTCGACATCCTGCTCGATCTCTTCCACGATGATCCGCGCGTGCAGGTGCAGAAGGCTTGTGAGCGCGCGCGCCGCCGCCGCGACAAGGAGCGCGCTGAACGCGACCGCGTATCAAAGATGTATGAGGCGATGGCCGAACTTGGCGGTAGCGGCGTGGTGGTTGGTGTGGATGAGGTGGGCAGGGGCTCTGTGGCCGGCCCGCTTACCGTGTGCGCCGTGCAGCTGCCCGCTGAGCCTCGCATATGGGGCTTGAATGACTCCAAGAAGCTCACGCCCTCAAAACGCGAGCTCCTTGCGGCGCGTATCGCCGATGTGGCGCTTGCGATTGGTATATGCCATGTTCCAGCTGCCGAGATTGATCGCGTGGGTATGGCGCGCGCACTTCGCCAAGCGGTTGCTGGCGCGGTGGCGGATACCGGTCTTACGCCCGATTGCGTGCTCATGGACGGCAACCCCTTGGGCGCGGTCGAGCGGGAGCGTGATGTCGTACATGGCGATGCGACAGTTGCCTGCATTGCTGCCGCCTCCATCGTGGCCAAGGTTACGCGCGATGAGCTCATGGTTGAGCTCGATGCCGAATATCCCGGGTATCACTTTGCCGACTCCAAGGGATATGCTTCGCCCGAGCACATCGCAGCGATTCGCGCGCATGGTTTAACAGACATGCATCGGGTGAGTTTTTGCGGAAACTTCGTAGAGACGGGTCGTCTTTTCTAGAGAAGCTATGGAGGCGCGCGACGTTCCCGGGGCCTCTGAGCTGCCCTGTTAGAAACGCCTGAAAATCTGGTGAGCTTTGCTAGCAAATCTGTAAGAGCTTCTGGCAAAGCTGTGAGAACGCTCTGCGAAGATGCTTCCACCATCGAGGGTTGGAGGCATCATGAGCGAAACCTGGAACGACCACGATTTGGTCCAGCCATCGGCAGCGAGCGCCTGGCATGATGCGGGGATCGATGTCGATGAATCGTATCCCGCCATCATCGAATCGATATCACCACATGAGCTGGGCGTGTTGGGGGAGACGCTTGCTCTCTCGTATCTTGAGTATCGCGGCTACGAGGTACTGCAACATGGATACCGCTGCATCGAGGGCGAGGCAGACCTCGTTGCCTATGATCGCGCAGCGGACATGCTCGTGCTCATTGAGGTGAAAAGCAGGCGCGCCCGGAAAAACGATGAGGATCTCTTTCCAGAAGAGGCGGTCGATGCGGCGAAACGCAACCGGTATCGCCGCATCGCATCGTGCTACCTCATGGATCATTTTCCGGTGCAGGCAATTCGCTTTGATGTGATTGCCATCACGTTTAAGCATGGCCAACGTGCGCGCATCGAGCATATCCATGACGCGTTTGAATGGGGTGCCGAGTGATGGAGCGCTCCACGTTCGCGGTACATGCGGCTTTTATTCGCGGTGTCGAGGCGCAGCATGTCTCGGTTGAGGTTTCCATGGCGGGCGGCATTCCCTCGATGTCTGTCGTAGGTATGGCAGATGCCGTGGTGCTCGAGGCGCGCTCACGCGTGCGCTGTGCGCTCAGGGCGGCAGGCTTCAGCGTGCCGCGGAAAAGTATCACGGTCAATCTCGCTCCAGGGAATGTGCGCAAGACAGGCTCAGGATTTGATCTGCCCATCGCCGTCGCGATATTGGCCGCCTCCGATCAGATTCCCATCGAGGAGCTTGACCATGCGCTTTTTGTAGGAGAGCTTGCGCTCGATGGATCAATCAGCGCGGTTCCTGGCGATATTGCATTTCAGGTGCTGGCGCGCGAGATGGGATTGCGTCTTGTGAGCGCGTGTGAGCCGGGCATGGTGCTCGATGGGTGCGAGGCATATCGCATACACGAGCTTTCCCGCCTGCGCATGGGTGTTGCAAGCTTGCCGCAACCGCCGGTGCTGTTGCAGCAACGCGAGGAGCTGTGTCGACCCCAGCTTGATTACTGCGATGTGGTGGGTCAAGAGATGGCGAAGCGGGGTATGATGATCGCCGCTACCGGTGACTTAGGGGTACTCATGGTTGGTGCGCCAGGCTCGGGCAAGTCGATGCTGGCGCAGCGTATCTGCGGCATTCTGCCTGCTATCGACGATGCCGTTTTGCAAGACGCCCTATGCATCCATTCGGTGGCGGGCGAGCCGCTTGACGATCTCTTGAGGGGCATGCGTCCGTTTCGCAATCCGCACCATAGCATCTCCGCGGCCGGCCTCATGGGAGGCGGGCGGCCCGTTCGTCCAGGAGAGATTAGTCTCGCCCATGGTGGCGCGCTCTTTCTTGATGAGATTGCCGAGTTCTCGCCTGGCGTCTTGCAAGGGTTGCGCCAACCCATGGAGGAGGGCGTGGTGCGCATCGTGCGCGTGAGCGGCGTGTATGCCTTTCCCGCTTCATTTCAGCTTGTTGCCGCCTGCAATCCCTGTCCCTGTGGGTTTTTGGGCGATCGCGAGCGCAGTTGCACATGCTCGCCGCAGGCGATTGCGCGCTACCAGGCGCGCATGGGCGGACCGCTTATCGACAGAATCGATTTGGTCATACCGGTAACCCGCCCCGATGCAAAACTGATCGTGAACGGTGCCGAAGGCATGTCGACGAGCGACATGCGCGCGGCGGTAACGCGCGGCAGGGAGTTTCGCGCATGGCGCCTGCTTCGTACCTGCGACCATGAGCAGCTCGGCTGCGATGCACGCGATGCCTTGCTGGCAATTGCGAACGCTAAACGGCTCACCGCGCGAGGCATTGCGAGCTTGGTGCGCATCGCCCGCTCCGTTGCCGATCTTGTCCAGTGTGATGACGTCACACGCGAGCACTTGCTCGAAGCATCGCTCTTTCATGGGGGTGAGCGTACGCCATGACCGCATCTTCAACGCGCATCGTAATCGACCTTGAGAGCCCCTGGTATCCCGAGAAGCTCAAACGCCTGCCCAGCCCGCCTCCGCAACTGTTTGCGCGCGGCAATCCCGACGTGTTATCCGAGCCGTGCATCTCGATCATCGGCACACGCCATCCCACGCCCTATGGTGAGGCGATTACCGAGATGGCTGCTCGCATTGCGGCGGATGCGGGATTGCACGTTGTTGCCGGCGGCGCGATTGGGTGCGACCAGCTTGCCGGGACCGAAGCGCTTCGGTGCGGTGCCACGCACATCGTGGTCTTGGGTAGCGGAGCCGACGTGGTATATCCGCGCACCTCGGCGGCATTGATTGATGACACGCTGGAGGGAGGAGGTGCCGTCATTTCGCTCGAACCCTGGGGTACGCAGCCCATGCGCTACACGTTCCCAAAGCGCAACCGCGTGATTGCGGCGCTCTCCGATGCCGTATTCATCGCCGAGGCGGGTATGCCCTCGGGGACGTTCAGCACCGCGGAGTGCGCCATGCAGATCGGCCATGAGGTGCTCGTTGCCCCGGGCTCGATCTTCTCGCCCATGTCGCTGGGCACGAATTACCTGATTGCCAACGGTGCCACCTGCATAGGAGACGAAGAGGCGCTGGAGGTAGCCATATCGCGCATCTACGGGCGCCTGCGGCGGTATCGCCAGCGCGCGGTGCGTTCGGGAGACGTGCCGGGCGAGGGGCGACGTGTGGCGGAGGCGCTCGTTGCCTCTCCCATGCGTATGGAGGAAATCGCCGCGATGCTGCATCGGGATGTACTTGATGCGATGGAGCTGGTGAGCTCACTTGAGGTCGACGGCGTGATCGAGCGACTGCCAGACGGAAGGTTCGCATCTTCGAAGGAGACTCTTCACGCACGGACATCCATCGGTCAGAATAGGTGAGATGAAACGATGGAATGGAGTATCGATGATGCAGCGTGAAGCGGTAGTAGTTATCGGCGGCGGGCTTGCGGGCTCTGAATGCGCTCTGCAGCTCGCAGCGCGTGGCGTGCCGGTGAAGCTCTATGAGATGCGTCCTGTGCAATTATCGCCCGCACATCATACCGATCATCTGGCCGAGCTCGTTTGTTCGAATTCGCTCAAGGCGACGCGGATCGATTCCGCTGCTGGCTTGCTCAAGCAGGAACTGCATCGCATGGGATCCGTTTTGCTTTCGTGTGCTGAAGAGGCGGCAGTTCCGGCCGGCGGCGCGCTCGCCGTCGACCGCGATGAGTTTTCCCGTCTTGTTGAGGAACGCGTGCGCGCGCAAGATCTCATTACCGTGGTGCGCGAGGAAGTTACTCAGATTCCCGAGGGACATGTGGTGATCGCGGCGGGTCCGCTCTGCTCGCAGGCGCTCGCCGATGAGGTGACAAAGCTCGTGGGCGGCAGTTCGCTCTCATTTTTCGATGCCGCGGCGCCCATCGTCGATGCGTTGACGCTCGATTTCGACGTGCTGTTCTCGCAGTCGCGCTATGAGCAGGAAGGGGAGGGCGACTATCTCAACGCCCCTATGAACAAAGAGGAGTACGAGGCCTTCATCGATGCGCTTCTTGGCGCCGATCGCGTGGTAGCCAAGGAGTTCGAGCAGCGCGATCTTTTCCAGGCGTGCCAGCCTATCGAGGAGATTGCCCGCGCTGGTCGCGATGCGGTGCGCTTCGGTGCGATGAAGCCCGTTGGGCTCACCGATCCGCGAAGCGGCCGTCGGCCGTGGGCGGCGGTGCAGCTTCGTGCGGAGAATCGTGACCGCACGGCCTATAACCTCGTGGGTTTTCAGACGAATCTTACCTTCCCGGAGCAGCGCCGCGTGTTCCGCATGATTCCGGGGCTCGAGCACGCCGAGTTCTTCCGCTACGGGGTCATGCATCGCAATACGTTTATCGACTCTCCGCGCTCCGTGGATGCAACCTTCAAGATTCCCGGCACGGGCGTTCGGCTTGCCGGGCAGATCAGCGGTACAGAGGGGTATGTCGAGGCCATCGCGTCCGGCTTGCTCGCCGCGCTCAACACCTATGCTGAGCTTCAGGGAGCGCCTGCGGTCTCGCTGCCCCTCACCGGTGCGTTGGGCTCGCTTGTTGCCTACGCAACGAATCCCGAGACCAACCCGTACCAGCCCATGCACGTCAACTTTGGCATCGTGCCGCCGCTCGAGGATGGTGTGCGTCGCAGCAAGCGCGACCGCTATCGTGCTTATGCTGAGCGCGCGCTCGCAGACCTCGATGCCTATCTTGCCACGCGTGCGGATCTGTTCCGAGGAGTGCCTATCTCGTGATGCGGGAGGTCGACGAGCGCTTTCTCAATGCGCTTGATGGTTTCATCGCCTATATTTCGCAGGTAGAAGGCTTGTCGCCCGAGACGGTGCGTGCGTATAGCAGCCATCTGGAAGCATATGGGGCCTGGGCGGCACGAGCGGAAGCCAACGCACTGAACCCCACGATGCCGGAGTTGCGACGCTATCTGGCAGATCTGAGGCGGGGCGGCTACGCGCCGCGAACGGTCTCGGCGCATCTCTCGGCGCTGCGCACGTTCGCGCGCTGGCTCAAGCTCGAAGGCATCGCGGACCCCCAGGCGGTCTTCTCGCTCGTCACGCCAAAGATTCCTAAGAGCCTGCCGAAAACGATCACCGCCGCCCAGATGGACTCCTTGCTCGCTGCGCCCGACGCTACGACTCCCGAGGGCATGCGCGACGCCGCGATTCTCGAGTTGTTCTATGCAACCGGTGCGCGTATCTCCGAGCTTGCACGGCTCGATCTTGAGGACGTGCATGCGGGCAACAAAACCGTCCGGCTCTTCGGCAAAGGCTCGAAAGAGCGCATCGTGCCTGTCTATCGCCGTGCGCTGGATAAACTTATGCGGTACGTGGAGTCGGGAAGGCCGGAGCTGCTTGCGGCGGCAGGGCGTACCGAGACGCCCGGCACCTGGCACCCGCTTTTCATTTCAGCTCGGGGCAACCGTATGGACGCCAATGCCATTCGCTACCGGTTCAAGGCGCTCGCGCGCAAGGCGGGCATCCCGCACGATATCTCACCCCATGCGATGCGCCACACCTTCGCAACCGATCTGCTTGCGGGAGGCGCCGACCTCCGCAGCGTTCAGGAGTTGCTGGGCCATGCGAGCCTCTCGACAACCCAAATCTACACGCATCTCACGCCCGAGCGTCTGAAATCGGCCGTGGCACAGGCCCATCCACGCGCGTAGCGCACGAAATGAGAATATTTCGCAGGAAGCTGCACAACAACAGATTTCCTGCTATCATTCATCGGGTTGCCACATGGCAACATGCAGTATCACACACGCGCGGCTACTCTCTTGCCGTGGTGCCCTGGTATCGGTAGCAGAAAACGGGGTGGCCAAGAGGGGTCGACACCGCGCGGAGGCAAACCACAGGAGGTTTACATGGCTACCAAGATTAACATCCGCACCCTGCTCGAGGCTGGCTGCCACTTTGGTCACCAGACCCGCCGCTGGAACCCCAAGATGAAGCCCTTCATCTTCGGCGAGCGCAACGGCATCTACATCCTCGACCTCAAGCAGACCATCATGAACGCCGACCAGGCGTACACCTTCCTGCGCAACGCCGCTAAGACCGGCAAGGTGCTCTTCGTGGGTACCAAGAAGCAGGCTCAGGAGCCCGTCAAGGCCGCTGCCGAGCGCGCTGGCATGCCCTACATCAACCAGCGTTGGCTGGGCGGCATGCTCACCAACTTCGTGACCATCCGCTCGCGCATCAACCGCATGGAGGAGCTCGAGGCCATGGTCGCCGATGGCTCCATGGCGCTCCGCGGCAAGAAGGAGCAGGCGGTGCTCGGCAAGGAGCTCGCCAAGCTTCAGAACAACCTTGGTGGTGCGCGCGACCTCAAGGGTCTGCCCTCCGCGCTCTTCGTGATCGACACCAAGCGCGAGGAGAACGCCATCAAGGAGGCCCGCCGCCTCAACATCCCCGTGATCGCCCTCATCGACACCAACTCCGATCCGGACGAGGTCTTCGAGAACGGCATCGGCATCCCCTGCAACGATGACGCTATCTCCGCGGTGACCCTCATGTGCGAGCTCATGGCCGACGCCTGCCTCGCGGGCACCGGCAAGGAGCAGATCTCCGAGGCCGAGATGGCTGCCGAGGCGCCCGCTGCCGAGGCTGCGACCGAGGCCGCTGCTGAGTAGGAACCGTCTAGTTAGACACACGACTTTGTGAAAGGAGCCATCATGGCCCAGATCACCGCCGCAATGGTCAAGCAGCTCCGCGAGCTCACCGACTCCCCGATGATGGAGTGCAAGAAGGCGCTCGTCGAGGCTGACGGCGATATGGACGCCGCAGTCGACGTCCTGCGCAAGAACGGCCTTGCCGCTGCCGCCAAGAAGGCTGGCCGCGCCACTAACGAGGGCGCCGTTGCCGCCTATGTCTCCGACGATGCCACCCTCGGTGCGCTCGTCGAGGTTGCCTGCGAGACCGACTTCGTTGGTTCCAACCCCAAGTTCACCGGCTTTGCCGCTAACGTGGCTAAGTGCGCCGCCGAGAACGAGCCCGCTGACGTCGAGGCCCTGCTTGCCTGCGACATGGACGGCGAGACCGTTGAGGCTGGCCTCACCGAGCTCATCCACATCATCGGCGAGAACATGAAGCTCGTCCGTTTCGCGGTGCGCAAGCCCGCTCACGGCGCTGTTGCCAGCTACATCCACATGGGTGGCAAGATTGGCGTGCTCGTTGAGTTTGCGTTCGATAAGCCCGAGACCGCGTCCACCGAGGCCTTCAAGTCCTTCGCGCACGATGTCGCTATGCAGGTTGCGGCTACCGCGCCCATCTGCGCTGTCCGCGAGGACGTCCCGGCCGAGACCGTCGAGCACGAGGTCGCCATCTACAAGGCGCAGGCTGCCGAGTCCGGTAAGCCCGAGGCCATCCAGGAGAAGATGGCTGTTGGCCGTCTGGAGAAGTTCTACAAGGGCGTTGTTCTGAACGAGCAGGAGTTCATCAAGGATTCCAGCCTCACCATCTCCAAGTACGCCGCCAAGGTCTCCAAGGAGGTCGGCGACACCATCAAGATCACCGGCTTCGATCGTCTTGCTCACGGCGAGGCTTAATTTCGCGCATCGCTCGATAGCGCCATGACGTACGCAGGCTGTGGGTTTACACCGACAGCCTGCTTTTTTACGGGTCGATTCTGCTTCTTTGCTAGAATGGATGAAGCTTCGACAAAAGGAGGATATCTTGTCCGGTTATCGATACAAGCGCGTTCTACTCAAGCTGTCCGGTGAGGCGCTTATGGGCGAGGGGGGCTACGGTATCGATCCTGCTGTTACCGACCGCCTGGCGCGTCAGGTGCGCGAGCTTCATGACGAGGGTATCGAGGTTGGTATCGTCGTTGGTGGCGGCAATATCTTCCGCGGTATGGCTGGTGCCGCTAAGGGTATGGATCGTGCTCAGGCCGATTACATGGGTATGCTGGCAACCGTCATGAATGCGCTTGCTCTGCAGGACGCCTTCGAGCGTGCGGGCTGCGAGTGCCGTGTGATGAGCGCCATCCAGATGAACGAGGTTTGTGAGCCCTATATTCGCCGCCGCGCTATGAATCATCTCGAGAAGGGTGACGTGGTGATCTTCGCCGCCGGTTCCGGCAATCCGTATTTCACCACCGATACCGCGGCCGCGCTGCGCGCGTGCGAGATCGATGCCGACTGTCTCATCAAGGCAACCAAGGTGAGCGGTGTCTACGACAAGGATCCTGCAACGCACGACGATGCGGTGCGTTTCGACACCATCAGCTATCATGAGGTGCTCGTCCGCGGCTTGCAGGTCATGGATTCCACGGCAACCGCGCTATGCCAGGACAACAACATGCCGATCATCGTTCTCAACATCGAGGGCGAGGGACAGATCAAACGAGCGCTTGCCGGAGAATCGGTTGGCACCGTCGTTGTACAGGAGGACTAACATGGCCGACATCACCAGCAACATGGACAAGAGCCTCGAGGCGCTCAAGCATAACTTCTCCAAGGTGCGCACGGGCCGTGCCAATGCCAACATCCTTTCCGATATCACGGTCGACTACTACGGTGTTGCAACCCCCATCACCCAGGTTGCCGCAGTGAAGGTCCCCGAGGCCCACATGCTCATGGTCGAGCCATGGGACAAGGCCCTGCTCAACGCAATCGTGAAGGCCATCAGCGCGTCCGATCTGGGCATCACCCCGTCTTCCGATGGCACTGTGGTGCGCCTGCCGTTCCCGGCGCCCACCGAGGAGCGCCGTCGCGAGCTGGTGCGCGAGTGCCGTGAACTTGCCGAGCAGGCCCGCGTGTCTATTCGCAACATCCGTCGCGACTTCAACAACAAGATCGAGCGTGACGAGGAGCTCTCGGAAGACGATGTCCGTCGTGAGCAGGCGAAGGTCCAAAAGCACACCGACGCCTACATCAAGAAGATCGACGAGATGTTGAAGGCAAAAGAAGCAGAGGTCATGGAGATCTAGGTTGAACAGCGACGATAGTACCTTCGAAACGTATTTTGCCAATCCTCCTGCCGACATCGACATGGAGGCGTTTGACCGCTCCCGTGTGCCGCGCCATATCTCGTGCATCATGGACGGCAACGGTCGGTGGGCAACGTCGCGCGGGCTTTCGCGCGGGGAGGGTCACAAAGCGGGTATCGTTTCGCTGCGTGAGATCATCACCGCGTGCGTTCGTTTGGATGTCGAGGTCCTCTCTGCCTACGCCTTTTCCACCGAGAACTGGTCACGCCCGCAGCAGGAGGTCAACCTACTCATGCATCTGTTCGCCAAGACGTTCATCGAGGAGCTGCCATTGCTCCATCGCGAGAACGTCAAGGTGGTGTTCTTGGGCGACATCTCGGCCTTGCCCGAGCAGACGCGCGAGGTGTTCGAGTATGGCCTGAAACAGACCGAGGACCATACGGGCATGACGCTCGCGCTCGCGGTAAACTATGGTGCTCGTGCCGAGCTTGCGCGTGCCGCACGGCTCATCGCGGAAGATGTGCGCGCCGGCACGCTTGATCCTGAGCAGATTGATGAAGATACCGTGGCGGCGCATCTCTACACTGCCGGCCTGCCTGACCCAGAGCTCGTGGTTCGTACCTCTGGTGAACTGCGGCTTTCCAACTATCTGCTCTGGCAGGTAGCCTATGCCGAGTTCTATATCACCGATACCTATTGGCCCGATTTCGACCGGTGGGGTCTTATCCGCGCCATCCTGGCCTTCCAGGGGCGCGACCGTCGTTTCGGCGGCCTCACCCAAAGCAAGGAGTCATAACGATGGGGGAGCGAAGCGCTTCTCAAGACCGGCAGCCACAGGAGAAGCCCGCTCGCGGGCTCTCCTCGTTTTGGACCCGCGTAGCCTCCGGCCTTATCTACGTCGGCGTGTTCATTGGTTCGCTCGTGCTGGGCACCGTGCCCACGGCCGTGTTCGTTGCCATCATGAGCTGGTTTTGCTGCAAAGAGTTCTTCATGATGATGCGCCTCGACGGCAAGGTGCCCAACGAGTTGTTGGGACTCACCGCCGCGGTGCTCTTTCCGTTTTGCGCGCTGGGCGATAGCATCCTCATCAGCGCGCTGCTCTTCTTGCTCGTGCTCTCGGTGGGGCTGTGGTATGTCTACTCGCCCCGTACGCGCATCGCCGATGTTGCCATCACCCTCATGGGGCCGCTCTATACCGGTCTCATGCTCTCGGCCGTCGTGCTGCTGCGGAGCCTCGTCCCCGGGCTTGCCGGCGCATTGCTCTCGGTGGGCGTCTGCGCATCGCTCTGGGTCTCCGACTCGTTTGCCTATCTCGTGGGCAGCAAGTTCGGCAAACACAAGATGGTGCCTAAGATCTCGCCCAAGAAGAGCTGGGAGGGCTTTGCGGGCGGCATCGCCGGCGCGGTCATCGTGTGGCTCATCTTGTGGGCGACGGGCCTCTACGGGTTCGATGCGTTCTATGCCGTTGTGTGCGGTGTGGTCGTTTCGATCCTGGGAGTTTTTGGTGATCTTATCGAGTCGCGTATCAAGCGCGGTGTAGGCGTCAAGGATTCGGGGAATCTCATTCCTGGTCATGGCGGCATGCTCGACCGCTGCGATTCGTTGATCTTCGGCTGCATCACGGCCGAGATTCTGCTCGTTTTGGGAGGCATTCTATGACACAGGGTAAGCGCCTGCGCGTAGCGCTCATCGGCTGCACCGGTTCCATTGGCTCGCAGGCCATCGATGTGTGCCGTCAGCATGCCGATAAGCTCGAGATCGTGGCGCTTACGGTGCATAGAAGCACGCACGAGTTGGTGGCGCTGGCGCGCGAGTTCACGCCTGCGTGCGTGGGCGTGACCGATCCTGCGCATGCAGATGATCCGGTGCTGAGCGAGCTTCCCGGAAGTACGACGCTCATAACCGGTGATGCGGCTTTGACCGAGATTCCGGCACGTGATGATGTCGATTGCGTGCTCGTGGCCGTGGTGGGGGCTGCCGGGCTTCCTGCAAGCCATGCCGCGCTCACGGCTGGTAAGCGCTTGGCGCTCGCCAACAAAGAATCGCTGGTAGTTGCCGGTGATCTCTTAATGCCCCTTGCCGCCCCCGGGCAGCTGCTGCCGGTTGATTCCGAGCACAGCGCCATCTTCCAATGCCTGCTCGATGGCGACCGTGCGGATGTTCACGCCATCTGGCTCACCTGCTCGGGTGGTCCGTTCTTTGGCAGGTCGTCATCTGAGCTCGAGCATGTCACCGCACGTGAGGCGCTCGCGCACCCTACGTGGAAGATGGGGCCAAAGATTACCGTCGATAGCGCGACGCTTATGAACAAAGGTCTTGAGCGTATCGAGGCGATGCACCTGTTTGGCACCGCAATCGAGGATATCCGTGTGCTCATACAACGCGAATCGAAGATTCACTCCATGGTCGAGTTTGCCGATGGTGCTGTGATTGCGCACCTCGGTGCCTCCGATATGCGCCTGCCCATCCAATACGCGTTCTCGTATCCCGCGCGCTGGGATACACCGGCGCCCCGCGTCGATTTCCGTACGCTGGGCTCACTTACCTTCGACGCGCCCGACGCGCAGGCATTCCGGTGCCTCGCGCTGGCAGAACGCGCCGGCATCACGGGCGGTACGCTGCCGTGCGTGATGAACGCCGCCAACGAGGTGGCAGTGGCCGCGTTCTTGGCACATGCGTGCTCATTCACCAATATCGCGCGCATCGTTGAGGGCACGATGGATGCTCATACGGTCGAGCGGGTCGAATCCTTCGAGCAACTGCACGACGTCGACGCATGGGCTCGCACAACCGCCAAGAATCTGCTTGCACAGCGCGCCCGCTAACCGATTGGTGTATTCATGAACCCACTTGATGTCATCGCCCCCATATTCTGGGGCTTGCTCATGCTCTCCGTGCTCGTGTTCATTCACGAGGGCGGGCACTTTCTCGCCGCGCGTGCCGTGGGCGTACGTGTGACCGAGTTCTTCCTCGGCTTGCCGTTTCGTTGGAACATCCATCACGTCTCGAAGCGCATCGGCACGAAGTTCGGTGTGACGCCGTTGCTCTTGGGTGGCTATGCGATGATCTGTGGCATGGAGCCCACTAAGAACCCGCATGCGCCGCGCGTGCTCGCCTATATCCATCGCCAGGGCAAAGCGAGCGTCGAAGATATCGCACAGGCGCTTTCCATAAGTGAAGACGATGCGATGGAAGCGTGCGTGCAGCTGCTTGGCTGGGGTTCGGTGGCGCCGGTGTATAACCCCGAGAAGGGGGAGATGCCCAACGGCGCGTATTATCCCACCACCTATGCCGCCATGCCGCGCGATGCGGCGGGCAACACTATCTATGACGGCCGTGCGTTCGATCGCGCGCATGCCACCGCCGAGGGTGCACCATGGACCACGGAGCTTTCCGATGAGGCGTTTTTCGAGGCGGAGCGCGCTCACACGTATCTGGGCAAGGGCTTCTGGGCGCGCGCGTTCATGCTCGTTGCGGGCATTGCGGTCAACATCATCTCTGGCTTTTTGCTGCTTATGAGCATCTATTCCATCGTGGGCATCACTGTCTCGGTCAACGAGAGCCAGATCGGCACGGTTGAAGCGGGCTCGATTGCCGCCGAGGCGGGGCTGCAGGCGGGCGACGATATCCTTGCGGTGGGCGGTGTCGAGACCACCTCGTGGGAGACGCTTGTTGCCGCCATCTCCGAGGCACCGCGCGACGAGGCCATCACGATCGAGTACGAGCGCGATGGCGCAACCGGCACGTGCGAGGTCGAGCTGGGCCAGGATGACATGCTCGGTATCACCGTGCCCACGCAGACCGTGCATCTCAATCCCATCGATTCCGCGCAGCTCTCGTGGTCGTATGTCGCCATGACAGCGCAATCGGTGCTCGACCTCATCAACCCCTCGCAAACCATGGAGGTCTTGGACAGCTCCACCTCGATCGTGGGCATCTCCGTCATGTCGGCACAGGCGGCAGAGGAAGGGGCCGACACGTACCTCACGTTTGCCGCGCTCATCTCGTTCTCGCTCGGTTTCATGAACCTGTTGCCCATTCCGCCGCTCGATGGCGGCAAGCTCCTTATCGAGATCATCCAGGCCGTCACACGTCGCACCGTGCCCTTAAAGGTGCAAAACGCACTCTCCTATGCGGGTATTGCGCTCTTCGGTCTGCTGTTCGTGTATATGCTGCGCGCCGATGTGCTACGGTTTCTCCTCTAGGCGGTACGGGAAGGAAGGTTCAAGATGGCACAGCTTCCACGTGAGCGTACGCGCCCTATACACGTGGGCGACGTTACCATTGGCGGTGGGGCTCCGGTTGTCGTGCAGTCGATGACGTGCACGCCTACCTCGGATGCCGAGGCCACGCTGGCTCAGGTTCGCGCACTTGCCGAGGCGGGGTGCGATATCGTGCGCGTCACGCTGCCCAACAAGGCTGCCGAGGAGAGTTTCAAGCAGGTGTGCGCCGCGTCGCCTGTGCCCATTGTGGCCGATATCCACTTCGATTACCGGCTCGCCATCAACGCTGTCTCGCTTGGTGCTGCCAAGCTGCGGATCAACCCGGGCAACATCGGTTCGTGGGACAAGGTCGACGCCGTGATCGACGCAGCGGGGGAGGCCGGTGCGGCCATCCGCATCGGCGTGAACGCCGGCTCGCTGGAAGACGAGATCGCCGCCCGCGACGAGCTCACGTTGCCCGAGAAGCTCGTGGCTTCCTCGCTTAAGTTTGTCGAGCATTTCGAGGCGCGCGGCTTTACCAACATCGTGCTTTCTGCCAAGGCGCATAGCGTTCCCACCACGATCGAGACCTATCGCGCGCTTTCTGCCGAGCTGCCGCAGGTGCCGCTGCATCTGGGTGTAACCGAGGCGGGCACCGTACAGCAGGGAACCATTAAAAGCGCTGTTGGGCTGGGAGCGCTGCTTGCAGATGGCATCGGCGACACGCTGCGCGTCTCGCTTACGGCTGATCCGGTGGAGGAGCCGCCGGTGGCGTGGGGCATTCTGGAGTGCCTGGGTATTCGGCGGCGCGGGCCCGAGCTGGTGAGCTGCCCCACATGCGGGCGCACGCAGGTCGATCTTATTCCCATCGCCGAAGAGGTCGAGCGTCGGCTGCGCAACGTCGCGAAGCCTATCTCCGTGGCGGTGATGGGGTGTGTGGTCAACGGGCCCGGTGAGGCGGCCGACGCCGATGTGGGCGTGGCCTGCGGCAAGGGCTCGGCGCTCTTGTTTAAACATGGCGTGCCGGTGCGCAAGATTGCCGAGGGCGAGATTGTCGATGCCCTCATGGCCGAGATTGAGGCGCTGTAACGCCTCGGCTGCGCAACGCGCGCAGACCTCATGCTGTTGTATCATGCTGCCGTATCACGCAGCACCTAATAGGGGAGGAATTCCGTGTCTAAATCGCTACCCGTGATGAAGATGAGCCGCCTGTATGCGCCCACCTTGAAGGAGGATCCGGCCGAGGCGGAGCTTGCAAGCCACCGCTTGCTGCTGCGCGCCGGTATGATCCGCAAGCAGGCAGCGGGTCTCTATAGCTACCTGCCGCTCGCGTGGCGCTCCATCCAGAAGATCGAGCAGATCTGCCGTGAGGAGATGGACGCCGTTGGCGCCCAGGAGATGCTTGCGCCCATCCTTACGGATGCCGCGCTCTGGGAGGAGTCGGGTCGCATTGGCGCCTATGGTCCCGAGCTCATGCGCTTGGAGGACCGCCACGGCCGCACCTTCTGCCTTGGCCCCACCCATGAGGAGACCTTCACCGATTTGGTGCGCAACGAGCTGCGCTCGTACAAGCAGCTGCCTGTGACGCTCTACCACATCCAGGATAAGTTCCGTGACGAGCTGCGTCCACGCTTCGGCCTCATGCGCAGCCGTGAGTTCATCATGAAGGACGCCTACAGCTTCTCGGCTACGCAGGAGAGCCTGAGCGAGGTCTACGAGGACATGAAGGGTGCCTACGCGCGTTACTGCGAGCGCTGCGGCCTGAAGGCCCTGCCGGTGGCGGCAGACTCCGGCGAGATTGGTGGCGACGCCTCGGTTGAGTACATGGCGCTTGCCGATGCCGGTGAGGCGTCGCTCGTGTGGTGCGACTGCGGCTTCGCGGCAGACGATGAGGCCGCTTCGACCACGGTTGCGGTCTCCGAGGGCCCGGGTGACGGCACGCTTCAGAAGGTTGAGACTCCCGGTCTCGGCACGATCGAGGCCGTTGCCGCGTTCTTCGGCTTCCCCGAGAACGGTACGCGCAAATCGCTCGCCTTGATCGACGGCGAGGGCAATCCCGTCGTGGCCATCGTTCCCGGCGATCATGAGCTCAATGACATCAAGGCCGCCAAGCTCTTTGGCGAGTACCACCTCATGACCGATGAGGAGCTCGAGGAGTATGACTTGCACAAGGGCTTCATCGGCCCCGTGAACCTGCCTCAGGGCATTCGCTTGGTATGCGATGAGTCGCTCAAGGCCTCTACGTCGTGGACCTGCGGTGCCAACGAGGTGGATTATCACTTCACCGGTGCCCAGCCTGGTCGCGATTTCACGGTGGACGCTTGGGAAGATCTCGTTACGGTGAAACCCGGCGATCCGTGCCCGCATTGCGGCAAGCCCCTCAAGGGCGGCCGTGGTATCGAGTGCGGTCAGGTCTTCCAGATCGGCCCGGATAAGTACGCTGCGAAGATGGGTGCCACCTTTGCCGATGAGAATGGCCGCGAGCAGCCGTTCTACATGGGCTGCTATGGTATCGGCATCTCGCGCACGCTGGCTGCCGTGGTGGAGCAGCACCACGACGAGCACGGTATCATCTGGCCTGTCTCGGTGGCTCCCTATGAGGTGTCGGTCATCGCCCTCGATAAGAAGGGCGAGGCGTTCGATGCTGCGGCCGAGATTGCCGCCCAGCTTGCTGAGGCGGGCATCGAGGTGGTCTTTGACGATCGCGCTGAGCGTCCTGGCGTGAAGTTTGCCGACAACGACCTCATGGGTTTCCCGTATCAGGTCGTTGTGGGTAAGCGCGGCATCAGGGCTGGCACCGTTGAGGTTAAGGATCGTGCTACGGGCGAGCGTACGGATGTGGCGCTCTCTGATGTTGTGGCACATCTTTCGGAGTTGGTGGAAGCCGGCCGTCGGTAGGGACGTTACTACCTGCGGTGTTGAGGCGAGCGTCATGCAGCGCGAAATGTCGTCAAAAAAAGTTCGACTTTTTGCTTGCAATGCTCGTCTCGTTACCGTATATTATTTCCCGCACCGCTTGGGGGCGTAGCTCAGCTGGGAGAGCGCTTGACTGGCAGTCAAGAGGTCAGGGGTTCGATCCCCCTCGTCTCCACCCAAGTGAACCGCCGCCCTCCGAGGAATCGGAGGGCGTTTTGCTATACGGGCTCTTGGCGCAACGGTTAGCGCAGGGGACTCATAATCCCTGGGTTGAGGGTTCGAATCCCCCAGGGCCCACCAAGTATTTCAAGGCCAGGCGTCGAGTCTGGCCTTTTTCTGTTCGTTCTGCCGAACCGTTCGTTCTGCTATGCTGCTTCCAAACACGGGGTACCTAACAGCATGGAAGGGGACCGCATGCGCTACATCTCGGCAGAGGAAGCGGCCAGCCGCTGGGGCGTGACGACGCGCCTCGTCCAGCGCTACTGCAAGCAGGGGCGCATAGTGGGTGCTGAGAAGTTTGGCGGCTCGTGGCGCATTCCCGAGGGCACGGTCAAGCCCGACGACCCGCGCAGGGGAGAGCGTGCTTCCACGCCGCAGGCGCCAAGCCCGCGTCCCACGTCCTCTTTTCAGAACCTCATGCCGCTTATAGGTACGGCTTATTCCCCGGGAACTACGAAGGCATTTGTTGCCTCCCTTGCGAGGGGCACGCGTGCGTCCGTCGCGCAGGCAGAGCTCGCCTACTTTTCCGGCGACGCTGAGCGTGCGCGCGACCTTGCCGCCCCGCTCCTCAAGAGCGACGACGCCGAGGCGCGCCTCTCCGCCTGCCTCATCTGCGCGTTCTCCAACCTCACCCTCGGTCGCATCAACGACGCCCGCTTCGCGCTCGATGGCGCGCTCGGCAGCATGAATTCCGAGCTGGGAGGGGATACGCCTCCCGAGGTAGCGGCCATGGCGGCCTTCATCGGTAACGCCGCGAGCGCCTTGTTGCACCTGCCTGCACCTAAGCCCGCACAACCCGCGCTCGACCTGCTTCCCCTCCTGCCGTCCGGCCTTAGGCTCTTCGCCTGTTACGTTAAGGCGCACCGCCTCTACCTCGAGGGCGCCTACGAGCAGAGCTACGGCATCGTGCTGGGCGCTTTCGCTATGGCGGATACGCTCTATCCTATTCCGGCCATCTACCTGCACCTGGCGGCCGTCATGAGCCTCATGACGCTCCGCCGTACCGACGAGGCGCGCAGGCACGTCCTCGCCGCTTGGGACATCGCGCGCCCGGACGGCCTCATCCAGCCCTTCGGCGAGCACCACGGGCTTCTGGGCGGCATGCTCGAAGCCGCGATCAAGCCCGCATGGCCGGACGACTTCAAGCGCATGATCGACATCACCTACCGCTTCAGCGCTGGCTGGCGGCGCGTCCACAACCCATCGACGGCCGACGATGTGGCGGATAACCTCACCACCACTGAGTTCGCGGTCTGCATGCTCGCCTCGCGCGATTGGTCAAACGCCGAGATTGCCGAGCACATGGGCTTTTCGGTGAACCGCGTGAAGGAGTGCCTGTCCAACGCGTTTCGCAAGCTCGGGGTGTCGAGCCGCAAGGATCTGGCGCAATTCATGTTGGCGTAGGCAGGCTTTCGGGCGCATACAGAAGATTGTCTGGCTACTTCAGCGTGAGACACCCTCACCCTCCCCATATTGCCCCGTCCGTCGGGTAGGGGAAGCCGGTGCCTCCTCCTCAACAATGGCTTCATGGCCCGCTACGTGGGCAGAGCGCCCATGGGACGGAGGTACGAGATGGCGAGAAGAACGATCTGGTCGGTGCTCGCTGCGGCGCTGCTGTGCCTGGTGATGCTGCCCGCCACGGCGCTGGCGGCGGACCATGCTCCCGAACAGCTGGTAGTGGGCAACGTCACCGTCGACGCGACGCAGGATGGCTACTGGACGACGGACCCCGCGACCGGCGAGCTGACCGTTACGCAGGACACCGCCGCCTACAACGTTCGCTACGATGCGGACGAGGGCACGCTGTATCTGAACAACGCCACGGTCGGCAAGAGTTCCTCCCTGGCAACCGGGACGCACTCCATCTACGCGTTTGGCGAATCCGGCGTGTCGCTCACCATTCGCCTTGCCGGCGAAAGCCACCTCAGCAGCGGCGTGCCGATCTACGTCACCAGCGATACCGGGTATTCCGAGCTGAACATCGTTGGCGACGGAAAGCTGATCGCCGAGGGGACCGTATGGGGCAACGGCGGCATCTTCCTTATGAGCGGTGCCAAGATGACTACGGGAGGCGGCAGCTACCTGACCATCAGTGATGGCGCCAACGTCGTGTCGAACTGCCCCAAGTCAACCGCCGTGATGTTCTATGCAAGGCCGGGCGGCGAGGCCATTTTAACGGTGATGGGCGCCAGCCTCACCGCGAACGGGTGGTACCCCACGGGAGACGCGCGCGGCATATTCTTCTCTCGATTGGGCGGCGCGGGCACGGCAAAGTTCTACCTGAGGCTCGCCGATAACGCCGTCGTCCGAGCGAACAGGGTCGCCGTTCTGTCGGGGCACACACTCCAGCACCAGTACAACAGCGCTTCCGGCGGCATGTACTTCAACGGCAACGCCGGTACCGTGTACGGCTCGGTGACCCCGCAGGAGGACCTGTCGATTGGCGAGGGCGAGACCCTGACGATTGGCCAGGGATCGAAGCTGACGATCCCAGAGGGCAGCTCCCTCATCAACGAGGGCACCGTGACGGGTGCCGGAAGCATCGTCAACAACGGGACCATCTACAACGGCGAGGGAGCAACTCTGCCGAGCGGCATACCCGGAAGCGGAACGATAAAGGCACTTCCGGCGTACGCATTTGAGTGCCCAGGCGAATTGGAGCTGCAAGAATCTTCGGGTGGCTATTACGCAGCGAAGGGCGCCCTCTCTCTGACCGATGACCCTGTTTTGGGCGAGGACGGACGAATCATCGTGTACGCCATATCTAGCGCTGTCACGAGGCTGCAGAATGAGGAGGACCAGGCCTATTCCATTCCGTTGTATGTTGACGCGTATGACGGTTCGTCCACCTGTTACCTTCAGTCATCCAATGAGATACACGTGATTTCCGTATTCGATGGCGGGCAGAGCGCGCCCTACACCCTATGCGCATATGCAGATCCTATGGATATGAATGACGTCCCAAACGGAACGTACGGCGGCACGATCACGTTGTACGTCGGATATGCCAAGGATCCTAAGGTGCAGTTCGGTGATACTGCCACGGTTGATTTGGATACGCTAGAGCCCTACACCGTTGAGGTGACTCTTGAAAACACCCTGGGTCTCAGCGTTGCCAATCAGCCGCAGGCCATTGAAGTCATTGAGGGCGAAACCGCGTCCTTCAGCGTTACCGCGAACGGGGGCACCACGAAGACGTATCAATGGCAGGTTAGCGCCAACGACGGCGCGTCTTGGACCGACATCGACGGTGCGACTGGCGCCATCTACACCACGCCGGCGACCACCATGGACATGGACGGCAACCAGTACCGATGTGTCGTGACGTCCGGTCAGGTGGCGATCGAGAGCGACCCCGCAACCCTCATCGTGAACCACGTGCACAAGCCCGCCTCTGGGTGGACGAGCGACGAAAGCGGCCACTGGCACGCATGCGAGGCCTGCGGCGACGAGCTCGACTATGCCACGCACGAGCCCGAGATTGTGGGCAAGCAGAATGCCACCTGCACCGAGGAGGGCTACACGGGCGACACGGTCTGCTCCGTCTGCGGATACGTGATCGCGAAGGGCAAAACGATCCCCGCTACCGGCCATGATTTCATCGACGGAGTCTGCACGGTCTGCGGTTCTAAAGAGCCTGCCGAGGACGAAGAAACCATCCCCGCCACGGGCGATGTGGCTCCTTTGGCCTGCGCGCTGGCTGGAATCTTCGGCATAGCGCTCGTCGCTGCTGGTCTCCGCAAGAGGACGTCCCTGTAGAGTTTTCCATAGCTCTCGATATACCTAACGTCTGGTATACGCTACACTAACTTAACTAGTGTCTTAGATACCAGACGTTAGGTTATCATTCATGAAGCGACCGATCCCTATGCGAACCAAACTTGCCGCCAAGCAGGTGGGGGAGAACCTAGCCACGTGGCGGAAGATGCACAAGCTCACCTCTGAACAGGTGGCTGCAAAAGCTGCCGTTTCCCGCAGTACGCTTTCGCGCATCGAAAACGGCGACCCTACTGTGAGCTTCGCAACCATGCTGAACATCTGCCGAACACTCGGCATTCTCGGTCGCGTTATCGAGGCGACCGACCCCTATGAGACCGAGATAGGGCGCATTCGTGCAGACCATGAGCTTCCCCAACGCGTAAGGAGGCAGGTGTGATCCCCTCAGTAGACGTCTATCTCTCCACGGGTGAAAATGGCCAGGATGTCCTCGTGGGGCGCGCTTACAAGCGAATTTGAACAATTGCAAGCAGGTACTTTTTATCCCGCTAGCAAGACGTCATCATCTTGGCAGTAGGTAACACCATGTTCATACAGGTATTCCGGCGCAATATCGACCGTTCCGTCTGCCCAAGATACGAACCCATGCTCGACGCGAGGCGCATTGAAAACCTCCGGATCGGCGAGGATGTCAAAGGCGCTGCCTTCAAGAGTCGTTGTGTCGAACAGCTTGAGCTCGCCTGTAGAAAAGCGTAGAAGCATCATACCGCCCACAAGAGGCTTTGCCTCGATGACGCGGGGATTGTCGCAAGGGTTGCCGGCGTAGCAGATGTCATCAACGATATACATGATTCACCTCCGGCTACATTGGTGGAATCTACTTTACCCAATCTTATAACAGGCTTGGACGGAGCATTCGTCCATTCGGGGCCATGTTTTCGCTTAAACGTACGTCAAATATGCGGAGGTTGATTTTCTATCTTAGCGAAACGCTTTGGGCAAATTATCTGTTTTTGCACTTAGCGAGACAGAAGGGAGACTCCAAAATGGGTTTCCCTTTTATGTTTTGGCAGGTGTAGGATTTGCGAGGAGGCGTCGCGATAGGTTCGAGAGGTAAGCGCCATCATCCCGTCGCGGCTTTCTTCCAGACTCAGCGCGACAGGCTCTTAAGGCTTAGATTCAATCGTCCTTTCGGGGTTTTACTCGGCCAGCGGCGCCTCGCCTCTCTTTGCGCGAGCGCGCTCCACGCATTCCGGTGTCAGGTCGAGCCCTGCGGGCGCCAGCATCTCAATCCCGAAGGCGTCCAAGATCGCCCGCGCGTCGCTGCCGAAGGCGGCGAGAAACATTTCCGAGGACGAACGCCAGGCAAGCTTGCCCCTGGGTTCGGAGTTAATCTGCGACATGACGAGCGCCGCGGCGGCGCGGTCGAGACGGTCGAACCTGATGCCCCGCCCCTTGGGCAGAAGCTTCCTGACCTCGGTGTGATTCTTCTCGCAGCCGCCCTTCTGATCGGCCCGGCGGGGATCGCAATAGAAGAGCCTCGTCTCGCCTTCCGCCTCGCAAAGCAAAGAGGCGATGGCCCGCTCGTCAGCGAACTCAGAACCGTTATCGGTGAGCACCAGCCTGAACACGCGCTCCATGCCGTCGGCGCCAAGAACGCCGTGCACGAGCCCGAGGCCTGCAAGGACCGAGGCGCAGGCGCCGTCGGCTATGGGTATCGCCAGCTGAAAACTCGTCGGGCGGTGGTAGAGCGTGAGCAGGCGAGCGGAATCCAAGGCCGAGCCCTCTACGGTATCCATCTCCCAAGCACCGGCCCGCTCATCTTCGGGGAGTTTTTCAAATGAGTCGTGCGACCTGCGTGCGGAATGCTTCTCGCTGCGTCTTGCCCGGGACTTCTTCCGCGGCCTGTAACCGACCTTTCTCCTCAGATCCATATTGGTCATCTCGGCATAGCCGGCATCGATCCAGCGGTAGATGGTGCTCGCTGAGAGCCCCGGGCCGGGGCGCGTAGCGGCGATCTGCTTCGGCGATAGGCCGCGTCGCAGGCATTCCCGTATCGCGTCGAGCTTGGCCGCGACGGATTGCTCGGTTTCGTCGATGCCGCGCCTGCTCTCCCTGAGCTCCTCGTCGGCGGCGCGCTGCGCCGCCCTGGCGCCATAGAACACGCGCGGTCTCCTGTTGCAGCCATAACCCCTGCGTCTGATGCAGCCATTGCAGCAACGGGGCCACGACCCCAGCCTGGGGCATTCGGCCGCCAGCGTCTCCGCCTTCGGCGCCGGCTCACCGCGGTGCGCGCGCGGCGAGGTCACGAACCGGTGTCTTCCGACCTCGTTGGCCACGGTGGATGGCGCGCGGCCGAGTTCGCGCGCGATCTCCCGGCAGCCCTTTCCACGGTCGAGCATCCTTTCAATCGTCTGCCGCTCATGCCTCGTGAGCCTTGCATAGGATCTCTCTCGCGACCTCCTCTTTTTGTCCTTCTTCGCTTTCTTTGGCATGATGCCTCCTCGGTCTCGCGGGCCGGCCTCTCCGACCCCCGAGGGGGAGGTTCCCATACTCACCGATACGTGTTTCGTTGAGTGCTGGAGGCGTCTCGATGAATTTGGAAATCAACGTCAAATATGCGGAACAGATATTTCGATTCAAAAATTCAGGCTTGGCAGCGGGGGAGTAGCGTGGTACTATAACTTTTGCTGAAAAGCACAAGGGCGTTTGGCTCAGGGGTAGAGCACTTCCTTCACACGGAAGGGGTCACAAGTTCAAATCTTGTAACGCCCACCAGAACTTGAACGGGGCCGGGGAGCAATCGCCGGCCCTTTTTCTTATCGTACGGTTCACAGTGCGGTATGCGCTGCGCGTTGGGTGCGGGGTGAGCAGATGATCCTCAACGTAGACAAGATCGAGAAGAGCTTCGGTGCGCGCACGCTCTTTTCCGGTGCGTCCTTCCAGGTGAATCCTGGCGACCGCTTCGCCCTCGTGGGTCCCAACGGCGCTGGCAAGACCACGCTTCTGAAGATCATCATGGGGCTCGATATCGCCGACGGCGGCTCCATCACGTTCGCGAAGGACGTGAACGTGGGCTACCTCGAGCAAGAGACGAAGCTCGCGAGCGACGTGCCCGTGATCGACGAGGTCATGGCTGCCGCGCACGAGATCCGCGAGCTCGGCGAGCGCGCGGAGGCCCTGCAGCTCAAGATCGCCGAGGCGGGGGAGACGGGCGAGGTGCCGCAGTCGCTCCTCGATGAATACGGCCGCGTGCAGGACCGCTTCGAGGGGCTCGGCGGCTACGAGCTCGAGAGCAACGCCCGTCAGATCCTCGCCGGCCTGGGCTTTCCCGTCGAGGACTTCAACAAACCCTGCGCCGAGTTCTCGGGCGGCTGGCAGATGCG
This sequence comes from uncultured Coriobacteriaceae bacterium, assembly GCA_944320725.1. Lineage (GTDB taxonomy): Bacteria > Actinomycetota > Coriobacteriia > Coriobacteriales > Coriobacteriaceae > Coprousia. The sequence goes on along the minus strand of CALUIM010000016.1, from coordinate 20,610 downwards.
CATCGCGCTCGCGAGGCTGTTCCTCCGCCACCCTGATCTCTTGCTCCTCGACGAGCCTACGAACCACCTCGACCTCGAGAGCGTCCAGTGGCTACGCTCCTTTATCTCGAACTACGAGGGAGCCGTCCTCATCGTCAGCCACGACCGCGCCTTCATGGATGCTTGCGTGGACCACGTGGCGGCGCTCGAGAACCGCCGCATCACGGTCTACACGGGCAACTACAGCTCATATCTCAAGCAACGCGAGGATAACCTCGAGCAGATGCGCGCCAAACGTGCTGCCCAGGAGCGCGAGATCGCGCACATGCAGGTCTTCGTCGACAAGTTCCGCTACAAGCCAACTAAGGCCGCGCAGGCACAGGAGCGTATGAAGCGCATCGAGCAGATCAAGAGCGAACTTGTAATCCTACCCGAGGGGCACAAGCACGTGGACTTCAAGTTCCCCGACCCGCCGCGCTCCGGCGACATGGTCGTGAAGCTCGAGGGCATGTCCAAGTCCTACGCGGACAAGCACGTCTACAGTGACATCGACCTCACGCTCTACCGCGGCGACCACGTGGCGCTCGTGGGCCCCAACGGCGCGGGCAAGTCCACGCTCCTGAAGATGCTCGCCGGCATCGAGGCGCCGAGCTCGGGTACCCGCGACCTCGGCGTGAACGTGGGCGTTGCCTACTACGCGCAGCACCAGCTCGAAGGGCTCAAGGAGTCGAACACGGTGCTCCAGGAGATCGATTCCGTGGCACCCACCTGGACGGTGCCCCAGCAGCGAAGCCTTCTGGGCGCCTTCCTCTTCTCGGGCGACGACGTCGACAAGCGCGTGGGAGTGCTCTCGGGCGGGGAGCGGGCGCGTCTGGCGCTCGCCAAGATGCTCGTGGCGCCCGAGGCGCTGCTCTGCCTCGACGAGCCTACGAACCACCTCGATATCGACTCGGTGGACATGCTCGAGAACGCGCTTATGAACTTCCCCGGCACGCTCGTCCTCATCTCCCACGACGAGCATCTCGTGCGCGCCGTGGCGAACCGCGTGATCGACATCCGCGACGGCAAGATGACCGTCATCGACGGCGACTACGACTACTACCTCTTCAAGCGCGAGGACCTGGCGCAGCGCGCCCTCGCGGCCGAACAGGAGGCCAAGCCCGCAGCTCCCGCGCCGGCGCCCGCCGAGGGCTCTCGCACGCTCAGGCGTCACCACGAGGGGGGAGAGGCCCCCGCGCGTGAGGGCAAGAAGACCCGCGAGCAGCGCCGCGCCGAGGCCGAGGCGCGCGCGGCCTTGAACAAGCGCCTCAAGTCGAAGCGCGACCGCCTGAAGAAGGTTGAGGCCGAGCTCGAGCGCAAGCGCGCCCGATATGATGAGCTCATGGAGCTCATGGCTTCCGAGGAGCTCTATGCCGACCAGGCGCGTTTCAACGAGGCGTTGGGGGAATATAACGGCCTGAAGCAAACATTGCCTGCGCTCGAGGACGAGTGGCTCGAGCTATCGACCGAGATTGAGGAAGAGGTTGCCCATGGAGGCGCGTAAGGCGGGTGCTGTGGTGCTCAATATCTTGGCGTTCGTGCTGAGACTCTGCGGCATTGCGATGTGCTTGATCGTGATTGCACTGTGCTTTAGCGGTATTGCGGCAAAGCTCAACATCGTGGGGCTTGTGGTGGATCTTTCCCGCACCATCCCCGGGGCCATTGCGGGCTACGGGGTTATCGCGTCGCCTTTCGGCGGTGTGTTCCGCTTCGACTTCGCATTGGTAGCTGCGATCTGCTTTGTGTTGGATTACGCGTGTACTCGCGCATCGCGTGCCCTTCGCTAGGACATGATGCGCCATGGCTAACCTTCAGCATCTTCTTGCAAGCGCGCTTGCCATCATCTTAGGTATTACCGTGCATGAGAGCGCGCACGCCCTGAGTGCCTATGTGCTCGGCGACCATACGGCTCGTGCGCGCGGCCGCGTCTCGCTTAATCCGTTTGCGCACATCGATCCGTTTGGCACCGTTATCCTGCCGCTTATCATGATCGCCTTGGGCGGGCCGGTTTTCGCCTTCGCTAAGCCGGTGCCGGTGTATCTGGGCAACCTCAAGCATCCCAAGCGCGACGAGGTCTTGGTGGCACTTGCCGGGCCTGCGTCGAATATCGTGCTCGCCGTGATCGCGGCTGCGCTCGTGAGTACGCTCAATCCTGCAATCATGCACGGGATGCTCGACTATGAGTCCGCCACCGCTATCTTGAACGTCCTTGTTACGGTGCTCTCGGTTAATCTCTCCTTGGCGTTTTTCAACCTCATTCCCTTACCGCCGCTCGATGGATCGTCCATCCTCGTGCCGTTTTTAAAAGGGGAGGCGCTGCGGGCGTATTACCAGATTCAACAGTACGCCATGCCCATCCTCATCATCGTGCTGTATCTGCTGCCACAGCTTACCGGCATCGATCTCATTGGGCTCTATTTCAACGTTACCGTGTATCCCCTTGGAGATGCGCTGCTCTCGTGGGCGCTTGCGTGATGCTGCGCGCCGTATGCGGTAAACTTTATCAGTTGGAAGCATACGAGGGGAGGGCACGGCGTGTCGTATCGGGTGACAACCCAGGCATATAGCGGACCGTTCGATCTGCTCCTGCAGCTGGTCTCGCGGCAGAAGGTCGATATCGGGGCCATCTCCATCAGCGAGGTTGCCGAGCAGTATCTTGCGGAGGTCGACCGGCTCGACGCGCTCGATCTTGATGTGGCGAGCGATTTTCTGCTTGTTGCCGCCACTCTTCTCGATATCAAGGCCGCCTCGCTCGTGCCCGAGGATAAGCCCGTCTCGCCCGATGTGGACGATGAGTACGACGAGTATGCCGGGCTTGATGCCGATGCCCTGCGTGAAGTGCTCATTCAGCGCCTCATTGCGTACCGTCAGTTCAAGGGAGCTGCGGCGGCGCTCGGTGCCCGCATGGAGGCCGAGAGCCGCATGCACCCGCGCGTGGCCGGCCCTGATCCCGAGTTCTTGAATCTCATGCCCGACTATCTTGCGGGCATCACCCTGCGCGGGCTTGCCGTGATCTGCGCCGATTTGGATGGCCGACGCGAGACGTTTCTGCTTGAGGCCGAGCATGTGGCGCCGCATCGTGTTCCTCTTGAGCTTACGGTTGCCTCGGTGGACCGTCTCACCATCTCGCGCGGGCATTGCACGTTCCGTGACCTGCTGGACGAGGGGGCCACCACCGAACAGATCGTCTCGACCTTCTTGGCGATCTTGGAGCTTGCCAAGCGCGGATCGCTCACGCTCGCGCAGGACGAGAACTTTGGAACGATCACCATCGACCGCGTTGAGGGCGCGCCGGAATATCATCCCGGTGACGCGCTCTTTGTCGAAAAGGAGTAGAAGTTGGAATCGCTGGAGAATCTGTCACCAAGCTCGATTAAGGGCGCGCTCGAAGCGCTGCTGCTCGTGTCGAGCGATCCGGTGAGCGCCAGCGCGCTCGCACAGGCGCTTGATGTGGCACCCGGTGAGGTCGCGTCGCTTTTGGCCGAACTTAAGGTGGAGTACGAGGAGGCTAATCGCGGGTTCCAGCTGCGTGAGGTTGCCGGTGGCTGGCGTCTCTTTACCCATCCGGCGTTTCATGATCAGGTCGAGGCATTCGTGCTCTCCTGGGACACGCAGAAGCTCAGCCAAGCTGCGCTCGAGACCCTCGCGGTTATTGCCTATCACCAGCCCGCCACACGCGAGATGGTGCGCGGCATTCGCGGCGTTAACTCTGATGGCGTGATTTCCTCGCTTGTCGACAAGGGGCTCATTCGCGAGCTCGGGCGCGATGCCGAACACGGTCAGGCCATCCTCTACGGCACCACGAATGCGTTTCTCGAGAAGTTTGGCCTGCGCTCGGTGCGCGACCTGCCCGACCTGGAGCAGTTCGCCCCCGATGAGCAAGCGCGACAGTTTATCCGCGAACGCCTTTCGGGGCGCTCTATCCAGTCCACGCTTGAGGAGACCGAGGAGGATCTCCAGGAGGAGCGCGAGCTCGTTGATTCCTATGAGGATGAGGACGACGATTTCATGATTATCGGCAATGCGTCGGACGACTACGATGAGTGAGACGCATCCCCATACTATGCGGCTGCAGCGCTTCTTGGCGCGCGCGGGCGTGGCGAGCCGCCGCGGCTCAGAGGCCATCATGACCGCCGGACGCGTGACGGTGAACGGCCAGGTTGCCAGCGAGCTGGGTACCAAGATCGATACCGAACGCGACGTGGTTGAGGTCGACGGCAAGCGCGTGGTATGGGGCGATACGCCGGTGTACCTTATGCTCAATAAGCCCGCCGGCTTCATTACCACGATGAGCGATCCCCAGGGGCGGCCCTGTGTGGCCAAGCTCGTGCCTACCGATCGCTATCCGGGGTTGTTTCCTGTGGGAAGGCTCGATTTCGACACCACGGGGCTTCTGCTGTTCACCACAGACGGCGATCTTGCGCAGGCCCTGCTCCATCCCTCGCGTCACGTGACGAAACGCTATGTAGCGCTTGTCGATGGCCGTGTGTCCGACGATGAGCTTGAACCGCTGCGATCCGGCATGATACTCGATGACGGGCCGTGCAAACCCGCTCCTGCTCGCGTGCTCACACCTCGTGCGGCGCGTGCCGTGTGGAACACCGCGGTGCCGCGTGGCGCCTCGGTTGTGGAGGTCGAGCTGAGTGAAGGTCGTAAGAACCAGGTGAAGCGCATGCTCGGACGCGTGCATCATCCCGTGCTCCGCCTGCATCGTCCGGCGTTTGGTCCGCTTGAGCTTGGCGATCTTGAACGTGGAGTATGGCGGCTTTTAACCGATGGGGAGATTGCGCGCTTGCGTGCGGCTGCAGCCGTAAGCGAGCCACACGATAGCAAGGAAGGATAGCTCATGATCGTAGCGATAGACGGGCCGGCGGGCTCGGGGAAATCCACGATTGCGGGGCAGCTGGCCGCGCGTCTGGGGTTTGAGAAGCTCGATACCGGGGCGATGTATCGCGCGGTTGCGCTTGCGGCGCTTGAACGCGCGGCAGACCTCGACGACGAGGACATCATCGACGAGCTTGCACGCACCGTGCGCATCGAGGTCGCCCGCCGCGCCGGCGAGCGGGCTCGCGTGCTGCTCGATGGCGCCGATGTTACCGACGCGATTCGCACTCCCGCGATCGATGCCTGCGTGTCGAAAGTCTCGGCGTATCCTGGCGTGCGCCAGGCCATGCTCGACGTGCAGCGCCGCGCCGCCGAGGGTCATGACATCGTGGCCGAGGGGCGCGATATCGGCACCGTGGTGTTTCCTGCAGCGGAGGTCAAGGTGTTTCTCACGGCCGATCCCGCCGAGCGTGCGCGTCGGCGTGTGGCGCAGCGCCACGAGGCCGATGCTGTTGCTCCCAGCGACGATGAGCTTGCCCAGGAGCTCCAGCGTACGCTCGACGCCATCGAACGGCGTGACCAGCTCGATTCCAGCCGTGAGGTTGCCCCGCTCGTTCCGGCCGATGATGCCGTTCACATCGACTCCACCGCTGCCTCCATCGACGAAGTGGTGGCGCGTATCGCAGATTTGATTCAAGAGAGGCGGTAGCGCATGAGCATGCCGTTCACCAAGCCCACGGAGTTCTACTACGACACCGCGATGCGTGAGTACCCGGTGCCGCTCAAGGTGTTCTACTGGGCTGTCATCATGATTCTTTACGTATTCTCCAAGCTCATGTGGCGTTGGAAGATGGAAGACGCCGAGAAGCTTTTGCCGCGTGGCGAGCACGGCTCGGTCATTATCTGTAATCACACCTCGATGGCCGAGGTCATCGCCATCGTCACGCATGTCTATGTATCGGGCCGCCGCATGCGCCCCATCATGAAGTCCGAGTTCAACAAGAACAAGATCATCGAGTGGTTCTTTGGCCGTGTGGGAGCTATTCCCGTCAATCGCGGCACCGCCGATATGAAAGCGCTGCGCCGGGCGAGCAAGGCGCTCCAGCGTGGCGAGGACATCCTCATCTTCCCCGAGGGCACGCGCATTCGCTCAGACGAGCAGCCGGTCGAGGTGCATGGTGGTTTCGCGATTATGGCGCAGATGGGCAAGGCCGATGTCATCCCGATGGCAGTCTGCGGTTTTCGCGACATCACGCCGCTCGGTAAGAAGATCATGCGTCCGGTGAAAACGTGGATGCGCGCAGGCGATCGCGTCTCGTTTGACGACGCGCCGGCCGACATCAAGCGCCGTGCTCGTACGGATTGGGTTGAGCATGAGGCCATCGGTCGCATGTACGCCATCCGCGATGCGCTGCGCGATGAGCATCCCGGGAGGCGATAGCGGTGACGCGCGTCATCATCGCCGAACATGCCGGTGCTTGCTATGGGGTCGAACGGGCGCTCTCGATGGCGCTCAAAGCCGCTCAGGAGGCGCGTCAGCCTGTTCACACGCTTGGGCCGTTGATCCACAATCCCTTAGTTGTTGCCGATCTTGAGCAGCGGGGTGTCTCACCGGCGGCCACGCCCGACGATGCCGGCACCGGTACGCTCGTGGTGCGCGCCCATGGCGTCACCCCGCAGGTTTCGGCTCATGCACGTGAGCTGGGACTCGATGTGATCGATGCCACGTGCCCGTATGTGAAACGCGTGCACCACGCTGCCGAGAAACTCGCGCGCGAGGGGTATCAGGTGCTCGTGATAGGCGAGAGCGGTCATCCTGAGGTGCAGGGCATCATGGGGCATGCTGGCGAGAACGCGCTCGTGGTTTCGAGCGAGGAGGAGATCGATGCCCTTGCGCTCGCCAAACGCGTGGGTATTGTTGTCCAAACGACCCAGACCATCGAGCTGCTCCGCCGCATTGTTGCGCGCCTGCTGGGGCGCGTTGAGGAGCTTCGTGTCGTGAACACCATTTGCGAGGCCACATCCGAACGCCAGAACGCCGCACGCGATGCCGCCCGAGAGGCAGATTGCATGATCGTGGTTGGTGGACGCGAGAGCGGCAACACGCAGCGCCTGGCGCAGATCTGTCACGAAATGTGTGCCAAGACGCACCATATCGAAGATGCCAATGAAATCGATCCTACATGGCTTGCAGGTGCCGAGACTATCGGCATCACGGCCGGTGCCTCAACGCCTGCCGAGCATATCGAGCGCGTGCGTACGCGGATCCGCGAAATCGTGAGTGCCTGATGAGCGGTACGGTTCCGCCCTATGCCACCGGTCGCGCCGATTACGGCGGGGAGGGCGCGTCGGCTGTTCCCACCGGTGCCGTCGTTGCTGCCGTGCGTGAGGATTCGCCTGCGTGGGACGCCGGCATCGAGGCCGGAATGGTAATCACAGCTGTCGATGGCGTGGCACTCACCGATATGATCGAGTGGCTATGGCACGCCGACGGCGACACCGTGGCGCTTGAGGTCTTTGATCCCTCCGACGCCACCACCTCGACGTGCGAGCTCGAGCGGTTCCCCGGCGAGGACTGGGGGCTCGAGTTTGACGGCGCCGTGTTCGATGGCATGCGCACCTGCGTGAACGCATGCACGTTTTGCTTTATGTCGATGCTGCCGCCTCATATGCGCGGCACGCTCTATATTCGCGATGACGACTATCGCTTGAGCTTTTTACAGGGGAACTTCGTCACGCTCACCAACATGAGCGAGGCGGATGTGGCAAACGTTATCGAGAAGCAACTGAGCCCCATGAACGTCTCGGTGCACGCCGTCTCGCCTGAGGTTCGCCGTCGTCTTATGGGCAGAAACGCGCAGCGGGGAATGGAGGTGCTCGAGCAGCTGCTCGATGCTGGTATCGAAGTCCATGCTCAGATCGTGCTCTGTCCGGGCATCAACGATGGCGAGGAGCTCGACCGCACACTCACGTATTTTGAGGAGCATCCCCTCATTACGAGCGTCGGGATCGTGCCATTGGGGTACACGCGTTTCCAGAAACGTTTCACGTCCTCGTATTCGGATGATCCAGCCGCCGCGTTGCGCGTCATCGAGCAGGTGGCACCGTTTCAGGCGCGGGCTCGCGCGCGCACGGGCCGAAGCATCTTCCAGCTCTCGGATGAGTTCTACCTCGACGCGAATCGCTCGATGCCTCCGGCGGAAGAATACGATGGGTATCCGCAGTTCTATGATGGCATTGGGATGATTCGCTCGTTTCTCGATGAGACGGACGCCGTGCTTGCCGCCGACGAGCCACGCCTCCAGAACATTCGCGACGAGCTTGCCGCGCGGCGCAAGCAGCTATGTGTTGTTTCCGGCTGTGCGGCGCGAGAGACCGTAGCGCGCTTCGTTGCACATTCCGCTCTTGGCGGTGAGGTTATCGCCATCGAGAACAACTACTTCGGCGGTAACGTCGATGTGACCGGCCTCATCTGCGGATGTGACCTTCTCGAACAGCTCCCGGCGGCACTCGATGATGTTATGCTCTTTCTACCGGACATCATCTTCAACGCCGACGCGCGTACGCTCGACGGTTATCATCGAGATGACATCGAGCGCGAGCTTGGGTGTCGCGGTGCGCGTGTTGCCGTGTGCCCCACGACGCCGGTCGCGCTTATGGAGCGCATCGAAGATGAGCTCCAGTACATTGCTATGCCTCACGAGTCGCTTTAGGAGCACGCTCAATGAAACCTATCGTTGCCGTTGTCGGTCGCCCCAACGTGGGTAAGTCCACGTTGGTGAACCGCCTCGCTCAAACCCAGGACGCCATCGTCCATGAGAGCCGCGGTGTCACGCGCGACCGCTCGTATCATGATGCCGACTGGAACGGCCGCACGTTCACCCTCGTCGATACCGGTGGTATCGAACCCATGAAGAGCGACGATGTCTTCGCCACGTCCATCCGTGATCAGGCGCTCGCTGCTGCAGAAGAGGCTGACGCGATTCTCTTTGTCGTTGATGGCTCGGTGGGCGTCACCGAAGAGGATGAGACGGTGGCGCGCCTGCTCAAACGTGTCAAGAAGCCCACGTTCCTGCTGGTGAATAAACTCGACAATCCCGAACGCGAGGAAGAACGCCTGTGGGAGTTCTACTCGCTTGGCGTGGGCGATCCATGTCCCATTTCGGCGGTGCACGGCCACGGTACGGGCGATCTGCTCGATGAGGTCGTTGCGGTGCTGCCCGAGGAGGTTGAGGAGGACGATCCGTATGGCGATCTCTTGAGCATCGCGATTATCGGCCGCCCGAACGCGGGTAAGTCGTCGCTTTTCAACAAGGTGATTGGCTCCGATCGATCCATCGTCTCCGATGTGGCCGGTACCACGCGTGATGCCATCGACACCATTATCGAGCGTGACGGCGTGCATTACCGCTTGGTCGATACCGCGGGCATTCGCAAGAAAAGCACCGTTTACGAGAACATCGAGTACTACTCGATGGTTCGCGGTCTGCGCGCGATCGATCGCGCCGATGTGGCGCTGCTCGTGGTCGATGCAAGCATCGGTGTGACCGAGCAAGACCAGAAGGTCGCCGGACTTGCCATCGAGCGTGGCTGCGCACTCATCGTGCTGCTCAATAAGTGGGACCTGCTCAAAGATGATCGTGCACGCGAGCAGGTCATGGAGACCGTTGCGCGACGCCTCACCATGGCCCCGTGGGCACCTCAACTGCGCATCTCGGCGCTCACCGGTCGCTCAGTCGAGAAGATCTGGAACCTCGTGGAGAAGGCGGCTGCATCTCGTGCCGCCAAGGTCTCGACCTCGCGCCTCAATCAGTTCCTCACCGAGCTTCGTGAGTTTGGTCACACGATCGTCGACGGCAAGCGCCGGCTTCGCATGCATTACGTTACGCAGACCGGTGTGAAGCCGCCTACGTTCACCTTCTTTGTGAACCACGCCGATATGGTCGACGATACGTATCGGCGCTATATCGAGAATCGCATGCGCGGTGCCTTCGACTTCGAGGGGACGCCCATTCGCTTGCGCTTCCGCAACAAGAGCTCGCGTGACGAGGGGAGGTAGGCCATGCTGGGATCGGAGCTCATCCTGCCGCTCATCGCCTGTATGGCGGCAACGTATTTCATTTGCGGCATCCCCTTCGGGCTCATCATCGGCGAGCTGTTCGGAAAAGGCGATATCCGTAAATCCGGCTCGGGTAACATTGGGACCACGAACGCGCTGCGTGTAGGCGGCAAGCTCGTGGGCGCGCTCACGCTGTTGTGCGACGTGCTCAAGGGTCTCATTTGCGTACTCGTCTCGCACGTGGTGCTCTCATGGTTTTGCGACCCGTCTCCTGCGCTGCTGCTTCCTGGCGGTGGATGCGACTGGGCGCTTTCGCTCGTTACCTTCGCAGGCTTAGCCGGTCATATGTTTACGCCGTACTTGCATTTCAAGGGCGGTAAGGGCATCGCGGTGGGATTTGGCGTCTGCCTGGGGTGGATCTGGCCGGTGGGTCTGGCCCTGTGGATTCCGTTTTTGGTGGGCGTCATCGCCACGCGCTACGTTTCGGTGGGCTCCATCGCAGCAGCCATTTCGCTGCCCATCTGGACGATGGTGTTCTATCCCACGTCTTCGCTTGCCATGCGCATCATCTATGCTGTCATGGCGATTCTTGTGGTGTGGGCGCATCGTTCGAATATCAAGAAGCTCATCCACGGCAACGAGTCGAAGCTCTCGTTCTCCAGCAAGAAGGGGGAGAAGTAGATGAACATCACCGTCATCGGCGCCGGCTCTTGGGGCACGGCCATCTCGGGTGTGGCGGCGCGCCGCGCCGACAAGGTCACCCTGTGGTCGCATGATATCGAGTCACGCGACGGCATCAACGAGCGTCACGTCAACCCACTCTACCTCTCCGATTACACACTGCCCGAGAACGTTGTTGCGAGCTGCGACTATGCCGAGGCGCTTGATGGCGCCGATGGCATCATTGTGGTCGTACCCTCGCCGTTTTTGCGCTCGACGATTCATGAGGCGGCGGCCTATATTGCGCCGGCAACGCCCGTGCTCTGCCTTACGAAGGGCATCGAGGCGGGTACCGGCAAGCTCATGAGTGAGGTCGTTGCCGAAGAGATCGGGCATCCCGAGCGCGTCGCGGCACTGTCGGGCCCCAATCATGCCGAAGAGATCTGCAAGGGAAGCCTCTCCGCTGCAGTCATCGCTTCCGAGCAAACCGAGATCGCCGAGTTCTTCAAGACGCTGCTCATCTCGCCGGAGTTTCGCATCTACACCACGAACGACATGGTGGGTATTGAGACCTGCGCTGCGGTGAAAAACGTCATCGCCATCGTCTGCGGCATCGCCGCCGGCATGGGCTACGGCGACAACACGCTCGCGCTCATCATGACGCGCGGCTTGGCCGAGATCAGTCGCGTGGTCTCGGCGCGTGGCGGTGATCCCATGACCTGCATGGGTCTCGCCGGCATGGGCGATCTGGTTGCTACCTGCACCTCGCCGCATTCACGCAACCGCTCCTTTGGCGTGGCCTTCGCGGGCGGTGAGTCGCTTGATGCGTACCAGCAGCGCACGCATATGGTGGTCGAGGGCGCGGCGGCCGCGCTTTCCTGCGCCCAGCTGGCGCGTACGCTCGGGGTCGATGTCCCCATCACGTTCGCCCTCGAATCGGCGCTCTACAAGGGCGTGGACAAGATGCAGGCTATGAAGGTCCTGCTTGAACGAATTCCCACCGAGGAGTTCTACGGCATCAATCGATAGAAAGGCACTACCCATGGCAGCTCAGGCTCAGATTGCTCCTTCCATCCTCTCCGCCGATCTCGCCTATATGGCGCGCGATCTCGAGACCATCTCGGGCGCGGACCTCATCCATATCGATGTAATGGACGGGCATTTCACCGGCAATCTCACCTTCGGTGTTGAGATGGTGCGCATGTGCAAGCGCATCTCGAACGTTCCGCTCGACGTGCACATGATGGTCACGAACCCCGATGAGACGGCGCTGTGGTATGCCGATGCCGGTGCCGACTACGTGACCGTGCACATGGAGGCAGCCACGCACCTGCACCGCATTATCAAGAACCTCCAGGATCGCGGTGTTAAGGCTGGTGTCGTGCTGAATCCTGCGACACCGGTCTGCTCGCTTGAGAGCATCATCGAGGACGTCGATATGGTGCTCGTGATGAGCGTCGACCCCGGCTTTGGCGGCCAGTCCTATATCCCCGGCACCGATGCGAAGCTGCGCCAGCTGCGCGCGCTTTGCGCCGAGCATGGCGTGTCGCCGCTCATCGAGGTGGACGGTGGCGTCTCCGCCAAGAACGTCCGCCGCGTGTGCGCCGCTGGTGCCGATGTGGTTGTTGCAGGGTCTGCCGTCTTTGGCGCCGCCGATCCCGCGGCCGAGATTGTGACCATGCGCGAGCTGGGCACCCAAGGCATCGCCGATCGCGATGCGTAGTCACGCTCAAGCTGACCTCGATCGCATTAATCTCGACTATGCCGCTTCCACGCCCTTGCGCCCCGAGGCGCTTGCGGCGATGCGCGCATACGATGTCTCTGCGATCGCTGGGGCAAACCCGAATTCATTGCATGCGCTCGGCCGCGCCGCCGCGCTTGAACTCGAGCGCGCACGCGGTGTACTTGCCGCTTCGCTCGGTGCGCGCGTGCGTCCCAGTGAGATTATCTTCACTGGCGGCGGTACCGAGGCAAATGCCCTTGCGCTTTTTGGTATCGCCGAGGGCGTTCGTGCGCAAACAAAGCGTACCCGGGTACTTGTCTCAGCGATTGAGCACGACTCGGTCCTCGACAATATCGCCGCTTTGCGCGCTCGCGGGTTCGCGGTAGATACGGTACCTGTGTGCGCACAGGGCTACGTGGAGCCCGAGGCACTTGCGTCTATGATGGATGACAACGTGGCGCTCGTCTCGGTCATGCTTGCCAACAACGAGACCGGCGTGGTGCAGCCCATTCGCGAACTCGCCGCGATCGCGCATGCGCATGGAGCGCGCTTTCACACCGACGCCATTCAGGGGTATCTCCATATCCCCGTCGATGTGCACGAGCTCGGTGTCGATGCGCTGTCTGTCGCGGCACATAAGGTCGGCGGTCCGGTTTCGACCGGAGCGCTCTACCTAAAAGGGCGCACGCCGTTTGCTGCGCTTACCAAAGGCGGAGGCCAGGAGTTCGGCAAGCGTCCGGGTACGCAAGATCTCCGTGCCATTGTTGCGTTTGCCGCGGTGGTTGAGCAGCTTGCCCCACACGTAGATTCCGAGCGTGAGCGCGTGGAGGCAGTGCGCGACGAGCTGTATCGCCAGGTCTGCGCGTCGTCGCATATCGCTGCGACGGTCGGTGACCTGGATCGTGTCGAGCGCCTGCCGGGCATCGCCTCGATCGTGGTTGACGGCATGGACTCGGAGGAGCTCATCTTGCAACTTGATGCCGCTGGGTTTGAGGTTTCTGCCGGATCGGCGTGCTCGAGTGCGTCACTCGACCCAAGCCATGTGCTACGCGCTATGGGCATGCCCTCGAACCTTGCTTTTGGTTCGCTCCGCATTTCGTTTGACGATCGCGTTGACCCCGATGAGGTGCGAGTTTGTGGTGAAGCGCTCCTCGGCATCGTGGAGAGGGGAGTCCGATGACCGTTGACGAGCTTGAACGGGCGCTCTTTGCTGCTTTTCCAGCAGAAGATGCAGAAGCCTGGGATCACGTTGGCCTATCCGTTGGCGATCGAGCAGCCGAGGTCAAGCGTATCTACGTCACACTTGACGCAACGGTTGATGACGTTCACCGTGCCTATGAGGCGGGAGCGAACGTTCTGGTGGCGCACCATCCCGTCTATATCAAAGCTCCGTCGTGTTTCTCGCCTTCGCCGAATGCGCACACGCCCCAGACGGCAGCCGCGGTATTCGAGGCGGCGCGCTTGGGTGTTGCCATCATCTCGATGCATACGAATCTCGACCGCTCGCATGAGGCGCGTGATGTGCTGGCTCAGCGCCTGGGCATGCGGGCAACAGGTTCGCTCGAGCACACGGACGATGTAGACAGCACGGGGTTTGGCTGCATCTTTAACGCGTTTGAAGGAACGCTGCTCGACCTTGCGAAACGCGCAGCCCAGGCCTTTCATACCGAGCCTCGGGTTTGGGGCGATCCAAACCACGCCATAACGCGCGTTGGCATGCTCGGCGGGTCGCTTGGTGACCTTGGTGAGCTTGCGGTGAAGGCTGGTCTTGACGCTATCGTGTGCGGTGAATGTGGATACCATATCTGTCAAGATTTGGACGCGCGCGGCGTGCATGTCATACTGCTCGGACACGATGCATCGGAGGCAGCGTTTGCCGAGGTGCTTACCGGTGCCATGATTCATGCTGGCGTTGAGCCCGCTATCATCACAACCAATGTTCCGCCACGTGCTTGGTGGACGTGCAGATAAGGAGAACGCAATGAACGTAGGCGAGGCCCTGCTCGATCTTCAGGCGATCGATCTTGCGCTCAATCGCAGCAAGCAAGCCCTTCAAGATATTCCTCAGATCAAGGAGCTTGCGCAACGTCGCAAGCAGCTCATGCGCCTCAAGGCAGACCACACCGATCTTGTGGCGCGCCGCAAGGACCTTGAACTTGAGCTTATCGATCTGGAAGACGATGAGCGCCTTGCCCAGGCGGCCGTCGAGGAGGCCCAGGCTTCCTCTGAGGACCTTACCGATTACCGTCGCGTGCAGGAACTCGAGCAGCGTCTGAGCGATCTTGCAAAACAGCTCGATAAAGCGGCGTATGGTCAACGTGAGAAGCATGCGCAGATCGATCAGCTGCTCGCAGATGAGCAGGCGCTCACGGCACGTACCAAGAAGGTCGAGCAGGCTATTCTCGATCTTGCCAAAGCGGCGCGCGCCGCGGCAGAGAGCATCCAAGCCGATGTTGCCACGCTCGAAGCCAAGCGTGAGCGTGCGGCAGCCTCGCTTTCCGATGATGCACTCAAAGCGTATGCGGTGGCCTCCAAGCGCTTCAAGGGCCTTGCCGTCGAGAAGCTGGAAGGCAAGGTGCCGAGCATCTGCCGCATGACGCTCACCGAGTCCTCGCTTTCCGATCTTGAGCGCAAGGGCGGTATTACCACGTGCCCCTATTGCCATCGTATTCTTGTTCGTGATACGGATGCGCAGTGATGAGCGGGGGAGCGGATCAGCGCACGGTGTTGCTGTGCGTCACCGGTTGCATCGCGGCGTATAAGTCGTGTGAGATTCTGCGGTTGCTGCAAAAGCAGGGTTATCGCGTGAAGGTGCTCATGACCGAGCATGCTACGCGCTTCGTTGGCCCCACGACGTTTCGCGCGCTTACGCATGAGAAGGTTGCCATTGGCCTGTTTGACGATCCCGAGGACCCCATTCACCATATCTCGCTTGCTCGGGAAGCTGATGCGGTGCTCGTGGCTCCCGCGACGGCGAACATCATTGCGAAGATGGCAAACGGCATTGCCGATGATTTGATGTCGACAACGCTTCTGGCCACGGACGCTCCCGTGTTCGTTGCGCCTGCCATGAATGCCGGGATGCTGCACGCTGCTGCAACACAGGAAAACCTTGAGCGGCTTCGTCAACGAGGAGTAACCCTTATCGCACCCGGCACGGGATATCTTGCCTGCGGCACCGTCGATGCAGGCAGGTTGGAGGAGCCTCACATCATCGCGCAGACGGTGCTAGATGCACTTGAGGCGACCGATGAGCTTTCCGGCCTCCATGTGCTGGTTACCGCAGGGCCAACGCATGAGCCCATCGACCCCGTGCGCTACATTGCCAATCGTTCCTCCGGCAAGATGGGCTATGCCATCGCACGTGAGGCGCGCCGCATGGGCGCCCAGGTGACGCTCGTGAGCGGTCCTACCGAACTTCGTGCACCCGCCGGTGTTGAGCTCGTGTCCGTTGAGACGGCGGCCGAGATGCATGAGGCTGCAATTCATGCGTTTCACGGTGCCGATATCGCGATCTGCGCCGCGGCGGTGGCCGACTATACGCCTGTCCACGTTGCCAGCCACAAGCTTAAGAAGCGTGATGGTCGCCTCGACGCAATTCAACTTGCCGAAACAACCGATATTCTCGCAGCGCTGAGTTCTCGCAAGGAAGATCGTGTTGTCGTTGGTTTTGCGGCCGAGACCAATGATCTTATCGATAACGCACGCGCGAAGCTTGCTTCGAAGGGTTGTGACGCCATCGTTGCCAACGATGTCTCTCGTGAGGACTCTGGGTTTGGTACTGATACGAACAAAGCGTGGTGGCTCGATGCCGATGGCACGGTCGAGCTTCCCGTCATGGAAAAGCGCGAGCTTGCGCACGAGATTTTGCATCGCGCCGGCACGCGTGCGCGAAAAGATTTCACGCGAAGCTGATTTTTTACTTGCACTGAACGCCGGAGTTGAGTAAAGTATCTTGTGCTGTCCGAGAGGATGGCCATTTCGGGACGTGGCGCAGCTTGGTAGCGCACTTGACTGGGGGTCAAGGGGTCGCTGGTTCGAATCCAGTCGTCCCGACCAGAATGTTCAGGGCATCGGGCAACCGGTGCCCTTTTGTTTACAAACTGATGTTGTTAAGGTTACGCAAGCTGGGTATCATCCCTTTCAGCGTGATTTGTTATCGATAGGATCTGGGGAACATCGTGGGCCTGAAGCATAAGATCAAACGGGAGCTCATTGGCACCTCTGACTACCCGTCGAACCAGATCTTCACCATCTCCAACTTCATCACCGCCTTGCGCCTTGTGCTCACGTTCGTCTTCCTATACCTGTTTGTCACCGATTTCAACCGTTATATTGCGCTGGTTATCTATGCCGTAGCGGCCTCGACCGATTGGCTCGACGGGCAGATTGCCCGCATGACCAAAACGGTGAGCTGGCTTGGCAAAATGATGGATCCCGTGGTCGACCGTGCCCTGCTGTTTACCGGTGTCGTTGGCTTGGTGGCGCGTCACGAGCTGCCCATGTGGATTTGCTTCGTTATTATCCTGCGCGATGTTTACCTTGCCGCCGGCAACCTCGTCGTACGCCGCTACCACAAGCGGCCCATCGACGTGGTGTATACGGGTAAGGCTGCAACCGCGCTGCTTATGACCGGTTTTTCGTTCATGTTGCTCGGCATGCCCGTCATCACAGGGCCCGATCTCGTTGCTGGCCCGTCCACGCTGCTACCTGGACTCGATGGCACGGCTGCGCCGTTTGGTATCTACCTCGTGTATCTCGGCGTGGTGTTCTCGCTTATCACGGCGGTTGTCTATACCGTGAAGGGTGCCCTTGCCATCAAGCGTGCGCTTGAACACCCCGATGAGGAGGATGAGGACTTCCTCAATCCCGAAATCGTGGAGTCCTAGGGTAACTCAATGGGGCATGCCGCGCATAACCTATGGCGGTGCGGTAGAATAGATAAGAATATGAAGACTGCTGTCCGCAAGCGATAGGGGAGCTCATGGCAGATATGACGCACGATATGCACGACGGAGCCCAGGGAACCGACGCAACCCGCGTCTTCCGCATCCCCTTCGATGATGCAACGGCACCTGATCTTATGAAGAGCATGCCCATTGTCCAGCCCGTTGTCACGATCATCAAGGGGCCCCAGACGGGCAATACCTTTGAGCTCGATGCGAACGAGACGACCATCGGGCGCGATCCGTCGAATTCGATCTTCTTGAACGATATGACTGTCTCGCGTGCGCATGCGAAAATCGTGCGCGGTCCGCAGGGTATGGTTGTCGAGGACCTTGGCTCGCTCAACGGTACGTGGGTCGATGGCGCCATCGTTAACTCTGCGCCGCTGCACGACGGCTCCTCGATTCAGGTCGGCACCTTTACGTTGATCTATCACGAGAGCAAGCCGGAGCGCATCGAAACAGGTGAATAGCTTGGCCGATCGCAGCTTTCTTAGTATCGGTCAGGTCGTCAACCTTCTGCGCGGTTCCTATCCCGATCTCTCTAACTCAAAGATTCGCTTCCTCGAAGACGAAGGGCTCATCACCCCGCACCGTACGCCCAAGGGGTATCGTCAGTACTCGAAAGAGGACGTCGATCGCCTTGAGGTTATTCTGCATTTGCAGAAGACCCGCTACATGCCGCTCAACGTGATCAAGCAGCGCCTCGATAACGCTGAGGATCTCTCGACGCTTGCTTACGAGGTCGGCTTGCTTTCCGATGTGCCGCTCAAGGCTGAGCCGAAGGAAACGAAGCAGAAGCTGCATCCCATCGAGGATATTCCCGATCTCTTGGGCGTCAATATCTCGTTTGTACGCCAGCTTGCCGAGAATGACCTCGTACGCATCATTCGCAGTCCGCAGAATCGTGAGCTTATCGACGGGCGTGATTTTGAAATCATCCGCTATTGCTCCGAACTGGCGCGCTTTCACATCGAGCCGCGCAATCTGCGTCAGTACGTCCTCGCGGCAAACCGTGAGTCGACGATGTTCGAACAGGTACTTATCGGCATGCTCGGCAACGATAACAGCGATGAGGAGCGCGACGCTAAACTCGAGCGTGCGTTTAAGAAGCTGCACGATCTAACCGACGGCGTGCATACGGCGCTGCTTAAGAATCGCGTCTTTGAATCGCTCCATGCGATTGTTGAGGATGCCGATGTTGATGTAATCGATGCCGAGCTTACAAAAAGCGAGCATAAGCGCAAGATTGCAGCCGAACAAGACGCTGCGAAGCCGCAATCCGCTTCCAAGCCGGCTGCCAAGCGAACTCGTTCGTCACGCGGCAATCGACGATCGTAACACTGGTGTCTGATATCTTCTGATTGAGGAGTTTCCATGTCTGATTTCCCGTTTGATTCGTATATCGCCAGCATCCCCGATTATCCCGAGCCCGGCGTGGTCTTTAAGGACATCACGCCGCTCTTTGCCGATGCCACCGCGCTGGAGCATGCGATCGACGAGATTGCCGAGGCGTTCCGTTCGTATAACATCACGAAGGTCATCGGTCCCGAGGCGCGCGGTTTCATGGTCGGTGTGCCGGTGGCGCTCAAGCTCGGTGCTGGCTTCGTGCCTGCCCGTAAACCCGGTAAGCTGCCCCGCAAGACCATCTCGATGAGCTACGAGCTGGAGTACGGTACCGATACGCTTGAGATTCATGAGGATGCGCTTACGCCCGAGGATCGTGTGCTTATTATTGACGATCTTATCGCCACCGGTGGCACCGTATGCGCCGCCGGCAAACTGGTGCACGAAACCGGCGCTCAGCTCATCGGCTTCGGCTGCATCCTCGAGCTAGCGTTCCTGCATCCGCGGGCTGCGCTTGCTGAGCTGGGCGAACTTGCGTTCAAGAGCCTTGTGGTTGTTGAGTAGCGCTCGCATGATGCATGCGGTGAACCTTTGAAGGTTATTCGATAATGGGGCCGGTCGTCTGGAATGCAGGCGACCGGCTGTTTATACTGAATGTACGAACATGTACGCGTCGAACCTTATACGAGGGGACGATTCGATGATTTCTGGTCCTTGCGCGCGCAAGGCGCTTTCCTTTGTTTCTGCTGGCTTGGTGTCCGCGTCGCTCATCTGCTCTGCGCTTCCCGTTACCGCGGTGGCCGATCCGCAGTCTGATCTCGATGCGGCGCGCGCCCGTCTCGAAGAGATCGGCTCGCAGACCGACTCGATCATGGGTACGCTCGCCGAGCTGAACGATCAGCTCGAGCAGACCGATTACCAGATTGCCGAGAAACAGACGCAACTCACCGATTATCAGGTGCAGCTTTCCAACTATGTTTCCAGCGAGTACAAGAACGGCAGCAACGGGCTTGTCCGTGCTATCGTGGGCGTCGATACGCTCGACGATATGGTTAATCAGCTGTTCTATTTCTCGAAGGTTGCCGATTCTCAGGCTGATGCCATCGAGAACATTAAGACCATCAAGTCTGATCTTGAGGAGCAACGCTCGCAGCACGAGCAGGCTATCTCAGATACGCAATCTCAGATTGACAGTCTGAACGCGCAGCAATCTGCGGCATCTGCGCTCGTCGATTCGCTGAGCGCTGAGGTGCGTGCGCAGCTCGAGCGCGAGGCAGAAGAGAACGCAGCGCTTCAGGCCGCTATCGAGGCGAGTCAGGCTGAGGAGGCCCCGCAGCCAACAGTTGACGAACCTCAGGTGGTTGAGGAGGATACGACGCCTGCCGCGCCCAGCCGTGACGAGCAGGAGGATTCGTCTGATGATTCCTCATCCTCGAATGACAACTCCTCTCAGCAGGAGCCTTCCTACAGCCCCTCTACGGGCAACGCCATCGTCGACCGTGCTTACAGCTGCATCGGTGTCCCGTATGTGTATGGAGCCGTGGGGCCGGATGCCTATGACTGCTCTGGTCTCGTGAGCTATTGCGTTACGGGTCGCCATACGCGTGCGTTCACTTCGTCCACGCTGTGCGGCTATCCTTCTGTTTCTAACCCGCAGCCTGGCGACATCTGCGTGCGTCCCGGTCACGTGGGCGTCTACATCGGCAACGGCCAGATGATTCACGCGCCTTCGCCTGGTAAGTCGGTCTGCATCACGTCGGTTCAGAGCGGCATGTGGTACGTCCGCGTGTAGCTACGGCATCCCCGTTACAAAATTGTTGAAGGGCCGCGTAAAGCGGCCCTTTTGCTCTCTCGTGACCACATCACGACAAACCAAGCTATCCACTACGCGAAATATCACGTATTCGGGGATGCGGACGAAAAGTTGGACCATCGGGTCCGGATTGGAGGTCCGCGTGTACTGTAGGGACGACGTCGAGCTGGCGCTGCTGGCCGTCGAGGAGGGCATGAGCAGGCGGGAGGCCGCCGAGATG
>CALUIM010000015.1 GCA_944320725.1 uncultured Coriobacteriaceae bacterium | reverse complement strand
GAGCAGCTCATGGGCTCGGCAAGCGACGCCTGGTAGTAGGCCTCGCCCGTGTACTCGAGCAGGCAGTCGCACTCCATGACCTCGGCAGGCAGGATGCAGTAGGTGGCGTCGCCGCCGCAGAACTCATAGGAGTAGCCGGGGCTCCACATGGTGCCCTTGTAGTTGAGGGCGGGCTGGATGGTGAACTTCATGCCCGGCTTGAAGCGGTCGGCCCACTTGGCACCCACCTCCACGATGTCGCCGGCAAACTCGTGTCCCATGATCGCGGGATGCTCGGCCACGTCCTCGTGGACGCGCTTGTGCTCCACACCCAGGGTGGCGCACTTATAGGTGGACATGCAGATACTGTCGGAGATGACCTTGACGAGCACCTCGTCATCCTTGATCTGCGGCAGCTCGAACTCGTCGAGACGCAGGTCGTTGGCGGCATGGAGACGTACGGCTTTGGCTTTCATGATTACTCCTTTCTTGGCGCGCATGGTTGCGCGCAGGGTTCCTAGGGTGATGTGCGGCGCGCCGCGCGCTAGAGCACTTCGACCGACACTTGGTCGAGCAGGCGATCGACATCCTCGCGACGGGCGGGCTCGGTGCCGGGGCGTATCACGGTGGCGGCGCCAACCGCCATAGAGAGGCGAACCGCCTCGTCGAGCGGCATCATTTCGCTGGTGGCGTAGGCAAGCGCTGCCACCACGGAGTCACCGGCGCCTACGGTTGAGACCACGTCGACCGTAGGCTGGCGCAGACGCCACGATCCTTTTGCCGAGGCAAAGACCGCGCCCTCGCCGCCCATGGAGACCATGACGTGCTCGACACCCCGCTCAACGAGCTCGCGTGCCGCGTCGAGGATTTCGTCGGTTTCATGCAGCTCGCGGCCCAGCATGCGGCCGAGCTCGACCTCGTTGGGCTTGACGAGGTACGGCTTGGCGGCAATGCCGCGGGTCAGCGCCTCGCCATCGGCATCGAGAAACACGCGCGCGCCGGCATCGCGACAGGCGCGCGTCCAGGTGGCGTAGGTATCAACCGGAGCGCCTGCCGGCAGGCTCCCCGAGAGCACCACGATGTCGCCGGGGTTGACCTCGAGGGCGAGAATGGCGAGCGCGTCTGAAAGCAGCTCCTCGCTTACGGCGGCGCCGGGCTCATTGATGTCGGTATAGGTCTTCGATGCCAGGTCGACGATCTTGGTATTGGTGCGCGTGCTGCCGTCTACGGCAAAGGCGCGCACGGTGATGCCCATCTCGCCCAGTGCGGAGGCGATGAACGAGCCGGACGGGCCGCCCAAAAACGCGACCGCGGTGCTCGATCCGCCCAGCTGCTGGATGGTCTTGGACACGTTGATGCCCTTGCCGCCTGCGTCCTGGCGTACGGATGTTGCGCGGTTGACGGCATCGACGGTGAAGTTATCCACATAGACCGTCTTATCAACTGCGGGGTTCAGCGTAACGGTATAGATCACATCTGCCTCCAAACCTTTTGAAACAAAAGCTGAGACCATAGTAAATCGGCAATATTTGTTGTCAAGATAACAGTCTAGAAATATAGAAACAAAAGCATTTTCTACCGTTTACCGAGCTAAAACTACCGTTTACAGTGCAAATAGCGGTATCTAGCCCATTGTTGAAACAACAAACAATAGGATGACAGATGTCGATTCGATAACAGAAACGAAAGGGGAGATACGATGGCGATTAAAGACAAGGTGTCGTCATTCGGTAAGTTCCTGAGCGGTATGGTGATGCCGAATATCGGCGCATTTATCGCGTGGGGCTTCATGACGGCGCTGTTCATCGAGACGGGTTGGTTGCCCAACGAGCAGTTTGCAAGCATCGCAAGCCCAATGCTGAGCTGCCTCATCCCGGTGCTCATCGCAGCGCAGGGTGGCTACCTCACGGGAGGCGATCGCGGCCGCATTACCGGCGCCATCGCCGTCATTGGCTGCATCGCCGGCGCGCCCGACACCACCATGCTCATGGGCGCCATGGTCATGGGTCCGTTTGCGGGCTGGGTCATCAAGATGTTCGACAAGTTCATGGATGGCAAGACGCCCGCCGGCTTCGAGATGCTGGTCGATAACTTCTCGGTGGGCATCATCGGCATGCTGCTGTCGATGCTTGGCTACATCGCAATCGGTCCCATCATGACGACCATTCTCGCTGTGCTCATGGGCGGCGTGCAGATCCTCATGCAGTACAGCCTCATGCCGTTGTTGGCCATCTTTATCGAGCCGGCCAAGGTGCTGTTCCTCAACAACGCAATCAACCACGGTATCTTTACGCCCATCGGCATCGCGCAGGCCGAGGAGACCGGGCGCTCCATCATGTACATGCTCGAGGCTAACCCCGGCCCTGGCGTGGGCGTGCTCTTGGCCTATTGCTTCTTCTGCCGTGACGCCAAGACCCGTCAGTCTGCTCCCGGCGCCGTGATCATCCACTTCTTCGGTGGCATCCACGAGATCTATTTCCCCTACGTGCTCATGAACCCCAAGGTCATCATCGCGCCTATCGTGGGCAACATGTGCGCCATCGCATGGTTCAGCTTCACCGGCACCGGCCTCACCTCCGCCGCGTCGCCCGGCTCGATCATCGCCTTTTTGTCGATGACCCCGCCCGAGTTCATGGTGACCAATATCATTGGCGTCGTACTTGCCGCTGCCGTCTCCTTCGTAATTGCCGTGCCGCTCGTGCGCTCCATGGCCACGGCCGACCTCGACCAGGCGAGCGAGCAGATGCGCGAGATGAAGGGCACTTCCGAGGCTGCAGTTATCTCCAACACCGAGGGCGGCAAGATCGTGTTTGCCTGCGACGCCGGCATGGGCTCCTCCGCCATGGGCGCCACGCGCTTCCGCAACCGCGTCAAGGCGGCACGTCCCGATCTCACTGTCGAGCATTCGAGCGTCGACACCGTGCCCGGCGATGCAGTCATCGTGGTCTGCCAGCGTGTGCTCTCCGAACGTGCTCGCAAGAGCGCGCCTCAGGCGCAGATCGTGACGATCGACAACTTCCTGGATGATCCCGCGCTCGACGCGCTCTATACCTCGCTGACCACCATCTCGAAGGCGCACGAACTCAAGGGCGACGAGGTTGCCGCGCCCGCTATGGAAGCCCCGAAGGAGCCCGAGAAGAAGTCCGCGCTCGCCATCTCGGCCGACGACATCCGTGTGGGGCTTGCAACGGTTCCTCGCGAGGACGCCATCCGCGCATCCGGCAAGCTGCTCGTGGAGAAGGGCTGCGCCGACGAGGGCTACATCGACGCCATGGTCGAGCGCGATCGCCTTACGAGCGTCTACATGGGCATGGGCGTGGCGATTCCGCACGGCACCGGCGACGCCAAGGACAAGGTTGTCAAGACGGGCGTTGTGCTGCAGCAGTATCCCGAGGGCATCGATTTCGATGGCGAGAAGGCCTACCTGCTCTTCGGCATTGCCGGCAAGGGCAACGAGCATCTCGAGGTGCTTGCCGCCATCTGTCAGGTGCTCGAAGACGAAGCGGTGCTTGAGAAGATGAAGACCACCGACGACGTTGCGTGGATTGCGCGCACGCTCTCGCAGGCATAGGCATCGTCTAAACACCATCAATTCCAATCACGCCGGTAGCGGGTGGAGGCTGCAACTCCGCCCGCCACCGGTTTGTACGGCTGGCGGCAGCATGTGCGCTTGGGCTAGGATGGGATATGCAGCAGCCGCGCCGCATGCGATATGCGCTCGGCTGCACGATCGCATATGAGGGGAGCACCTATGAATGCCATGTTAGACATGCGCAACGAGGCCACGCGCGTCGATGCGCGCGAATCGTTCGATGCCCTCGTCGAGACCATTTGGCGCCTGCGCCAGCCCGACGGATGCCCGTGGGATCGCGAGCAGACGCACGCCTCGATTGCTCGCAACATGATTGAGGAGGCATACGAGGCGGTCGATTGCATCGAGGAGGGAGACGTTGCGCATCTGCGTGAAGAGCTGGGCGATGTCCTCATGCAGGTGCTGCTCCATGCGCAGATTGCCGCCGATGCTGGCGCGTTCACCATCGACGATGTGGTGCGCGAGCTCAATGAGAAGCTCATTCGTCGCCACCCCCATGTCTTCGGCGAGCAGGCGGGGGCGCAGGACGCAGACGAGGTGCTCGACATCTGGGACCAGGTCAAGCAGGCGGAGCGCGCGGGAAGCGCCGGCGCCGCCGATGAGGCGGATGCGGGCGCGTCTGGCGCGACGGCGCAGCCGGAAGGGCTGCTCGACAGCGTGCCGAAGGCGTTTCCGGCGCTCATGCAGGCGCAAAAGGTCTCCAAGCGTGCCGCGAAAGCGGGGTTCGAGTGGGATACCGTCGAGGACGTGTGGGCGCAGGTTGCGTCTGAGCGGGCGGAATATGAGGCAGAGGAGCCGGGCAGCGAGGCGCGTGAGGTCGAGTTTGGCGACATGCTGTTCGCGCTCGTGAACGTGGCGCGCAAAGAGGGCATCGACGCCGAGGGCGCGCTGCGCGCCAGCACGGCGAAGTTCCGCCGGCGGTGGGCCGCCATGGAAGCGGCTGCGTTCGCTGCGGGCAGGGCGATCGAGGATTATTCGACCGAAGAGCTCAACGTGCTGTGGGGCCAGGTCAAGCAGGCGGAGTAGCCCGCGCGAGGCCCCTGGCGCTCCTCCTTGGCATCCCGATTCCGTGTCACTGGTTGTGGTGTGCTCCCGTATATTCCACTCCAAAGCGGGCAAACTAATAAAAGTTTGTTATGGCTAACCCGTTCGCGGAGAAAGGAATCATAATGAGCGAGATTCTGGATGTCTACGGCCGTGAGGTGCTCGATTCCCGCGGTAATCCCACCGTTGAGGTTGAGGTGGTGCTCGACGACGGCTCGTTTGGCCGCGCGATGGTTCCCTCGGGTGCTTCAACTGGTGCGTTCGAGGCGGTTGAGCTGCGCGATGGCGACGACGGCCGCTATATGGGCAAGGGCGTGACCCGCGCGGTCGACCATGTCAACAAGGAGTGCGCCGACGCCGTTGTGGGCATGGACGCCTTCGACCAGCGCGCGGTCGATGCGGCGCTCATGGCGGCCGACGGCACCGCCAACAAGGGCAATTTGGGGGCGAATGCGATACTGGGCGTGTCGCTTGCCACGGCGCGCGCCGCCGCGCAGTCTGCGGGGCTAGAGCTGTATAGCTATCTCGGCGGTGTGAATGCGCATGTGCTGCCCACGCCCATGATGAACATCTTGAACGGCGGCGTGCACGCCGACAACAACGTCGACTTCCAAGAGTTCATGATCATGCCGGTGGGTGCGCCCAGCTTTACCGAGGGCCTGCGCTGGTGCGCCGAGGTGTACCACACGCTCAAGCGCGTGCTCAAGGAGTCGGGCCATGCGACGGGTGTGGGCGACGAGGGTGGCTTCGCGCCCGATCTTGCCACGAATGAGGAACCGCTCGAGTACATCGTGCGCGCCATCGAGGCAGCCGGCTATACGCCCGGCGAGGATTTCATGATTGCCATGGATCCGGCAACCACCGAGCTCTACAACGCCGAGAGCGGCACCTATGAGCTCAAGGGAGAGGGACGCACGCTCACAACCGATGAGATGATCGAGTACTGGGCGGCGCTGGTGGAGAAGTATCCCATCATCTCGATTGAAGACGGCCTGGCCGAGGAAGATTGGGATGGCTGGGTGAAGCTCACCGAGCGTCTGGGCAAAACGGTCCAGCTTGTGGGTGATGACCTCTTTGTGACCAACACCGAGCGCCTTAAGAAGGGCATCGAGCTGGGTGCGGCGAACGCGATTCTCGTCAAGGTGAACCAAATTGGCACGCTCACCGAGAGCCTCGAGGCAATCGAGATGGCCAAGCACGCGGGCTATGCGTGCGTGGTCTCCCACCGTTCCGGCGAGACCGAGGACGCCACCATCGCCGACCTCGCGGTGGCAACCAACGCGGGGCAGATCAAGACCGGCGCGCCGTGCCGCAGCGATCGTATTGCCAAGTACAACCAGCTCATCCGCATTGAAGACGGGCTGTTCCAGTCGGCGGCCTATGCTGGCAGGGATGCCTTCTACAACCTGCGGTGATGTGTGGCCGCCGAGCCCGGGCGCGTGTCGTGCGGGCTCGGCGGCGTGCGGGGCGCCATGGTGGCGCGGTGGGGCGATTGTGCATACCGCGAACGAGCACGGTGGACGCGCGGCGGGCGTGGCATAATAGTCGAGAAGCGCACCGACACCTCAAACGCACAAGGCGCCCATGAACGAATTTTGGAACAACATGTCTTCTTCCGCCGGCACGCCGCGTCGCCGTTCCGCATCGCGCGCGCGTTCTGCCGCGAGCACAACCGGGGACCTTTCCGGAGCCCGGTCTCGCAGCAACCGCGGGCGGGGAAGTGCCGCGCGCACGAGCGGCGCGCGCCCTGCCGCATCGCGCACCAGGGCCTCGTCGCGCGATGCAGCGGCAGCGCGTGGTCGTTCGCGTACCGCCGGCGGCGCGGCACGATCGCCACGCACCTCAAAACGCGGCAATTTCATGCGCTATGCGAGCGACAACCGCGTGGTGCAGACCGTCTACGGCATCACGACGGGCCCGTATCGGTTTTTGTTCTACGGCGTGGTGGCGCTTGCGGTGCTGCTCAGCCTGTATTTTCCCGTGCGCGATCTCTACATAGCGCATCGAACGAACGAGATTTTGCAGCGGCAGCTCGAGATTCGGGAAACCTACAACGACGGGCTGCAAAAAGATGTCGACAAGCTGCTCTCAACCGAGGGTATTGAAGACGAGGCTCGTTCGAGTTTGGGTCTTGTGATGCCCGATGAGAAGCGGCTCGAGGTGACGGGCCTCGACGAGGCGAAGCAGGGAAGCTCCTCGTCGGACACTAATGACGATGCCACGGATGCGGACGCTAGTGACAAGGACCCCTCGGACGCGGATGATGCAAGCGCGCCAGACAAGGACAGCGATACGGATACCGCGGATACCGCGGATGACGATAGCGCGTCCAGTGACGCTACGCCCGAAGATGACGCGCCCTCGAATTCCACGGAAGCAGAAGCGGCTGAGCGGGCGGTGACCCAGGATTCCCCGTGGTACATCCAGATGCTCGACGCGCTGTTCTTCTTTGATGGGGTCGATGGCCAGCGCGTCGCTTCGACAGGAGCATGATATGAAGCAGGATAGTCCGTGTAAGGAGCAGGCCC
Source organism: uncultured Coriobacteriaceae bacterium (assembly GCA_944320725.1). GTDB lineage: Bacteria > Actinomycetota > Coriobacteriia > Coriobacteriales > Coriobacteriaceae > Coprousia. Next base: position 33,845 of record CALUIM010000015.1, on the reverse strand, counting down.
CCGTGCACCGCGTGGCGGCAATCGATTTGGGAACCGTTTCGTCGCGCTTGGCGCTCGCCGAGGTGCGCGAAGGCACCATCGTGTCGCTCGAGAAGCATACAGTGATCACCGACCTGGGCGAGGGCGTCGATGCCACGCATCGCTTTTGCGACGCTGCGGTTGAGCGTGTTGTGGCGGCGTGCGAGCAGTTCGTGCGTGAGGCGCATGCATTTGGGGCGGCGTGCACGGTAACCACGCTTACGAGCGCAGCACGCGATGCCGAGAATGCAGAAACCCTGTTGGTGCGTTTGCGGAACACGGGTCTCACGCCGCAGGTTATCCCTGGCGAGATTGAGGCGCGTCTCACGTTTTACGGCGTCGCGCACGATTTCCCCGGCGAGCGGATCGTGGTGGCCGATTCGGGCGGCGGTTCAACCGAGCTGGTGGTGGGGACCTACGACGCAGCAGCTGGTGCGCTGCGGCTCGAGCAGGCGGAATCGCTCAACATCGGGTGCCGCCGGGTGACCGATCGCTTCCTGCCGGGCGACCCGCCCCGCGAGCGTGATGTCGAGCGCGCTGCCGCGTGGTCTGCCGGCGAGTTCGCGCCCTACTGGCGCTCGCTTGCGAGCCTGCCCGATCGTTTGGTGGCGGTGGGCGGAACGGTGACGACGCTCGTGGCCCTGGCGCACGAGCTCGAGCCGTACGATGCGTCGTTCGTTCATCTCCACGACTTGAGCCTCGCCGAGATCGAGGCGTGCTTGGAGCGGATGCACGGGGCATCGGTGGCAGAAATTGCCCAGATCAAGGGCATTCAACCCAAGCGCGCGCATGTGATTCGCGCCGGTGCCCTCATCATTTGCGAGCTTATGCGCACGGGCGGCTATGAGCATCTCACAGTGAGCGAGAACAGCCTGCTTGCAGGTATGGTGTCTACGGTAGGGGAGTTTCTCGATAGCGGGCGTACCGCGATTGGCTGGCAGCCCGAGCTGGGAAGAGGCCTGTAGCGCGCGGCGCATCGCATCCTGAGCACTGCGGCAACAAAAAAGACCCCATGAAGGGGTCTCGAAGTTCATATGGTGCGGGCGAAAGGACTTGAACCTTCACGAGCCTAAGCTCATATGGACCTGAACCATACGCGTCTGCCAATTCCGCCACGCCCGCGTAGCTCTGCGCTTGCAAAGCGAGGTTCATCTTACCCCAGCGCTTCTCAGGATGCAAGGCATTTCTTCGCGGTGCGGCGCAAGAGCAATGAGGAGGCCGCGAAGACCTCCTCATGTCATACCTGAGCTATGGTAGGGAGCGGCTCTACTGCGCCATGGCGTCGAGAACCTCTTTCTCGGCAGCGGGACGACCAATGCCGGTGAGGAACGGAACGCCGTTCACATAGGGGCACTTGAGGCCCTCAGGCGGCACAGCGGTCGCAATGAGGAGGTCGGCGTCGTCGCACGCGCTCTTTGCCTCGGGGATGGTGCACTGGACGATCTCGTATTTGCCCTCGTATCCGTTGCTGTCGAGCAGCTGGGATACCTTCTGGGCAACTGCGGCCGATGTGGCAACACCGGCACCGCATGCCAAGACGATCTTCTTCATAGCAGGGTGCTCCCTTCAGGACGAATGAAAGTAACCATAGTTTACTTCTGGATGGCGAAAATGCCAAAGGCGGAAGTGTAAAGTTAGCAAATCGTTCGAACAGGTATCATGTCAGGGAAGCAAGACGCACGCCGCTATGAAGGAGCTGCTCGTGGATATGCGTTTTATCACCGTTGGTTTGGTTGTCATCATGGCGGCGCTGTGGGTTGCGAGCGCTATTTTGCGGCGCCAGATGTATAGCAAGATGGAGCGCCTGTTCATTACCGGCGAGTATGACGAGCTCATCGAGATGACCGAGAGCCGGCTCGCCCAGTGGCTGTTTGCGAGCTACAACCTCGCCTATCTCCGTCTCAACGCGTATATTGCCAAAGGCGACGACAAGCATGCGCTCGAGATTTTCGACGATTTGCTGCGCCGTCGGCTGCCTAAACGCCAGCGCACCGATCTGGTGCTCAAGGCATTCTCGTTTTACATTGAGCGCGGTGCCGCCAAGCAAGCGAAGGCGCTGCTCGACGAGATTGAGGGCTGGGACGAGAAGAGCGCCGGCATCAAAAGCGAGTGCCGTCTTATGTACGATATCGTGATTTGCAAGAAGACGGATTATATCGACGAGATGGAAGAGGCGTTCGAGTCGACGCAGGGCATGAAGCGCGGTCAGCTTGCGTATTTGCTGGGGCTTCAGTACGAGAACAAGGGTGACCTTGCGAAGCGCGATGAGTATATGAAACTGGCTTCCAGCGAGGTCGAGCGTCAGGTGAGCGGCCGCGTCTGATAGACTGTCATCTGCGGGGGCGTGGCGGAATTGGCATACGCAGGAGACTTAAAATCTTCGGCCGCAAGGATTGTGGGTTCGAGTCCCACCGCCCCTACCATATCGCGACTATGGGTTCCGGTGTCGGAGCCCTTTTTCATGTGCGGGCATTTTGGGTATGCTAGGAGCACGTTGCGGGAAAAGGAGCTTCATGCCCTATATCTACCTTCTCATCGTTGTGCTGGTGGTCGCGGCCATCATTTCGCTTGTGCTGTCCTTCCTGGGCATCTTGGTGGTTGGCGCGCTTCGGCTGCTGCCCATCGTATTTATCGTGCTCATTGCGGCGGTGCTGCTGGGCAAGGTGAAGATATCGTTTACGCACGGCAAACGTCGCGATAACGAGTAGGAGTGCCCGCCTGCGCCGGTTGCGCGCGGGGTCGCGGGCCTACCGCTTAGAGATAGCCGTCTCGCCATGCGGCGCACAAGAGGGTATCGTTGACGCTATCGCACCTTCGAGCGATTGGATGATGCCATGGCCCTCGATCACCTTCTCAAGACCGATCCCGCCATTGCCGCGGCGATTCGCCACGAGCTTGCCCGCGAACGCGAGACAATCGAGCTCATCGCTTCCGAGAACTTCACCTCGTCTTCGGTGATGGAGGCGCAGGGCAGCGTGCTTACCAACAAGTATGCCGAGGGGTATCCAGGGAAGCGCTATTACGGCGGATGCGAGGCGGTCGATGAGGTCGAGACCATCGCGCGCGAGCGTGCCTGTGCGCTGTTTGACTGTTCGTTCGCTAACGTCCAGCCGCACTCGGGGGCAAACGCGAACCTCGCGGCCTATGCGGCGCTGCTCGAGCCCGGCGACACCGTGCTGGGCATGAGCCTCGATCACGGCGGGCACCTCACGCATGGCTCGCCGGTCAATGCATCGGGCAAGCTGTACCGCTTTGTGCCCTATGGCATCGATCCTGCGACCGAGACCATCAGCTACGATGCCCTCGAGGAGCTAGCGCAGCGCGAGCGCCCCAGGCTCATCGTGGGCGGTGCCTCGGCGTATCCGCGCATCATCGATTTCGAGCGCCTGGCGGCGATTGCGCGCGGTGTGGGCGCCTACCTCATGGTCGACATGGCGCATATCGCCGGTCTTGTTGCGGCCGGCGCGCACCCATCGCCCGTACCGTTTGCCGATGTCGTGACCTCAACGAGCCACAAGACGCTGCGCGGTCCGCGCGGCGGCTTCATCCTCTCAAACGATCCGGCAATCGCGAAGGCAATCGATCGCGCGGTGTTCCCGGGTACGCAGGGCGGCCCGCTCATGCATGTGATTGCGGCCAAGGCCGTGGCGTTTGGCGAAGCGGCGCAGCCAGCGTTTCGCGCGTATATCGAGCGCGTCGTGCTGGGTGCCCGGCGCCTGGGCGAGGGGCTCGTCTCGGGCGGGCTTAGGCTTGTCTCGGGTGGCACGGACAACCATCTCTGCCTTGTCGATCTCACCTCGGCGGGTGTGAGCGGCAAAGATGCCGAGAAGCTGCTCGAGGCGGCAGGGTTCACGGTGAACAAGAACGCCATCCCCAACGATCCCAAGCCGGTGGCGGTGACGAGCGGCATCCGGGTTGGATCCGCCGCCGCGACAACGCGCGGCTTTACCCCCGACGAGTTTTTCGAGATCGGCCAGCTCATCGCACGGTGCGTGTTCGCCGCGGGCGACGATGTCGTGCTGCGCGGTGTACGCGCCCGCGTCGATGAGCTGCTCACCGCGCACCCGCTCTACCCGGAGCGCTAGGCGTCGTTTGCCGATACCCGCATACCTTTACCGCGCCCTCACAGAGCGGCGGTATAAAAGCTGGTATGCTGTTACCACCTGCAAAGCAACCGATAGGGGGCAGTGCTCACCATGTATATCATCGGCAACATCATCGGCAGCTTCTTCGGCCTCATCGTGCTTATCGTGATCCTTGTGGTCGTGCTGAGCAACGCGCTGTTCGTCGTGAAGCAGCAGCATGCGGTTATCATCGAGCGCCTGGGCAAGTTCAACCGCATTGTGGGCGCGGGCTTCCACGCCAAGATTCCCATCATCGACCGTAAGGCCGCGACGGTGAGTCTGCGCACCATGAAGAACGGCTTCGACATCGATGCCAAGACCGAGGACAACGTGACCATCGGCCTCGAGGTCTCGGCCCAGTACCATGTCTCCTACGATATGGGCGCAGGTCCGGCGGACTCCGGCGTTTACAAGAGCTACTACATGCTGCAGCAGCCGGTCGCCCAGATGCGCGACTTCATCACCGACGCGCTGCGTTCCTCGATTCCTGTGTACACGCTCGACGAGGTCTTCGCCAAGAAGGATGACATCGCGCAAGACGTGAACGCCACCGTGTCCGAGCAGATGGCCGCCTACGGCTTCACGCTCGTTTCGACGCTCATCACGCGCATTGCACTGCCGGCCGAGGTCGAGGATTCCATGAACCAGATCAACGCGGCGCAGCGCACCAAGGCGGCCGCGCAGGATCTCGCCGAAGCCGATCGTATCCGCCGCGTTACCGAGGCGAAGGCGGAGGCCGAGGCCATGGAGAAGGCGGGCGAGGGTATCGCCAACCAGCGCAAGGCCATCGCCGTGGGCATCAAGGACTCGCTCGAGACGATCCAAGCGACCGGTGTTACCAACAACGAGGCGAACCAGCTGTTCATGTATACGCAGTGGACCGAGATGATGACGGAGTTCGCCAAGACCGGCAAGAGCTCTACCGTGGTGCTCCCGGCCGACTTCAAAGAGAGCGCCTCGATGTTCGAGCAGATGCTCGCCGCTGGCGAGGCGGGCGAGCAGGGCAACGTGCCGCCCGTGCCGCCGCAGCAGTAATACTGCAACACGCCGCTTTGGCTCAGTGCATCTGAGTCGCGTGGCCGCTCAAGCTGCCTTTTGTGCAAAACGGCCCTCTAAGCAGGTCATATATACCTGTTTAGAGGGCCAAATTGCAAGAAACGGCTCTGTTGGTACGCAAGATGCGCTACAGGCCGCTGATGGTGTTGGTACCCATGGCGCGGAACTTCGCATAGCGGGCGTCAAGGAGCTCGTCGGCGCTCAGGCGATCGAGCTCGTCAAATTCCGATGTGACGCGCTCGAGCACGCGCTGCGCAAGCTCGCGGGCACCCAGGCCCGCATCGTCGATTACGCCGTCGATGAGACCAAGGCGGCTCAGGTCGTGCGCGGTGAGGTGCAGCGCATCTGCGGCATCCGCCGCGCGGTCGGTGGTCTTCCAGAGAATCGAGGCGCAGCCCTCGGGACTCACCACCGAATAGGCGGCGCCGGAGAGCATGAAGACGCGGTCGCCGGCGGCAAGTGCAAGCGCGCCACCGCTGCCGCCCTCGCCCGCCACGAGGCTTACAAGCGGCGTGCGCAGGCCCGCCATGGTCACAAGGTTGGCAGCGATCGCCTCGCCCTGACCGCGCTCCTCGGCACCGATGCCGCAATAGGCGCCAGCGGTGTCGATGAGGCAGAAGACAGGAAGGCCAAGATGCTCGGAGAGTTCCATGAGGCGCTTGCCCTTGCGATAGCCCTCGGGATGGGCCGAGCCAAAGTTGCGCATCACGCGCTCCTTGGTGGAGCGGCCGCGCTCGGTGGCGATAATCGTCATGACGCGGCTGCCAACCCAGCCGATGCCCGCTACAACGGCGCGGTCATCGGAGAAGCGGCGGTCGCCGTGCAGCTCGATGAAACCGTCCAGCCCCTGCTCGATGAGCTCGAGGCAGGTGGGACGCGTGCCCGAACGGGCTGCCTGGACAATCTCATATGCGCCCTGGGGATGCTTGGCGCGCTTCGGGCGCTTGAGCTTTTTGAACAGCGCAGGTGCCTCGCTCTTGTGGGCGCAGGCGTGCGGTGCGCCAGCACCCGGTGCCTCGCCTGCGAGCAGTGCGAGGAGCTCAGACAAGGTTCCGCGCAGCTCAGCGCGATCTGCCACGAGGTCAACGAAGCCGTGGTCGAGCAAGAACTCGGCGCGCTGGAATCCTGCGGGCAGGCGCTTATGCGTGGTCTGCTCGACCACGCGCGGGCCGGCGAAAGCAACAAGCGCTCCGCGCTCCGCGATGGTCACGTCGCCCTCCATAGCGAAGCTCGCCGTGACGCCACCAGTGGTGGGATCGGTGAGCACGCAGATATAGGGCAGCTGTGCCGCGGCATGGCGCTGAACGGCTGCCGAGATCTTGGCCATCTGCATGAGCGAGGTGGTGCCCTCCTGCATGCGCGCGCCGCCGGATACGGTGAAACCAACCACCGGCAGGTGCAGCTTCGTGGCACGCTCGAACGCGCGACAGATCTTTTCGCCCACCACAGCGCCCATCGAGCCCATCATGAAGTCGGCGTTCATAACGAACAGCGCGCAGGGGCGTTCGCCAATCGTGGCGTAACCTGTGATTACGGCATCGTGCTCGCCGGTTGCAGCACGCGTGCGCTTGAGCTTCTCGGCATAGCCTGGGAAGTTGAGGAAGTCGGTCGCGGCAAGTTCGGCATCCCATTCCTCGAAGCTGCCCGCATCGACGGTAAGCTCGATGCGACGGCGCGCACCGAGGCGCAAGTGATGGCCGCAGCGGGGGCAGACGTCGAGGTTGTCTTCGAGCTCGATTTGGTTGATGACGCGGCGGCATCCCGGGCACTTGACCAAGAGATGGCGCTGCGGCAGCTCGAGGGCGACGTCGGTGACGGGCCCCTCGAGCTGGTTGACGTTCTTCCTAACCTTCATCGATGTGCTCCATCAGATTGGTGTGGTAGTTGCCCGAGATGAATTCGGGCGAGGAGAGAATCGTGAGCTGCAGCTCGGTGTTTTCCTGAACGCCCTCGATTACGAGCTCGGAAAGCGCGGCGCGCATCTTGCGAATCGCTTCTTCGCGCGTGCCCGAGCATACGATGAGCTTGCCGAGCATGGAGTCGTAGTACGGCGGCACCTCGGCGCCCGGATAGAGCGCGGAGTCGAAGCGTACCGACGGACCGCCGGGAGCATGCAGCATGGTGACTGTGCCGCAGGAGGGGAGCATATCCGGCCCCTCGGCGTTGATGCGGCACTCGACGGCATGCAGATGAATGTCGATCGTGTCCTTCGTGAAGCGAATTGCTTGCCCTGCGGCCACGCGAAGCTGCCACTTGACGAGGTCGATCTCGGTCACGAACTCTGTGACGGGATGCTCAACCTGCAGGCGGGTATTCATCTCCATGAAGTAGAAGTGCCCGTCATCGGTGTAGAGGAACTCGATGGTGCCGGCGCCCACATAGCCCACGGCGCGCGCAAGGTCGCGGGCGCAGGTGTACATGTGCTCGCGGATGTCGTCGCGTCCCTCGAGGCAGGGTGCGGGGCTCTCTTCGAGCAGCTTCTGGTTGCGGCGTTGCACCGAGCACTCGCGCTCGCCGAGCGTTACCACGTTGCCGTGTGCATCGGCAAGAATCTGCACCTCAACGTGGTGGGCGGGCGCTACGAGCTTCTCCATGTAGCACTCGCCGTCGCCAAAGGCCGATTCCGCCTCGCGACGGGCTTCGGTGAACGCGGGGCCTGCCTCGGCAGGCGTCTCCACGCGCCGGATGCCGCGACCGCCGCCGCCCGAACGGGCCTTGATGAGCACGGGACAACCAATGCGCTCGGCCTCGGCTGTCGCCTCCTCGGGGCTTTTGAGCAAATCGCAGCCGGGCACAATGGGAACGCCGGCATCGCGTGCGCAGCGGCGGGCGGCATCCTTGTCGCCCATGCGCTCGATCACATCGGCCGAGGGGCCGATGAAGACCAAGCCGCACTCCTCGCAGCGACGCGCAAACTCGGGGTTCTCGGAAAGAAAACCGTATCCGGGGTGGATGGCGGTGGCATGGCTCGCCAGCGCCACGGTGATAAGCGCATCCTGGTTGAGATAGCTTTCGCGCGGCATGGGGCCGCCGATGCAATAGGCCTCATCGGCAAGCATCACGTGCAGGGCATCTTTGTCGGCCGTGGAATATACCGCCACGGTCTGCACGCCCATCTCCTTGCAGGCGCGAATCACGCGTACGGCAATCTCGCCGCGGTTGGCAACAAGAATCTTCTCGAACATGCGCGCCTCTATTCGTTGGGCATGAGCGCGAACGACATGTCGGCGCTGGCGCACAGCGTGCCCCCCACCGAGGCGGTGCCGGAAGCGAAGTGGAACGGCCCGCGCGATTTGGTGATACGGCAGACGAGCTCGACGGTGTCGCCGGGGCGCACCGGATGCTTGAAGCGCACCTTGTCGATGCTCGTGTAAAACGGGGTCACGTTGGCATCGAGGCCGGCATCGGCGAGCAGCACGCAGCAGTTCTGGGCGAGCATCTCGCAGAGGATCACGCCCGGTACCACGGGGTTGCCGGGGAAGTGGCCCTGCACGAAGAACTCGTCGCCGGTGATGGTAATCTTGCCGTGCGCCTCGCCGTCGATGACCTCGGCCTCGTCGAGCAAGAGCATGGGCTCGCGGTGGGGAAGGATACGCTTCAGCGCTTCGCGGTTCATACGTGCCTCCCTATTTGATCTTCATGATGCAGCCGCCGAATTCGACCAGGCCGCCATCTTCCACGCAAATCTCGACAATCTCGCCGTCGCGCTCGGCCGTGACCTCGTTCATGAGCTTCATGGCCTCGATCACGCAGAGCGTATCGCCCTCGTGAACGTGGGAGCCAACGTGCACGAAGGGCTCGGCACCGGGTGCAGGTGCGGCGTAGAACACGCCCACCATGGGGGCGGTGACCTCGGTGACGCCGTCGTCGGCGGCCGGGGCAGCGGCCTCCGCCGCCGGGGCAGCAGGCGCGGGTGTTGCGGCGCCCGCGGGCTCCATCACGGCGACGGGCGCGGCAGTGGCAACAGGCGCGGGTGCAGCTACGGTGGTGGTGCGCTCGAGTTCAACCTTGCGGCCGTCCTCCTCGGAGATGCGCACGCGCGTGAGACCGTGCTGCTCCATGAGCGCGGCCACCTCGTTGAGTTGCTTTGCATCGAATTTCATACGTTACTCACCCTCATAACTCTTGAATGCCAGCGCGGCGTTATGGCCGCCGAAGCCCAGATTGGTCGAGAGCGCCCAGCGGATGGGCGTTTTCACGGCGGCGTTGGGCGTATAGTCCAGGTCGCAGTCGGCGTCGGGCGTGGTGTAGTGGATCGTTGGCGGGACGATGCCCTCGCCGATGGCGCGGGCGCAGGCAAGGGCCTCGACCGCACCGGTGGCACCGAGCATGTGGCCCGTCATGGACTTCGTCGACGAGATATGGGCGGCACGTGCGGCGTCCTCGCCCAGTGCGAACTTGATGCCCATGGTCTCGGTCTTGTCGTTCAGCTTGGTTGAGGTGCCGTGGGCGTTGATGTAGAGGCCCTCGGCAGCATCGATCCCGGTGTCGGCGATCGCCTCGGCGATTGCGCGGGTGATGCCGCGTGCCTCGGGATCGGGGCTTGTGATGTGGTAGCCGTCGGCGGTGTTGCCGTAGCCCACAACCTCGCAGTAGATGTGCGCGCCGCGGGTACGGGCGTGCTCAAGCTCCTCGAGCACGAGGATGCACGCGCCCTCGCCCATCACGAAGCCGTCGCGATTTGCGTCGAAGGGGCGGCACGCGGTCTCAGGATCGGGGTTGCGCGTGAGCGCCTTGCAGTTGGTGAAGCCGGCGATGGCCTCGGGACAGAGTGCGCCCTCGGTGCCGCCAGCGAGAATGGCGTCGGCGTAGCCGTGACGAATGGCGCGGAACGCCTCGCCTACGGTGTGCGCGGAGGTGGCGCAGGCCGTGACCACGGGCAGGGTAGGACCATAGAGCTTGTGGCGGATGGAGACCTCGCCCGCCGCCATGTTCGCGATCATCATGGGAATCATGAAGGGGCTTGCGCGACGCATGCCCTTGGCGCGGATGGTGTCGATATTGGCGGTGTAGGAGATCATGCCGCCAATGCCCGAGCCAACGTACACGCCCACGCGATCACGGTCAAACTCGTCCTCGGCGGTGAGCCCGGCATCTGCCATGGCCTCGTCGGAGGCAATGAGCGCGTACTGGACGTTGAGGTCCATGTGGCGCGTATCGCAGCCCAGGCGTTCGGCAGCGTCGAGGTCTTTGACCTCGCCTGCCACGGTGACCTTGAGGTCCGAGGTGTCAAAACGGGTGATGGTGCCAATACCGTTGACGCCGGCAACCAGGTTATTCCAGGTTTCTGGGGCTGTCGTGCCCACGGGCGTTACCGCACCCATGCCGGTGATAACGACCCTGTGCTCCATAGTGATCCTCCTCTGCCCGATGTGGGGCTACATGCCCATGCCGCCGTCGACGCCAAGCACGATACCGGTGATATAGGCGGCATCGTCGCTTGCCAAGAAGGCGACGGCGCTTGCGATCTCATCTGCCGTTGCCATGCGGCCGAGCGGGATCTCGCGCGCATAGCTCGCGCGGACCTCGTCGGACAGCGCGGCGGTCATGTCGGTTTCAACAAAACCGGGTGCAACGACGTTAGCCGTTACGTTGCGGCTTGCCAGCTCCTGGGCGATCGACTTCGTGAGGCCGATGATGCCTGCCTTGGAGGCGGCGTAGTTCACCTGGCCGGCATTGCCGTGCACGCCCACAATCGAGCTCATGTTGATGATGCGGCCGCCGCGCTGGCGCATGAAGGTGCGCGTGAGCGCGCGGACCATGTTGTAGGTGCCCTTGAGGTTGACGTCGATCACGCGGTCGAAGTCGTCTTCCTTCATGCGTGCAACGAGGCCGTCGCGGGTGATGCCCGCGTTGTTCACGAGTGCCCATACGCTGCCAAAATCGGCGAGCACCTGGTTAACGATGGCGGTGGCCTCTTCAGCGGAGCTCACGTCGCAGCGATAGGTGCGTGCTGTGGCGCCTTGTGCGCGCACAGCCTCGGCAGTCTCGTTCGCCGCCTCGTCGTTGCCGGCATACACGATGGCGATGTCGAAGCCCGCGCGTGCGAGCGCAATCGAGATGGCACGGCCAATGCCGCGCGATCCGCCGGTTACCAGCGCGCAGCGGCGTTCCTGCGTAGGTTGATCTGCCATAAACTTAGGCCTCCTCGGCGGGCGTCTCGGCGAGGGCGGCGAGCACCGCGTCGAGATCTTCGACGGTCTCACACGAGAGCGCATGGGCGCCCTCGAGCGTGCGCTTCACCAAACCCGTCAGCGTTTTTCCGGGGCCAACCTCGATGAAGGTGTCGATGCCGGCATCGGCGAGCGCCTGCAGCGTATCGACCCAGCGCACCGGATGCGATGCCTGGGCGGCAAGGATGTCGGCGCGCGCCGTGCGCGCCTCATTGCTGCTACCCGCGGGATAGGGCGCAGCGTTGAGGTTGGCGTACACCGGGATCTCCGGTTCGTTGAGGCCGCCTGTCTGCGTGAGGTAGGCGGTAAGGCCCTCGGTGGCCTCGGCCATGAAGGGGCTATGGAAGGCGCCGGACACCGCGACGCGCATCGAGCGGCCGCGCGCGGCCTTGACGAGGCCATCGAGCTTGGAGAGGGCCTCGGGCGTGCCGGCCACAACAGTCTGCTTGGGACTGTTGTAGTTCACCGGCCATGCGTCGCCTGCCTGCGCGGCAAGCTGCTCGACCTCTTCAGGCGCGAGCTTCATGACGGCGCGCATCTCACCGGGGTGCTTCGCGGCAGCATCTGCCATGAGCTCGGCGCGATGGCACACGAGCTTCATGCCCTCCTCGTCGGTGAGAGCACCGGCAAAGGTGAGCGCGGCAACCTCGCCAAGCGAGAAGCCGGCAACAGCCGCGGGCGCAACGCCGTGCGCTGCAAGGGCGCGGGCGCACGCCAGGTCCACGGCAAAGACCGTGGGCTGCGTTACGCTCGTCTGGGCAAGCTCTTCGGCGGTGGCCGAACGCACAAGCTCGCTCACGCCGGGGCGCACGGTATCGGCCATCTCGAAGACGGCGCGGGCGGCGTCTTCGCGCTCCATCATGTCGACGCCCATGCCAGGGTGCTGGGCACCCTGGCCGGCAAACAGCAGCGCTACGCGACCCATGAGCTCGCCTCCGAAAGCAGCTTCTGCGCGCCGCTCACCAAATCGTCGACGATCTCGCGCGCCGTCTGGCGCTTGGAGACCAGGCCGGCAATCTGGCCGCACATGAACGAGCCCTCGTCGTAGTTGCCGTCTTTGGCGGCCTTGCGCAGCGCGCCGGCGCCCATCTGCTCGAGTTCCTCGATCGGCGCACCCGCGCTCTCCTTCTTGGCGAACGTGGTGGTGAAGGGGGTCTTGAGGCAGCGGACAGCGTGGCCGGTACGGCGACCGGTGACGATGGTCGAGATGTCCTTGGCCTTGAGGACGCGCTCCTTGTACTCCTCGGAGACGGTGCACTCCTCGGCCACGAGGAAGCGGGTGCCCACCTGGACACCTTGGGCGCCGAGCATGAATGCTGCGGCGACACCACGACCATCGGCAATGCCGCCGGCGGCGATAACGGGGATGTGCAACGCATCGACAACCTGCGGGACGAGTGCCATGGTCGAAGCCTCGCCCACGTGTCCGCCGGATTCGCCACCCTCGGCAACGACGGCGGTAGCGCCGGCGCGCTCGAGGATGCGGGCAAGGCCCACCGAGGCCACCACAGGGATGACCTTGATGCCGGCCTCGCGCCAGGCCTTCATGTACTTCGAGGGGTTACCGGCGCCCGTTACCACAACGGGAACCTGCTCCTCGATGACCACCTGGGCAACCTCGTCGGCAAACGGGCTCATGAGCATCACGTTGACGCCGAACGGCTTGTCCGTCTTGCTCCTGAGTTCATGGATCTGGTCGCGCAGCCAGTCGGCGTTGGCGTTCATGGCGGCGATGATGCCAAGCCCGCCCGCCTCGGACACAGCCGAGGCAAGGCTGGCATCGGCGATCCATGCCATGCCGCCCTGGAAGACGGGCTTCTCAATGCCCAAGATGTCGCAAATCTCGGAACGCAGCATGATTAGTTCTCCATGAGGGACTCGACGAGCTCAACGACCTCGCCCACGGTGGTGGGGTTGGCGTCGGTGTCGATCTCGATGTCGAACTCGTCCTCGCAGGCGATGACGGCCTCAACGGAAGCGAGGCTGTCGAGACCGGCGTCGGCAAGCGTGGTCTCGGGCGTCAGCTCGACGTCGGAGGTGCCGCCGTTCTCACGGATGATGTTGCAAACGCGATCGAAGGTGGATTCTGCCATGATGTTCTCCTTTATCTCGATATACAAAGCGCCGGATGCGCTTTATCGACGTGTGTTAGGCCCAGCGCAGCAGGCATGCGCCGGTGTCGAGGCCGGCGCCAAAGCCCACAAGGGCTACGAGTTGGCCGGATGCGAGCTTGCCCGAGCGGGCGAGTTCGTCGAGCGCGAGCGGGATGCAGGCGCTCGAGATGTTGCCGGTGTGCTCGATGAGGCGCACCACGCGATCGTTCTCAACGCCCAGCCGCGTGGTTGCAGCGGCAAGGATGCGCTCGTTGGCCTGGTGGAATACGAAGTGATCGATATCGGCGGGTGTGATGTTGCAGGCGTCGCACATGGCGTGCACAGAATCGCAAATCGTGCTCACGCCAAATTTGAAGACGCGGCGGCCCTGCATGCTGAGGACGTTGGCGCGCGCTTCATCGTCGCGCTGCTTGAACGGGGAGGAGCCGGCAATGCCGGGGACCTCAAGGACGTCAACCTGCGGATCGCAGGTAAGGTTGAGGTACAGCGGGCTTGCGCCGCCGGCCTCGAGTACAGCCGCTGCGGCGCCGTCGCCAAACAGCACGCAGGTGGCACGGTCGGTCCAGTCAACCAGACGGGTCATCTCTTCTGCCGAGACAATCAGCACGTGCTTGCCGCGCCCGCGTGCAAACCAGCCGTCGGCGATATCGAGCGCAAAGACAAAGCCCGCGCAGGCAGCGGAGATGTCATACGCCGGGCATGTCGCGCCAATCGCGGCGGCGATGGCGCAGGCCTCTGCTGGGACCAGATGATCGCCCGTGGTGGTGGTGCAGATGATGAGGCTTAGATCGGCGGCCGTGATGCCGGCGTCCTCGAGCGCCGCGCGTGCGGCGCGGGAAGCAAGCTCGTCGAGCGATTCGCTGGTCACCACGCGACGCGACTTGATGCCGGTGCGCGGGAAGATCCACTCGTCCGAGGTGTCGAGAAACGTTGAAAGCTCGTCGTTGGTGACGGAGCGCTCCGGAAGCGCCGATGCGGTTCCTGTGATGCTGAACGCCACGAGCGCACCCCCTTCAGATATGATACCGTTTATTATTGACGATATTTCAATAAGCGTCAATACTTCTGGTACGGTAGCAAATTGCTCAGACGTGTATCTCGGAAATACGGCGAAAGCCTGCTATCGTCATAGGGACTCCACAGTAGCGAATGGCGAAAGAAGGACGGAGATACCTACGATGACCTCGCGTTCTATTGCTCAATGTGGCCTGTGTTGCGCGTTGCTTGCCTGCAGCGCATGGGTCACCATTCCCTTCGGTCCGGTTCCGTTCACGCTACAAACGCCCGCCGTGGCGCTCGTGCCGCAGGTACTAGGGCGTCGCGAGGCCGTCTTCACGGTGGCGGCGTATCTTGTGCTGGGGGCGATTGGACTTCCGGTGTTTTCGGGCTTTCAGGGCGGCATCGGTGTGCTCGCTGGCCCTACGGGCGGGTTTTTGTGGGGCTTTCTCGTAGGCATGGTGCCCGCTGCGACCATCATGGGCATCTCGCGCATGCCACGCGCGGCTGCTGCGGGGCTTGGCTGCGCCGCGCTGCTGCTCATTTCGTATGCGCTGGGCACGCTGCAGATTATGTTCATGGGCGGCATGGAGCTTCCCGCCGCGCTCGCCGTCGCGGTGCTGCCCTTCGTGGTGCCCGACATCGTCAAGCTCATTGCCGCCTGCGCGCTTGCGCGTGCGGTCAACCATGCGCTTGCTGCGAGCAACGTGGCGCGCTCGTAGCGCGTCTTAGGATGCCGAATTGCCCACGACGATCGAGAACTCGTCGATCCAGCCATCAATGCCGTCGGTGATCGTAAGCTCGGTGCCATCGAGTGCGGCGGCGCCCACGTAATCGATATAAGTGAACGTCTCATATGTTTCGGGGGTGTTCATGAGCCGCGCAAGCTCATCGCGCAGGAGCTGCTTGTCCTCCTCGGTGAGCGTCCCGTTGTAGATGGCCTGGTCGAGATCGTCGTGCTCGCTGACGAACGTGGAGAGCCCGTAGGCGAGATCGCGGACATCAATCATCGAGAAGTCGAGGTAGACGGTGCAGGTGAGGTCGTAGCCATCTTCCGAGGCGTATGTGTAGGCATAGGCGCTTTCAAGATCGTAGTCAACCGAGGCAAGTATCTGCTGGGCGATAGCTGCCGTGTCGATACCGGCATCGGCGGGGGAGATGCCCAGGTAGACGTCGAGGCTCTCGGTAAAGCCGCTCACCACGAGGTCGGCATACGTTGCATCGCCTGCTGCCATGGCGTCGATGATATCGCGCGTCTCATCTTGGCAGAGGTCTTCGAAGTCTTCTTCCAGCTGGTAGGCAACGTCGTAGTCGTAGTATTCCTCATCGTTCACAAAGCCGTCGGAGCTCTCGGACCACGTGTCATCCGACGACCAGCTGTCCTCAAAACCCGCTTCGAGTGAGTCGCTGCAGCTGGCGATCACACCGCCGAGCGAGCTTATGATCATCATGGCCAACAAAAAGGCAAGGCAGCCGCAGCCACGCTTGCGCTTGCTACCCCGCGTGTCGCCGGCTTCATTCGAGCGGCGCGGGGGTGCGGGCCGCCGCCTGGTGGGGGCGGCGTCGGGTGCTGTGCGGGCGTGCGAGGACGGCTCGTCAGATTCGCTTCGCACCGGTGAGGCATTGCGCTGCTGGCGCTTCCAAGGCAGGCGCGCGCGGTGCGCGAAGTGCCCCGGCTCTTTGCGCTCGTTGCGCAAGACGACGCGTTCGATACCGTCGACATCGCGCGTTTCTTGCTGCAAGAAATCAGGCTCGCCGCCAGGCATGATGGGATTGGGGGCGTTGAACGGATCGATGTTGGTGTCGAAGTCGTTCGTATTGAAGCGCCGCTTCGAGCTCATGTGCCTCACCTACCTTGCAGGAGCGTGCATGTCTACAGGGTCCAGCCATCCTCATCGTCCGAGGCAGGCCCGCGGTCGACGTAGATCTTGTGCGTGCGCTTCTCGAGCACGAACGCGGCGATGGCCACGATGATGATGCCGCCGAAGAACAGGACTGCAAGGCCGGCGCGGGTTTCAAATAAAAAGCTAAAAATCGATTCCATGGAACGGCTTCTCGCCTTCTCGGGGGTGCCAATATCGGTATAAGTATATACTGGCGAAGCAGGCTTTTCCCGTAAAGCCTTTGCGAGGTACCTATGCGTCGAGATAACAACCGGAGGGATCATGCTCGACATCAAATTTGTTCGTGAAAACCCCGACGCGGTCGATGCCGCGATGGCGAACCGCCAGACGTCGTGGGATCGAGAGCACTTCTTCGAGCTCGATGGCGAGCGCCGTGCCGTCATCACCAAGGTCGAGGAGCTGCAGGCCACGCGCAACGCCGAATCGAAAAAGATCGGCGCGCTCATGCGCGAGGGCAAGCGTGATGAGGCCGAGGCGGCCAAGCAGGCGGTGCGCGAGGTCAACGAGCACATCGACGCGCTCGCCGAGCGCCGCAGCGCCCTGGAGGCCGAGCTCAACGATTTCATGGCGCATCTGCCCAACATTCCCTGCGAGGCGACGCCCGTTGGCAAGGATGAGAGCGAGAACCCCGAGCGTCGTCGCTGGGGTGTGCCGCGCGATTTCGCCGCCGAGGGCTTCGAGCCCAAGGCGCATTGGGATTTGGGCACCGACCTGGGCATCCTCGACTTCGATCGCGGAGCCAAGCTCTCTGGCGCGCGCTTCACCGTGCTTGCCGGCGCCGGTGCCGCGCTCGACCGCGCTCTGCAGAACTTCTTCCTGAACACGCACATCTCCCGTGGCTTCAAGGAGTTCATCCCGCCGGTGATCGTGAACCGCGAGATCATGTACGGCACGGGTCAGCTCCCCAAATTCGAGGATGATGCCTATCACACGGGCGAGGACCAGTTCCTCATTCCTACGGCGGAGGTCGCGCTCACCAACCTGCATGCCGGCGAGGTCATCGACGCCGCCGAGCTGCCGCTGCGCTATACCGCCGGTACGCCGTGCTTCCGCGAGGAGGCCGGCAGCGCTGGACGCGACACGCGCGGCATCATTCGCCAGCATCAGTTCACCAAGGTCGAGATGGTGAAATTTGCCACGCCCGAGCAGTCCGACGACGAGCTCGAGAGCATGGTTGACGAGGCCGAGTACATCCTGCAGCAGCTGGGTCTGCCGTATCGCGTGATTAGCCTGTGCACGGGCGATTTGGGCTTCTCGGCACGTCAGACCTACGACATCGAGGTGTGGCTGCCCAGCTACAACGCGTACAAGGAGATTTCGAGCTGCTCGAACTGCGGCGATTTCCAGGCACGTCGCGCGAACATCAAGTACCGCGACCCCGAGCATTTCAAGGGCGTGCGTCTTCTGCATACGCTCAACGGCTCGGGCCTGCCAACCGGCCGCACCATGGCTGCCATCATGGAGAACTACCAGAACGCCGACGGTACCATTACGGTGCCGGAGGTGCTGCGTCCCTACATGGGCGGCATGGAGGTCATCGGCGCGTAGCGTCTTTGCCTGTTCCGCGTCCGCTCGGCACGGTTTCGTCATTTTTGAAAAAAGTGCTTGACGGGTGCGGTTGATGGTGCGATTATATCCCTTGCGCTGCGGCATTAGCTCAGCTGGATAGAGCGTTTGACTACGAATCAAAAGGTCGTAGGTTCGAATCCTACATGCCGCACCATCTTCGCAGCGTAAGAGCCCCTCACCGAGGGGCTCTTTTTTTGTTTGGCGCCCACGGTCAAGCGCACCGCTTAGCGGCGAATTCCTGCCTTTCATGCCGCGAATCGACCGTTTGTGGGTCCGTCGAGAATCGCGCCGCGCGCCGTGTGCGGGCAGGGCACAATAGGGGTATATCACCGCGCTTACCGTCGTCGTTGCTTGGCATCTGCGTGCGGTTCCGCTAGGAGGGCACGTTCATGTCCGGATCCGCATCTTTTCGATTGCCGTTTCTCGCCCGGAGGAAGCACCTGCCGGCCCTTCCCGGCCAGCGATCCGATACAACATACGGTGTGATCTGGGATGCCTGCAGCATGCCGGACAAGGGATCGTGCTACATCGTTGAGTTTGAACGGGGCTCGCAGGTTTCCATCATTGCGTATGTCAACGAGTCGGGTGGCGCCTACCAGGTGAATCGCCCCATTTCCCATGAACCCGATGGCGAGCCCGATTTTGCCATCGTGCCCGATGACGGCGATCGTGAGGGCACGGTGTTTGTGAAGTGCGCCGGCTCTGCCATGCGAGCGCGCGGACGCTATCGGGGCTCGATTGAGGGGACCATGCGCGAGGTGCGCGAGCCCAAGACATGGAATACCGAGCGCAGCCTCACGTACCGGCTGTTTATGGCATCGATGTTTTTGCGCTACTGCGTGTTTGACGATAGCCAGGGGCCGGGGTGCGCAGATGTGCCATCGGAAGACCTCGCGTCGCATGCGCTTGACGCGCCGGTCGAGCTGTTCGCGGGATTCCAAACGCTTCCGTTGCCCGATGCCATCGACGCTGCGCTCTATCGCATCGACGGCAACGTCAACCCGTCTGGCATCGAGCGCTTCGCACGCCGCGTGCTGCGCGAGATCGACCTGGAGCGCCTGCGTGCCATCTCGATGAAGGTGGGGCTGAGCTTGGCGTATATCGAGCGCATCGAGAGCTTCTATATCAACTTCGACCGCTCGGGGCTTTCCGGCAAGGATGTGCTGTGCGTGCTGAGTGCCGAGGCGGGGCTCAACAGGATATGTCGCGTGCTGCATGTCATGGGGTTTGGTTTGCAGCCGGCGTCGTCTTCGCCTACCGAGCACGCCTGCTCGATCATAGACCAGCGCGCACTGTGTGGTGTTACGCGCTATGTCGAGACGCTGCTGAGCAAGATGTCCGCTCCTAATCCGTGGGCCTGCTTGGGCAGCGTTACGTGCGAGCCTGGGGGAGAGTGGGATATTAGAACGCGCTTCGCCGCGCTTTGCGAATCGCTTGGCTGCGTGGTGCGTCTGGAGTATGAGTTTCGCTGTCATGCGGCCAAGCACGTGATGGCTATACGCTACACGCTTCCTGCGACGTCCATGATGCCGGGCTCGCGCTACGACCGATCGCTGCGGCGATGGTGCGACATCGATGATGCGGAACGCGATGCGGTGGCGCGCGAGTACGCGGGTCGTATGGCGCTGGTGCTTGGTGCTGCGGCGTTTGCGGCGAGTCCTGCGATCGAGTGCTGCTATGTCGAGGGCCATGATCTGGAGCAGGACGCGTGCCCGGTGCGCTGGCGCTTCGAGCGCTCGGCGTTTATGGCAACGCTCGCGCCGCTCGCGCACGAGCTCGATGCGTCGTGGCTGCGGGACGGCATTGCAACCGAGCGTCTTGCCAGCTGCCAGGTCGCTGCGGTCCCCGCCATCCACGGCGACGAGGTCCTGTGCGCACTGGCTCACGATACGCGTCCGTTGCCGCCTGCGCTGCGCGAGCTGCTGCTGGCAGATACCGCATCCGAGCTCGAGGTTATGGAGCAGCCCGGCGATGCGCTCATGAAGCGTTTCTCCGAGCTGCGCCAGCGTGCCTCGGCCGATCCACAGGGCGCTATGGCGGGGCTGACGGCCTTGATCGGTGAGATCGAAGCCTCATGTGCCGCCCAGGAGCTCATGAGCGATGTGCCTCTGCGCAGCCGCTTCTGCGACAACCATCTCGGCCGCATCCTGCTGCCCTTGTTTGAGGAAGATGACCGCGTGCGTTTTGCGCGCGTGCCAGATGCGCTCTTTTTCGCGCAGGGTGATATATGCAATATGCTTGCACAGGCGGGCAACTACGAGGCCGCGCTGCCCGAGGCGCGCAAACTGCTCGACATGGCGTCGACCTCAATGCAGGCGCATTTTATGCTCGTGAACGTGCTCGCACGTCTCGAGCGCTTCGATGAAGTCATCGAGGTCTGCAAGCACGGGCTGCGCATCACCTACGACCGCGATGCCATCGCCTACCTTTTCTACCGCATGGCGTTCGCGTATTGGAACCGCGGTGCCAGGGACCTCGCGCGTGCCTGCTACCGCCTTGTCCCGCGGGGCGAGGAGGTCAGCGAGATGGCGGCGGATGAGCTTCGCGCCCTGCAGACGGAGATGGGCGTGACCGAGGAGCTTTCGCTCGCCGAGGCGCGCGGCATGCTCGATGCCGCCGACATTCCCGTGCCGCCGGTGCGCGAGGTGACGAACCAGATTGCCGATGCCGCGGTGCTGCTCACCGACAACGGCTTTTTCTACCTTGCGAGCCGCTGCGTCTTTCACATGTGGCGCATGCTCGGGCGCGATGAGCTTGGTGTCGTGCAGCGTTCATTGATGTTGCAGGGATAGTTGAGCACGCCGCGCAAGTAGGTTAATATGTATTGCTGCTAACGGAGAGCTGACCGAGAGGCCGAAGGTGCTCGCCTGCTAAGCGAGTATTCCCCACAAGGGAATCTGGGGTTCGAATCCCCAGCTCTCCGCCAGCCTACACACGCCGCCGCCCGGGTTTTTCAATCCGGGCGGCGTTTTTTCTTCGCGAAACAACATTTGTTCTATTCGCGGCCCCCTGTGGCAAGTAGACACATGTAGCGCAACGCGCTGAGCTGCACAAACATTGCAACTAAAGTTCGTGCTACCTGCGAGGTGGGGTCTGAACCTTACCCAATCTTATGTGGCGCCATGACAATGTCGTTGTGATGGGCGCGCAGGGCGTCCCACGTGAATATGCCGGCGAGCTGCTCGGCGCTGCGCGGGGCGCTGTCGGGGGTGAGGCCGCTACGATGGGCGAGCCATCCTAGCAGCTGCTCGGGCGTATCGAAGCGAGCACGCAGCTCGCCCATATCAAGATCGCGGTCACGCTTGGCAAGCCGGCGGCCGTCGGAGGCAACGAGCAGCGGCACATGGGCATAGGCGGGGTGAGGGTAGCCCAGGAGACTTTGCAGATACATCTGCCGTGCGCACGAGCCAAGAAGATCGCGTCCGCGTACAACCTCGGTGACGCCCATGGCGGCGTCGTCTACCACCACGGCAAGCTGGTAGGCAAAGACGCCATCGCTGCGCCGCACCAGAAAATCGCCGCAATCGCGGGCAAGGACTTCGCTGCGGCAGCCAAAAACGCGGTCGGTATAGGTGACGATTCCTGAGGAGTCAGTCGCGAGCGGCACCTTGAGGCGCAGCGCAGGGACCCGCTGACGCGAGCGCTCGGCTATCTCGGCGGCTGTAAGGTCGCGGCAGGTGCCGGGATAGATGGGCGTCCCGTCGCTCGCGTGCGGAGCGCTTGCGGCATGAAGTTCCGCCCGCGTGCAAAAGCAGGGATAGATGAGTCCGCGCGCCTCGAGCGTACCGAGCGCTGCCTGGTAGAGTTCAAGGCGGTCGTGCTGATAGACAACATCGCCGTCCCAATACAGCCCCAGCCAGCGCAGATCGTCGAGCATGAGCTCTGTCCAGGGCCCGCTCTGCGTGCGCCCGTCAAGATCCTCAACGCGCAACACGAGCTTGCCGCCGGCGCTGCGCGCCGAAAGCCAGGCTACGAGTGCGGCGAAGACATTGCCAAGGTGCATCCTGCCTGAAGGGGAGGGCGCAAGGCGTCCCACGGGCGCGGTGGATACAGAACGCGCCGCAGGCGGGGCGTCGTGCGTCGATGGACGCGTCTCGCGCGGTGCGCTGGTTATGTCATGCATGGTTGTCATGCCGCTCAGTATAGATGCGAGGAGCCCCGCTGCCAACGGCGACGGGGCTCCAAGGAAAAGGGGGGCAGATAGATGCTGGCGTGAGGGGATGAGGGGAGGTCCCCGCCAGCAGGAAAGGGCTACAGGGGAAGGGCCGTCATCTGGGTGTAGACGCGGGCCTGGTACTCACGGTCGAGGTCGTAGAGACCCTTGGGATCGCACCCGAAGAGCTTCATGTTCGTGATCATGTCGCGCGCGTTGGTCTCCTCCTCGCCCTGCTCGGAGACAAACCAATCAAGGAACTTCATGGTGCGGACGTCGTGCTTCTCGTGCGCCACCTCGTAGCAGTGGTGGATGAGGCTCGTCACGTACTCCTCGTGCGCAAGGCCGGCCTCAAGCGGGGCCAGGTCGTTCTCAAAGGCCTTGTCGGGCTTGGCGATGGCCTCCATCGTGGGTGTGAAGTCGTTATCAAGGAGGTAGCGGCGGATGGCCATGGCGTGGTCCATCTCCTCTTTCGCCTGGATCTCATACCAGTTGGCAAAGCCCTTGAGGCCGCGGTCCTCGTAATAGTCGGCGAAGGTGAGGTAGAGATACGCCGAATACAGCTCCTTGTTGATCTGCTCGTTCAAAACCGAGGTGACCTCGTTTGTGAGTGCCATGTGGCGACCTTTCTCCTTGAGATGCGAATAGGTATCCGAGTCGTTGTTGAATATACCCAATCGCTCCCGTTGGAACGGCACCACAAATAACCCACGTCTCGCACAGGTTTTCACCGCAATTGCGCAGCTCGACGCCGTTCACGCAGCAATGGCGCTGCGCGCCGTTCTCCCCGCGCGGCTCATGCGCAAGTTGCGTTACAGTAATAGAACATGCTTGCCGGCCAAAGGGGAGCCGGATGTGTTGCACAAGGAGGGGCACATGGGAGCAGAACGCAAGATTGGGCGCGCGCTGATTTCGGTCACCGATAAAACGGGTGTGGTCGCTTTTGCCCGTGCGTTGGTCGAGGACTTTGGTGTCGAGATCGTTTCGACGGGAGGCACCGCCAAGGCCATCGAAGAGGCGGGTGTTCCCGTGCGTGCCATCGAGGACTTCACCGGATTCCCTGAGATGATGGATGGCCGTGTGAAGACGCTGCACCCCAAGGTCCATGGCGCCCTGCTCGCTCGTCGCGACTCCGAGGAGCATATGGCGCAGGCTGCCGAGCACGGCATCGAGCTCATCGACATGGTGGTGGTCAACCTCTACGAGTTCGAGAAGACCGTTGCCAACCCCGACGTCACCTTTGCCGACGCCATCGAGCACATCGACATCGGCGGCCCCAGCATGCTGCGCTCCGCCGCCAAGAACAACGCGTCGGTGACCGTGGTGTGCGACCCTGCTGACTACGACAAGATTCTCGACGAGATGCGTCTGCATAGTGGCTGCACCACGCCCGCGACGCGCAAGCGTCTGGCCGCGAAGGTCTACACGCGCACCGCTGCCTACGACACGGCGATCTCGCTGTGGCTGAACGATTATCTCGATCGCAAGGAAGACACCGCCGCGCCGGTTGCTCAGCAGACGCCCGAGGAGCTCACGCTGCATCTCACCAAGGTGCAGGATCTTCGCTATGGCGAGAACCCGCACCAGATGGCGGCCGTCTATCAGTTTGGTGCCGACTTTGCCCAGATGGGCTGCTCGGCGAACCCGCTCGTGGGCGCCCAGCAGATCCAGGGCAAGCCGCTTTCGTACAACAACCTGCTCGATGCCGATGCGGCATGGAACGCCGTGCGCGAGTTCGAAGAGCCTGCGGTGGTGATTTTGAAGCACCAGAACCCGTGCGGCTCTGCCGTTGCGGCCGATGTAACCACCGCGTATGACCGCGCGTTCGCCTGCGATCCCAAGAGCGCGTTCGGCGGTATCATTGCTGCCAATCGCGAGGTGCCGCTAAGCCTGGTCGAGCATTTTGCCGACCAGAACAAGCAGTTCGTCGAGGTGCTCATTGCGCCGAGCTACACGCCCGAGGCGCTCGAGCGCTTGGCCAAGCGCACCAACCTGCGCGTACTGGCCACGGGTGGCGCCGAGGGCCATGCAGCGTTCGAGCTGCGTTCGGTCGACGGCGGCGTGCTCGTGCAGGGCGTCGACACGGTCGACGAGGACCCCACCGAGTTCACCTGCCCCACCACGCGCAAGCCCACCGACAAGGAGATGACCGACCTGCTTTTTGCCTGGAAGGTTGTGAAGACGGTCAAGTCCAACGCCATCTTGGTTGCCAAGGACCAGATGGGCATTGGCATGGGGCCGGGCCAGCCCAATCGCGTGGACTCGGCGCTCATGGCGTGCGAGCGCGCCGAGAAGGCATGCCAGGAGATGGGCGTCGAGGCGTCTGGCTTCGTGGCGGCGTCCGACGCGTTCTTCCCCTTCCGTGATAACGTGGATGTGCTCGCCGAGCATGGCGTTACCGCGATCATCCAGCCGGGCGGCTCGGTGCGCGACGACGAGTCAATCAAGGCGTGCGACGATCATGGCATCGCGATGATCTTCACGGGGACTCGCCACTTCCGCCACTAAGTTGTTGTGCCGCTGTGTGCGGTTGCCGGACGGAAGCAGATTGTGCAAGAATTGCCCGGGGTGCTGCGGCGCCCCGGGCATTTTTCCTAGCGAATGCGGAGGGTTCGATGCGTGACGAGCTGAATAGCGTTGAGCGCGCTGCCGAGACGGCGGCGGAAGAATTCGAGCTTGGCGAGCCCGTGCTGGTGTGTCGCTGGCGCATGGCATCGCGTCACGTGCCCATGCTCAACCGGCATATCCGCGCGTTGTCGCAGCGGCGCATACAAGGCGAGCCGCTCACTAAGAATCTGATCTCATGGGCTAAGCAGCATATCGAGTGGGCGCTGGCAGAAGACGCCTCGGTCGATCCAGATGGCGTGCTCATGATGGTCGTTGACGAGCAGGGGCGGGCGGCGATGTCTGTTGGCGCCTATGAGCCGCTGCCGGATTGCTCGGCATCCGCCTTGTGCGCGCGCCATGCCGATGCGCGCCGCGAGGCTGCGGCAACCGGTGTTGCACCCGAGGTGCTCTGCTGTGCATGCACCGATGAGCTGGTGGTTGCTGCGCACGAGGATGAGGCGCTGTGCGGTGCGATGACGTTCGTGCGTCAGCTGGCCGAGACGCGCGGCGTGCGCGTGGTCTTCAACCCAGATTTCGTGGCCGATACGGCACCGGTGGCGTCTGGTGTGCCGCTGCTCGTATCCGATGAGCACGGGGTCATCGTGGCGGCGCCCTGCGAGCATGCCGAGCACGACGACCAACACGACACCGCCGTCTCGCTTGCCGGATTTTTAGCCGAGAGCTACCAGAAGCTGCTTGCCGCCACAAAGTAGCGCCTCGCCACGGGTCGCGCAGCCTTACGATACGGCAAGGTTTGGCGATTGCCGTTGTGACGAGGAGCGCTGGGGGCATAATGGATAGCGTCCGGCGTGCGAGACATGCCACGCGGTCTTTGCCTCAAGGAGGGTTCATGCCGCTCGTATACGTTATCGAAGACGATGCTGCGATCTGTAACGAGTTGCTCCAGCTGCTCGAGCACAACGGATACGATGCAACCTGCTGCTCTGCATTCGAACACGCAGCGGATGACGTGCGCGCCATCGATCCCGACCTCGTGCTGCTCGACCTCACCTTGCCCGGCACCGACGGGCAGCTCATTTGCCGCGATATTCGCGCCACATCGGACGTGCCCATCATCGTGCTTACCTCGCGTACCACCGAAATCGACGAGGTGATGAGCATGACCATCGGCGCCGACGACTTCGTGCCCAAGCCTTACAGCGCCCGTGTGCTCATCGCGCGCATCCAAGCGCTGCTGCGTCGTACAGCAGGCACCGATGCAGGAAGCGTCATCGAACATGGCGGCGTTACGCTCGATCTGGCGCGCTCCGTTGCCGCCGCACACGGCAAGCAGGTCGAGCTCACCAAAAATGAGATGCGTATCTTGGCATTGCTTATGCGCCGCGCCCCGGCAATCGTGTCGCGCGAGGCAATCATGCGCGATCTTTGGGACTCCGATTCCTTCATCGACGACAATACGCTCACGGTCAAT
This sequence comes from uncultured Coriobacteriaceae bacterium, assembly GCA_944320725.1. Lineage (GTDB taxonomy): Bacteria > Actinomycetota > Coriobacteriia > Coriobacteriales > Coriobacteriaceae > Coprousia. The sequence goes on along the minus strand of CALUIM010000015.1, from coordinate 7,699 downwards.
ATCAACCGGCTGCGTGCCACGCTCGAGCGCATTGGCGTGACGGGGTATTTGGTGACGCATCGCGGCCGGGGCTATTCGGTGCAGCCATGAGCCCGGCAGATTACTTCAAGTCCGTCGCTCCGAGCGCGTTGCTGCTCGTAGGCGCCGACTTGCTATGCATGTTTGTGCTTGCGGTAGCCGGCGCGGGCCGCGATGTCATCGTGCTTACCGGTTTCATCGCACTCGCTGGCGCTCTCGTGGCAGCTGCCCTTGATTACGCGCGTCGCAGGCGTTTCTATCGGGAGCTCGATGCGCTCGTCGCGTCTTCCGAGCACCCTCGCTGGCTTGCCGGGATGATCGAGCGCCCGGCGTTTTCCGAAGGCGAGCTTACCTATGATGCGCTCTGCGCTATTGCGAAATCGGCCAACGACGATGTCGCAGAATACCGCCGGCAGGTCGAGGACTACCGCGAATACATCGAAACCTGGGTGCACGAGGCGAAGTCACCACTCGCCGCGGCGCATCTCATGCTCGCCAACCTTGAGGAGCGTGCAGAGGATGGCGCCACCTATGAGCGGCTGCAGAGCGTAGGCGACGAGCTGAAGCGGATCGAGGGATATATCGATCAGGCACTGTTCTATGCGCGGTCCGAAGCGCTCGATCGCGACTACCTGATTAGGAACTATACGCTTGCAGACCTGGTGAATGCCTCAATCAAGTCGAATGCATCGGCGCTGATTGCCGCGCATGTAGCTCCCGTTCGTCACGGGCTCGACCTCACGGTGTTCACCGACGAGAAGTGGATCGAGTTCGTTTTGGGCCAGATCATCCAGAACAGTGTGAAGTATGCGAAAGCCACCGATGCACGCATTGCGTTCACCGGCGAGCTCGTCGATCAAGGTGGTGCGAACGAATGCGTTGAGCTCACGATTGCCGACAACGGCTGCGGCGTGAGCGCCGCCGATCTTCCGCGCGTGTTTGAGAAAGGGTTTACCGGCTCAAACGGACGAACGCACAAGCGCGCAACGGGTATTGGGCTGTATTTGGTGAAGCGCCTCTGCGACAAGATGGGCGTGGGCATCGAGGCGTGCTCGCATGAAGGCGAGGGCTTCGTTGTCGCACTGAGATTCCCCACGAACAAGTTCCACTATTTCGAGTAGTGTCCAGACGGCCAGCGGACGCTCGGGCGTCTGTCCGAAGTGAAGGAGCTGCCGTGTGGGCGAGTGGAGCAGTTTTTTCCAGATTTGCCTTCATTTGTGTCATTTAGTTCAGATTCCGGAGAAATGAGGGATCTAAGCTGGCCTGCTACTCACGTTTCATGGCAATCATTCTTACGAAATAGTTGTATATATCTATATTTAATAGATATATACAATATCTTTCCCATTCGCCCTCTTTCTTTGGAAGGCATTCGCTTCGAATATGCTCCGGAATCTGAACTAAATGACATTTTCGGTGCGAAAAACCGAATTTTCTTGAGTGCGGCATCGATGGGTTAAGACTAAAAAGCGGGGGAGGCGATTTGAACTGCCTCCCCCGCATTCATTCCATGGACACGCGACCCTACGCGCGCATCTCCTCGGTATCCTCTGCCATCTCGCGCACGATGGCATGCAGCTGGCGGTCGTGCTCTAGGGCGTCGGCCGTCTTCTCCGGCAGATACACCGAGAGGCGTCCGCCTAGGGTATGGAACGTGCCCCAACCCTCGTCATCGATCACCACGTCGTCCTGCTCGCCGATCACGCAGCTCCACGTCTCGCCGGCGTGAGCCGCGCCCACGAACATGCGCTTCTCGCCGCCGTTGCGATCGGTGAGGACCACGGCCACGCCGCTGCCCGCATGCTCGGCATCGCCCTCGCGCGTCCAGCCGATCACGTCCGGCGCATCGAGGTAGTCGTGCTGGCAGCCATAGGCAAAGCGGCGGCGGATCTCCATGAGCAGCGGCAGCTCGGCCACCGCGGGGATGTTGCCATCGTTGGGCATGCCGTAGAGGTCGCCGTAGAAGACGCACGGATAGCCCGCCTCGCGCAACAGGATGAGCGCGTAGGCGGCCGGCTTGAACCACGTATGCACGAACGATTGCAACGCCTGGCCGGGCTGCGTGTCGTGGTTCTCGGCAAAGGTCACGGCATGAGCGGGATCGCGCTCCACGAGCGTGCCGGCGAAGATCTTCGAGAGGTCCACGTCGCCGTTGGAGCAGCTGGCGCGGTAGAGGTTGTAGTGCAGCGGCACGTCGAAGAGAGACATGGCGCGCTCCTGGCCCAAGTAGCCGTCGAGCTCCTCGACCGTGCGGCCCCAATACTCACCAACGCAGAAAAGCTCCTTGCCCGTGTGCTTACGCAGCGCGTCGAGCCAACGCAGGTAGAAGCCGCGGTCGATATGCTTGAGGGCATCGAGGCGGAAGCCGTCAAGCTTGCAGGTGTCGGCGTACCACTGACCCCAGCGCACGAGCTCGTCGAAGACGCGTGGATCGTTCACGTCGACGTCGGCGCCCATGAGGTAGTCGTAGTTGCCGTTTTCCGTGCGGTCGACGGCGTCGTCCCAGTGCTTGCCATCAAAGAGGAAGACGGCCTTGCGCTTGGCCCTGTCGTCCCAGTCCACACCGTGGAAACAGGTCCAATCCCAGGTGAAATCTGAGTGGGTGCCGGCGCGGCCGGGGAAGGTGAAGCGCGTCCAGGCGGAGATGGTTTGCTTGTTGCCCGTGAGCTCGCCGCGGTTCGTGCCCGAGACCTCCTGCGCTACGACATCCTCGCAGCCGTCGGCGCCGAGGCGCTGGTTAAGCACGATGTCGGCGAGCGCCTGGATGCCGTTGGCGTGCAGCGCTTCGATGGCCGCCTCGTACTCCGCGCGCGTACCGTACTTGGTGCCCACGGTGCCCTTTTGATCGAATTCACCCAGGTCATAGGTGTCGTAGACACCGTAGCCCACGTCCTCGACACCCTTCTCGCCCTTGTAGGCGGGCGGCATCCACACCGCGGTGATGCCCTCGTAGGCAAAGGTGGGTGCCTGCTCTGCCAGACGACGCCAATGCGAGCCGTCCGATGGCAGGTACCAGGAGAATCCCTGCAGAATCGTTCCGTTCATGAAGTTCCTTTCTGGCGGGCGTGCCGCAAGAGCGCGGTGCGCGGCGGCGTGCCCACACAATGGTGCTGCGATTGATGTGCGTCAAAGGCGCCGCGCCGTCTTTGGGCGGCATGCGGCCCGGCATATGATACCCGAGCAATGCCGCCCGCACGGTATCCGCACGTTTGCCGGCGATGTTCTGAACGTTACGTTGAGGCATGGGTGCATCTGGGGACCCATATTCTCACGTCAGGTGCCACAAGATGGGCGCAGAAAATGTTACTGCTCAAGAATCATATGCGAAGTGTGGATGTTATTTCGGATACGCCGCTGGCGCATGTAACGCGCTTCATTAAAAGCGCTGGTAGATGCCATAGTCACAACGTCAGTCCTCATTGCTAAAGCGCGACCGCGGTACAATCATCCACACTTCGCATATGTTACTCATGCGACAGCAATTATAGATTGCTCTTTGTACGAGATGTTTGAGCGCAAAAGGCCAAGATCTCATTTACTCTAGTGCCATCTTATTGTACAAGCGGTTTCCGACGCGTCCATGGGCTGAGGCCGGCGTGCTGGGGCATAGAATCTGCCAGCATCGTCCAAAAAAGTGCGGAAATCCGCCAATCAGCGGAAATTAAAACTGCGGAAATCGGCAAAGCATCGGAAACGATGGCTATTGAGAGTGTGGTTACCCAGGAGCTTGCTACAAATCCATGGGCGGCTAGCGCTAAGCACTTCACTTTCCGAGCGAAGCTCGCACGTTGCTTGCTGCGCCGCTCCATTGCGCAAGCGGTTTTTGATGCGTCCATAGACTGGGAATTGTCAGGAAGGCACACCCGCATATGGCGGGCCTTAGGAAAGGACGCATCATGAAGAAGGCAATGGTTTTGGTGGCAGCGGCCGCGATGCTCTCGATGGCGGCGTGCTCGTCGGGAGGCGCGGGTACCACGACAAGCTCCTTGGATGACCTGAGTGTGCCCGATGTCGCCATCGAGGCTCCCGTTGAGGATGCCGATTCCGCAACGAGCGCGCTTGATACCGAAGATGATTCGCTGGGATATACCGAGCTTGATTCCGTGACCTCGACTGAGGTGCAAGGGCCCATGGACGTCGAGCCCATCCCCGCGTTTGAGGCGTTCAACACGAAGAGCATCTGGTTTAGCGTGGACGAGAGGTTCGCAAAGAACTCGCATGTGTGGGCGGTGTTCGCGTTCGACGGCAACGGCAATGTGACGGTCTATAACCATGTTGACCGGTTCGATTTCTCGATGATCAACGCCAGCATGAGCGACGAAGAGGTGCTCGAGGTGGTGAAATCGGTCGAGATGGAGGCGCGCCGCCTGCTGGGTATCGATGGCGAGCCGCAGCCGCAGCCTATCAACCTCCGGGTATTCACCGACGATTCGGGCAATATCACCGAGGAGGAGCAGATTGGCTACATCAACGACGACAAGGGCCTTACGGATGGGGCAACAATCTGGGCCGATCTGGTGACGGATTATGAGATTCAGCCGATTTACGACATGCAGTTCGCGGGCTACACCACGTTTAAGCGCCGCATCACCGATGCCGACGGCTGCGTGGGCTACAACCTGGACGCGGCGAGTACCGCGGGTATCACGGTGTACTAGGGCGGCTGGATTCTGACGCCGCTTCGATGCGTGCTGCAAGGGAGCAAAGCGTGGGCCGGAAGGAGAACATCCTTCCGGCCCGCCGTTGTTCGGAGCTTTCCGCGGCGTTTTAAATGTTGTCTCGCAAGTATCATATGGGGTTAGGCAATTGTAAATCGTCTTGCTGGCAGCAGTGTGCTATCCCTAGTTTGCACGATGCCGTTTACCTGCGGAAATGTAAACGGTGAATTTGGGTGTCGAAGCAAGCTACCGTTAAAATTGCCTAACCTCATATGATAGTAAGCAGATAGCAATTCGAAAGCGCTTCATGCGCGAGAAAACGACGCCTTAGGATGCTGAGCACATCTCAATTGTTCTGCTGATATATGGGGAACGTGGCTGAGATTAGCCGCCTGTTTTTCGCTGCATGGGCCATGCGGCATGGTTTCAGGGTACAATGGCGGCACGACCAAGATAGGAGCGGCCATGTCTCCCGTTGTGGCAAAAGAGATTCGCGACTGTATGGAGTCGGAACACGCTGGCGCACGGGGCCCCTTTACGGGGGCTAGCGTTGGCGCGGATGACTTCATTATCATGCGCTCCAGCGACTTTGAGCCAAGGGAAGACGTGCCAACGCGGGCCGAAGTTGAGTCGGTTCGTAGGGGTATGGCCGATTTTGATGAGGGCAGGTATATAGAGGCCCGCGAGCTCTCCCAGAAAATCCGTGATCGCTTTGGCGTAGGTGAGTACTGCACCTAGTTGGTGCCGGTGCAGCCGATGCATTCACGGGGACGCCCAACACCCAGTACATGAATGCCGTTGCCGTTTCAGCGAAGGGGCGGTATCGGCTGTGCGGAACGGCGGCGCCAATTCTGCATGGTGTCCAACGCCTTCTGCGAGAAGTCTTCCTCAAGAGTCGGGAGATGGCTTCTCGTTTACATCAAGCATATGGGAAGGGCGGGGAGATGGCGTAAGTTTTGCATGTATGGCTTGCTTCCTTTGGCTTGCAGTTCCATGGGTAGTTAGCGCTACGCAATATACTTTCTGTGCGAAGCTCGTACGTTGCTCTGGTCAACCATTGCATATGTGAGCGTGGTGTCAATCTTGGCATGCCCGAGCAATCGCTGCACCTGTTCGATGGGCATCCCCTTGTCTATTGCACGAGTCGCCAAGGTGCGCCTGAACTTGTGCGGGTGTACACGGTCTATACCCAGCTCTTTGCCAAGCTTTCTCAGCCGGCTTTCTATAGCACCGACGCAGAGCCTTCGATGCGGGCTGCACAGAGAGACAAACAAGGCGGGGGAGTTATCGGTTCTTGATTTGAGGTAGTTTCGAAGATGGATTTTCGTTCGGGCATCGAAGTAAACAGGTCGTTCTTTATTGCCCTTTCCAAGAACAACGCATTCTCGGCGCTCGAAATCAACGTCGGCGATGTTGAGCCTGACTAGCTCTCCAACACGCATGCCAGTGGAGGCGAGAAGGTCAATGACGGCGAGATCCCTAAGCGTCTTTGCTCCGTCGCGCATCTTTTCAAGCGACTCGTCGGAATAGGTGTCCTTGACGGTTCTGGTTGAGCGGATTTTCTTGATGCGGCGGATGGGGCTCTTGAGAATATAGTCCTCATCCTCAAGCCACGAGAAGAAGCTTGAGAGAATGCGACGAATGTTGTCGATATTAGCCTTGCTGCAGTGAGAGTGTAGCTCGTAATCTGAGAGGTACTGACGCAGGTCCTCAGTCCGCATATGGGTTACGTGCTTGCTGGTGGAATTGATCATGCGCGAGAGTACGGCTCTGTAATATCTGAGTGTGTTCTCGCTACAGCCTTCAAGTCGCTTTGCAGAGAGAAAGGATTCCATTATTTTGGGATTGGACGGCCCGAGGGTGGCTTCGGTTCCAGAGCTCTTTGGCAGTACATCATATTCGCCTATCGCCCTATCGAGTACACAAGATAGTTGTCTCATTTGCGCGTTATCAAGATATGGCAACATCAGATTTCTTATTTTCTCAATTACTTCGGTCTCATACATGCTCGTACCTCCTGTCCAAGATTGGGATAAATCTTGGAGTTAGGTTCTCGCAGTCTTGTATGAAATGCAGTAAATCCAAATTACCCGAGCAAACAGAAGACAAAATTGTCTACTGGTCCTCCTCCGAGATTGATAAGGCGACATCCTTCTGAAGGTTGATTCGGTACGCATCGGTCTTAACATATTCCGAATTATTTTCCGGCTCCTCGTATGCGTCGGCACCTGCTTCTACAATTTGCTTAAGAGCGGACAAAAAAGACAGATCGGAAACAATAGCGGCTGAATACTTTTTCTTGTCGGCGGAGGTGTTTGGCTTTGAACTTGAATCAATTAGCAGGATATGACCCATATCATTAATGTAAAAGCTTCCATGTGCGATGGAATTCCTAATGTGTCGGAAAAAGCACGTCGCATAGGTCTCTCCAAGCTTTACGGTGCACTTTCCGTTTTCTGAGATTGTCACCCTGTTTCTAATCTGAAGCGCGCCGCGTGGGTGGGACAGGCATGGCGAGGAATCGATTAGGCCTAGTGCTTTGATTGTTTCGTTCACGGCATCTGAAGCAAAATAGCCCAGTCGTATTTCGCCGTCGTCGCTAATGAATTTGTTTTGAATCCATCTCATGAGTTTGGCTAAAGCATTCTTTTCCCAGCCATAATCTGCGAGATTGAGGTCTTGGGCTGCCGAAGAGGCAGATTCATCAGACTTAGCATACGGACAGCCTATCAAGTAAAACTGGAGAAGCTCTTCCGGGATATTTTGATTACATGAATCCAGGGAAGCCCTGTTGCAATCGGAAGTGTTTTCATGCTGTTTAATCATGCTTTATCCAAAGTATTCTTGCATCAAAGATTTTTTAAGCGTTTCGAGTTTTTCGATTTGCTGTTGAACGTCAAACCTCAGTTTATTAATCTGATTCAAAAAAACGAGAAAAGTCTCCTGCTTCTCAATTGGAGGCAAATTCACGACGCAATCCAGCAGGCTTTTTTGGTCAATGGTCGTCATCGTCGAGGTCTTTG
>CALUIM010000014.1 GCA_944320725.1 uncultured Coriobacteriaceae bacterium | reverse complement strand
TCGTGATGTGCGCCGCGATTTGCGGGCCCACCTTCGAGCGGATACGACGGATGTGCACATCGACCGTACGGGTGCCGCCGCAGTACTCGAAGCCCCAGACGCGGTGCAGCAGCACCTCGCGCGAGTAGGCGCGATTAGGGTGCGTTGCCAAAAACGAGAGCAGCGAGTACTCCATGAGGGTGAGATCAACAGGCTCGTCGTCCAGATATACCTGATAGGTAGCCAGGTTGATGACCATATTATCGACGTGCAGCACGTCGTCGACGGCAAAGGCTTCGTCGTTGCCCATGAGACGGCGCGCGCGCACCTCGAGCTCGGCCGGGCATGCCGAGGAGCATACGAAATCTGCGCGGGCATGGGCGGGCATGCTGAACGATGCCAGCTGGTCCTCGTCGACAATGATCAGCATCGGGATACTGCCGCGGTCTTCGAGCCACTTGGCAATCTGCTCGATGCGATCGTTGCGAATGCCATCGGCGTCAAGCAACAGCAGGTCAAAGTCGTGGATGGCGGCGGGAGAATCGGGGGTGGCGATGCTCACCTCGACGCCCATCGTCGTGGAAAGCGTGCGCGCAAATTCGTGAAAGCGCGTTGTACGAGCCATGAGCAAGACATTCTTGTCCGACATGCCACACCTCCTCACATGCGTGTACTGTTCAATAGTTTATAGCAAGGCCGTCCTGCTCAGAAGCTTAATATCAACGCACATACGCCGATATCCCAAGCGAGGCCGTCTCGTTACGAGTTGGCGAGATAGTGCTTGATCTCCCACTCGGTGATCGTCGACGAATACTTTGCCCACTCCGCGCGCTTCTTCTTCAGGAAGAAGGAGTGGATGTGCTCGCCCAGCGCATCTTTCATGAACGCCGAATCCTCGAAGATGTCGAGCGCCTCGTCGAGGCTGCGGGGCAGAAGCGCGTAGCCAGCGGCTGCGAGCTCGCGCGGGGGCAGTGCCAGGGTCTCCGCCGTGCACTCGGGCGGTAGCTCGAGCCCGCGCTCGATACCGTCGAGACCGGCGGCGAGCGTGACGGCGTTCACCAGATAGGGGTTCGCCATGGGGTCGGGACTGCGCAGCTCGATGCGCGACGCCAGCTGCTTGCCCGGCTTGTAGATAGGCACGCGAATCATCGCGGCGCGGTTGCGCAGGCCCCAGGTTGCCGCCTTGGGCGTGGGGCCCTCGTCTCCCAAGATGCGCTTGTACGAGTTGACCGTGGGGTTGGTGATCGCCGAGATCTCGGGAGCGTGAGCCAGGATACCGGCCATGTAGCTCTTCGCGATGGGCGACAGGTGGTACACCGGGTCGTCCGCCCCGTAGAACACGTTGTTGCCCTGATGATCGAACAGCGACTGATGCAGCATCATCGCACTCGCCGCGTCCTTGGCGATGGGCTTGGGCATGAACGAAGCATGGATGTCCGCCTCGTAGGCCTCGAGGCGAATGACATGCTTGGCGGTGGTGATGGCATCGGAGGCAGTGAGCGCCTCGGCGTGTCTCAGCGATACGCCGTGCTGGGAATGGCCCGACGAATGGAAGGTGTACTCAACTGGAATGCTCATCTTCTCGAGCATGAGCACCGTCTCGCGGCGCAGATCGCGCGCGGAGTCATCCGGCGTGAGGTCGAAGTAGCCCACCTCGTCCATGGGCTCGGGGGTGTGGTCGTTGGGGAAATAGTAGTACTCGAGCTCGGCGCCCACGTTCATGAGGAAGCCGCGCTCCTCGGCGCGATAGAACATGCGGCGCAAACACTCACGCGAATCGCCCGCGAACGGCTTGCGGTCGGGCGTGCACACGTCGCAGAACAGGCGCGCCGCACCGTTGTGCTTCGGGCGCCACGGCAGCACCTGGAAGGTCGAGGGATCGGGGAAGGCGAGCATGTCGGCCTCCTCGAGCGGCGTAAAGCCCTCGATTGCCGAGCCGTCGAAACCAATGCCCTCCTCGAAGGCCACTTCGAGATCCTCGGGGCTGATCGCAAAGCTCTTGAGACGTCCGAGTACGTCGCAGAACCATAGGCGAATGAAGCGAATACCGCGCTCCTCGACGGTGCGCATGACGAAATCGATGTTCTGCTGCTGGTCCATTCGGTATACCTCCGCATCGATGCCGGCGGCGCCGGATACCTTCCAACGGGATGCTTCCATACAGATATCCAACTTTCGCACAACTATGTTTCGGCGGAGTTACCGGCGATCAATCTGGCGATTTCATCACTCTGCCATCTCAACCACACCCGTAGCACCCTCGATGTCGCGGATGACCTCACCTACCGCGGGCGCTGCGATGCGGCTGCCTGCGAGCGGGTTTTTGATACTCACGACGGGCGTGGTGATCGTGGCATCCACATGGCTGCGCTCAAACGCAAGGTCGCAGTCGATCATCTTGCAGTTCACGAGCCGCAGGCCCTTGCAATAGCACAGCGGCTGCGTACCCTCGATCGTGCAGTTTTCAAACGTCACGTTTTCGCTGTACCAGCCGAGGTACTCGCCTTTCACGTAACTGTTTCGCACGACGACGTTCTTCGCGTGCCAGAAGGCATCTTTCGTATCGAACGTGCACTGCTCGAACACGGCGTCTTCGATGTACTGAAAGGAATACTTGCCGGTGAGACGCACGTCGCGGAAGCGCAGGCGCTCCGAGCGCATCATGAAGTACTCGCTCTCCGCCGTACAATCCGCCATCTCGATACCGCGTGTCGACCAACCAAACTCCGGCGAGACGATGTCGCAGCCGCGCATGCGCACATCCATGCACTCGCGTAGCGCCTTGATGCCATGCAGCCGGCTGTTCTCGATCGTCACGTCACCGCTATACCACAGCGCGGCACGGCAGAGCTCCGTCATCTCCACGTCGCACAGCGCGAGACCATGGTCATGCCAAAACGGATACCGCAGGTTCATGAAGGCACCGACAACGGTGATGTTCATGCACTCCTTGAAGGCGCTCTCGCCGTCGGCGGGCCCATCGAAGCGGCAATTGTGAACCGTGAGGTCGTGCATGCCGTACAGGGCGCGCTCTTCGTCGAAAGCCTGGTTTTCGACAATCTTCTTGTTCATAGACCCCTTCTTCTAACCCAGATACTTCTCGAAGAATTCCTGGATCTTGTCCCACGGGATGGCGTTCTTGCCGCCACCATCGTATAGATCGGTGTGCACGGCCCCCGGAACGAGCACAAGCTCCTTGTTGTTGCCTTTAAGCTGGGCGAACGCGTCTTTACCCATATAACAAGAGTGCGCCGCGTCGCCATGCAGCACCATGACGGCGTTCTCGATCTCACCTGCATAGGCAAGGATCGGCTGGTTCAAGAAGCTCATGGTACCGATGACGTTCCAGCCCTCATTGGAGTTGAGCGAGCGCGGGTGGTAGCCGCGCGGCGTCTTGTAGTAGTCGTAGTAATCCTTGACGAAAAAGGGCGCGTCCTCAGGCAGCGGGTCAACCACACCGCCAGCACGCTCATACGCACCCGCAGCGAAGTCACGCGTGCGCTGCTCGGCATAGGCGCAACGCTGAGCCTGGCGCGCCTCGGGTGTATCGGCCTCATCGAAGTAGCCCTTGGCGGCAATGCGACTCATGTCGTATATGGTTGAGGCAACCGTTGCCTTGATGCGCGGGTCGAGTGCGACGGCATTGAGCGCCATGCCGCCCCATCCGCAAATGCCAATGATGCCCACGCGCTCGGCATCAACGTCATCGCGACAGGAAAGGTAATCAATAGCAGCCAAGAAATCCTCGGTATTGATATCGGGCGACGCCATATAGCGCGGCTCACCGCCCGACTCGCCCGTAAACGAGGGGTCGAAGGCAATCGTAAGAAAACCACGCTCTGCCATGGTCTGCGCGTACAGGCCGGCACACTGCTCCTTCACCGCGCCGAACGGCCCGCACACGGCGATCGCGGGAAGCGCCCCTGCTGCATCCCGGTTGGCAACAGCACCGCGTGGGCGGTAGAGATCGGCCGCCAAGGTGATGCCGTACCGGTTGCGAAACGTCACTTTCTCGTGATCGACCACATCCGATTGCGGGAACGTCTTGTCCCACTCCGCGGCCAGGTTAAGGCGCTGCTCGTTCATATGTGCTCCCTTCGTTGTGGCTTCATCTCGTTCGCAATGCGATCGAGCAGGTAATCGATGGCGTCGATGCCGCGCTGGCTCGCATGCATCTCATCAAGTAGGCGAGCGCGTTCTCCCAGCAACACGCGTTTGGTCTCACGAACACGGCCATCCTCACAAGAGCACCGCGCTAGATTCGCCCTGCGACCATCGCAAGCGCAATCGCACAGGCACTGCTCGATGTCGTGCGGCAACTCCCCCATCGCCAGCCTCCTCTCATGAATCAGCTTAGCGATGTCGTCCAGCTATGTATAATTCCTATATCGCATATTTTTTCATGCAGATTCTGCATACTGAGGTGACCACATGGATCTTCGGCATCTTCGTTACTTTTTGATGATCGCCCGCGAGGGCACCATCTCGGGAGCCGCAGCGGCACTCCATGTGTCCCAACCATCCCTCTCGCGGCAAATGCAGGAGCTCGAGCGCGATCTTGGCGTCCAGCTCTTTGAACGCGGCAGCCGCCACATTACGCTCACCGAGCCCGGGATGCGTCTGCGCAAACGCGCCGAGGAGATCGTGGACCTCGTGGGGCGCACCGAAGACGAGTTTCGCCTTTCAGCGAACGCGCTTGCCGGCGAGGTGCGCATCGGCGGCGGCGAAACACCCGCTATGGGCCTGCTCGCCGATGTCATGACCGACTTTGTAGATGCCTATCCCCTCGTGCGCTTCTCGCTATTCAGTGGAAATGCCGAGAATGTGAGCGAGCGCCTTGATACAGGGCGCATCGATTTCGGCGTGTTCGTTGGACACGTCGATCTGTCACGCTATGAATTTCTACAACTCCCCGCGCAGAACCGCTGGGGCGCCTTCATGCGCGCCGACGACCCACTTGCCGCTCATGATGTCGTAACGCCTGCCGACCTCGCCGGACGCCCGCTCATATTCTCCGAGCAAGCGAGCCGTGAAATGGGCGCCTGGTTTCATCGAGACCTTGACGACCTCGATGTGGTGGCAACCTACAACCTGCTTTACAACGCCGCGCTGCTCGCCCGGCGCGGCATGGGCATCGTTGTGAGTCTTGAAGGCATCGTCGATACACGTGAGGGGTCGGGACTGGCGTTCCGACCCCTCGAGCCGGCCCTCTCGGCCGATATATTCATTGCATGGAAGCGCTATCAGGCGTTTTCCCCTGCCGCGGAGGCGTTTCTTGCCTCCATACGCGCGCATTGGAACGCGTGAGCCGCAGCCTCGCCGTCAGTGCACGCCGCGACCGAGTTCATCGGCCACCGTATCGACGCCCTTCATAGCGGGGCACGTCCCCTTGCCGTGTTTGGCGTGCTCGCACGTGCCCCCTTGGGCGCAATCGGCACACGTCCCTTTTCTGCGCACCCGCAGGATAACGGCGATAACGCCGGCGGCGATAAGCACCAAGATGATGATGTCGGCGATTCCCATACGCTCCTCCTTGCAAGCGTTATACCGCGCGAGCCGCCGCCTCGCTACCTACGGGCGGCGGCTCCTTTGAATGCGCAAAGACCGGTTAGGCGGTGGCTCCCGCAGCAGCCTTCACCTCGGCGCGGTCGTCATCCCACGCCCAGCGCGGCATGGGACGGAAGATCTGGAAGAGCAAGAGCGCCGCAACCGCAATGGCAACGATGGTCCAGAGGCTGAACACGCCTTGGGCGAGCAGGTAGAACTGGTTGATGAGAAGACCGACGATCCATGCGAAACCGCACTCATACCCAATGGCAATCGCGGTCCACTTCGCCGAGTTCATCTGGGCGCGAATGGTGCCCATGGCGGCAAAGCACGGCGCGCACAGCAGGTTGAAGGCACCGAACGCGGCGATGGCGCCCGCCGTGGGGAACAGCCCGCCGAACGCCTGCCACAGCTCGGGCGAAAGACCGGTGTCGTCGCCCACCGCCAGGATGGTCGAGGCGATGCCCACGAGGTTCTCCTTGGCCACCAGGCCGCTGATCGACATGGCCGTGGTCTCCCACGAGCTGAAGCCCAGCGGAATGAAGATCCAGCCCACCGCCGTACCGATCATGGCGAGGATCGAGTAGCTCGTGAACTCCTCGAGACCACCGGTGATCTCTGGCAGGAACCCGAAGGCACCCTCGTACACACCGAAGTTCATAAGGAACCACACCACGACGGTCGAGGCGAAGATAATCGTGAACGCCTTCTTGATGTAGGCCGACACACGCTCCCAGATGTGCAGCCACCACGAGCGCAGCGACGGGAAGTGATACGCGGGAAGCTCCATGACAAACGGCGTGGGGCGCCCGGCGAAGAGCTTCGTCTTCTTGAGCATGACGCCCGAGACGATGACGGCGGCCACACCTAAGAAGTAGAACAGCGGGCTGATCCAGCCGGCCTCGCCGTCGCCCACGAGCGCACCCATGAGCAGCGCGATAACGGGCAGCTTGGCACCGCAGGGAATGAACGTGGTGGTTATGACCGTCATGCGACGATCTTTCTCGTTCTCGATGGTCTTGGTGGCAAGCACACCGGGCACGCCGCAGCCCGTGGCCACGAGCATGGGGATGAAGCTCTTGCCCGACAGGCCAAACCGACGGAACACGCGGTCCATGACAAAGGCTACGCGTGCCAGATACCCGCAGTCCTCCAAGAACGACAGCAGGACGAACAGCACGAACATCTGCGGAATGAAGCCGAGCACCGCGCCCACGCCGGCCACGATGCCGTCGAGTACGAGGCTCGTAACGAGCTCGCTTGCGCCGGCGGCAGCGAGCATGCCCTCGATGGCGCCGGGGATGGAGGGGAACGCCATACCGAACAGCTCAAAACCATCACCGAAGAGGCAATCGTTCACCCAATCGGTACCGGCGGTGCCAAACGCGTCGGCGCTCGTGGCGATGGAGTACACCGCCCACATGATGAGCACGAAGATAGGCAGGCCCAGGATGCGGTTCGTGACCACACGGTCGATCTTCTCGGAAACCGACATCTTGGCCGGCGCTTTCTTCACGCACGCGTCCATAATGTGTGCGATCACCGCATAGCGCTCGCCGGCGATGATGGATTCGGCATCGTCGTCGCAATCCGCCTCGCACTGCGCGATGATCTGATCGATGGTCGCGGCAGCCTCTTTGGTGGGATTCACGTATTTGGTTGCCGCTTCATCGCGCTCGAACAGCTTCACAGCATAGTAGCGACGCTTGGCAGCCGGCACCGATGCGGGCAGCAGCGCTTCGATCTTATCGAGCACATCTTCAATGGCCGAGTCGAATTTGTGCTCGAGCACCGCGTTCTTCGCGCCTGCCGCCTGCTTTGCCGTGGCAATCAGCTCATCGATGCCGGTGTTCTTGAGCGCCGAGATCATCACGACCGGTGCACCCAGGCGCTTCGAGAGTGCATCGGTGTCGATCTTGTCGCCGTTCTTCTCGACAAGATCCGCCATGTTAAGCGCAACGACAACGGGCAATCCGCATTCAACAACCTGCAATGCAAGATAGAGATTGCGCTCGAGGTTCGTTGCGTCGAGCAGCTGGATGACCACGTCAGGCTCGCCGCTCATCAGGTAGTCGCGCGAAACGACCTCCTCGGGGCTATAGGGGGAAAGTGAATAGATTCCGGGAAGGTCGGTCACGATAACGGACGCATCGCTCGAAAGCCGCGCCTCCTTTTTCTCAACCGTGACACCGGGCCAGTTGCCCACATAACCGTTTTGGCCGGTGAGCAAGTTGAATAATGTCGTCTTGCCGCAATTGGGATTACCCGCAAGCGCGACATGTAGCTGCGAAGCTGCCATGATTCCTTCTTCCTTGGCTTTGAAACGTCTGTGTTCTGAGCAGGCATCCAAGGTTACCTTGGCTAACAAATGTTGGTCGTGCGGTATCATTTGTTAGATGTGCCTAACTCTACCGGTAAAAAAAAGAGGCTACTCCACCTCGACGATCGCCGCCTCCTCCTTGCGGATGGAGAGCTCGTACCCGCGCACGGTAATCTCGACCGGATCGCCCAGCGGTGCGACCTTGACCACCTTGAACGAGGTTCCCTTGATAAGGCCCAGATCCATCAGGTGACGGCGCAGCGCACCGGTTCCGTGCAGCTTCACGATAGTAGACGAATCGCCCACCTTCACATCTCCCAGCGTCTTCATTGCTTCCCCCTTTCCTTGTGTTTCGCATCTGACAATCCGCACGCACGCTACTCGCGCACCGTGTATCGGCACAAAGCCATGCTAGATTGCCATGACGTGCTGGGCAACCTTGGCATCCAAGCCCAAACGAGCGCCCTTCACCATGACGATGATGTTGCTGCCCGCATTTGCCACGACATGCACCTGAGACCCCTCGACAAACCCGAGGTTCGCCAGATGATGCTTGAGGCTTTCGGCACCGCGAACGCGCTGCACCGTGACGGTCTCTCCCGCCCGCGCAAACGCGAGGGGCATCGCCGGCATACCAGGCATTTCACTCACATCGATCACCTCCCGCGTCAGGCATTGTACGTGCGGAGCGCACGAAGCGATAAGCCGCGCGCGCATGTTCACCTAAGTAAACTATCACGCGCGAAGCACTTTGTGAAGTGAAAATTAGCCAATGGAAACATTTTGTGATACGCGGGACGTTTTGCCTATCCTACGGTGCCGTTGCTCTCGCCCTCCCCGCGCAATTTGGTCACGAAGAGGGACCTATGGGCTGCATCACCGTAGCACCTACCACCTGATGGTCACGAGGCGGGAGGTATGGGCGATTTGAGCGTGGGCATCCCGTTCGCCTGGTCACGACGGGAGACCTATGGGTAGTCGAGACGTTACGCATCCCTCAATGAGCGCCTTCTGGAGCTGTTTTTAGCAACAAATGAAGCGATTTGCACAACATGCTACAGCCTGCGAACCCATAGGTGTCGACTCGTGACCATCCGAGACGTGATGCTACGCGTTTTTCACCCATATCCCTCGTTTCGTGACCACGAGCGACATCATGCTACGCACCATGCACCCATATCCCCCGCTTCGTGACCACCTGGGATATGCGTGATGGGAAAACGGTACAGAACAAACGAGCGGAGGAGCCCGCCATAGCAATTGTCCCGGATGTTTAAAGCATCCGGGACAATTGGCGTTGTGCAGTTATGCGCTGAAAGCAGAAGGGACGCACAGGAGAGGCGTCCCGGCGTCGCGCACTATAGATAGGAGAGTACGAGCTCCATGGTGCCGGCAAGTTCAAGCTTGTCGCATGCGGCAAGCGCCAGAAGATGCGAACCCTTGGCAACCGGTTCGCCGCAAATGGTGCCCTCGCCGGAAATAACGCTCACGCACGTGAAGGGATGTGGCGTAGCCACCCCGAGCTCACCGTCGACGCGCACCAGGTCGACGGTATAGCACTCGTTGGACTCGAGACGCTGCACCGGGCCCTCGGCGGCAGGAAGCTCGCCCGAGGCAAGCGGCTTAGCATCGTAGTCGATAACATCGAGCGCCTGCGCCATATGCAGCGGGCGCAGCGTACCGTCGTCCTGCTTGCGGTCGTAGTCATACACGCGGTAGGTCACGTCGGAGGACTGCTGAGTCTCGAGCACTACGGTGCCGCCCTTGATAGCATGCACGCAGCCGGGATCGATCTGGAAGAAGTCGCCTACCTTGATGGGCACCTCGTTGAGCAGTTCGCTCCAGCGGCCCTCATCGACCATCTGGGCAAACTCCTCGCGGGAATGTGCACGCTGACCCACCACGATGGTCTGATTGGGCTCGGCAGAGAGCACATACCAGCACTCTTTTTTGCCCAACGAACCGCTCTCATGCTCGGCGGCATAGGCGTCATCCGGATGCACCTGAATCGAGAGGTCATCGGCCGCGTCGATAATCTTGATGAGCAGCGGAAAGCGGTCGCCCTCGACGCCGCCGAAGAGCTCGCGATGCTCGTCCCACAGCCAGGAGAGCGTGTTGCCGGCATAGGCGCCGGTGGCAATCGTGCAATCGCCGGCGGGATGTGCCGAGATTGCCCAGCACTCCCCTACCGGACCTGCGGGAATCTTGTAGCCAAACTCGGTATCGAGCTTACGCCCGCCCCAGATCTTCTCCTTGAACACCGGAACGAGCTTGATGATGGAATCCATGGCGGTCCCTTCCAGACGTTGCCCCTATAGATCTCTTTCAAAGATACCACGCAGCGCGGCGGCGACGCGCTCCTCATCGGGTCCCTCGATGGAGACCTCGAGTGCATCGCCACGCCGCGCGTCAAGCGCCATGAGCCCCACGAGGTTGTCGCCACTCGCAAGATGCCCGTTACACGCTATGTCCACGCTACTCGAGCCATCGAGCACGCAGCGGCAGATTGCCGTTACGGGACGAGCATGCAGCCCTTGGCTCGACGTAATGATGTGGTGAAGCGTAACCATGATGCGGATGCGCTACATAAGGCGCAGGCCGACCTCCTTGAGCTGGGCCATCGAAACCTCGCTGGGGGCGGCGCTCATAAGATCGGAGCCGGAGCTTGTCTTGGGGAACGCCATGACGTCGCGGATGGAATCGCAACCTGCGAGCAGCATGCACACGCGGTCGAGGCCAAGCGCGAAGCCGCCCATCGGAGGCGCACCAAACTCGAGGGCGTCCATGAGGAAGCCGAACTGGGCGCGGGCGCGCTCCTCGGTGAAGCCCATGAACTCGAGCATCTTGAGCTGGAGCGCCGAGTCGTGAATACGCATACCGCCACCACCGGCCTCAAAGCCGTCCATGACGAAGTCGTAGGTGCAGCTGCCCATTGCAAGCGGATTGGTCTCAAGCAGGTCAAGCTCGTCGAGGTGCGGCTGCGTGAAGGGCTGGTGCTCGGCCTCGTAACGCTTGGCGTCATCGTCCCAGTGGAAGAGTGGGAAGTCCACAACCCACAGGAAGTCATGGCCCTCACGCGGAATCTCGAGCGCGTCGGCCATGTGCGAGCGCATGCCGCCCAGGATCTCGTCGGAGGCAAGGCGCGGGCCTGCGGCGAACATGACAAGGTCGCCGGGCTCAACATCGCAGCGACGACGGAGCTCGTCCATCTCCTCATCGGAGAAGAACTTGACGATGGGGCTATTCATGGAGCCGTCCTCGCGGAAGGCAATCCAAGCAAGACCCTTGGCACCGAAGGTCTCGGCCACCTTGGCGAGCTTGTCGATCTGCGCGCGCGGCCAAGTGCCGGCACCCTTGGCATTGAGCGCCTTGACCACATGGCCCTCGGTATTGGCGGCGCCGGAGAAGACCTTGAACGCAGAGTTCTTGAACACATCGGTGAGGTCGATGAGGTGCATGCCGAAGCGCGTGTCGGGCTTGTCGGTGCCGTAGGTGTCCATGGCGTCCCAGTAGCTCATGCGGCGCAGCGGCGTGGGCATCTCGACGCCCACCTTGGCAAACGCGGCGGCCAGCACATCCTCGAGCTCGCTCATGACGTCGTCTTGGTCGACGAAGGACATCTCGATATCAACCTGCGTGAACTCGGGCTGACGGTCGGCACGGAGGTCCTCGTCGCGGAAGCACTTGGCAACCTGGTAATAGCGCTCAACGCCACCCACCATGAGGAGCTGCTTCAGAAGCTGCGGCGACTGCGGCAGCGCATAGAAGCTGCCCGGCTGCAGACGGGAGGGCACGATGAAATCGCGCGCGCCCTCAGGCGTGGACTTGAAGAGCGCCGGCGTCTCGACCTCCATGAAGGCGCGGTCGTGCAGCGCACTGCGGATAGCGAAGGTGAAGTCGGAACGGAGCTGCATGCGCGCCATCATCTCGGGACGACGGAGGTCCAGATAGCGATAGCGCAGGCGCGTGTCCTCCGCAGTCTCGATGCCGTCCTCGATCTGGAAGGGCGGGGTCTTGGAGCGACCGAGCACCTCAACGCGGTCGGCCAGAACCTCAATCTCGCCGGTAGGAAGCTTGGGGTTCACCGTCTCGGCGTCGCGCGCGATAACCGTGCCGTGCACGAGAATGGGCCACTCGGGACGCATGGTCTCAGCTGTGTGGAAGGCATCGCCCGCGGCGTGCTCGGGGTCGAAGGTGCACTGCGTCATGCCGGTGCGATCGCGCAGGTCGCAGAAGATCAGGCCGCCATGATCGCGGCGACGCCACACCCAGCCGGTGAGCGTGACCTCCTCGCCAATATTTGCTGCGCGCAGCTCTCCTGCGGTATGGGTATGCATGGAATGGGTGGTCTGAGCCACGGAATCCTCCTTTAATCTGTGCCGCCCCGTGCCGGTACGGGCGGCGTGCGTACAGACCGTCGGCCCGTGTAGACGGCGCGGGCCGGCTTGCCGCGACAGGCGCAGCGGTTATCTAGGATAGCGGAAACCGACGTACGGCGGAGCGGCGGCGCGCTCTCGCAGGCAGTCTTTACAAAGTGGAAGCAAACAGGAGCGCTCGCGGGTGGCGCATCAAGCCACGGGATCCCAGGTGCCCGCGACGATCTGCTCGATGGTTGCAGCCACGGCATCTTCATCGCAGCGGCCAATGTGCCAGCGTGCGGCAGCAGCCGCCTCTGGCGTGGCATTTGCAACGGCAACGGCGTTTTCCACCACGTTGAACATCGTGAGGTCGTTGCCCGCATCGCCAAAAACCACCACTTCATCGAGGCTCACACCCAGATGCGCCGCGAGGTACATGACTGCTGCACCCTTGTTCCAGCCGCTCGGCATGATGTTGGTGTAGCCCACCATCGGTTTGTCGAAATCGAGCCCCTCGACACGCTCGTTGAGCAGCGCCACCAGCTCGTCGGTACCGGCATCGTCGGCTACCTGGAAGACATTTGCCTTGAGCACGGAGAAATCGGGCAGTCCGTCGTGCAGCTGCGCTACACGCGCGTAGGCGGGAAACACCTCGTTGAGATCGTCGCACTCGCCGGCACAGATGATGGGCTGGGCACCGTCGAAGCACACCAAACCCGCGCGCGGCAGATCGCGCAGCACATCGATTAACTGCTCGAGCGACTCGCGCGGCAGCAGCTGCTGACAGATGCGCTCGCCGGCACTCCACACCTCAAGCCCGTTGGTGCAGATAGCCGTCGCGCAGCACGCCGTATCGCCTGCGAAGAACGGAGCAATCTGCGCGAACCCGCGCCCGCTCGCAGGGCCTATGGCAAGTCCGGCGTCGAGCGCGGCATGAAACGCCGCCCGCGTGCGCTCGGACACGCAAGCCGCACCCTTGGGCATGATGGTGTCATCGATATCGGAGAGGATGAGCTTGATTTGCTGCATGAAGACCTCCATGGCAATCGCAGCTGCCTTATGTCGTGAATTCCCGGAATTATCCTAATACAAAAAACTGCCGGGATGCGCTGGGCACCCCGGCAGCCATTCATTCGTGCGTTCACGCTGTGCGCGCTTAGTGGCGCTTGCGACGCTTGAGCGCACAGCCCACGCTCGCCGCGCCACCGCCGAGCACCGCTGCAGCGGCAGCTGCGATGAGCGCGACATCGCCGATGGTCGGCAAGCCAAAGCCCCGCCAGCAGCACGCCATCACGCAACCTTTTACTGTTCTAGCGTGCACAGCCGTAAACGCAGGACAGCCCGGAGCGGAGAGCCCCTGTGCCTGGCGCGATTTCACGCAGTGCATGAGCGCGAGGGACAGGGGCTCTCCGTTCCGGGCTGTCCGGTGGGAGCTTACGGCATGTGCCGCTTTACCCTGTGTTCTGAAGACCCGCAGAGACGCCGGTTACCGTGGAGAGAATGAGCGAGAGGATCTTCGCCTTATCCTCGGCGGCGAGCTCGTCCTGCTGATCGCGCACGATGCGCAGCGCGCGCACCTGTGCGATGGAGAGCGCATCGACATAGGGATTGCGCACGCGGACGGCGCGGCCGAGCACATGGCGGCGCTCCAGCGGCCACGACTCGCCCACAATGGCGAGCATCCAGCTGCGCGTGAGCTGCATCTCGTCGTACACCTTGCGTGCCAGATCCTCGCGGTCGCCCAGCGAGAGGTACATCTTGGCAATGCGGCCATCGGTCTTGGCGATCGACATCTCGATATTGTCGACGAACGTGGAGAACAGCGGCCACTCCTGATAGGCGCGGCGCAGCAACGCCAGATCGCCCAGGCTCTGGCACGCGGTGCCAAAGCCGTACCACGCAGCGAGGTTGATGCGCGCCTGCGACCACGAGAACACCCATGGAATGGTGCGCAGATCGTCGAGCGATTGTGCGCCCAGGCCGCGCTTGGCCGGGCGGCTGCCAATGGGCAGCAAGCCCACCTCGGTAAGCGGGGTCACCGTCGAGAACCACGGCGCGAAATCCTCCGTGTGCAACAGATCGAGATATGCCGCACGGGAAGCGTCGCTCAAGCGGCCGGCCATCTCGGCATACTGCTCGGTCATGCTCGTGTTCACACGCTCGACCGAAGGCGCCGAGTTGAGCAGCGTGGCTGCGGCGACCGTCTCGATATGACGCTGCGCGAGCTCGGGGTTGCCGTAGCGTGCGAAAATGACCTCGCCCTGCTCGGTCACCTTGAAGTGCTCCCGCACCGAGCCCGCCGGCTGCGCGAGCACCGCGCGGTTCGCCGGACCGCCGCCGCGGCCCACGGCACCGCCGCGGCCGTGCATGAGCACAAGCTTGATCTCGTGCTCCTCGGCCCAGCGGGCAATCTTCGCCTGCGCCTCGTGCAGCACGAACGTCGCGGTGACCGGGCCAGCATCCTTCGACGAATCCGAGTAACCGAGCATGATCTCCATCGTGCGCCCGGTTGCCTCGAGACGACGCTGGACATCGGGGAGCTCGAGCATCTCATCGAGCACCGAGATGCAGCCCTCGAGGTCCTCAATCTGCTCGAACAGCGGAATCACGTCGAGCGCGGGAACGTCCTCGGCGTGTGCGAAGGCAAGGCGTGCCAGCTCGTAGACATCGGCCACATGCTGTGCGCTCTTGGTAAACGAGATGATGTAACGGCGTGCCATCTTCTGGCCGTAACGCTTCTGGATGGATCCGATGGCACGGAACGTGTCGAGCACCTCGCGCGTTATGGGATCGAGCTCGCCGCGCTCGCCGTGCAGCCCGTGCTCGCGAATGTCGTTGAGCGCACGCGTGTGCACGAGCGAATGCTGACGGAACTCCATCTCGACCATATGGAAGCCGAAGGTCTCGACCTGCCAGATGAGCGTTTGCACTGGGCCATAGGCGGCGCGCACGGCACCGGCCTGCGCAAGCGAGCGCTGCACCACGCGCAGATCGGCGAGGAAGTCCTCGGCCGAGCGATACATGGTGTCGGCGTTGCGGCGGCGTGTGGCGTCGAGACGGTCGGCCATAACGAGCATCACCGCGCGGTGCGGCTCGGAATCCGAGATAGCCTCGGCACGGCTCGTTAAGATCTCGCTCATCTCGATCTGGTGGTTCCACAGGTTGAGCAACTCGGCAGAGGGCTTCGTATAGCGGCTCTCAAGCGTGAGGTTGCGCGCCACACGGCGGCACTTCTCCTCGAGCTTCTCGATCATATGCGTGGCATACTTCGCGGCCACCTGGCGCGACACCTTGGCGGTAACGTTGGGGTTGCCGTCACGGTCCGACCCAATCCAGCTGCCCGGATGGAAAAACGCCGGGCACACGGGCGGCACCGAGCCGGCATACTCGCCCAGCACCCAGTCGTCGAAGCGGCGGTAGACCTGCGGCACGGTATCGAACAGCGTGTTGTCGAAGATACCAATGACGGTATCGGCCTCCTCGACGGGCGTGGGTTTCTTGATGGCCGTGGGGCTCGTGCGCACAAGCGCATCGATCTCCTGCAGCATATGGCGCTCGTTTTCGATGAGGGCCGAGCCGCCCAGGCTGCCGTGCTCGTCGAGCAGGCGCGCGATGCGACGGATCTTACCCTCGACGGCGCGACGGCGCGCCTCGGTGGGATGCGCGGTAAAGACGGGGTGAAACTCGAGATTCGAGAGTAGCTGGGTCGCGGGGCCGCCGCCGACCTCCTCGACCAGCTGGCTGTATGCCACAGTAAGCTCGTTGGAATCGTCCACCGGCGAGTCGATGGTCACCTGACGCTCGCGATCGCGCAGCTTGGTGACGCGATAGTGCTCCTCGGAGAGGTTCGCAAGGTGGAAGAACGACGTGAACGCGCGCACGATCACCTGCGCGCGATCGAGCGAGAGCGAGTCGATGATCTGCACCGCGCGGCGAAATGCCCCGGCGCCGGCCTCGTCGCCTGTGGGCACACCCTCGGCATCGACGGGCTCGCCTGCGGCTGAGGTGCCCGGATCGCCCACGTTCGCCTCAATCACGCTGTTTAAGATCTGATCGAACAGCGCGCAGACCTCAGCATCGTACTCCTGCAGCACTTTGCGCTCAAGGCGCAAGAACAGCGCGAGACTGTCGCGCAGCGCGGCGGGAATATCGATCTCGGCGTAGGCCGTAATGGCATCATCGGTGTCCGATGCGCCCAGCCGGCGATTGAGCGCCGAGCCAACGCGCTTGGCAAATGCGAGTGTGCGGTCGAGGACGCCATCGGCGAGCGCGTCCTGGGAGCGGGAGATGTTCTGGTCTGCCACCTTGCCACCCTTTCGTTGCATCGTACACGAGCGACGATACGAACGTCGCTTGCGGGACCATTATAAAAGGGCTGCCGAGCAAGATGGGGTTGTTAGCAAAGTTTACAGACATCCACAACGCGGTATCGGCAGGCGGTGTCTATCGTTCGGTAAACCAAGCCCCGCCTACCGGCTAGCGCTCACCACGCACGCAACCACGCACCGTCTCGACAATGTCGCCGAGCGGCACCAAGCGCTCCTCATGCGCTTGCATGTCGCGCAGACGCACCGAGCCCTGCGCGAGCTCGTCGCCACCCACCACGATAATATGGCTGGCGCCAAGCTTGTCCGCCTGCTTGAACTGGCTCTTCAGAGAACGATGCTGATAATCTGCCTCGGTACGGATGCCCGCCTGACGCAGCCGCTGCGTGATGGTAAACACGTTGCCGCGCAGCTCGGCGCCGGCATTCGCTACATACACGCACGGCTCCTGCGCACCGGCAAGCTCGCCGCCAAACGCCTCGAGTGCCAGCATGGCGCGCTCAAAGCCCACCGCAAATCCCACACCGGGCGTGGGCTTGCCGCCTTCAAGCTCGACCAGCCCATCGTAGCGCCCACCGCCGCCGATGGAGCCCACGCCGGCACCCGGCGCCTCCACCTCGAAGACCGTGCGCGTGTAGTAATCGAGCCCGCGTACGAGCGTCGGGTCCTCCACATAGACGATACCCGCCTCATCGAGATAGCGCTTGACCTGCTCGTAGTGATCGCGACATGCGTCGCAGAGGTAATCGGGCATGAGCGGCGCGTTCTGCATGATCTCGTGGCAGTGCTCGTTTTTGCAATCGAAGGCACGCAGCGGGTTCACCTCGGCACGCTCGCGGCACTCATCGCACATCTCGTCGGCGTGCTCGAGGATGAACGCGCGCACCTGATCGCGATATGCCGGGCGGCATGCCGGATCGCCCATCGAGTTGATGAGCAGGCGCAGCTTGGAGAGATCGAAGCCCAAGCGCTTGTAGAACTCCATGAGCATGATGATGCACTCGGCATCGGCGGCCGGATCGGGTGCGCCGAGCCACTCGATACCCACCTGGTGGAACTGGCGCAAGCGCCCCTTCTGCGGGCGCTCGCCGCGGAACATCGCCTCGGCATAGTAGAGCTTGACCGGTGTGGCACCCTGCGGCACGAGGTTGTTCTCCACCACCGCGCGCACCACACCCGCCGTGCCCTCGGGACGAAGCGCGAGGCGCTGGCCGGCTTTGAGGCCGTCTTCCGAACCGCGGGAGAGCATGGTCTCCAGATTCGCGCCGGCGAAGACGCGGAACATCTCCTTGCGCACCACATCGGTGGACTGGCCGATGCCGTGGACGAAGACATCGACCTGCTCGATCGCGGGCGTCTCGACCGGCTCGAACCCATACGGGCCAAACACCTCGGCAGCAATCTGCTGCATCCGCTGCCACGCACGCATGTCGCGGCCCAACAGATCCTGCGTTCCCTTAACCTTTTGCGCTCGCATGGAGCCTCCCGATGTCGCTTTTGGCCTGCGTCTCATATGGCAACCCATTATATGGGTAACGCCGTGGTGCAGCCACTCGCGGTATCATTTCTCCGAGATAACAACGTTCGCACGGGCGCAAGCCGGAATGGAGCGAGGCATGTATCAGCAGTATCGCAACGATTACAGCGAGGGCGCGGCAGACACCGTACTCGAGGCGCTCATGCGCACCAATCGCGAGCAATGCGTGGGGTATGGGGCGGACGAGCATTGCGCTCGCGCTGCCGAACTTATTCGCGCTGAGATTGCACAGGCCGATGCGTTCGTGACGTTCGTGCCGGGCGGCACGCCAGCCAACATCCTTGCCATCACGAGCCTTACCGAGGAGTTCGAGGGCCCCATCTGCGCCGCCGATGCGCATCCCACTATCCATGAGACGGGTGCGATCGAGGCACACGGCCGCCGGCTGCTTGCCACGCACGATGCGCTGGGCAGGCTCACGCCGCAGGGCGCTCAGCCCCTTTGGGACGCTGCCTGCGCAAACGGCGCAGCAACCACGCGCCCCGGCATGCTGTACCTCTCGCACACCAGCGAGCTTGGCCATGTGTACACCCGCGCCGAGTTTGACGCGCTCTGCGATTGGGCGCACGAGCGCGATATCGCCGTCTACGTGGATGGCGCGCGCATGGCAAGCGGCATCATGGCGCACGGCGCCGATCTCACCATCCAGCACATCGCGCAGCGCGCCGATGCCTTTACCCTCGGCGGCACGAAAAACGGCATGCTCTTTGGCGAGGCGCTCGTGGTGAGCCCACGCTCTGCACGCGGTCGCCGCACCATCGAGCGCCTACCCTACCTCACCAAGCGCGCCGGCCAGCTCACCGCCAAGGGGCGCGTCATGGGCGTTCAGTTTGAGGCAGCATTTGATCCTGCCGGCCGCGACGCAAGCGGGCATGCACGCTATTGGCAGCTCGCCGCCCACGCCAACGCCTGCGCGGTCGAGCTTGCCCGCCAGATGGAGGAGGCCGGCTTCACGCGTCTCGAGCAAACTGGCGGCAACCAGCAGTTCTTCTGGACCACACCCGCCGAAGCGGAGCGCTTCTCCCGCGATTTCGGTGCAGAGGTGCAGGCGGCGCCCGATACGCTCACGCCCGATACCGTGCCGCACGCCTCCGCGCTGCTCGCTCGCTTCGTTACCAGCTGGGCCACCGACATGCAGCGCATCGATGAGCTCGGCGCCGTCGCGCGCGAGCTCCGCGGATAACTTGAGCCTGCATGCAAACAGTCGCCTGGCGCGATGAGGAAAACGTTGTCGAGGCGCATTCGCCACAAGCGGGCGCCTCCGCTGGTGACGCGAATTGTCCCGCCATGCACGAAGTGAGTGTGTTGATTGGAAATCCCTAATAGCAGATAGTGATTGATTCATTTTTTTACAGAAAATACTTTAGTCTACTGGAGTAGGCTTCCTCCACGAAGGCGCCTGAGACACTCACTTTGTAGAAACCAAACCGGTTGGTCATCTATTTCTTGTGGGCAGCGCCCTCAAGGCGCTCCGCGATATGCAGCAGGAAGGCGCCGTGCGTCTCTGAAAACACGATCGAGATGAAGATGAGCGCGAACCCCGCAATAAGCCGGCCGGAGAGCATCTCGCCGGCAAGCACCACAGAAAAGAACACACCCGAGGGCGACTCGAGCGAGAGCAACAGCGACCCGATGGACGAGGGTACGTGCGCCAGCGCGAGGTTTTGCATGAGCAGCCCCACGCAGGTGCAGAACACCGCCAGAAATGCGAGGACGCCCACCAACGAGAGCGACCACGGCACCGTAGCAGGCGACGGCTCGGTGGCGGCAGATGCGCAGGCACTCAAGACTCCCACCGCGAGAAACATCCAGAACGTGAGCACGTTCACGTCCATATCGCGGCCAAACTTCGAGGCAACCGCAATCTGGAAGGCAAAGAACAACGCACCGCCCAAGGTGAGGATATCACCGATGTTTACGCTTACGCTGTCGAGCGCCACGAGCGCGATGCCCGCCAGGCAGATGATTGCCGCACCCACGTTGAACCGCGTGAGCGGCTCGCGTGCCAGCACGTAGCTGATAAACGGCACGAGAATGCAGTACGTGCCGGTGAGAAACGCGTTTTTACCCGCCGTGGTCTCGACAAGTCCCAGTGTCTGCATGCTGTATGCTGCCCACATGAGCACGCCCATGACAAGGCCAATGGCCAGGTAGCGCGCCGTGAGGTGCCGCCGAATGCGCCGGAAGAACAGCGCCAACATGATGAACGCTGAAGAAAGAAATCGGCAGGTCAGAAGCATCGAAGGCGGCACGAGGTCAAGCGCGTCTTTCATGACATAGAACGAGAAGCCCCACATGATGGCCATGGCAACGAGGATGAGCTTCCAGAAGAGCGGCGAACGAGCACCGGCGCCACGCAGCGCTCCGGGAGCGCGATCTTCGGGCGCCACGTAATCTGCATGCTCGGTGTCAACGGCCACAAGCTCCTCCTTCGCCTATTCGTTCTCATGCGTGCCTCGACCGAGGCACAAGAAGGAAATGTAGCACGCCGCGATGGTAACGCTCAAGACTGCCTCGACGCACGGCGTCTCATCATGCAAAAACGGGTGCGACCAACTGGCCGCACCCGTTCTGTTGCGATACGCATCTGTATTGGCGCGCGGCGCTACTTCACCTGCGCCACATAGACCACGTTCGTGGACACCTGGCTGTCGGGCAGCACCACCGAGGTCTCGGGGTCGCCGCCGGTAACCACCACGACGTCGCTGCTGTTCACCACGCCCGAGGCCTTCGCCTCGGCCATCGCGTTGTGCACGATGTAGGTGATGTTCTTGATGTCGAGGCCGCCCAGCTTGGGCTCGACGCCCCAGTACACCGTCATCTTGCGCACGGCCCAATCGTTGGGCGTCACGGCATGGATGGGCAGCACCGGACGGAAGTTGGAAACCAGGCGCGCGGAGCGACCGGTTGCGGTGGGCGTGAGGATAGCCTTGGCGCCCACGTTGAAGGCGGTGGTCACGGCCGCAAGACCGGTGGCAGCGTTGATGATGTTGCGGCCCGGATCGAGCTGCTCGAAATCGAACGGCTTGTGCTCGGGAATCGTGGCCTCGGCGATGAGCGCGATGTTCGCCATCATCTTCACGGCCTCGAGCGGGTACTTACCCGATGCGGTCTCGCCGGAAAGCATCGTGGCGTCGGTGCCGTCGTTGATGGCGTTCGCGACGTCGGTGACCTCGGCACGCGTGGGGCGCGGGTTGCGAATCATAGAATCGAGCATCTGCGTGGCCGTAATGACCGGGCGGCACGCAGCGTTGCACTTCTGGATGATCTCCTTCTGGATAACGGGGCACACCTCGGGGGCAACCTCGACACCCAGGTCGCCGCGGGCAACCATGATGCCGTCGGAGACCTTGAGGATCTCATCGAAGTGATACACCGCCACGGCGCACTCAATCTTGGGGAACACGCCCACGTGCTCGCCACCGTTGTCGTCGAGCAGCCTGCGGATCTCGCGCACGCCCTCGGGATCGCGAATGAACGAGGCGGCAACGAAGTCGATGCCTTCCTCGATACCAAAGAGGATGTCCTTGCGGTCCTGCTCGGTAATGGTGGGCAGCGACAGATGAGCGTTGGGCACGTTCACGCCCTTGCGCTCGCCCAGCTCGCCGCCGTTCTGCACGGTGCAGATGATGTCCTGGCCATCAACCTCGGTAACCGTAAGGCCTATCAGACCGTCGTCGATCAAAATCGTACCGCCGATGTTCACCTCACGCGGAAGCTCGATGTGATCGAGATAGAAGTGCTCGGAGGTACCCAGCAGGTCCTCGGAGGTGGCAGCAGCGGTGATGGTGACCGTGGAGCCTTCCTCGAGCACAACCTTGCCGTGACCCTCAAGCAGGCCGGTGCGAATCTCGGGGCCTTTGGTGTCGAGCAGGATACCCACCGGGATGCCCAGCTCGCGGGAAATGCGCTTTACGCGCTCCATGCGCGTATGCATCTCCTCATGGCTGCCATGGCTGAAGTTGAAGCGGGCAACATTCATGCCCGACTTAATCATCTCGCGAAGCAGGTCTTCGTCGTCGCAGGCAGGTCCCATCGTGCATACGATCTTGGTGCGCTTGTTCATGCATTCCTCCTGATTATCTGGAAGGGCTTTTGGACATCGAGGCCAACAGAGCATGGTGCGTCGCGCCCGCGGCATGCGGCCGAAACAGCGTTGTCTCTATGTTACGGCACAGCGGTGCGGAAACGATATGGAAAAGCGCGTCATGCTAAAACAGTTCAATAGCAAATCCGCGAACCGCAACCTCGCCCGGCTTCACTATGATGCAACCGCGCTTATGCTCGAGGACATCGTCTTCATCTGAGCAGGTAGGCAGCCCCGTCCACGGCTCTATGCACACGTAGTTGCCGTTGTTCATGCTCCAGATCACAAGATAGTTCATATCGGGAAACGTCACGCGGGCACCGTGGGCACCGTCGGCGCGCTCGAAGGTGACTGCACGGCTGGCAAGATTGTCGTACACCGTCTCGGACGACGCGAAGAGCTCATGCGAAAGCGGGAGCTCCAAACCCGTCTGCGGCGCGGGCCGACGTGTCTCGACGTCGATCAGGCCAGTTGCTCCATCGACGCGCGGCACGTCCTGCTCCGGCTTCTCGAAGACGAGCTTGTAGTCCGTGTAGTCCTCGCCCTCAAACAGCGGGCAGCGAAACGCGGGGTGGCCGCCCACAAAGAACGGCATATCCTCTTCGCCGGTGTTTTTGACCTCGAAGGACACAAACAGCGTTGATCCCTCAACGCGGTACACGATGTTGAACTCGAATGGAAACGGATAGGTGCCCGGAAGATCGGGCGACCAGGTAAGCCGCATGGTTGCCTGAGAGGCATCGCCGCCGGCAAACTCAAACGCAACGTTGCGTGCGAACCCATGCTTGGCCAGCTCGACGGCCTTGCCCGAGAGGGTCGTCGCGCGCCCGTTGCGCAACGCCCCGCAAATGGGGAACAACACCGGCGCCTGTCCTGCCCACACCTTAGGATCGCTTTGCCAGAGGTACTCGTGCCCATGGTATTTGAGCGAGGTGATCGTGCCTCCATCTGTGGTGAGCACGACCTCGATCTCATCGGTTGCAAGCGTATGTTCCATGACAATCCTCTCTTAGACTGCAGCGGCGAAACGTTATCCCAGTTGCTCGAGGAAATGAATCGCGCGCACCGGCCAGCCCTCGGCATCGGTGTCGCGCCCGTCGCCAAAGCCGTGCCCCGCGGTCTCCGCCACCTCGACGCGATGCTCGACCCCATGCTCCTCGAGCGCTCGGGCGAGCTCGATGGAATTCTCAACCGGAACCGAGGCGTCGCGAGCGCCGTACAGCAGGTAGGTGGGTGGATAGCTGGCATCGATGTGCGCAGGCACGTCGTAGGGGGCGATATCGTCTTCGGTTGCGTCCGGCCCAAACATGATGTCCGCGATATACGCCGGACCGCATCGCCAGGGCGAAAGCGACGGGTAGAGCGTGAAGATGGCCCGAGGCGCCGGAACGCCGTAGCGCCCATACCCTACCGACGCCACACCCCATTCGCTCACCAGGCTGCCGCCGGCCGAGAAGCCACACACCACATAGGCATCGCTCTCGAGACCATGCTCCTCTTTTCGCGCCAGGGCGGCGCGATACGTCGCCGCCACGTCTTCGAGCGGCTTGGGCATGACATGCTCCATCCCAATGCGGTAGTTGGGAATCACCACATCGTAGCCCAGCTCGTTCAGGCGCACGGCAACGGGAATCGATTCGATCATGGTGCACACGCACTTGTACGCACCACCGGCACAGGCAATGATGAACGGAGCGCCCTTAACTTTGCGCTCGGGCGGCGCCGGGAAAAACCAGTAGCGCACGTCGCGTTTCTCAGGATCTTGCGCGCACGCCTCATCCGTGTAGACCGGATACCAAACTTGCCCTTGTTCCCCCAGCTCAAGGAGGCGATCGAGTCCGCGTAGGATAGACACCTCGTTGAAGACGGAATGCTCGGCAAGCTCTCCGAATGTCCAGTCCTCCGCTGGGCGGTCTGCGATGATCGACCGATACATGAGGTAACCGGCGTAGGGCGCAAGCCCCTCGACGGTGGTGGTCTTATCGTCCCTCGTCACACGGTATGCCATGACGCATCCTCTCGTTTCGAACGCCAGCCTATGCAATACCAAAAACGCCCGGCGCCTCGCCATCCCCGCTGCGGGAGAAGTCGAGTGCGCCGGGCGCATCCATGATCTGAGCCTCCGCTCGCCGCTACGCGCGGCCCACGGAACCGAGGTTCTCCATGCGAATCTTTACGATCTTGGTGATCTCGGCCATGCCCTGCTTCGCCGGCTTCTTGGGGTCGAAGACCGTAGGGTTCTCGGCCATGAACGCCATGTAGCCCTTCGTGTAGGCCTGACGCAGCTCGGTGGCGTAGTTCACCTTGCAGATGCCGTTCTTCACGGCCTCGGCGACCTGCTCATCGGGCACACCGGAGGTGCCATGGAGCACGAGCGGCACGTCGACGGCGGCGCGGATGGCCTTCACGACGTCCTGCTCGATGTGCGGGGTCTCGGTGTACACGCCGTGCGCGGTGCCCACGCCAATGGCAAGCGAGGTGCAGCCGGTGCGCTCGACAAACTCGCGCGCCTCGTCCGGATCGGTGTAGGGGTTCTCGCCCTCAACCGCCGGGCCGTCGTCCTCTTTGCCGCCCACCTTGCCAAGCTCGGCCTCCACGGGCACGCCCATGGCAGCGCCCACCGCGGCAACGGACTTGGTGAGGGTGATGTTGTCCTCAAAGGTCTCGTGGGAGCCGT
The DNA here is from genome assembly GCA_944320725.1 of uncultured Coriobacteriaceae bacterium. Classification (GTDB taxonomy): domain Bacteria; phylum Actinomycetota; class Coriobacteriia; order Coriobacteriales; family Coriobacteriaceae; genus Coprousia. The sequence continues at coordinate 87,518 of CALUIM010000014.1, read as the reverse complement.
CGATCATGACGGAGGTGTAGCCCACACGCAGCGCCTGCATGCAGCGATCGAAACCATCACCATGGTCGAGATGCAGCGCCACCGGCACGCTCGCGCGCTCGGCAGCAGCCTTGACCATGCCGTAGAAGTAATCGAGACCGGCGGTCTTCACGGTGCCGGGAGTAGTCTGCATGATCACCGGGGACTTCGTCTCCTCGGCAGCGGCGAGCACTGCCATCACAAACTCGAGGTTCTCGATGTTGAAGGCGCCAACCGCATAGTGGTTCTTCTGTGCGTCCAGCAGCATCTCTTTCGTGGTAACGAGCATGACCACTCCTTTCTTGCCCCGGTGCCATCCCGCCGGGAACGTATCGCTTCTCATATTGTACGTTTCCCGCGCAGCGGCTTCGTGCATGCAAGCGGCAAGCGGTTCTATTAATTGGCAAGCAAACGCAGGTTGCCTGCATCGCGATGCCCCCATTTCGCCTTCGTGTGGATATCCGGACATGCGATATGCGGGCACAATGCATCGCCGCCTCTCTCCCACCTCGACACTTTGCGCAAAAAGAAAAGCAAACGCAATGCGTTATCTTGCTTTTTAGAAAAGTAATGGCAACATAATTACTGCACATTCAAATCGCACGCAACACCGCGCTGTCGAGTGAGAGTAGAGGCGCCATGACCCCGGAAGAACGCCGATCGACCATCCTTGCCATGCTCGCCCAGAACACCTCGGTGCAGGTGGCGCAACTTGCCGAGGCATTTGGCACGTCGCGCGTAACGGTGCGCGGCGACCTTGACGCCCTCGCCGCCCTCGGCAAGCTCCGCCGCACGCATGGTGGCGCCATCTCGCTTTCCAAAACGCTCACCGTTTCTGCTCAAGATCGCCGCGTGAACGTCAACGTCGAGGCCAAACGTGCCATTGCGCGCACGGCGGCGGGCTTCGTGAACGACGGCGAGGCGGTGCTTGTTGACTCGGGTACCACGGCGCTCGAGTTCGTGCGCGCGCTTGAAGACCGCCGTGATGTCACGGTGGTCACGAACGATTTCACCATCGCCGACTACATCGACCGCTCGGCGCCTGCGCTCGACGTGCTACTGCTGGGGGGCAGCCTCCGCAAAGGGCATCGCTACATCACCGGTCCGCTCACCCTGCGCATGCTCGAGATGCTCCACCCCGATAAAGCTTTCGTCACGCCCACATCCTACGTGCCGGGGCGCGGCCTCATGACCAACAATGCCGAGATGGCCGAGCTCAAGCGGCAGTACCTCAGCTGTGCGAACAAATCGTTCGTGCTGCTCGATGCCGCAAAGATCCAAGCGCCTGGCTTGTTGTGGTTTGGCACGCTCGAGCAGGTGGGCACCCTCATTGTCGACCGTGACCCTGATGGCATCATCGCGGCCGATGCACACGAGTTCGGCTGCCAGCTGGTAGTGGCATCGCAAGCCGCGCGCGCCTCGCAGCCCTCGCAGGCCTCGTGATGCGCCACGCTTTGTAAGCAAATAGTGTCTCGTGAACCATTAAGAGGGCAAAAATCGGCCCCTTAATGGTTCGCCAGACACTTTCACTTTACAAAAGCGCCGCACACCGCGTTTCCGTCTGTGGACGAACGCTCCGCGCAAGCGCACCCTCAGCCTATCGCCCGTATAATGGCGATAAGGAGCACGAGCAAGTCGCTCACCATGGCAAGCACGCGCTTTCACCCACACCATCACGATCGATCCCGTACAAGAGGCCCCATGGAATGCCCGAAGTGCCATAGCCCCCTTATCGCCGACGCCGACTTCTGCCCGCGCTGCGGGGCACCTATCGATGGCGCACCGGACTATGACGAGTATGCCTACGAGGCATTCATCTCGTACAAGCACCACAAGCGCGACGGCGCGCTCGCCAAGCGCATCCAGCGGGCCATCGAAGGGCGTCGCCTGCCGCGTGACATTGGCGGGAATCGCGCCGGAGATCGCTTGGGCAAGTGCTTCCGCGACGAGGACGAACTCCATTCGAGCGACTCGCTGCCGGCGCTCATCGAAGACGCGCTCAAACACGCCCGCTACCTTATCGTGATCTGCAGCCCCGAAATGCGTACAAGCGCTTGGGTGGCGCGCGAGGTGGAACTGTTCGCCTCGTACCACGGCCGCGACAAGATCTTACCGGTGCTGGCCGAGGGTGAGCCTCAAGACTCCTTCCCACCGTTACTCATGACACGACTGGAGCCTGAAGGTGACGCGTACGTCGAGCGCCCCGCCGAACCACTTGCCGCCGACATGCGCGATGGCTCCTACAAGCATTTCTCTGCCGAGGTGTTGCGGCTCGTTGCGCCCATTGCCGGCTGCGGGTACGACGACCTTCGCCAGCGCGAGCGCACACGGCGTCTCACGCGCATCGCCGTTGGAGCCACGGCGGCAGCCGTGGTCGCTGCTGGTTTTGGCGCGTTCGCGCTTTTCCAGCAAACGCAAATCCAGGCGAACCTGAGCGCGGCACTCAAAAACGAAAGCGAGTATCTTGCCGAGGAGGCGTCGACCATCCTCGAACAGGGTGACCGCCTGCAGGCGGTGCAGGTGGCGCTTCACGCTCTCGGTGACGGCGAGAATAACGACCGACCGTACACGCCGTCCGCCCGCCTTGCGCTCGAAGAGGCCAGCCAGGTTTACCCCGGCAACTACTGGCGCCCGGTGTATTCGAATTACGAGAAGTCAGCCTTTCTTGACGACAACATCACCGTGAGCGACAGCGGTTCGTACTATGCGGTCGGATTTTGGAACAATACAACTCGCGTATACGACGTGGCTACGGGCCTTGCCACGTGCGCAATCGAAAGCTCTAACAAGGAATCCTTGATCTGTGGGCCCGTATTTGCCGGCGAAACGCCACTTGTTGCCTACGCCGACGGAGCCGTTGAGGGCTATGACGCAGCAACAGGCGAGCGCTTATTTCGCGTTGAAATAGATCTCGATAGAGAGAATTACGTCTATCCTCGACGCCTCACCCCCTCGCCAGATGGCGGCGCCGTCATGGTCACGAGCTTTAACAGCTCTTCTCCAACAGCTGTCCAGATAACGTTAATCGACGTTACAACCGGTTCTTTGCAAACAACCTGGGACCTGCCCGGTGAAGCCGCACTCGGAGATTACAAATACTCGTCGATTGACCCCTTCTCTGCCTCGTTCTCTGAGGACGGCAACACGTTTGCTCAATCGCTCGGCACACACGTCGCCATGCTTGATTGCGCCCAAGGCACCTGGAGTACGCAGCCCATCGATTCCGGCGTGATCTCCGACATGCGCATCGAAGATGCGCTGTACCTTGCAACGTTCGAGGAACGCGATGCGGGCAGCTGCTTTCACATCGAGCGCTACGACCTCGAAACGCTTTCATGCAACTGGAGCCATGACCTTAAGGCAATCGTCATATCGGGCTACGAGGATGTCACACTTCCCATCTTGTCGCATACCGTCGAACATGCGGGAAATCGTCTCCTCCCCATGGCGTACAACGACCGTATCTCGTATCTTTCCTGCCAAGACGGAAGCTTGATACTCGACATTCCAACCGATGGCCGGGTTGAGACCTTTAACCATGCCACCGAAGGAGTCTCCCTGGGCTATGTGAGCAACGGGCGCATCAGCACGTTCTACAGCCCCTTTGTCCTCAGCGATGTCGCATCACTCGGCGCGACCAACTCCAGCAAACCCATGTCGGGCCCCTCGTCGTATGGGGGAGAGGATGACACCGACGCGACGGGCATCAAGCTCTTCAGCTTGGAAGACACAGTATATTGTCTGCTCGCCGGTAAGGACGAACGAAGGATCCTCCTCTATCGCTACGATCGCGACCAGGAGACGCTTCCCGAGCGCACCGCGCTTGACGAAGGCATCCATGCGGTATGCGATGGTGAAACGATGCTTCGCAGCGCATCCGGCACGTACCGCGCGGTGCTCGATGATATCGACACCGACACAATCACCTGCTTCGACGGCAACACGTTCGAAATCACGGCGACCGTATCGCTCACGGATCTTTACGCTCTTGCCGGCGAAGACCCCGAAACGATCCTCGCCGAGTGCGCATTCAGCTCCGAACATGAAGAATTGCTCTACGTGGTGCTCGATAATCACGCTCTGGTCGCACTCAACGCAGCAACGGGCGAGATTGCTGGCGGGCCATATGTAGAGGACATCTCGCTGCAGCTGGCAGATTTCGCTGAACGAGACGGTGAGCTCATATATATCGATACAACATTTGACACTGATTCACGTAAAGATGTCCTCCAGCTTGTTCACCTTGATGCAACCTCACTTAAAGAACGTTCACGCACCACCATCCAATTCGACAAAAATGTGGACATCTTTATGATTGATGAGCTCGAACCTGTGGGCACCAACGCCGTTATGCGGTGGAGTGGTTACAATACGGACCGTATCGATGTTATCGACATACAAACCGGAGCCATCATCGATACGGACATATCTAGAAGCCTCGACGATAGCTTCAGAGAACAGACCTTCTTGGCAGATGAGGCACATGAGCGCCTCATGTTCGGCATAGACGATGTGATTACCCTCTACGATAGCAATCTCGCCGAGTTATGGTCATATCACATTGACGGGGCGTCATGGAGCTACGTGGATTTCCTTCCCGGCGGCGATGTAATCGTGCAGTCCAATACAGGCGAGTTGATATGGCTTGATGGAGACACCGGTACGGTAATCGCCAGAACAACGACGCTTCCAAACAGCACTTCCATAAACCGTGTGTGGACGAGCGACGATGGAGCGCATCTATATGCCGAAGGCTTTTCGTTCGTGCTTTCGATCAATCTCGATCCATATGCGTTCGATGTCGAATCGTACATTCCGTGTTGTAAAGCGCAATCAAAGGACGGGCAATCGGTACTCATATGCGATAGCTTCAATGCCTATACGCTCCCCACCTACACCACCGAGGAGCTCATCGACTATGCGCAGGGCCTCATCGAGGGACATGAGCTTACCCGCGAGCAGCAACGCCGCTATCACATCGAATAGCGCGGCATTAGCTCAGCAAGCCGTACAGCACCACGCCACCCACCACAAGCGGCACGGCTACGCTGCCCACCGCATCAAACAGCCCACCGGCAGCAGATGCGGCGGCATCGGCCAAGCCCGGAACGAAGATCATGGCAATCACAACAGCAGCCACCGCAGGCCAGAAGAGCTTATCGGCCGTGTCAATCCACGAGGCGGTCTTGGGCGCTGGCGTTGTAGGTGAGGTATGCCCGGTACCGGCCGTGCGCCGCGCCTGCCTCGCTAAAGAAGCCACACCAGATGCCGGTGCCGTCTTCTGCGTTGCAGCAGCACATGCCTTCGCTGCGCTCGCGCGTTTGGCCGTCGCACGTGCCTCAGCCGCACAATACGGACAGCTCGACAAACTTTTGCTGTACCAGTGATGGGTGTCGGCAGCACAGCATCTAAGCTCCAGCCGGTACCGCTCGAGTGCGCGGCACCACTCAGAAGCGGTGGGACGGACGCTGGGGTCGGCGGCGGAACCTACAAACGCACGCTGGAATAAATCGGTAAGGTGCGCAGGAAATGCCGAGATATCCGGCGCAAAGCTCGGCACCTTCACATGCGGCACATTGGCAAAAAACGGCGTTGCCCCCTGCTCGATGCGCTTATCAACCGGCAACGGCGCAGGATACGACCCGTTCTTATCGGGCAGTGTTACGCAATGATACGGGTGAACGCCGTTCATGAGCAGGCGAAAGATATGCAGCGCCAACGCAAAGCGATCCGTTGCCTTGGTAAAGGTTGCGCCGGGCGCATCCTTGTAGGTGGTTCCGCGCACCGCACGCAGTAGCTCGGGTGCGTTGTACCCAGGCATGCACACCTCGCAGCGATACTCCCGATGCTCAATGCTGGCATGGAACGAATCAGCGTCCACCATGCCGGGCACGCAGCCGTTTTCGAGCACGAGAACATTACGCGTATTGAAATCGCCAATTACCTGGCCCAAGCTATGCAGCGCATTAACCATGCGACACAACTCGATAAGGTAGTCGACTTTCTCACGTTGCGACATATCGATATCCGCCGGCGCCGGGTAGGCGCACATATCCTCGAGCTTACGATGCTGAGGCATGCAGCGCATTCCAAACCCCACAAAGCGCATGGCCGACGCATCGGCATACAAAGCCCCCATGGGCCACGCGATATGCTCAAGCGCCTGGCTGTTCGCAATCTGAGGGTACACCGATACCATTGCCTCTATCTTTTCGCGGTGCTCTTCTGCATCGGCAAGGTAGATCTTTGCCACCAGACGAGGCCGACCGTTCATCTTATAGATGGCACCCTCACCACCCTGTGCCAGCGGCTTATCTGCAAGTACCACGCGCTCACCATGCTCGGTATACACCATCATCGCCGTCTCCCCTCCTTCAAGACTCACCGTTCGTCTCCGCTGCGAAGACTGTCCTTGAGGCTTCTCCCCATCCGCTTGCACCCGTCGCCTACAGCACGCCCTGCCTGCACAACCGCTCGAGCAGCGCTCTTCCACGCCGGTATTGCCTCGCGCACGGCATCTTCCACCACATCCGCCATCACGTCGGCTGCCTCTGCGAGGTCGCCAAGGGCTGTTGGCGCCAACGGTTGAGGCTCTTCTGAGATTTCCTGCTCGCTGTCCCCGACATCTTCGGCAACCGATGAGCGGCCCTCGCCCATTGCCTCCCCGGCATCTTCTGCGGCATACGCCGCCATGACCGCCTCATGGCGCTTGCGCCGGATCTCGTCCCAATCGGGCGCCGCATAGTACGCGTCGGGCTGACGGGCGGGAAATTCTGCATCGTCGCAGATCACCACGAGCGTCTTGTCGTCATCAATAAGCCCACGCGGATAGAGTGCCAAAAATGCCTCAGCCTGCTGTTGCAGCTCGTCCACATGCTTTGCATCACCCTCTTGCGGATGCAAAAAGAGATGGCACTTCTCGCGGTCAAGAGAAATCCCAGCAAAGCGCTCCACCACAGGCGGCGCAAGCATCCCCTCGAGCACGCCGTCGGTGGCAAGCAAGCAGGTCGCCACACCCTCCAGATGCCCAAACTCCCAATGGTCGTCGAAGCACAAAGGGAATACGCGCCCCTGCTCGTCGCGCTGCATCGTGGTGACAGGCACATACGTGCCATCGTTCAAACACGCTACCAAGCCGGAATCGCCCGACTGGCCCCAGAACAGCGCATCACCGTTGAAGATAGCCGTACAGAGCGTCGAATCAAATTCGGTTGCCGGCTCCCCCATCTCCGCCGCTCGCGCTGCCACCGCGTCGTAGCAGGCATAATATGCCTCGCGCATCATGGCCTCGAGCGCTTGCGCTCCCTCGCAGGCAGCGAGATGCGCGCGGCACCACGAGACGAACGTTTCGGCTGCCACCTGACTTCCCACCTGCGAGTACCGCTCCGATCCCAGACCGTCGGCAACGGCGGCAATGACGATACTGCCCGCATCATCGCACCAGACAGCGCATGAATCCTGGCAAGGGATATCGCGCAAGACGTGCCCGGGACCTGCGATGTTCACCTGATATGAATAGAGCATCGCTCGCTCCTTCCCCACCGTATCGACCACATCGACCGGTGATGCACCGCACACTTCCCTAGTTATTGAGCCAGCTATCGAGCGATGTCACGGCAACCGAGCTATCGGCCGTGCCAATCGCGGTGGGCACGTGCAACGTCGCCCCCGGCGCGCTCGTGCTCGCAGCCTTCACGCTGTTCGCCGCAAAATCAAAGAACTCATGGAAGTCATAGTCACCGTCTTTCATCTCGAAGCAGAACTTGCCGTTTGCCCGGTTGAGCTGAGCCGCCGTTGCCTTGTCGTAGTCGCCAACGCCCAGGAAGAAGAGCTTCATCTTGCCCTCCCCGATACGCTCGTTGACCAGCTGGGCCGCCTCATCCACGTTGCCACGAACCGTGTCCGCACCATCGGTCATGACAATGAGGTAGGGTTTCTTCTCAGCCATCATCTCGTTTTCGTGATAGTAGCGGGTGCGCTCGCGAATCTTCTCGATACCCGTGATGACCGCGCCGTTGAGATCGGTCAGGCAGCCGCAGCGCAGCTCGGAGGGACGCATGTCCTTGATGGGGCGCCAGTCCTGCACAATGTGCACCTCATCATCAAAGGAGATCACGCAAACGTCGACATTCTCCTCTGCCTCCTTGTCCTCGCAGATGATGTCCCTGAAACGATTGAGGTTCTGGTTGATGATGTGAATGAACGGCTGCACCGAACCCGAGGTGTCGATCGCAAGCACCACCGACATATGCTGATCGGACGTGTAGTTGGGAATCTCGGTAGCAAAACGATCCTGCTTGAACAACGACATGATGCATCCTTTCTCTCTCGAGCCGATCGCCCCATGCGACCCGTCGCGCTCGTAGGCTGCGCCGCCTGGCGCCTCCTGTTGGCTGAGATTGTGGGGCATGGTCGAAAAAGGGCTTGCGCAAGGACGCGCGGGCACTTCCCTCGCTCCCTGCCGTCCGCACCGTGCGCTGCTCACGGCTGACGTGTCGCGTTATGCACATCGGCCGCTATTACCGCAGGTATTTCAGAAAAATATGCATGTCATTTTGAGGGGTGTTCTAGCAACACCCACCTCGTGGTCAAATCGATGGGGTTATGGGTGCTTGCATGCATGCGCTGCATGATTCTTATGGATCATGCAGCGCAATCGGGCATAAAACATGGGTCTGTGCTGTCTCAATCCGGCGGGAAACGTCCATCGAGAGCCGAATAGGCACGCAAAACGAATGCATACGTGTCCCCACAACCCATACGTCTGCTTTCGTGACCACCGAGGCGGGTATGCTACGAAAACGCAACGGGGACCGCCCGCGATGCACGCCGCAGCACCGTATGGGCAACGGCAGCAACGCCGCAGCTACCGCACGATGGCAAGACCCGCCTGGGCCAGCAGGCGCGGAATGTCGCGCACGTGGGCTCGGTTGTACTCACGCGACGCCTCATCGAGCTCGTCATACGGCACGAGCGTGTTGCTGATGCGCCGCGCCACATCCTTGTGCAGCCCATACGTCCACCCCGCTTCGCGGCGCTCCCGGCACCAGCGTCGATGCTCGAGATATGCAAGGTACTCGATCTCCTCGGGCGCAAACTGCTCGACGCGACGAGCAGGGTCGGCCGCATCGAGCGCAACGACCGCGCACCCGATGGCATGAACCTTCGCCGGAATATCGCGAACCTGCGCCGCCGTGGAATCGGAGAGCGCCTCGGGCTGCGATTCGAGTGTGGCAAACGCAACGCCTGCGCCCGTCGTGCGCGTTTGGTCGACGTAACGCTGGTACGCCTGCCTGGTCAACCCGTCCATCGCGGTAAACATCATCGTCTCGGGACGGCTCCGAGCAAGCAGCGCGCGATCGTAGGCATCGAGGTATCCGCCGTGGTGAATGGTATCGCGCGCAAACGCAAGCAGCTCCGGATCGGGGAATGTCTGCTCGTCGACATGCGGGAGGCCCAACTGCTCCGCACGTGGTACAAGATCGAGCTCGGCGTCGATGTGGCGCGTGAACAGCGAACCATCTGCAACATACGCGAAAAGCGGCCAGGCTCCTTGCAGGCGAGAAAGGTCGTCGTGCGTTGCCGTGGCGATATGCCTCCCTGTTGCCACTTCAAACTGCAGCGCCGTAAAATACGCCATATCAATCATGAGCGGCGTGATGCCAGCAGGTTCGATGCGCGCACCCATTGAGGCCGGAATGCCGAGAAAGAGCTGCGTGTACGGTTGATTTTGATATTGAATGCGGCTCTCGGCAGCAGCGGCTGAGAGCTCGAAGTCGATGATCGTGGCATGCAGGTCTTCCGGCGCGGGACCGTAGCGCTTGACGCAGACATTCGCCGCGCGCAGATCGCGATGGTACACCCTGCTGCCATGCATATTGGCAAGTTGTACGAGCACATCGAAGCATATCTTGCGCGCCTCGCGAGTGCGCATATCCGTACCGGGCGCTGCAAGCGGCGCCGCAGGTCCCTGTTCGGCGTCGATGGGCACGCCGTCGAAGATGGCGCGCTCGAGCGACACGCCGGCATACTCCTCGACGAGCGCCAGCTCCCGTGTACGAGCGCCCTGGCTTACGTAAGGGCACAGCAACCGCGGACCTACGCCGATCACGCCGTTGCGTGCAAGACAGGCAAGTTCCATCGCATAGGATGCAGTCGCCACATCACGAAACGTGGTGAGCACGGCATCGGTACGCACGCCCGCCGTATCGACAAACTCGCCGCGGTACAAAACCTTGCGCTCGGAGGATACCACCGGCGCAGCATCGGCGCGATAGAAGCTTCCCGTCTCGCCTATAAGCTTGATGGATGTCGCGCCCACGATACACCCCGCTACAGCACGTCGAACTCTGAATCGCCAAGGTAGATGCGGTCGCCGCGTTTGAGCAGCGCGCTCGGCACCTCGCCCTCGCGATCGTGGGTGCCGAGATACACCACGTCGCCGGTTGCTCGGCGAATAATCGTGCCGTTGCTCGATGCGAGATCGACGGCGTACACCTTGCCGTCGATGGCGTAGACACCTATGTGACGCGCAGAATCGGCCGGCAAATCGGTGGGATAGAAGCTCTCGTTATCCTCAGCATCGATAGCACGCGCCGAGGCGGCAAACGCGGCAGCCACATCCGGCGAGGCCGGCAGGGGCCGAATCTCACCGCCAAACTCGCGCCCGATGATCACAATGAGCTCAGAAGCTCGCTTGGGCAGCGCATCGAGGTTGATAAGACGCACCGTGTAGGCAACATCACCGGGAAGCACCTGGCGAATGAGCGCCTCGCCGTGCCCCCGCTCGAGCGCGCCCGCAACCGAAAGCTCACGCGGAACAAACGGCGCGATCTCGGTATGCGCCAGCTCGTCGGCATAGCAGTTCTTGAGCGCGCTTTTCGGACCAAAGAACGCACTGATAATGACGTTGTAGATCATCGCACCCTTGCGTGCGTTCCAAAGCGAGCTACAGGTATAGAACGATTCGCGATACGCGTCGAACGATTCGAGCGTCGTGTTCTCGAAATACCGCACCGTCGCCTCATGGTAGCCCGCATGCCGAAACGCATTGGACAGGCGGTCCACGAGCTCCTCCACCGGCGGCTTGCCCAAAGCGGGATCATCCTCAAACCGGTCCCACAAATCGAGCCCCCACAGCAAGGTATCCTGGCCGCGTTCGGTCTGCATGATCTTCTTGAATGCATCGGCACCGGGAGCCATGTTCCGATACCGCTCCTGGTCGCGCCTTGTGCGCTCCAGAAATCGATCGAGCTCGGCGTCGTTGAATACGTCGGTGTACTTCTCGCGTATCGCGGCGATCAACTTCACCGTCTTGTTGTCGTAATCGATGGGCGGCCATCCATGGCAGAAATCGCGCCGGAGCTTATCGTCGCCTTTCTCGCTCAATCGAAGCGGCGAATTACCGTAACTTTCACGCGCCTTTTGCAGCCGATCGCCGCTAAGCTCCTCAAGATCGATGTTCTTGCCCTGAAACGCCGAAGCACCAAACTCCGCAAGGGCGCAGCGAAACACGAGCTGGCGCTCGGGGCTGGCGGCAAGCCGTGCCGAGAAAACGTTCTCGGGCAGTACGCCTACGAGCGAGTTGCGGTTGAACAAGGCCCGCTCGACGAACATCTGGGCATCAGAGACATGCTCAATGCTCGTGGGGCAACCGCCCGCCTCGCGATCGCTGCGATACGCCCGCGTCGTGTCCTTGAATCCGCCAGGCAATTCGTACAGCGCGTCCCGCAACACAATCAAGGACTCGAGCATGTTGCCTCCCTACGACAGCCGGATCACCACGGCCGCCGCGTTTGCTCTCCCCTGATAGGCACGCGCCGCCGCCACGAGTGCGGCAGACGCATCTTCGGGCGTTTGCGCGTCCAAGCACATGCGCTCAATCGAGGGCATCGAAAGACGTTCCCATATCTCGCTCGTCATGAGCACGAGATAGCGGTCTGCAGCCGTTATGTTCACAGTATACCGTTCCATGGTTGTCGAGGTGAGACGGCCCGAGCCGGCATAGCGCCACAACCTCTGCCTTGGGCCCGTACGCGGAACGCAGAGAAAGCGTGTACCGCCCGCACCGACGACGACGCCCATCGTATCGCCCGCATTCGCAAGCTCGATCCGACCGGATCCATCCCATACAGCGCAGCACGCCGAGGCACATAATCCATGGCGAAGCAGAAGCCCATCGATATGCTCGAGTAGTTTCGCGGAAACAGCATTGCACCGCGGCAGGAGCACCCGCTGCGTATGGCACACAGCGACACCGCTCCCGCTAATGAGGCATGCACAGCCCGCACCCTGGGCTTCCAAGGCGATGCCCGTTGTTCTTCCCATGCGTGCTCGCTGCATACTCACCCCCATTCCCTTCTGCATGCAGCAAGCCTACGTCATGCCCGCGTATCCGCTTGCGCAACAACACCCCCTCAGGGCGCATGCCCTGAGGGGGTGCAAACAAGATGGCATTTCTAGAGCGAGTTGCGCGCTACACCTCAGCGACCTCGATACCGTCGAAGACCTCGTCCCAGTGCTCGATGGCAAGGTGGCCCGTCTGCGGATCCATCGCGTTGAGTTTGCCGCAGGCATTGCCGTAGCGCAGCACGTCGGCATCGTCCATGCCGGCGGCGATGGCGTGGGCGAACCCGGCGACCGTCGAGTCGCCCGAGCCGGTTGCGTTCACAGCCTCGATGGCGGGTGTGACCACGCGATAGCGCTTGTCGCCGTGGAAGGCGACGGCACCGGCGGCGCCCATCGTGACGACCACCCACGCGACACCTTGGAAGCGCGGGTCTGCCGCCACGGCATCACCCAGCTCAGAAGCCTGATCGGTGGTAAACGAGGTGCCCAGCAGGCCGTTGATCTCGGTCAGGTTGGGCTTGACGAGCGTGGGCTTCACGTCGGCGGCAAGTGCCTCGTCAAGCGCGACGCCCGAGGTATCCAGCAGCACCGGCTTGCCGGCTTCGACCGCCGTCTTCACCATGGCGGCATACGTGGACGCAGGCACGCCCTTCGGCAGGCTACCGGAGATGGTCACGCAATCTGCCTGCGCAACAAGATTGGCATAGTTGCTCAAAAACGCGTCGAGCTCCTCGGGCGAAATCTCAGGGCCGCTCTCCAGAAGCTCCGTCTGGTTGCCATCATGCAGCAGCGCAATGCAGGTGCGCGCCTCGCCGGCGATGGGCGTGAAGCGATGCGGAATCTTGTCGGCATCCATGAGCTCGGAAAGATACGCTCCGGCATGGCCGCCCAGAAGGCCCGTCGCCATAACGTCGTCGCCCAGCTGGACGAGCACGCGCGAGACGTTGAGCCCCTTGCCGCCCGCGGTCTTGGCAGGCGTCACGCGGTTCACGTCGTCGATTACCAGGTGATCGACCTCATAGCGCGTGTCAATCGAAGGGTTCATGGTAACGGTGAGAATCATATGACCTCCCTCTCGGCCCAGCGGCACGCGCCGGGCAAGAAACACATGACGTTTCGAGTAGAGTCCCCAGATAGATTGTATCCCGAAACGCCCGCGCTAACGGGCGCACCCGGTCCGAGGTTCCTGTTACCGTTTATCCCCGCACCGCACACACATCTTGCGAGCAGCTACAATCATCTGTGAGATGCCCGCTTGGAGGGGGAAGCACAGGAGGGAGCAGCATGCTAACCGAACGAGAATCCTACGACCTGTACTTAGACACCTTTGGAGACCCCGGCGGGGCACGCATGCTCACCGTGCACGCACCCGCGCGTTCTGAGATTGCCGGCAATCACACCGATCACGAGGGCGGTTGCGTCATCGCCGGCGCCCTTGATGCCTCGATCGACGGTGCCGCCGCGCTCAACGGCACCGACACTATCAATGTCGCGAGCAAGGGCTTTGGCTCGGTCTCGATCAAACTTGACGATCTCTCGCCCCGTGAGGACGAGCACAACACCGCCGCCGCCTTCGTGCGCGGCGTTGCCCATGAGATGCTTCAGACCGGACGCGAGCCCCAAGGCTTTAACCTGGCGCTCGCCACCTCCATCCCCTCGGGTGCGGGCCTTTCATCGTCCGGCGCGTTCGAGGCCACGCTCGCACGCACCATGGGCATGCTCTGGGACGGCCCCTACCTCGGTCCCGTCGAGCTCGCGTTCCTCTGTCAGCGCGTGGAGCACGTCTACTTCGGCAAGCCCTGCGGCCTCATGGACCAGCTATCGGTCATCTTGGGCGGCCTTTCGTTCATGGACTTCTCAGATCCCGCCCGTCCTTCCAATGAGGTGCTCGACGCCAACTTCGAGACGTTTGGACACGCGCTGTTCCTCATCGATGTGGGCTGTGACCACACGCAGTTCAACTACGAATATGTCCAGGTTGCCCGCGAGATGCAGATGGTTGCCGAGCAGCTGGGCAAGAAGCGTCTGTGCGAGGTGGCCGAGGAGGACTTCGACGATGCCGTGCCCATGCTGCGCGAGCGGCTGGGCGACCGCGCTGTCCTGCGTGCCATTCACTTCTGGCGCGAGAACCGCCTCGTCAAAGAGCGGTGGCGCGCGCTTAAAGCAGGCGACTTCCGCACATTTCTGGAGCGCACGAAGGAATCTGGCGCCAGCTCGGCGATGTTTTTGCAGAACATCTCGACCGGCGGCACCTACCAGCCCGCCATGGTAGTCATTGGCATGGCGCAGCGCGCACTGGGCAGCTATGGCGCGGCCCGCATCCACGGCGGCGGCTTTGGTGGCACGGTGCAAGCGTTCGTGCCGCTCGACATGGCAGATGCCTTCAAAGAGCGCATGGACGGCTGGCTGGGCGAGGGTTCCTGCCGTCGCTATGAGATCTCCCCCATGGGCGCCTATGCCGTATGGTGGGATTTGAACAACGATCTCGATCGCTCGTTCTAGGTTCATTCCACACACAAACAGCAACGCGGCGGCCCGCACTTCAGCGGACCGCCGCGTTTTCATGCGTTGATGCTTTACGCGACTATGCGTTCACCGAAACGCCGCCCACGTACGTGTCGTTGAGCGTCATATCGGCGTTGAAGATCGTCATATCAGCGGCGCGACCGGGCTTGATGAAGCCCACCTTGTCGTCGATGCGGGCCGAGCGCGCTGCGACCTCGGTGGCCATACGGATGGCCTGATCGACCGTAGCGATCTGCCAGTCCACGAGGTTCTTCACGCCGCGAGCGAGCGTGAGCACCGAGCCAGCAATCGAGCCCGTGGTGCCGTCTTCCTTCAGGATGAAGCAGAGGTTATCCTTCATGACGACCGGCATGCCACCCGAAACGTAATTGCCCTCGGGCATGCCGCCGCAGATGAGGCAATCGGTGATAGGCACGCAGTGCTGCCAGCCCTTCGCATCGACAAGCGCCTTGATGGCGGCGGGCACCACATGCTTGCCGTCCACGATGATCTCGGCGTAGGTGAACGGCGTCGTCATGGCGCACCCAGTCACGCCCGGATCGCGATGATGCAGCCCGCGCTGGCCGTTATACGTGTGCACGAAGCAGGTCGCGCCGGCGTTCACCGCGGCAAGCGACTCGTCGTAGGTAGCATCGGAGTGCCCGATGGCGGTCACCACGCCCTTCTCGTCGAGCGCGGCGATGTAGTCGAGGGCGCCGGGCTTCTCGGCAGCAAGCGCGCTCTTCACGATGCGGCCGCCCGCCTGCTCCTGCCAGCTATCGAACACATCGACATCGGGCTCGATCAGGAAGGCGGGGTTCTGCGCGCCCACATGCGCCGTGGTGAAGAACGGGCCCTCGAGGAAGATGCCTGCTACGCGCGCACCGCGGAAATCCTCGCCGCGGCGATCATCGGCCTCGGCAATAGCGGCGCACGCACGCCCGATATCCTCGACCGACTCGGTGAATGTGGTGGGCACCCAGGCCGTAGTACCAGACTTGGCAAGCGCGACGCTCGAGTCGTCGATGGCATCGGGATCGCAGTCGGTGGTGGCATGGTTGTGGAAGCCGTGGATGTGCGTGTCCACAAGACCGGGACCCACGATGCAGCCGGAGTAGTCCTTCACCTCGATGCCCTCCGGGGCCTCGGACGTCCAGCTTCCAAACACGCCATCGGTGATGGTGAGGTAGCCGCCCTGCATGGTTGCCCCGGGAAGAACAAATGTATCTGCCTTGATTGCATATGTAGCCATATCCTGCTCCTTAGCTGAAGCCGGTGCGCACCGGCTGCCTACCTAAGCGAACTCATACCCCGAATCGGCGTCCAAAGACAGCTGCAAACACAGGGCGGGACATGCGCCAGCACGTCCCGCCCTGCAGCAAGCCGGTCTTAGACCTCAAACGGATGGATGGTGACGCCCTTCACCACGCGATTCACGGTACCGGTGGGGCTGGGGGTATCGGGCGTGTTGCCCACACGCACGGAGTTGAGCAGCGAGATCGTCTGCGCAACCATGATGAAGGGCAGCGCCAGATAGGCCTCGGGCAGCGCAGGCGCGCCCTTGAAGGTGAACGACTCGCCCTCGAAGACCGGACCGCAATCCTGCTGGACGGCGATGGTCTTCTGCGCGATCTTGTCGCCGTTGATCTCGTTCAAGATATCGAGATCGTACTGGCGCGTGTAGGGATCGTTGTTCACGAAGACGAAGACGAGCGTCTTGTCGTCCACGAAGGACTTCGGTCCATGGCGATACCCCATGGAGCTGTCCCACGAGGTTGCCACGAGACCATGGGCAAGCTCGAGAATCTTGAGCTGGCTCTCCTGGGCAAGGCCCACATAGGAGCCGGAGCCCAGATAGGTCACGCGGTTGAAGTCACCCGCCAGGTAGCTGGCGATCTCGTCCTCGCGGGAAACAACCTCGCGGCCCATCTCGGCAATCTGCTTCACCCATGCAAGCTTGTCCTCATCGGAAGCGGTATCAAAGATGAGCGTCGAGAGCAGCGTCATGCAGCTGTAGGAGCCGGTCATGGCAAAGCCCTTGTCGTTGGCGCCCGGGATGAGCAAGGTGAGCGCATCGGGGTCGTCGGCGCTCTCAACGGCGAGCTTGCCCTCGGGGGCGCAGGTGATGTTCAGGAACTTGATGTTCTTCACGTACTTGCGCGCAACCTCGACGGCAGCGAGGCTCTCCGGGGAGTTACCCGAGCGGGCGAACGACACGAGAATCGTGGGATCCTCGGGGCGCAGGAAATCGCGGGGCGCAGATACGATGTCGGTGGTGGCGATGGGGCTGAAGACGTAGGTGTCGGTATCGCCGGCGGAGCGGAGATACGGCGCGGCGGTGTCACCCACGTAATCAGAGGTGCCGGCACCGGTAAAGATGACCTGCGTGCGACCCTCGGCCATAGCGTTAGCCTCGGCCAGGAACGTCTCGATCGCTGCCTTGTTGTCGGCGTAGATGCGATACGTCTCCTCCCACAGATCGGGCTGCTGCTTGATCTCTGCCGTGGTGATGTGAGCACCCAGCTCCTGCAGCTCCTCAAGACTCTTCTCGAACATCATGTCTCCTTTATCTCGCCGTTTTCAGGCACCCTGCGGCGCCCTGGTTACCAATGGTGTGAAGTATCGCTAGTCTGCCCTACGGTGGTAGACCTTGTATTTGAACTGATCGGCACGGGCAACAGAGAGCGTGTACTCGACGATCTCGTTGCTCATGTCGTAGGTGGTGCGCACCAGATCGAGCACGGGCGCGTTCTCGGCAATGCCGAGTAGATGCGCATCCGCGGGGCGCGCGATGCTGGCGAAGAACTCCTCCTCCGCCACGCGAATCTTATCGTGAAAATCCTCTTCGATAATTTTGTACAGCGCTTTGTGCTCAAGCATGGGACGCTTGAGCGACAGGAACTTGCGGACAGGCAGGTAGGTCCGCTCTACCATCATGGGCATGCCGTCCGCCGAGCGCAGACGCTTCAGGCGGAAAATCCTATCGCCGATCCGGCAGCCCATGTGCTCGGCGATGTTCTTATCGGCTTCCATCTCGGAAAAGTCCAAGATGGTTGTCTCGGGCACACGGCCCATCTCACGCATCTGATCGGTGAAGCTATAGGCCTGCATGAGGTTGGTGGTTTGCGCCGAACGATCGGCCACAAAGGTGCCGCGCCCGTGCTGGCGCATCACAAGCCCCAGACGCTCCAGCTCCTGCAACGCAAGGCGCACCGTGGTGCGCGACAAACCGTAGCGCTCGGATAGCTCGCGCTCGGAGGGCATGAGGTCGCCGGGACGATACTCGTGCTCGATCTTCTCGGTGAGGATGTCGACAAGCTGGTCGTACAACGGCTGCTTGCGGGCGACGGGCGCCATGGTCTTGCCTCCCTTGCGGTGTCGGCTGCGTGTGAAAAGAAGGCCGCGCCCCCGATGCTCGGGGCCGCGGCCTTGGGGGACTCATGTGCGAGCGGGACGCGCGACCGCGCGGTGCGCGTCCCGTTAGACGATTTCCCTAACCCCAGAGGTTGATGAAGGGAAGTGCACCGATGATGCCGATGGCGAGCAGCAAGACGATGCCCTTGATCGGCGTGAAGTTGTGCTTCGCGAACAGGAAGTACAGCAGAAGCACGAGGCACAGCGGGACGAGCTTGGGCAGCACGGAGTCAAGCGTGGATGCCACGGAGTACTCGACCGGAGTCTCGGTAACGGTGCCATAGGTAACGGAGCTCATGCCGTTGCCCAGATCGACAATGCCGGTCTCGACAGCGTTGCCCTCGGCGTCAGCAGCGGTGAGGGGGTTGCCATCGGGGTCGGTGACGCCCATGGCGCCAGCCTCGGCGGTCTCGGTGTCAATCGCGAGATCGGCGAAGTTCTCAGCATCCTCGTTGGAGACAACGATGGTCTGAGCGGAGAGGCCACGAGTGGTGCCGTTGGGGATGGTCAGGTTAATCTGGGTGGCGCCCATGGTGACGGTCAGGCAGCCAACGACGAAGACGCCGAGGATGGAAGCCGCGCGGGTGAACGCCTGCATGTTGGCGGTAAGGGCGTCAATGGCGCTCGTACCAACCTTGTAAGACCAGTTCATGAGGCCGAAGCGGCACGCGAACTGAGCCACGTTGAAGACGATCAGGAAGATGATCGGGGCAACAACGTTACCGTCGATTGCCATGTTCGAGGTGATGCCGGCCGTGATGGGCACGAGCGTCAGCCAGAACAGAGCGTCGCCGATGCCGCCGAGCGGGGAAGCCGCGGAAATGCGGACGGCGCGGATGGTCTGGGTATCAACCTTGTTCTGCTCGAGGGAGAGCACGATACCCATAACGAAGGTCACGAGGAACGGGTGCGTGTTGATGAAGTCCAGGTTGTGGTACATCGACGCAGCGAGGTCCTTCTTGTTGGTATGGACCTTCTCGAGACCGGGAATCATGGCGAACAGCCAGCCGCCGGACTGCATGGTCTCATAGTTGAACGAGGACTGGAGCCAGCAAGAGCGCAGGGCCATGCGGTTGAGCGTCTTCTGATCGACGTTCGGCGCAGGGGTCAGATCCTCATAGCGCTCAGGTACGACGAACTCATTAGATGCCATCTTCGAAGTCACCTCCGTCAGAGACAGCGCCCTTCAGCTCGGTCTGCTGCTGGAAGTCCCAGAAAGCAATGCCGAAGCCAATGAAGGTCAGGATGAGCAGAGCGGGGCCGGCGATGGCCTCGATGTTGCTCGCGATCAGGGCAAGGCCGAAGCCCATGAAGAAGAAGCCCCACATATCGCGGTTCATCATGATCTTGAGCAGGATGGCGAAGCCCACGAACTTCATCATGTTGCCAGCCTGGGAAAGACCGGTGTTGAGCCACTCGGGGATGGAATCGACGATCTGCTGACCGACGGCGAGGCCGCCGATGAAGAAGAGCGTCACGATGACGGCGAAGATCAGGCCGAGAATGCACTCGGAGACGATCGTCCACTTGGTGATGCCCTTGGTGTCAGCCTTCTCAGCGCAACCACGGAAGAACTCAAGCAGCGGAGCACGGAGCGTGAAGAACAGGGTGACGCCGTACTGGCCGAGGAGCGCGAAGGGGATCGCGGTGGCGACGGCCACGTTGGGATCCATGTCGAGCGAGCAAGCGAAAATGGCAGCCATGATGCCACCGATGACCGCGTTAGGCGGCTGGGCACCTCCGATCGGCATGTTGCCGATCGTCATGAGCTGATAGGTGCCGCCAACAACCAGGCCGGTGTTGAGGTCACCGAGGATAGCACCGATAACGGCACCAGTCACGATGGGCTGGTACAGGGACTCAAGGAAGTCGAACTGGTCGATAGCCGCGATAAAGGTGACGACGAAGACGAGTGCGATCTGAACAATTGAGACGTCCATCTAATGCTCCTCCTTTCAAATGTTTCGTGCGAACATCTTGTTCGCAGATCTACCATGCCGGGCTCCTCCCGGCATCCGAACACGCGCGCTTACGAGAAAAGCTTCGCCGTGTCCTCCACCGGCGTGCTGGGAACACGCCTGATCTCAAGCTCCACCCCCCTATCCTGAAGCTCCTTGAAAGCGGCAACGTCGGCATCGTCAACTGCCACGGACGTGGCGACCTGCCGCTTCCCCTCCGACATGTGCATGTTGCCGATGTTGACCTTCTTGATGGGCACGCCGCCCTTAACGAGCGCGAGCACATCGTGCGGGTTCTCGGCAACGATGAATATCTTCTGCTTCGGAGACGCCTTGTGAATGATGTCAATCGTCTTCTGAAGCGAGAAGAACCTGGTAGCGACGCCCGCCGGAGCGGCCATCTTCATGAGGTTCTGACGCATGGTGTTACCGGATACCTCATCGTTGGCAACGAGGATGAGGTTGGCGCCGAGCGTGGAGTTCCACTGCGTGGCAACCTGACCATGAATCAGGCGGTTGTCGATACGGGTGAGAAGAATGTTGGGCTCTGCCATGGTTGTTCCCTTCGTTCACGCTTGATGGCTAGACCTACCGTGCTTTGTATCCGAACGCTTGCACAATGCAGGCGGACACTCCTGGACGCGACTTACTTCGCGTCAATCTCCTGGATGGCGTAGCGCGAGACGTCGAGCACCGCACCCGAGCGCACCTTGACCGCCACGCGATCACCCGAGATGCTCTGAACGATGCCGTAGATGCCGCCCGCGAACATAATCTCCTGTCCGGGCGCGAGCTCGGTGTGCAGCTCCTTGAAGTAGTTGCGCTTCTTTCTCATGTTGATCTGCGACCAGATGGTGTATGCGACACCCATGATCACGAGAAGCGCCAGCAGCGCCACCGACGACGCGAGGACGTTTTGAAGAAACGATTCGCTCATTAAATCCCATCCTCATCGGAGAGGTCATCCTCAGCGCCGGCAAGCGCGGCGACCGACTGATGCGTAATGCCCATCTGGCCGATCTGCACGGCCTGCTCGGCGAGCTCGGATACGGTGGAGCCGCCGGAACGGGTGAGCAGAAGCTCGATGAGCATCGGCAGGTTGGTACCGGTGACGATCTCGACGTTGTCAACGTCGTTGGCAATCATCATGGCCTGGTTGAACGGGGTGCCGCCCAGCAGGTCGACAAACACCACAACACCCTCGCACTCAGCGCGCATCTCGGTGATGGCAACGCGAAGGTCGTCGCCATAGGATGCCGCCTGGGAGCCCTCAAAGGGAACGATCTTGAACGCCGGCTGGTCTCCGGCCACCATGTCAATCGCACTTGCAAGTCCATTCGAGAATTGACCGTGACCCGTGAGAATAAAACCAACCATCTCTTTAGTCCCCTTCCTCTGGAACGGGCGGGCGATTCGATGCCTTGGCGAATGCGCTCCCCGCGCCAACTGGTAGTAACCACGTAACGAGTTGTTCACATCATAGCACGCGGTCTTGCGGCGCTGATTTCACTTTACTCAAAGCCAAATATATGGACCGTTGGCAGGGCAAAAGCTACCGCTTGTCTTTATTTCCCCTGCTCATCGCGTTACTCATCCGATATCAGCTGCCTGACAGCATGTCAAATATACGCATGTTCAGACGTTTCCGTTTTGTTTCAAGCGCGTTCGCGTGACCTGCAGTAATCTCTCAAGTTATGAAAAATTCGTTACTTGTATCACATTTTTCAAACCAGTTGAGAAGGGGGTCCTGTTCAGTTTTATCATTTCGGCGAACGGTAGTTTATCTGCGGCGAACGGCATAATCCCACGTACAACGGGCGGCCATTATGCCATGTGCGCAACCGAGGTGGTATCGGCTCGCAGATTATGCGCGCCAAACCGCGCACATCGCGTTCGTTGCATTTTTTCATTGGCGAGTCTTGCGCTTACGCTTTATTCAACGTAATATTATCGTCCGTTGGCAGGTTGCGATGCATCCATCACAGCCCGCCTCCACCAGGAGCGCCAGCATAGCTCAGTTGGTAGAGCACCGCTCTCGTAAAGCGGGGGTCATCGGTTCGAGTCCGATTGCTGGCTCCAGTGACGCATAAAGCCGGGGAAGCTCGCTTCCCCGGCTTTTCTCATACGATTCGATCTGTTGGAGCAGCGCTACTGGTTGATGCCGTACAAATCGAGCGTGACGTCGGCATAGAGATCGTTCACGTACGTGCTCCAGGCGCTCTGCGAATCCTCAACCTGCGCGTAGTAATCCTGGTAGGCAACGTAGTAGGCCATCATCGCCTGCTCGTAGGTGGCGCTGTCTTGCGTGAAGCTCTCCTCGCCCAGCGCCGCATAGTACGAGCCATCGGTGCGCGCCCAGGTACTGGCATCCGCATCCCACTCGTCACCCAGCAAATTGATGATGTAAGCCGCATAGTCAGCCGACGCCGCACTCGTATCACCGTCGGCGGGCTCAGCGGGTTTCTCGGGTTCCTCGACACCGGATGCCGCCGGCGCAATCTGCGCATACAGCTTGTTGATGAGCGCGTTTTCGCGCACAATCTCGCGCGCTTGGTCCTCGGAAACGTTGTAGCTCTCCGCAATCGAGGCAAAATCGGAGCTCCCCAGCGTCGACTCGGCGAACTCGGCAAGCTCGTCGTCCGAAAGCTCGATGCCCCGCGCCTCGGCATCGGCACACAGCACCTTGTTGCGCACGTAGGTGAGAATCGTATCGGCCGCAGGCGTCGCGTACGTGCCGTCGTCAAGCTGGACCGCCTCGAGCTTGTACTGGCTCTCGATGGCCTCGCGCGCCGCGATGTCATGCTTCGCACCGTTGAGGGTATAGGTTGCCACCACGTTATCCAGCTGGTTCTCAGTGAGCGTTGCAGCCGAGATACCGCGCTGGGTAAATCCACCCGAGCCGACCATATACCCTACGATGCCGGCAATGATCACCGCGATGACGGCGCAGGCAATCGCAATGGGGATAAACGGTGGCCGCTTGCCGGAGGGCGCCTCGTCTGCCGTATCCGGCACCTCGTTGCTCACCTCGTCGTCCTCAGCATCCTCGGGCGCCTCGGTTTCGGCATCTTTATCGCGCTCCACCACGTCGACCTCGCTTACGGGCATATCGTCGGGCGTATCCGAGCGCTCGATTACCTCGATACCCTCGATGACGTCATGCTCCTCGGTATCTTTCTTCTGGATGAACCCCATGAATCGTACCTCCTCGACCCTATCATGCACGCCGCCGCCCCGCGTGCGCGCGAGACGGCGACCTCTTACGTCTTTATTAAGCGAACCGCGACAGAACCACCACGCGCGTTATGCCCGCGCGATATGGGCGATCACGGCGTCGGCAAACGCGCGCGTGCCTACTGCGCCCTCGGTAGACCCCGTGAGCGCACGGCGCACATCGGCAGTTACCTGCTCGCCGGCAGCAAGTGTTGCGGCAACCGCGCTGCGCACGCGTTGCGCGGCATCTGTCTCGCCCAGATAGTCGAGCAGCATCGCGGCAGAAAGAATCTCGGCGGTGGGGTTGGCGATATCCTTACCCGCGATATCAGGCGCCGAGCCATGCGTTGCCTCGAAGACGGCGCACCCCTCGCCCATATTGGCACCCGGCGCCATGCCGAGCCCGCCTACAAGCCCCGCACACAAATCGGAGACGATATCGCCGTACAGATTAGGCAGTACGAGGACATCGAAGTCCTCGGGATGCTGAACGAGCCCCATGCAGGCAGCGTCAACGATCTTGTCTTCAAATGCGATGTCGGGGTAGTCTGCCGCAACCTCGCGCGCAATGCGCAAGAACAGCCCGTCCGTGGCCTTCATGATGTTCGCCTTATGCACCGCGGTCACCTTGCGGCGGCCGTGGCTCCGCGCATACTCGAAAGCATAGCGCACGATGCGCCGCGAGCCCTCCGGCGAGATAGGCTTGATGGAGATGGCGGAACCCGCCTTCATGCGCCGCTGTCCCGACGCCTCGATAAGCTCGCCGAGACGCTCGACCGCCGGATCATCGGGCTCGAACTCGATACCCGCATAGAGATCCTCGGTGTTCTCGCGAATCACCACGAGGTCGATATCCCGATAGCGCGACCCGTCGCCGGGAAGCGAATGGCAGGGACGCACGCAAGCATAGAGATCAAACTCCTGGCGCAGCGCCACGTTGATGCTGCGGAACCCCGTGCCCACCGGCGTGGTCACCGGACCCTTGATGGCAACGCCCACCTCGCGCACCGCATCAATCACCTGCGGCGGCAGCGGCGTACCATAGTGCTCGATGGCACCGGCGCCCGCCTCGACCTCATGCCAAGCAATATCCGCGCCGGCAGCGTCCACCACGCGGCACATGGCGTCGCAGATCTCGGGGCCTATGCCGTCACCGGGAATGAGCACCACGTCATGCGCCATGGGTTACTCCTCGTCGTCCACGTCGTCGCTGGTCGCCGCGGCGCGCACACGGCGCTTGGGCGCCTCGAGTTTGAATCGCTTGACGAGCATGTCGTAAATCTCGGCCGAGCGCGCCTTGAGGTAGGCACCCTTGCCGTTTTGCGCATCGAACTGCAAGCGACCGGCAAGCTCGGCGGCTACATCGCCCGAGATCTTGCCCGTGGCAAATGCGTGCAAGCAGGCGAGCATATCGCGATACTCAAGGTCGCCGTGATAGCACTGGATAGCCTCATCGATCACGGGCCACACCTTCTTGGAGCGGCCGCGCTCCGTAGCACCCCAGGTGGTAAGCAGGGTGAACGCCGAGAGACGAAGCGTCGAGGAGAGCTCGTCGAACAGCGCCGCCTCGGCACCCTCGAATGCCGCGCCGATCTCCTTCGCATGGTTGGGAACCATGATCACGAGCGCGTCGAGCACCTCCCAGCGCGTCTGCGCCTCGGGCCGATAGAGGGCATCGATGAGCTCGGAGATATAGGGCGCAAGCAGCTCCGCATCGCGCTCTGCCACGAGCGCCACGACGCGTGCTGCAAGCTGACGTTTGCGCCTGCTCGAGCTGCCCAGATCCTCGATGAGGGCGGCCAGGGCATCGGCGTCGTGCTCGATCTTGCCCAGCTGCTCGGCTTCCTCCTGTGTGAGCTCGCGTTCCTTCTGTTCTGCCATAAACGTACCTACCTCTTCTTGCGCTTGTTTGCTGCGGAAGCGTCCTGCTGCCCCGCACGCGATGTAGTGTTACGAGATTCGACCGAAATAAGATCGGGCTCGCGCTCGCCGGTGCGCCGGCGCTCGCGGCGCGCACGACCGCTCCCCGTCTCGGTTGTGCGCTGATGCCCACGATTGCGATTGAAGAACCGATCGACCATCTTCCACGGGCCGATCGACTCGCCAAAGCCCATCTTGAGCCCCATGAGCGCGCCTGCCAGCAACCCCAACGGCGTTGCGTAGAGCATCGCCGGCAGGGGCACAAACGCCGTGACGAGTACGCAGATTGCAATCGCTGCAGCGTTATAGAGCCAGTACGCACGGTTGGTGAGCGCGTGCTCGCCCGCGCGGTTGCCGATGGCAAACCCAATATAGATGCTAAAGACGAACAGCAGGGCGAAACAGATGATGAATGCCGGATCGGTCATGCGGCGCTACTCCCCGTGGTGGTGATGGCCCTCGCCGCAGGTGCACTCGTGGTCGCCATCGCCATGATGATGACCGCAGGTGCACTCGTGATCGTGGTCGCCATGGTCGTGACCGCAGCCGCATGCATCGTCGTGCTCATGGGCATTGGTGTAGAGCGACCAGTCGAGACCCGCGGCAACCGCCTCGGCTTCCTCCTGGTAGAGCAACGTAATGGCCTGCGTGCCCAACTCGGCACCGCCGATGGCATCGAGCATGTCGTAGAGGGCAAACGCGGTATCGGCGCCCGGCAGCGCGATCTCGCGCTCCTCGGCATCTGCCAGCGCAAGGCCCAGGTCCTTCAGGAAGTGCTTGACCATGAAGCCGGGCTTCCAGTCGCCGTCGAGCGCCTTAGGCGCCAACTGCTCGAGCACGCCCGAGGCGCCCGTGCCGCCGAGGATCATCTCGCGCGTCTGCGCCAGATCGAGCCCCTCCTGCTGGGCAAACGAGAGCGCGTCGGCCATGCCCACCATCGACGAGGCAAGCGCAACCTGGTTGGCAAGCTTGGCAGCCTGTCCCTGCCCGGCGCGGCCGAAGCAGAAGATCTTCGAGGTGAACGTCTCGAGAATCGCGCGGACCGGCTCGATCGTTTGCTCGGTGGCGCCAACGATCGCGGTGAGCGTCCCCGCGATGGCACCTGTCTCGCCGCCCGTCACCGGGCAGTCGAAAGCGACACGGCCCTCAACCGCCGATGCCTCGGCGATATCGCGCGCAAGCGACGGCGCGCTCGTCGTGAGATCGATGAGGTAGGCACCGGGCTTCGAGGCGGCAATGAGGCCGGCACCGGCCAGGTAGAGCTCCTCGACATCCTCGGGATACCCCACCATCGTGAACACAACGTCGGCGTCGCGCGCGGCGTCCGCGGCGGTCTCGGCCCACACCGCGCCGCGCTCAATGAGGCCCTGCGCCTTCTCGGGTGTGCGGTTGAACACGGTGAGCGGATACCCCGCATCGAGGATGTGCCCCGCGATGGGCGCGCCCATGATGCCGGTTCCGATAAACGCTACCTTCTGCATATGCTTCTCCTTCGTTAGGCCCTGTTAGCTGCGAACGCGGCGGGCGATACGGTCTGAAAGCGAAATCTTCTCGGCACGGTTCTTGCCCCAGAAAATGAGGGCGACCATACCCGGACCCACGTGGGCACCGATGGTGGGTCCCACCGAACCGCGGATGATGGTGAGATCGGCGCACCCCGGCTCCTTGCGCACCGCAGCCTCCACCCAGTCGCCGTCCTTCTCGGCATCGGCGGTCACGATGGTGAGCGGCATCGACGTGTCGAGCACATAGTTTTCTTGGAACGACTTGACGAGGCCCTTGAGCGCCTTCTTGCGGCCGCGGCTCACGCCCGTGAGCGAGAGCGAGCCTGCCAGATCAAACGAAAGCGATGCCTTCACATCGAGCTTGGCGGAGAGCTGCGCCGCCGCAGGCGGGATGCGCCCGCCGGCAGCAAGCGAGTCGAGGCTGTCCAGGGTAAAGTACCCGTGCACGTACGTCTTCGCCTCGTCTGCCCATGCCGCGAGCTCAGCGGCGGAAAGTCCGTTGGCGCGCTGGCGTACCGCCTCGAGCGCCAGCAGCTCGCCGCAGGCACAAGGCAGCGCGTTGTCTACCACGTAGAGCTCGAACGCGGGATACTGGGTGCGCACCTGCTCGGCGGCCTGGCACGCAAACTCATAGCTCGACGAGAGCGCACTCGTGAAGCACAGATACACCGTAGGCGTGCCCTCCTCGGCGCACTGTGTGAAGAACTCCAGATAACGGCCGAGCGAGATGGCCGACGTGGACATCTTCACACCGGAGCGGATCTGATCGTAGAACTCCTTGGGCGTAATCGAGGTCCAGATGTCGTCGGTCTTCTCGACGCCATCGACGATATACGGGAACCCGAGGATATCCACATCGAGAGTCGCGGCGATCTCGGGCGTGAGATCGGCGCAGGTATCCACCACGATGCGGTAACGGTTTGCGTGACCGGAGGCAGAGTGCTCAGCCATTCGATGTCACCTTTCAACAACAAGGCGGCCACCCGCATGGATGGCCGCCGCCTGTACGCATGCTTTCTGCGTTATTTTACTCGTCAAGCGCCTCAATCTTCGGCTTGATGATGCCATATCCACCATTCTTACGGTGATACACCACATTGATGAGGCCGGTGGTGGCATTCTCGAAGACATAGAAGTCGTGCCCCAGCAGATCGGTCTGGATGAGCGCCTGCTCTTCGGTCATGGGCGTGATCTCAATGATCTTCTCGCGCACGAGCTGATCGTCTTCTTCCTCGGGGATGAGGAGGTCGGCCAGATCATCAACGCGCTCGACAGGCGCAACCTCGGCAGCAGAGGCGCCCTGCTGACGATTGTCGATCACCTTGGTCTTGTACTTGCGCAGCTGGCGGGTCACCTTGTCGGCCGACATATCGATGGCCGAGTACATGTCCTCGCCATGCTCTGCCACGCGAATCACCGCGCCGCGGGCGCGCACCGTAACCTCAACGATTGCCGGCTTGGGATTTGCAGGGTTCTTCTCATAACGAAGTACGACGTCGCAGGTCATGGGCTCGATGTCAAAAACTTTGAGGGCCTCGCCGATCTTCTCGTCAACATGAGCGCGCAGGGCATCGGTTACCGTGGTCTTGCGTCCCGATACGATGATCTCCATGCTTGGCTCCTTTTCTATCCGGGGACAATACGTGTATCAAGTTTGTACCCATATGTCCGCGCCCATCATTCAGTCAATGCGCGCGTCTGTGCGGCAGCCGTCTACGTACGCAACAGCGACGCACGCCGAATTGAGCGCCGGTGTGCGCCGCTGAAGGCGATAGCGTATGACAGTTAGCCCGCGTAAGCGGGTTCAGGTGCAGGATAGATGCACTATGACAGCGAGTTGAGGTCGTCGCCCTCCTCGGCACCGTCTCCCTGCGCCGTCTCGGTCGCATCGGAGATGGTGACACCCGAGACGGTGTTGCCAGAAAGCGACAACGGCAGCGAGCCGTACCACGATGCGTGCACCGCGTCGAGAGAGCCATCGGTTGTGATTGCATCGAGCGCCTGGCTCACCGCCTGTGCAAGATCGGTGCTCTGCGCATTCATGGCAAACCCGTAGGCGCTCGTGGCACCAATCGCGCCGACAAACGAGGTACCCGGATAGGCGCGAGAGAGATACGCGCCCGAGGCGGCATCGCAGGCAACATACTGAACCTCGCCGGCACCGAGTGCCTCGAAGCACTCGTTCACATTGCTATAGGTTTGCTGCGTACCCACGATGTTCGCACGCGCGAGCGCCTCCTGCGAGGCCGAACCATCCTGCACGCCAACCGTTGCCGCCGCGATGTCGCTCGCCGTCACCGTGGCGCCCTCTGCAGGCTTGCCAAAGATGGCAATCGCGGTCTCGAGGTAATCGCCAAACACCACGACCTCGGCATTCTCGTCGGTTGCAAGTGCGCCGAGAAACACATCCGCCTCACCCGAGGAGAGCACCTCGGTGGGTGACACAGCAGAAACAACCTTGAGCTTGAGCCCCATGCGCGCGGCAACGTCTGCCGCCACATCGACCGCATAGCCCTCGATGGAGCCGTCGGTGCCCACCATCGCCTGCGGCGCATCGGCCGTATCGACCGCAACGGTCAGGGCACCGGGTTGCACGAGCAGCGCGTCGTCTACCGTCTGCTCGACCTCGTGCGAAGGGGCCTCGTCGAGCGTGGGCGTCATGAGCGAGCATGCGCTCAGACTCACGACAGCCGCCGCGGCACACACCCCCGCAACGATCCGCGCGCCTACCCTGCTCAGCGTTTTCACCATAGCACCGAACCTTCGATCCTCATCCAAGGGCGTGCGCCCTGCTTTTCCCATAGATCCCCCAGCTGACCTGGTCTTTGACCCCACACCTGCGCACCGGGGCGTTTGCTCAGCCGCCGCAACGGCATCACGACTAGCCCGCTCGCCCGCGGGGCGGAATTGCCCCAAAGATGTATACGGACGGTGCGGCTTACCTCTAGGACGCGCCATGATCGCGCACGCGCGCACGCGCACGCTTACGTGGGTCCCTTCGACCGCGTCTGTCTTGGACTAGGGTGTAGCACCCGCAACCACAGCCTGAGGGAACGCAACGATTATAGCATCGTTGCAGCTACCAGACGCGTGCGAGGGCAAGCGCATCCACCGTGGCGGCCCCGGCGTTACCAAGTGCCCCCGCTGCAGCCGAGATCGTCGCGCCTGTGGTGATCACGTCGTCGAGCAACAACAGGTGCATCCCCGCAACCGGTGTCACCACCTCGTAGGCCCCCTGGGCGTACGCTTGGCGCGAGGCGCGCCCCAGCGCACGCTGGTCATACGAGCCATGCTTGGCAAGCGCATCGAGCAGCGGCACGCCAGCCAGTGCACAAAACGCCTGCGCGATCTGCTCCATATGATCGAACCCGCGCCGCCGGAAGGCCGCCGCCGTAGCCGGGACAAACGAGACTGCATCTGCCTGGGTGAGCATGCCGCCATAGCGATCGGGCGCCACGCACTCGGCATGTTCGACGCACGCCAGCATGAGCTCGGCGAGTTCCGGCGCCAAGCGGCGCTCACCGGCATCCTTGTACGCCCTGATGATACGCGGCAGTGGACCGGAAAACCCCGCCATCGCCAAGCACCGCCCGCATGGCAGCACCTCACCGGTGCACTCGGTACATTGCAGCGCCCCAAACGGCGCCCCGCACGAACAGCAGCTTTGCTTGGGGTCGATAAGCTCGAGCGCGTCGAGGCATCGCTCGCAGATGAGCGCGCCGGCACGCTCGCACCCCGCGCAACGCGTGGGCGAGAGCACCTCGAGCACGAGCTCCCCCGCATGCGCCAAGATCTGGGCACCGCGCGAGGTGGATGATATGCCCTTGACACCAAACAAACGCAACCCTCCCTCCGTGCGGAGGAAGGGTTGCTAGCTTAGACGAGTTCTACCCGCGGCGCAGGCACGCTATGCGCCGGTTCGGGGCACAATCAGCTTTCGGTTGATGCCGGGGTGCCCTGGTCGGAGGCGCCGCCCTGCTTGGGCTTGCGCGAGCGACGGCGGCGACGGCGCTTCTGGGTTTGCTCGGCAGCGGCGTCGGCGGGCGCTGAAGCCTGCGAACGAGCGTTCTTGGCGGCCGCGCCTCCCCCGTCGCCGGGACGGCGACGCGTCACCTTCACCTCGCCCTCCTGCACCTGCTCGGCAACGGACGGCACATCGGGCTTCGCGGTCTGCGCGGCATGACGACGGCGCGAGCGGCGACGCGGCGCCTCATCATCTGCTACCTGAGCGCGCCTCTGCGTGGACGCCTGCTGCTCTGGGGCGACATCCTGCCCGCTCACATGGCGGCGACGCCGGCGCGACGTGCCCTCCGCACGCTCGTCCTGGCGCGCGGGGGCTGCCGACACCTCGGGCGCGGTGGCACGCTTACGGCGTCTGCGCGTTGGCGCGGCACTCTCGCCTGCCGCCTGACCGGCCTGTCCCCTGCCCTTGCCAGCACCGCGCGTGCCACGACCGGGCTGCGCAGCCTTCTGGCTATCGTCACGCGTGCGGCGGCGGCGCGGCGTGGGACCGGATGTTGTAATCCTGTCTGCCTGGTCAAGCCCATCGCCCACGTCTACGCCCGCCTCGCGATCGAGCTCCATGAGGGCAAGCGCGATATCGGGCGATTCGATCTTCTCGAGCACCTCGCGCGTCACGCAATCGGGGCGGCAGGCGCACTTCTGCTCCTCGGCGCGCTTCTTGCATGCATCCGAGCAGCTCATCTCGGCAAGATTCACACGGAAGACCTTGCCGCTCTCAAGACGCAGCACCAACTGCTCGCGCGGCGTATCGTACTCTTGGATCTTCGCCTTACCCAGCGGCGTGTCGATGACGGCTTTCTTCTTGGGCGCGCGGCTCTTGAAATCCTTGTACGCCTCGAACTCATAGCGCAAGCAGCACATGAGGCGGCCGCACACGCCCGAGATCTTCGACGAGTTGAGTGGCAGATCCTGCTCTTTTGCCATGCGAATGGAGACCGGCTCGAACTGTCCGCCAAACCGCGTGCAGCACAGCTCCTGCCCGCACTGGGCGTATCCGCCTGCCAGGCGCGTCTCGTCTCGCACACCAATCTGGCGCATATCCACGCGAATGTGGAAGAACGAGGAGAGGTCTTTCACCAGCTGGCGGAAGTCCACGCGCTCCTCGGCAGCGAAGTAGAACACGGCCTTCTCGCCCCCGAAGAGGTACTCTACGCCCACGGGCTTCATGTCGAGGCCGTTTTGCTTCACAAGGCGCCGGAAATCCGACATGGCCGCCTCGCCACGGTCCACAAGCTCATCGGCGCGGTCGAGATCCTCATCGGTAGCGATGCGCAACACCGGCTTGAGCGGCGCTGCCAGATCGCGCTCCTCCACCTCATAGGGATCCTCGAGCACCAAGCCCAGCTCGGTGCCGCGCTCGGTGGAGCAGACGGCGTGGTCGCCTTCTATGATGTCCAGCCCCTGCGGATCAAACCACAAGGAGCGGGAGGCGAACGGAAACTTAACAGGTACAACTACGGGCATAGAAGCGCCTTCCTGATATCGAAGAGCATGACCTCGAAGGTCAGCTGGGGAGTTACGTTGCGGGCGATGGCACGCTCGGCAGCAGACACGGCCTCGACGGCGGCGAGTGCGCCCACGGGACCGGTTGCGTGCGCCAAGCGCTCCACGATGTCGGCAGCGTCTTCGTTCACGATGCCACCGGGAACGCCCTCAAGGGTTGCGAGCACGTCGCGCAGCAGCGAGCGCGCGCTCGCTAGCACTTCCATGATACCCGAACGCTCGCGCGCATTGAGTTCGCGCTTGTTCCTGTCCTCAAGCTGCTTCAATGCTCCACGCGAGAGGAAGTCGGCGTTCTCGGCAAGCACCGCCTCCTGGGTGGATTTCACCTCGTCGAGCGGGGCTTTCACCGCAACGACGAGCTCCTTGGCAGCATCGAGAATATCGAGGTTGTCGGCATGGGGCAGCGCGTCGATGGCGCGCAGCATGCGACGACGGGCATCTTGCCTGCTCGCACTTTTGAGAAACGCCACGGCGCGCGTGGGGCTTCCCGCCACCGCAACCGCCATGCGGCACCGCTCGAGCGGCGCGCCGCACGTCCGCTCCACCGCGCGCGCCGCATCCTCGGGCGCGATCATGCGGAACGGCACGCACTGGCAGCGCGATACGATGGTAGGCAGAATCGTCTCGGCCGAGGTGCCCAGCAAGATGAACGTCACACCCTGCGGCGGCTCCTCGAGCGTCTTGAGCAGCGCGTTGGCGGAATCGGCCTTGAGCTGTTCGGCGCGGTCGACAATATAGACCTTGGAACGCGCGCGAATGGGTGCGAGCGCAACGTCGTCGATAAGGTCGCGCGTCTGGGCAATCAGGTACCCCGTCACGCTCTCGGGCGCAAGATAGTGCACATCGGGATGCGTGTGGCGCGCCACGCGTACACAGGCATCACATGCGCCGCAGCCGCCCTCGTCGCAGATAATCGCCTGCGCGAGCGCCCATGCAGCATCGAGCTTGCCAGAGCCCGGCGCACCCAAAAACAGATAGGCATGCGAGGCGCGGCCGCTCGCGATGGCACGCTCCAAAAACGCCCGCACGCGCGGCTGCGTATCGAGCTGCGCCATGAGCGAGCGGGGCGCTGCATGCTCAGGCGCCGGCGTCATCGCCCGGCCTCCTCGGTATCGTCGGGGATGCTGAAGCCCGCCGCACGAAGCTCGGCTACCACATCGGCATGGATCGCATTGATGGTGCGCGCGGCATCAATGAGCTTCACACGTGCCGGCTCCTCTTCCGCGATCGCGCGGAACCCCTCGGCAACGCGCGCCTGAAAGGCAAGACCCTTGGCCTCCATGCGGTCCTCGGTACGCTTCGAACGGCGCGCGGCGGCCGCCTGCGCGTCGATATCGAACACGAAGGTGACAAGCGGCCGACACGCACCCACGGCAAGCTCATTCGCCGCACGCACGCGATCGCGGTCGAGCCCGCCGGCAAACGCCTGGTAGCAAGTTGTGGAATCGTAGAAACGGTCGCAAACGACCACCTTGCCCGCCGCGAGCGCCGGCTCGATGACCTCGTGAACAAGCTGCGCACGTGCCGCCTCATACAGCAGCAGTTCGCAGACACCGCCCATCTCACTGTTGGCGGGATCGAGCAACAGCGCACGGATTTTTTCCGAGATAGCGGCACCGCCCGGCTCGCGCAGGGCGAGCACGTCGTAGCCGGCGCGCTCGAGCGCTTGGCACGCAAGACGCGCCTGCGTCGATTTGCCGCAGCCGTCGATACCCTCAACGGTGATGAACGCCGGTTCGGGCGCCTTCGGCGCGCCTGCGATTTTCTCTGCTAGCTCTTGAGCCATGCTGTTCCCATCATGTCCTACGCGTCGCTGGCCGCCGGCGCATCGTTGTCTGCTGCACCCGCACCCGCCTCGAGCAGCGCAAGCGTGTCACGCGTGATCTGCAACGTCTGGTCGACGCTATAGCGCGCCTCAGACTGACCGCTCGAACCCAGCGAATTGACGCCACCATCTGAATACTGGGAGAACTCCAGGAAGTTGTACGTCGAGGCGTTCATGTACTGCGCCGCCTCGGCTTCATAGGCGTCCGCCGCCGCTTCGCCTCCGTTGAGGAAGTACCGATCGAAGGCACCGCCCGGCACCTCGTAATCGTACTGGTTCCAGGTTTCCAGCACCTTGGCAAACGTCTGGTCTTCCTGCATGCCCCACAGGCCCTCGATATAGCGGACGGTGCTCTCGGGCAGGCCCTCTGCCGCGTAATCGATCGTATCGTAGCCGTCGAAGAACAAATACACCTTGTTATCGCGCACGTACTGCGTGAGGAACGTCATGCCGCCGTTGGTATACGACGTGCGCTGCTCGTGCACGAGTGCAATGGACCCCTCGCCGTCCTCGCCGCCCTCCGGATCAAACGCCCAGACCTCAACGCGATAGGTGTCCTCCGTTACCTGGAACGAGTCTGCGAGGTTGCTCGTCGTGTAGACAACGAGCAGCTCCTCCAAGCCGTCACCGTTGAAATCGATGGTCTGCGCGAGCACAAGGCCCGTTGCCGCGCGACCCGAGCCACCCCAGATATCGATCGCGGTGCCCTCGCCGTATGTATTGATGAGCTCTTGGCATTTGGCCAGGTAGAGCGCATACGACGCGGCACGCGGGTCGACGTCCTCGGCAGGCTCATCCTTGGCAGCATCATCGCCCTCTGCCGGCGGCGTCACCACGATCTCGTCGACCGCATAGTCGTTATCCTCGGCGTACTCGACGATGAGCTCCTGCTCGATCTCTGTATCGTTGTCGACGATCACCACGAGGTAGCCGCCATCGGGCACATCGTCCATATCGGCGAAGGTAAAGCCGCCGTCGCCGGTTACCCGCACCTCGCGTACCGGCTCGGACTCCTTGGCCTCGCGAGCGAGTTCCTCGGCAAGCTTGTCGTTGGCAGCAGAGAGCGCATAGAGCCGCACACGATACGAGGTGAGGAAGACCTCGTCTTCGCCCTGCGGACGAATACGCGTGACGATTGAGGCTTGCGTGGCGCCGTCGATGCCCGAAACCGTGGCAGTGCCCTGGGGGCGCAGCAAGAAAGCCGCTGCCGCAACGACGATCACCACGGCCGCTGCCACGAGCGCGATAACCAGGCCGCGACGCGATGTTTTGCCCTGCGGCTCCTCGGGAGCGCCCGGGGCGTCCGTTGGCGCTGGCGTCTCGTCCGGCACTGGTACCTCGGGCGCTGCCGACTCCTGGGGCGCTGCCTCGGGCTCCTCGTGCGCTGCAGCTACCGTATCGCTGGCAGCGTCGGGCTGTTGCACCGGTGCGCCGCACGCCGTGCAAAACGCGCTTCCAGGTTTGACCTCATGTCCACAGCTTGTGCAGAACACCGTCTACCACCCCGATTCTCTCGCCATACGAAGCCGCGCCGCGGGCGGCGCCACACCGTTGTACGCGCTACAATACGCTGTTCTGGTAATACCAGGCGTTCTCCTGGTACTCAGGCCAATCGCGCGGATTGAAGTCCTGCATCCAATAGCCGAAGGCGCGCGTGGCTACCATGGAGGCCGCCGTGCCAATGAAGAAAAGCGCGAACAACAGGATGATGATCAGCGGGAAGAAGCTCATGATCGCAGCAAACGCGGTGCTCGCGGCATAGGCGCTGGCGTATCCGTACGACATGCCGTACCCCGAGAAGGCAAGCGGCGCAAGGCTCGTTCCCAAAACCACGCCAAACAGGATGAAGAAGATGATGAACGCCACGATGGTCAGGCCGAATGCGGCGGCCATGGGACCCCAATACGAGGTGAAGGCCTTGCCGGTCTTGTTCTGCGCAGCGAACATCTCCCAAGCGCGCTTGACGTTGAGGCCTGCGCGAACCTTGCCGCAGATGGCGCTCCTCAAGAGCATGATTGTGATGAACGGGCCGGACGCGATGACAAAGGCGAGCCAGAGCAGCGGCATGAGGCCGTCGAGATTGATGGCGCCGAGTAGCATCCCTAAGATGAAGAACAGCGCGAACGTTGCCACCATGATAATGAGGTTTACACCATAGGCGTACAGGCCGCTATCGAGCACACCGGGGCGCACGATCTTCTGGGGCATGGGCTCGTGTTTGCCGAACGCCTGCTCCTTGGCCCAGGTGTACATATAGCCACTCGTCACGAGACCGCCCACGCCGGGAACGAACTGGAACGCCGCAAGCTTGAGGATGATCTTGAATTTGCTGGGCGACGCCTTGAAATCGCTCCATGCGCGCGACAGCGGGCTCGGGCCCTGCGGCGGCACGATGGCGGGCGTCTGCACGGTCTGACCAGTAGGGATGCTGCCCTGCGCGTTGCCGGGAGTCGCGTATTGCCGATAGCTGAAATCCTGCGGTGGCTGCTCAGGTGTCACCGGGCCCTCGGCCTGGGCTTCCCCGACGGAAGCGGCGGACTCGGCCACCGGCTCCGTCGCCGCCTCTTCAGCAGGGTTTTCAGCAGGCTCGGACGCAGCGGAGGTCGGCTCAGCTGGCGCCTCGGCTGCAGAGGCAGCCTCCGGCTGAGATGCAATAACGGCGGCACCGCATGCCGCGCAGAACTTATCGGAATCGCCTAGCGGATTGCCGCAGTTGTAGCAAAAGGCCATGGTGATCACTCCCCTTTCGCGAAGGCGCAGCTGCGCCTCCCGGGTTGCCAGAACGCTCTCTCGGCATCGAAGCCGAGAGCCCCTGAAACGGCCCAACGCCACGACGCAGCACGTCGTTGCGCGGTCGATTCGAGGTCTATCTATTGTAATCGAAGGAGAGGGGGCGGGCTCGGTATGGCGACATAGGTTATGAAAGCCGTAATGATGGCTCGCACGGCAGGGCACATCTCACAGCCTGCGCGTCGTCAACGCGCAGGCCGGCAGAGCTCCTATGAGCTTTTCTTCGTCGTACGCTTTGCGGACTTCTTCTTTGTTGCCTTCTTCGCGGTGCTCTTGCGCGCGCCGTTGCGGCCGCGCGCGGGCTTCTTCTCCTTGCCGGGGCAATCCATATTCACGCAGATGCGCCATGGGCCGCGCGCCGTCTCGACCACCACCACGGGCGCGCCGCAGTGCTCGCACACCTCGCCGGTGGCCTCGAGCTTGCCGCGCGCGGGCAAGGGATAGGAGACGCCGCACTCGTCGTAGTTCGTGCAGCGAATGAAGCGCTTGCCGCTCTTCTCGCTCTTATGTGCGATCAGGTCGCCGTGGCGGCCGGCCTCGGCGCACACCGAGCACTCGCCCACCTTGAGATCGGGCTCGTAGTTGGTGGGGCACTTGGGGTTGACGCACACCTCGTACGCTTTTTGACGGAACGGCTGGCACTTGATGCGCGGAGCACCGCACTCAGGGCACACCGCGGCATCGCCCTCGAGCGGGCTCACCTTCACGCCGCTCGGCACCGGATAGGTCACATCGCACTCGGGCCAACCCATGCAGCCGATGAAGCTGCCGCGCGTCTTGGCCGAGGTCTTCATGACCAGATCCTTGCCGCACTTGGGGCACGCGCCCACGCGGGCATCGGCCGTTACCGCGTCGGCGATGCGATCACCCAGGTCGTCCTTGTGCTCGATGAGCGCATCGAGCATGCCCGCCAGCAGGGCGCGGGAGTGTTCCACCACGTGCTCCTGCGTGTCGGCGCCTTCGGCCACACGCGTCATATCTTCATCGAGCTCGGCGGTCATCTCGGGCGTGGTAATGCGCGGCGCGAACTCGTGAAGTGCATCGACGATGGCCATACCCAGCTGACTAGGCTCGATGGGGTCGTTTTTGAGATAGCGCACCTGATAGAGGCGCTCGATGATGCTCGCGCGCGTCGACTTGGTGCCAAGGCCGCGCTTCTCCATCTCCTGCACGAGGCGACCCTGGCTATAGCGCGCAGGCGGCTCGGTTTGCTTGGCTTCGAGCTTGATGTCGCGCACATCGACCACATCGCCCTCGGCAAGCGCAGGCAGCTGCTCGTCGCGCTTGAGACCATAAGGGTACGCCTCACGGAAGCCGGGGTCTACCAGCACGTCGCCCGATGCCTGGAAGGGCTCGCTGGCAACGTCGATGGTGAGCTTGGTGTTTTCGATGGTCGCCGGACCCATGAGGGTCGCCAGAAACCGCCGCGCAATAAGGTAATAGAGCTTCTTCTGTCCGCCGTCGAGGGTCTCCGGATTGCCCTGGCCGGTGGGATGAATGGGCGGATGGTCGGTGGTCTCGGTCTTGCCGCGCGTAGGCTTCATGGGGCCCGCAAGCACCTTCGCACACACGGGGCGCAGCGCGGGGCTGTTTGCCGCGAGACCGTTTACCACACCGGCAAGATCGAGCGTACGCGGATACACCGTGTTATCGACGCGCGGATACGAGATGAAACCCGCCATATAGAGCGACTCGGCGATGCGCATGGTGCGCGCCGGGCTGATGCCCTCTGCCGCTGCAGCCGCCTGCAGGCTCGTCGTGTTGAACGGCGCCGGGGGCTGCTGTTTGCGCGAACGCTTGGCAACGGCGGTCACGGTACCCGTTGTGGCGCCGTCGACATGCGCGAACGCCGCCTCGGCCGCCGCTTTATCGGTAAAGCGCGCCGTGGTGTGGGCGATTTTGAACTCATGCTCCTCGCCTGACCCCGCCGGTGTCGCCAAGCCGCGGATCTGCCAGTAATCCTCGGGTACAAACGCCATGCGCTCGCGCTCGCGCTCCACCACCAACGCCAGCGTGGGCGTCTGCACGCGGCCGGCCGAGCGCACGTTGCCAAACCCGCCGAAACGCGCGAGCGTGAGATAGCGCGTAAGCACCGCGCCCCAGATGAGATCGATGTACTGGCGGCTCTCGCCGGCATCGGCCAGATTCTGATCGAGCGTAACCAAGTTCTCGAACGCGGCGGTCACCTCGCCCTTGATAAGCGCCGAATAGCGTGCACGGTACGCCGGCAGATCCGGCGCGACCTCGCGTACCATGTCGAGCGCGTCCGAGCCAATGAGCTCGCCCTCGCGGTCGAAGTCCGTAGCGATGATGACCTCGTCTGCCTTCTTGGCAAGATTCTTCAGAACGCGGATGATCTCCTTCTCTGCCGGCTTCTTGAGCACAGGCGCCCATGTGAGATAGGGAAGGCTTTCGACCTTCCAACCCTTGATGGAAATGCCATTCGCCAGGTAGGGCTTGCGCTTCGTGCTATACGGCGGGCGGGCGAGACCATCGGGTACGTCGGCGGTGAGCACCTCGCCGTCTTCCGTTACGGAGTACCAGCCCTGCTTTTTATCGAACAGAATCTCATCGGGGAAGTCGGGCGCGAGGATGTGGCCCGCCAGGCCCATGGAAACCCATTCTTCGCCTGCCACCTCGAAACGATAGACCTGCGTGTTGTACACCTTATCGGTCTTAGGCTTGGTGGTAGAAAGCAGCTGCGCGATCTTTTGCGCAGCGATATTCTTCTCGGCAACAACGAGCTTCAACGGGGGACCCCTCACGTATACGTTCAACGCACTATATATAGTGCGGGTAACCTTCTCGCCGGACAGTATACGCGAGTTGTCCCCAGATGCGAAATATCAACAAATCGCGCATTGCGGTGCACACGGCACAGCGCGCGTGTCGCGCCGCCGCGCGAACAGGCTTGCGCGGCGGCATTTGATGGCGATGCCTCCGTACGCATATCCGCCCCAGCGCACATTTTTAGCTCTCCAGT
This sequence comes from uncultured Coriobacteriaceae bacterium, assembly GCA_944320725.1. Taxonomy (GTDB): domain Bacteria; phylum Actinomycetota; class Coriobacteriia; order Coriobacteriales; family Coriobacteriaceae; genus Coprousia. Next base: position 47,513 of record CALUIM010000014.1, on the reverse strand, counting down.
GTGCAAAAATTGCGGTAGTGCACGAGTAAAAACGCGTATACATTGTTATTGTAATTTTATTCATGAAAAACCGCAGGATTTGACGTCCTCGGCACACCTCATTCAGTAGGTTTTACAAGCCAGGCGTGCACTACCGTAATTTTTGCACATTATTGCCCACCCAACGTGGCGCTCGCCTTCAAAATGGGGGTCGGCAAGCCCGCCGGAATGCATAAACTGCAGCGGCACCGCGTATCGCGGTGCCGACGCTGTTAAAACCCCGTAGGCCCGGTGGCGACGACTCGCTCCGTGCGGCCATCATGGGTTTCCTACGCTATGAAATGGAAATCGACCCATCCATGCTATCGATAGAGATCGGCGCAGAACCGTCGCCATATACGTAGCTTCCATCACCCGAAGACTTGAGCTTATCTGCGAGCGCGCCCTCGATACCGTTGCCCGACATCGAGGCAACTGAAAGCGTGAATCCCGCATTATCGGAGACATCAAGCGCAATACTCCCGTCCATCCCAGAGAACGACATCGCGGGCAGAGGCACATTTCCAAGCGCGAGCGAGATGGAGCCGTCCATGTACGAGGCCTCAACGGATGTCGAAATCGCGCCCGCGAGCGTCACATCGCCATCCATCATATCGAGCGAGACACCGCTCGCATCGAGATGATCAATGGCAACCACGGGATCCATCGCAGAAAGGGTGAGGTCGCGACACGTCAGCGCATCTCCGGTTATCTGAGCATCCGACGTAGCAATATCAACCGCATCGAATCGCCATCGATTCGAATCTGGCAGCTCGATAACGAGGTGCTTTGCACGGCCGTCTTCCGTGCCATCGCCAAACCAGGTAACGGTATCCGTGTCGAGCGCATCATCGATGCGCAGCGTATCCCCTTGCAGCGAGATTTCCGCTTGCTTCAAATCGGCACGGTACGTACCAGCATCGATGGTTTCGGTAACGGTGATGTCGTCGCCGGTCCCTGCGGTGAAGCGGATGCCGCCATCCGTCCAATCGATATCGAGACGTCGGACATCAGCCGCCGCATAGGTATCGGATTGCACAAGCGGCTCGTCCAGCTCAACCGTGTCTTTTGTGGGCACCATATGCAGCAAGCTTGCCATGCTGTCCCAGGGAGATTTTGATGAAAATACCGGAGCGGCCGCGAACGCTATCACGAGCACGATGAGCACCGTGCCAACGCCTACTTTGATCTTCTCCGAGCGCGTGAGCTTTGCCATCATCATCGACCCCCTTCCGAGACTGTCGGCACATCCGGTGCATGCGGTACATCTGCCGCCGGCACCGGCGCGGCGTCCTCGTTGCGCGCATGCGCGTCATCCAGAATGCGCGCAACCCAGTGATAGATCGGTATGGTAAGGAAGACGAGCCAGGCAACCTTAAAAGACCCCATGAATCCCAAAACGAAGAAGAGGATCACCATCACGATTCCATAGGGAAATGAACGCCACGGACCTTTCTTCTGCTCCGGCGCCTGCCACGCCGCAGCCTCGGTGGCGTGCTTGCTTGCCGCCGCGGCCGCCTCGGCGGCCTGTGCCGCGGCACGGCTCGCCTGGGCCGCGGCTTCGGTTGCCTGCGACGTCATCGCACGATCCTGCTCTCGAGCCGCCTGCTCCCGCTCGCGAACCTCCCGCGCGCGCTCGGCGCTATCGGCGCGTTCCGCACGCTCGAACGCCATATCATCTTCGACGTCTTCATCCACGCGCAACAGCTCATCAAGGCTCACGCCGTAGAGCTTCGCGAGAGCAATAAGGTTCTCGGTGTCGGGCGAGCTCTCCGCACGCTCCCACTTGCTCACCGCTTGGCGCGAAAGTCCCAACTCATGCGCCAGCGATTCCTGACTATATCCGCGCTTACGCCGCAGCTCCGCTAAACGCTGCGCCACCTCAACGTTCATCATTACTCCCTGTCTCGCAACTCATGCCAGCTCGTACGCACGCCTTGGCACATCCTTCCGGTACCGTTGATTTCAACCTACCGGTGTCGTACGTAGCGCACCAGCACGTCTGGTAGGAATTTCCGCAACTGTCGGTTGCGGAGGCGCTGAGCTGCAGGTTTATCCGCTTGAAACGCGCAGATACACCGTCTTTGCGCGGTCGAGAACGCCGCTACTCCCACGTCTTCCAGACATCGGGTTCATAGCCCACTGTCGCCTGACGGCCATTGCGGACTATGGGCTGGCGTAGCACCTGCTGGTTCTCAAGCAGCTTTTCGAACTTCTGGCTCTCGGCGAGATAGGTAATCAGCGCCACGGTGTCTTGATCGCGAGCATCGGGGTCGATCACCGCATCGATGCCGCCCACGGCGCGCATGACCGCCTGGAGCTCGCCTTTGCTCATATCCTTTTGCGCCAGATCGATGAACTGGAATTTGATACGCCGTTCTTTGAAGTATCGCTGCGCCTTCTTCGTATCGAAGCTCTTTTTGGTGCCGAAAATCTGGATGTTCACCTGTCTGCCCCCCCCTGTCGTCACCAACGCAGCACGCGGCCTCGCTACGCGCGAGCAGCCTCGATTTGCTCCGCCAGCCATGCGCACCAAGCGTCCATGCCCTCGCCCGTGCGTGCACTCACCGCGAAGCGCGGGGCGCGCGGATTGAGCTCGTCAAGCACGGAATGATAGGCATCCAGATCGAAATCGAATGCAGGAGCAACATCGACCTTATTGAGAAGCTGCGCGCCGGCATGCTGGAAAATGCCCGGATACTTAACCGGCTTGTCGTCGCCCTCGGGCACAGACAAAATCATCACCGCAAGGTTTTCGCCCAGGTCGAAATCCACGGGGCACACGAGGTTGCCCACGTTCTCGATAAAGATGATGTCGATATGCTCGAGCCCAACGCCGGCGTCGAGCGCGTCGACTGCCTGCGAGATCACATTGCCTTCAAGGTGGCACAGTCCGCCGGTGTTAATCTGCACCGCCGGCAGCCCCGCTTCCTTCATGGTTTGCGCATCGACATCGGAGGCGATATCGCCCTCGATCACGGCCGCGCGATACCGGTCGCGCAGACGCTCGTTCGTGGCGAGGATCGTCGAGGTCTTGCCCGATCCGGGGCTCGAGAGCACGTTGACCACGTAAGTGCCGCTCGCACGGAAGCGCTCGCGCAGCTGCTGTGCCAAGCGCTCGTTTCGATTCAGAATAGGGCTTTCGATGGTGAGCGTTTGCTCGGACATAGCCTGTGCTCCTTTCACGCCAACCAACGGGCCGCACTACAACGCAGACACCGACGGGTTTTGACCCGTTCCCATCTTGTCGTTGTCGTCGGGCGTTTCGATTTCAATTGAGATGATATCGAGCTCGCGGCCGGCCATGAGCTCGGTCTCCGCGCTACCGCACTCGGGGCAGCGGCAATGGAAGCGATCGTGTGGAAACATTGCGCCGCAGGCAAGGCAGCGACTGCGCGGACGCACCTCTTCGACGGTGAACGTGCAGCCAAGCGTGAGGGGATCCTCCTCGCTCAGCACCTCCCACGCAAGCTCCATCGCCTCGGGAACAACCTCGCGCATGTCGCCGATACGAAGATGCACCGTGCACACACGCGACGCCCCCGCCTCGCGGGCAACGGGAATGACGCTTTCGAGAATGCCGGAGACGACGCTCATCTCATGCACGGCGTGCCCCTACTCGTCGTCGGCGAACAGGCTCACGCCCTTGGTCTTGAGGCCCTTCTTGCCCTCGCGCGCCAAGATCACGAACCGCGTAACGAACAGCGACAGCTCGTAGAGCGAGACCATGACGGCAAACATGAGGAGCATCGTGATGGGGCTCGCATCGGGCGTGATGGAGGCAGAGACCACGATGAGCACCACGTAGATGTAGCGCCACGCGGCACGGAACGACGCGTACGGCACAATGTGGAACACCGCGAGATAGAACACGATGAGCGGCAGCTCGAACGCAACACCGAAGCCAATCATGAGCAACATCTCGGTGCCCACGTAATCGTCGAGCATAGCCCACGTCGTGGCGATGGCATCGACTTCGCCCGTGAGCCACTCAAACGCCGGCGGCACGATGAAGAAGTAGCAAAACGTCATGCCCACAAAGAACAGCACCGTCGCCATGATGACGGTGGGCACCACCCAGCGGCGCTCATTGGGCTTGAGCGCCGGCAGGAAGAAAGCGAGGATCTGCCACACGATCATGGGCGAGGCCATCACGAGTGCGGTGCGCAGCGCGATGGTGAAACGCGTCGTAAAGCCGCCGAGCGCCGTGCCCAGATAGAACTTGCCCTCGGGCACAAACGGCTTGATGGGATCGGTGAGCAGGTCGATGATGACGGGGGTCGCGAAGTACATCACGAGCGTGGCGATGAGCACGGTGACCACCACGATGGTAAGACGACGGCGCAGCTCTCCGAGATGGTCGAGCAGCGGCATGCGCGCGGGTCCGATGGGCATTAGTGCTCACCCCCTTCCGCAGCGGTGTCGTCGATAGCTGCTTCATCCGCTTTGGGCTGGTCCTCTGCCTCGCGCTTGCGACGAGGACGACGGGCGTAGAGATCGGCAGTGGTGTGCGCAGGATCCTGAGCAGGTGCGTCTGCGGCAGCAGCCTCAGGCTCAGGCTCGGCCGCATTCGCAGCATCCGCGTTGACAGGCTCGGCCTCGGCAGCGGTCGCGGCAGTATCCTCAGCGCTGGTGCTGGCAGCCTCGCGCTCGGCTTTCTCGGCAGCCAGACGGGCACGGCGCTCGGCAAACGTCTCCTTGCGCGGGGCGGGAGCATCGGTTCCAGCGTCTTCTTCGGCATCGGCGTCGTCGCCGATCGCGGCGGCTGCCTTCGCGCTCTTACCTGCGGCGGATTCATTCACCACGGCAGACATGGGGTCAATGACCTCAGACTGCACCACAGCGGTCATCTTCTGCTGCGTCTCGCGGAACTGACGCAGCGCGCGCCCCAACGTGCGGCCAATCTGCGGCAGCTTGTCGGGACCAAAGAGCAAAAAGCCAAAGACAACGATGATCAAAAGCTCGGTTCCACCGATACTCACGTGAAAACCTCCAAGGTCGAACCGTATCGCGAGATACCGTACAACGAGTCAACCGGAATAGTATACCGCGCAGCACCGCATGAGCGGCGACGCGGACGAGCGCGTTACAGAGCCGTGATGGAAATCTCTTTATCCACGCCCAGCAGCTGGGCCACACGCATCACGCCGGGCTGCGCATGCACAATCGAGAAGCGCTTGCCGTGCTCCTGCGCGTGATGAGCAGCGCCCACAAGCACGCCCACACCGGTCGAATCGATGTAGGCAACGTGCTCGAAATCGAGCTCAACAGCCTCGGTGGGTTGCTCGAGCGCCATATCGATGGCGTCACGCAGCTTCGCGGCGTTCGAGATGTCCACCTCGCCGGTTACGGCTACACCGTACACCTCGGGCGCAGGCTTGGTTGCAATCGTCAACTCCATGGGTACTCCAATCAGTATGCGTTAGGAATCTTGCAGGGCGTCCAAGCGCTCCTGCGCGTAGGATTTCACGTTGTAGGCATCGGCGTCGCCTGCAGCGTCGATCGCTGCTTCGTAGGCGCTCCGAGCGTCGTCCACGCGGCCAGCCGCCTCGTAGAACATGCCGAGATTTGCCCAGGCAGGCGCAAAGGAATCGCTATCGTCTGAGGTGAGCGCCTCGAGCTCGGCGATCGCCGTGTCGGTGTCGCCGGTGTAGAACCGGCAGATGGCACGGTCAACAACAACGGCCTTCGCCTCGGGGCTGCTTTCGAGGTAGGTATCGTAGTAGCCAATCGCATCGTTCAGCAGCTCGGTTGCGCGGGCGCTGTCCTCATCGCTCGCAGCATGGTTCATAACGGCGACGCCCCAGTCGAAGTAGCCGTTCGCGACATTGAGCAACGCCGAAGGATTCGAAGGATCGGCCTCATACTGCGAGAGCAGCGAGTTTGTCGCCGTGCCGTACTGCGCATCGATTTCCTCGAGCGCGTCACCGCTCGAGGCATCGCCCTCGGCGCTCGTCGTAGAAGCAGCATCGCCCGACGTCGCCTGCGTCGCAGGCGAGAAGGCTCCGGAGAACACCGCCACGGCGATGCCCGCAACCACCACCAGCGCGATGATCACGATCGCCGCGCGAGCACGTCCGGCCTGCTGAGTAGAAAACGCCATCGCACGCCCCCCCTATGCCGCGTCGTCCGCGCCGTCGTCCTCGGCAACGTGCGCCGTGCCGTCTTCGTCGACGGTGACATCGGGATGACCCTCCGGCAGTGCGTACGAATCGTCGTCCGCAGCGCTCGCAAGTTGTTCCTCAGATGCCGCCTGCGAGCTTTCGAGCGCACTCAGCGTAGCGGAAGAACCCGCAAGGTACCCGATTACCATGCCAAGCAGCAGCGCAATGACCGCGATGGCGAGCACCATCCAAAACGGCGGTGCCTCGCGTCCAGACGCAGATTTCGCCGGACGCGCCTCACGCGACGCGCTCGTACGCGTCTTCTGAGCAGGCACTTCGGCAGCGCCAGTGGCCTGGTCCATCAGCTCCTGCTCATCATCAAAAAACTCGTCTGCCATAGCAGCAGCTCGCTCCCCTATGCATCGTGGCGGCGCAGGCGCCGCCGTGAACAACGCGGTATCGGTCTATTGTATCTGGCGCCGCGCGCCCTCGCGGCTGCGGCACGAAATACCCGCGAATCTACGCCTGTGCGCGCTCCTCCTGTGCAATCTGCGCCGAGACAAGCTTCGTTGCGAGTACAAGCACGTCGAGCGCGGCCTCGAGCTCCCCCACGCTGGGGTAGGTGGGCGCGATGCGGAGATTGGTGTCGTTGGGATCCTCCCCGCCCGGCCAGGTGGCACCGGCCGGCGTGAGCGTAACGCCCATTTCCTGGCAGAGCTTCCAGATGCGCTTGGCAGAGCCGCGCGGACCGTCGAACGAGACAAAGTACCCGCCGCGCGGATGCGTCCAGCGCGCGCAGCCCAAGCCGCTCAGGCCCTCGGTAAGCTTGCGCTCGACCGCCTCGAAGCGGGGACGCAGAAACGCAGCGTGCTTCTTCATGTGCTCATGCACGGCATCGATATCGGGCAAGAAGCGCGCATGCATAAGCTGGTTGAGCTTATTGGCCGAGATGAGGCCGACCTGCAAGGTGCGCGCCACCTCCTCGACGTTGGCAACACTCGACCCGAAAAACGCGATGCCTGCACCGGGGAAGGTGATCTTAGACGTGGAGGCAACCTCGAGGATGCGGTCCTCGTTGCCAACCTCGGCGGCTGCCTCGTGGATATTGAGCAGCTGATCCGACTCATCGAAGAGATCGTGTACCGCATAGGCGTTATCCCACACGATGCGGAAATCCGGTGCCGCCTTCATGACGGCGAGACGACGGACCGTCTCATCGGAATAGGTAATGCCCGTGGGGTTGGAGTACTTGGGCACGCAGAACATGCCCTTGATGGACTCGTCGGAGGCGCAGAGGTACTCGACCTGGTCCATGTCGGGCCCCTCGTCGGTCATGCGCACCGGGATGTTCTCGATGCCAAGATCCTGTGTGAGCCCAAAATGACGGTCGTAACCGGGGCTCGGGCAGAGCCACTTCACGTGGGGCAGCTTGTACCAGGGGGTATAGCCGGGCACGCCCTTCTCCCAGTAGTGGATGAGCACCGACTGCATGATGTTCAAGCTCGAGGAGCCCAGCACGATGGTCTGCTCGGGCGGCACGCCCAGAAACTCGCCGGCCAAACGACGCGCCGAGGGGATGCCGTCGAAGCACCCGTAATTCGAGCAATCCACGCCCTCGTCGAAGAGATTGGAATCATGGCTCAAGATGTCGAGCATGGGACGCGAGATATCCACCTGCTGCGGGCTCGGCTTGCCGCGGGCCATATCGAGCTTGAGCTCCTTAGCCTTGACGTGCTCCACCTCGCGCTCGAGCTCCTCGATGCAGCGTGCGAGCTCGGCGGACTCCATTTTCTCGTAGACGTTTTTCGTAAGTTCGACTTCAGCCTTCTCGTAGCTTGTCAGCATGCGCAAACCTCCCGCAAGAATCAATCTGTACGAGTATAGCCGCAACAAGCCGCCGTGGTGCGGCGCGCCTGCCCAGAACGCATGTTGTAACGATTTCCCCATGAACGGGCACAGCGCACCCGCGCCGCAGCGTTTCTGCGCCTGAAGCGCTCCCTTGCTATAATGCCGGCACAGACACCCGCATGCATTTGGACCCGCACTCATTTGGGAGGCAGCCTATGGAGCTCAACGCGTTTCAAGCCGAATCGTTTGGCGACCTCCAGCGCCTGGTGGACGCCTTGTTCACGGGACGCAAGACCGTTGAGCGCCTCGATGTCGTTGTACAAGCCGAGCTGCAGGATCTTGATGCCGACCTCATCGAGATCGTCACGCTCCTGCCGCCCGGCCGCTACGAGCGGCAGCGCCTCTGCGACCAGCTGAACTCCGCACTCGCGGCACATGGATGGGGCGGAACCTACGGCACGGTGGAGTAGGCGCCATCGCCCGCTTACGGTTGCCTCGTCGGCAATGTCCGGCAGGCGAAATGCATGTAGATGAGCCCTATGAGCGCGGCCGATACCGAGCCGGCGAGAATCGCGGTCTTGGCTGCAAGCAACTCGGCGGGAATCTCGGTAAACGCAAGCCCCGCGATGAGGATCGACATCGTGAAACCGATGCCGCCGAGAATACCCACGCCCACGATATGCCGCATACCCACACCCGAGGGCAGCTCGGCGATATGGGTCTTCACCAGCATAAAGGTCATACCTGCGATGCCGATTGGCTTGCCTGCCAACATACCCGCATACACGCCGATGGCAACGGGGTCGAACACGAGCGAGAGCGGATCGACGCCCACCAAGCGCACCTGCGCGTTCACGAAGGCAAAGATCGGCAAGATGATGAAATTCACCGGCGTGGAGATGTAGTGCTCGAGCCGCTGCAGAGGCGGCGTCACACGATGCATCACGCGTTCCACGCCGCGCGCGGCGTGCGTGAAGTCGTGCTGGCCTAAGATATGCGCCTCGTCGTCGAAGCGATCATCGAGGTCGGGCAGCTTCGACTCCAGCCACCCTACCAGCTCGGAAGCGTTGATATCGGAGCGGGCAGGAATGGTGAACGCCAAGATAACGCCGGCAAGCGTGGCATGAATGCCCGACTGGAACAGACAAAACCACAGCACGAGACCGAGTGCCAGATAGGGCGCCAGCCGAAAGTGCCGCCGCACATTGAGCAGGGCCAGCGCTGCGGTCACGAGTGCCGCCGCCGCGAGCCACGACAAGCTCGGAGCGTGGCCGTAGAACAGCGCGATTGCGGCGATGGCGAGGAGATCGTCGGCAATGGCGAGCGTGGAGAAGAACACCTTGAGCGCCGGCGGCACGCGGTTGCCCAGAAGCGAGAGCACGCCGAGCGCAAAGGCGATATCGGTTGCCATGGGGATGGCCCACCCATAGACCGCCCCGCCGCGGTTCACGAAACCGTAGATGCACGCGGGCACCACCACGCCGCCCACAGCAGCGAGCATGGGCAGCAGCGCCTGCCGCGGCTGGCGAAGCTCGCCTACGGTCATCTCGTACTTAAGCTCAATCCCCACGAGCAGGAAAAAGATCGCCATGAGGAAATCGTTTACAAACAGCTCAACCGAGAGCGTGAAGCTCGCCGGCCCAAACGCAAGCGTAACCGGCTCCTGCAGAAACTCGTGAATAGGCTCGTATATCGGCAGGTTTGCGCAGATGACTGCGGCCACCGCCGCGAGAATCATCACCGCGGCCGAGATGGTGCCGTTACCGGTGATGCACTCCCACATGCTCCGGCGCTCAAGCCGCCGGCGCTGCTGCGGCGTGATGAGCGCCACAGGCGCCGTGACGCCTCCCAGCGGCACCTCGGACGCAAGCGCCTTGCGCTCAGCCACCTTTGCGGCCTTGCGTGCAATCTTGCTGGTGGGGCGCTTGCTCATGTCTTTGGTGCTCCTTAGCTCTCGTAAACCGTTGCGCCGCCGCATGCCCGCGGTGTCGACGCTCAAAACGAGGCGAGGCGCATATGGCACCTCGCCTCTCGCGTTGCTACATTGTTACCCCTTGCGCACCCAACACACGGCGATGCGCGCAGCGGATACAAAGGGAATCCACAGGTCGAGCGCAGGCGCTCGACGCGCTGCGGGTTACTCCGCCGCCATGATGGGCGCGGCCACCTGCTTCTTGCGGGAGAGCACGCCGGGCATCCAGACGCCCTCGGCCACGTCGTCGATACCAAGGCCCTTCTGCGCGATGGCGGTCTCGCCCTCGAGCAGCACCTGCGAGCCCTCCTCCATGATGTCGGTCAGGCACAGCACGATGCCGTCGGCGCCCTTCTCCGTCATGTAGGCGCGCATGGCCTCGCGGATCTCGGGAATCATGCCAAGCGCGCGGCTCTTGTCGACCGTCTCATACTGGCCGATGAGCAGTTTGCCGCCGCCCACCTCGAAGAGCTTGATGTCGTTGCCCACCATCTGCTCCGGCGTGAAGGAACCGGAGGGACGGGAGAGGAATACCTCCATGCCAAACTTGACGGGGTCAACGCCAAGCTGCTCGCCAAGGCGCTGGGCGATGGTGGCATCGATGGCGGTGGCGGTAGGACTCTTGAGCATGAGCGTGTCGGTCATCATGGCCGAGAGCAAAAGCTTCGCCTGCGCGTCAGAGATCTCCTGACCAAGCACGTCGAAGAGCTTCGCCACAATCGAGCAGCTCGAACCCCACGGCAGCGCGATGATATGAAGCGGGCCGGCAGTGGTGAAGCCACCGAAGCGATGATGGTCTACGACGCCCACGATCTGCGCATGCTCGAGGCCCTGCACCGACTGACCGGCCTCGTTGTGATCGGTCAGGAGCACCTGCTGGCCCTCCTCAACGCACTCGATGAGGCGCGGCTCATCGACGCCAACCTCGGCCAGCAGCTTCGCCGACTCGGCAGGCAGCGGGCCCAGGCAGCACGCCTCGTAGGTGTCGCCGTTGTAGTTGACCTGGTTCAAAAGCTGCGACAAAACGACCGCCGACATGATGGCGTCGTTATCGGGGTTGAGATGTCCGAAGACGAGAACGTTGCTCATGCTTCCTCCGTGTTTCGATGCCGGCGCGGCCGGCCTACCAGACTTGTTGGTTATCGTAGCACGCGCGGCTACGCTGCGTCCTCGGCGGCCTGCAGTGCCACGAAGGCGGCACCATAGATGCCGGCATCGTTGCCGAGCGAGGCGATCTCGATGGGCGTATCGGCCGAAACGGCAAAGGCGTAGCGGCGATAGCTCGCCAGCAGGCGCTCCATAAAGAGATTGGATGAGTTTGAGGTGCCGCCGCCCAGCACAAATGCCTGCGGATCGACCACGCAGGCAATGATGGCGAGCGCGCGGCCGAGATAATCGCACATGGTGTCGATGGCGGCCCAAGCGGCTTCGTCGCCGGCAGAGGCGGCTGCGAACACCGAACGCGAATCGCTCGGCCCCTCGAGCTCCACCGGCTCGAGCCCACGCTGCTCGCACTCAGCCTTATAGCTCGCAACGATGCCGGTAGCCGAGGCATACTGCTCGAGATGGCCCTTGCCACCGCAGCCGCAGGTACGCTCCTCGTCGGAGTTCATGCACAGATGGCCAATCTCGCCACCGGCGCCCACAACGCCGCCCACAACATGACCGTCCACCACGACGCCGCCGCCCACGCCGGTACCGAGCGTCACGAAGACGAGGCTTTGGTAGTCTTTGCCGCTACCGGCCCACAGCTCGCCCATCGCGGCCGCGTTGGCGTCGTTTTCAAACTTCACCGCCGCTGCCGGGCAGGCGCGCTCGAGTGCATCGGCAAGGCCGGGGGCGTTGATCTGGATATTGGCCTGCATGCGAATCACGCCGTCGGCGGGCACCGGGCACGGGATAGCCAGACCGATACCGTTCACGTTGTCCGCCGACTCGCTTGCCGCGGCAAGCAGTGCTGCGATGCCATCGGTCACCGCATGGTAGCCGTCTGCATCGATCAGCGGTGGCGTGGGTACGCTTCCCTTCCCCAGCAGCTCGCCACCTTTGTCGAACAGGCCCATCTTGACGGACGTACCACCAACATCAAGCCCTATGAACAGATGCTTCTCAGCCATAGCCGCCTCCCAAATCACATCATCGCGATATCAAGCGGGACATCCACCGCCCCGCGTGATTGCCTATCTGCCATTGTGCCATGGTGCAAGCGTCTGGCATCGGCAAGTTCGGGTTGCGGCATGAAGCTGCCTGTGACAGGAAGCGGCGATGCGCCCGTTAGGCAGTGCGGCGACGCATCGCAGAGGCGACGGCACCAATGAGCGCGCCCGCAAGCGCCGGCACGACCCACGCCATGCCCCAATCTGCGAGCGGCAGCGCGTCGAACAGCATCCACAGCTCGGGTGCCAGGGCATCGCGCAGCGCGCACGCCACGCTCACCACGGCGGTCAGACCAACCACCGAGCGCCACACCGCGGGTACCGCATCGCATACGCGATGCAGCATACCCATCACCACCAGCACAATCGCAATGGGATAAAGCGCTCCCAGCAGCGGCACCGAGAACGCCAGGATAGCATCGAGCCCGATGTTTGACAGCGCGCAGGAGAACAGCGCAAACCCGATGGCCCACGCGCGATACGGCACGCGCGGAACCTCCTCGGCAAAATAGCTGCCGCAGCAGCTGATAAGGCCGATGCACACGTTTAAGCAGGCAAGCAAAAAGATCGCAGCAACCACGAGCGTGCCCGCCCAGCCAAAGTGCGCCGTCGCCGAAGCCGTAATCACCGCAGCGCCGTTACCCACGCCGGCAAGCACCTCAGACTGCTCGAATCCCACAGCGGCAAGCCCGCCGTAAACCGCCATGAGCAGCACACCGGCAACCACGCCGGATCGGCACACCTCGCGCGTGATGCCGCCCGGCTCGGTTACTCCAAGCTGCTGGATATTGCGCGCAATCACGATGCCAAACGTGAGCGAGGCAAGCAGGTCCATGGTCTGATAGCCCGTGAGGAACCCCTGCACCGCCGGTCGCGCGTTGTATGGGGCAACCGCCGAGGCCGCGGGCAGCTCCGCCATGCCCGCAAGCGATGCGACCGATGCCCCTACCACCGCAACGATGAGCAAGATAAGCGCCGGACCCGTAATGCGTCCCAGCAGACGCGTCAGGCGCCCCGGGTGCATGGCGAGCAGGAAGGCCACCGCGAAAAACGCCACCGAGAACGCTAGACGCACCAGCTCGAGCGGTGCGTCTGCCGGCAGCAGCGGTGTGAGCATTTCAAACGCGGTGGACGAGGTACGTGGAATGGCAAGACACGGCCCGATGGCCAGGTAAACCGCCGCAACGAACACGCGCGAGAACACCGGATGCACGCGATCGGCCAGCTCGCGCACCGTGCCGGCAAGCGCAACCGCCACGATGCCCAGCACCGGCAACCCCACGCCCGCCAGGAAGAATCCCACCATCGCGGGGATGGTCGACGTGCCCGCCTGCACGCCCAGCAGCGGCGGCAAGATGAGGTTCCCCGCCCCGAAGAACATCGAGAAGAGCGTGGCTCCCACCACCAAGCTCTCCCGTACTCCCAAGCTTGTGCTATCGGTGGAAGTGTGTTGCTTATCACGCATATCTAACACCACGTCGTACGTTCCTCCTCCGCCGTCGTCGACCATCGTGAAGATCGGCCCGAAATCCTCGAGAGCGCTCGCCCCATACGACTTATCGCGAGTTCCGCAGCCGCAAAGCGGCGAGGACTGCCCGAGCAGGAAGTCGTATGGGGCGGGCGACCCTCAAGGGTGCCATCAGCCGATCTTCACGATGGGCGCGAAGCCCTTCATGAGTTTCTTGGTCTGACCGCTCTTATCGAACGTGACCTCTATCATATCGCCCGACACGCCAATCACGCGACCCGTGCCAAACGTCTTATGGCTCACGGTATCGCCCACGGCGAATGTCTCGGCCGCCTTGGCGGCATCGGGCCGGCGCTGTTCGACCGCGTGCCCGTCCGCCCCCGTGGGCGTGCGGTGCCGCGGCGAGCCGCTGCCAAACGTGGCGGGCTTGCGGCCGGCATCGGGGCTGATGCCGGTGTGGCGCGAGACGCCGCCTGTGGAGCGGGTGTACGAGCCGAACACGTTACCGCCGTACATGTCGGACCCCATGCCGGACCCGAAGGTGCCCCGGCGGTCGCCGCGCTTCTCCCAGCCGGTACCCGAGAATCCCGACGAGCCCACGCCAGTGAACTCGATGTCCTCCTCGGGAATCTCGTTCACGAAGCGCGAACGCGGATTTGCCTGCGTGGAGCCATAGGTGCGCCGCGTTGCCGCGTAGGTGAGAAACAGCCGCTGGCGAGCGCGCGTGATGGCGACATAGGCCAGACGACGCTCCTCCTCGAGCTTGGCGGGGTCATCTGAGAATCCGGCGACATGGGGGAAGATCCCCTCCTCGAGACCGGCCACAAACACCGCCGGGAACTCGAGGCCCTTGGCCGAGTGCACCGTCATCATCGTGATGGCGTGCGTCTCGCCCGCCAGCGCGTCGAGGTCGCTGCGGAGCGCCAGCCACTCTAGCAGCACGGGCAGGGCCTTGCAGGCCAGCGGCCCATAGGTGCGCTCAATCTCGGCAGCGGTTTGGGCAGCGCTCACCGGCGCGGCACCTGCCGCGAGCGGATTGTTCGCGATGAGCTGCGCAAGCGTTGCCTGCGCTTCGGTGAGCGGCTGCTCGGACGCGTTCGCGGCGGGTGCCGGCACCGCAACGGAAGCGTCCGGCGCGGGTGCGGGCACAGAGGTCTGAGCCTGCGGCGCATCCGCCACGCCGGCGGCACGCAGCTCCTCGAGGCTCTCGAGCGTGCCTTCGATGTCGTCGTGGCTTTCCTCGAACTCGGCCGCCACGCCCAAGAACTCCTGAATGTTCTCCAGGCGCCCTTCGGCCTCCATGGTGCCCTCGGCACGCAGCGCCTGCATGAGGCCGCTCTTCTCGACAATCGCCTCGACCACGCGCATGAGCTCGCCGTCGCAGCGACGCCCCTCGCGCACGATGTTCACAAAGTCCGCCAGCGCCGAGCGCACCTTGGCGGTAAAGCGCCCGGTCTCGGCCGTTGCAAGCTCGCACGCCTGGAAGAAACTCACCCGATTCTCACGCGCCAGCTCCTCGATCTTGGCAATCGACGTCGAGCCGATGCCACGGCGCGGCGTGTTGATGATGCGCTTGACGCTCATCTCGTCCGCTGGGTTCACGATCATCTTGAGATACGCCATGACATCGCGGATCTCGGCGCGGTCGAAGAAGCGCGTGCCGCCCACGATCTTGTAGGGCACGCCCGCACGCAAGAACATGTCTTCCAAGATGCGCGACTGAGCATTCGTGCGGTAGAACACCGCCACGTCGTCGTAGCTCATGCCCAGCTGGTGCAGCTTCTCGATCTCGCCGGCAATCCAGCGGCCCTCGTCGCGCTCGTCGGAGGCCTGGTAGGCGCAAATCTTCTCGCCATCGCCCTCCGCCGTGAACAGACGCTTGGCCTTGCGCTGCGAGTTGTGCCGCACCACCGCGTTGGCGGCAGAAAGGATATGCCCGGTCGAGCGATAGTTCTGCTCGAGCTTGACCACCTTGGCCTCGGGGAAATCTTGCTCGAAATCAAGGATGTTTGAGATGTCGGCTCCGCGCCACGAGTAAATGGACTGGTCGTCGTCGCCTACCACCATGAGGTTTTGGTACTTGGCCGCCAGCAGATTGGCAATCTCGTACTGCACATGGTTGGTATCCTGGTACTCGTCCACCGAGATGTAGCGGAACCGCTCCTGGTAGCGCTCGAGCACCTCGGGGCGCGTGCGCAGAAGCTCAAGCGCGCGCACGAGCAAGTCGTCGAAGTCCATGGCGTTGGCAGCCCGCAACCGCCGTTCCAACTCAAGGTACACCTGAGCCGTTTTCTGCTCGGGCGGGGTGCTCGCAAGCTTGGCATATTCTTCCGGACCCACCATGGCGTTTTTTGCCGAGGAAATCTTGGAGCGAATCATGTTGAGCGGATAGCTCTTCTGCTCGATGCCGAGCGCCTGCATGATGTCGCGCACCATACGGCGCGAATCATCGTCGTCGTAGATGGTGAACTGCCCGGTATAACCCAACAGGTCGGCGTCCTCGCGCAGCATGCGCACACACATGGCATGGAAGGTGCACACCCACATGCCGCGCGTGCCTTCTGGCAGCAGCGCCGCCAAGCGCTCGCGCATCTCGGCCGCCGCCTTGTTGGTGAAGGTGATGGCGAGCACCTGCCACGGGCGCACGCCCAGGTCGGCGATCATGTGCGCGATGCGGTAGGTGAGCACGCGCGTCTTGCCCGAGCCAGCGCCCGCGAGCACCAGCAGCGGGCCTTCTGTTGTAAGCACGGCTTCGCGCTGCGCGGGGTTGAGCGAATCGATGTCTACGGCGTATGCGGCCATGCGCGCTCCTCGACAGGATGGGGACAGGTCAAAACTTGCCACGCGATACGGATGAGCGCCGCGAAGCGCACATCGCGCTCAGCATACGGCTCACCTCGTTTCGTCGCGGCCTGTCTAGTATAGCGATGCGTGCAGACACGCAGCGACGCCCCGCCCACCCCCACGAAGAGTGCAGAGCACGGCCGTGTTTCTAGTCGTCGTCACCGGAGGCGCCGAGCTGCTCAAGCACCGCAAGCGCCGCTGCTACGGGGCCGCGCTCGTCGTTGGCATCGAGCCCGCGACCCACGCCCGAGCCGCCGCCGGCACCAGCCTTGTACGGAATCGAGAGCTTCCGGCTCTTGGGAAACACCACCGCCGAGAGACGGCTCTTCAGGTCGAACGCGACCGTCTTGGGCACGTCGACGCCCTGGAACGTAAGGCGACCCGCCGCAAGCGAAATGCTCTCCAGCCCCAGCCGGTCCGCGCGGATGCGGATGCGTGCGCGGTCGAAGAGGTTCCGCGCGGCCAGCGGCAGCTCGCCATAGCTCGCCTCGCAATCCTGCTGCGCCTCATCCACCGCCGCCAGGTCGTCGGCCGCCGCAAGCCGGCGGTACACCAGCACGCGCTTGTCGACGGCAGGCAGATACTCCTCGTCGAGGAAGAAGTCGGCGGGCAGGTTGATCGCCACGTCCGATTCCTCGACACGCGCGCTATCGTCGCCGCGCGCCTCGGCCACCGCTTGCCCCAGCATCTGCGTGAAGAGGTCGAAGCCCACGCTCGAAAGGTTGCCGTGCTGCTCGGCTCCCACGAGGGACCCCGCGCCGCGAATCTCGAGGTCGCGCATGGCGATGCGCATGCCGCTGCCCAGATCCTGGAACTCGGCGAGCGCGGTCAAGCGCTCGGTGGCCTCTGGCGTGAGCGGAATCTCGCCGGGGAACATGAAGTAGGCGTATGCCTGCGTGGCGCTGCGCCCCACGCGGCCTTTGAGCTGGTAGAGCTGGGCCAGACCCAGACGCTGCGAATCCTCGATGATGAGCGTGTTGGTATGCGGGTTGTCGATGCCGCTCTCGATAATGGTGGTTGCCACGAGCACGTCGATCCTGCCCATGGCAAAGTCGATCATGACATCTTCCACCTCGCGCGGGCTCATCTTGCCATGCGCCACGCCCACGCGCGCCTCGGGCACCACCTCGTGCACGCGGTCGACGGCATCGTCGATGGTCTTCACGCGGTTGGACACGTAGTAGGCCTGCCCTTTGCGCTCGAGCTCCAGGCGAATGGCGGCCGAAACCACATCGGGGTCGTATTCGCCCACGTGCACGATCACAGGGCGGCGCCCCGTGGGCGGCGTGGTGATGAGGCTCATGTCACGCACGCCCGAGATGGCCATCTGCATGGTGCGCGGAATGGGCGTCGCCGAGAGCGTGAGCACATCGATCTGCTCGCGGAGGTTCTTGAGCTGCTCTTTGTGCTGCACGCCAAAGCGCTGCTCCTCGTCGATAATCACAAGACCCAGCCGCGCCGGGTTGACGTCAGCCGAGAGCAGGCGGTGCGTACCCACGAGCACGTCGACCTTACCCTCGGCAAACGCTGCGAGCGCGCGTTTTTGCTGCGCCGGCGTGCGAAAGCGAGACAGCACCTCGACCTCGACCCCAAACGGCGCGAAGCGTTCAAAAAACGTTTGATAGTGCTGCTGCGCCAGAATGGTCGTGGGGCAGAGCACCATGACCTGTCGGCCCGAATCGACGCACTTGAATGCCGCCCGCAGCGCCACCTCGGTCTTGCCGAAGCCCACATCGCCGCACAGCAGCCGGTCCATGGGCTTGGTGGACTCCATATCGGCCTTGATGTCGGCAATCGCATCAAGCTGGTCGCGCGTGGGCTCGTAGGGAAAACTCTCCTCCATCTCGATCTGCTCGGACGTGTCGGGCGGGCAGGCAACGCCGGTGATAGAGCTGCGGCGCGTATAGAGGTCGACGAGGTCGAAAGCGAGCTTCTTGGCACTCTTGCGCGCACGCTTGGTAGCGCGCGACCAGTCGGCGGTGTTGAGGCGCGTGAGGCGCGGGCTGTCGCCGTCGGGCCCCACGTAGCGCGTGATGCGGTCAACCTGCTCAAGCGGCACGTAGAGCTTGTCGCCACCTGCGTATTCCAGTAAGAAGTAATCGCGCTCGCGGCCGGCAACCTCCTGGCGCACGATCGAGGAGAACAGTGCGATGCCGTGCGTGGCATGCACCACGTAATCACCTGGTTTGAAGGGGAAGGTCACCTCGGTGACATCAACACGGCGGCGCGTGCGGCGGCCGCGGCGCGCGTCCATGCGCGCATTGAGGTCGGAGATCGAGAACACAGCCAGATGCGCCTCGGGCACCACCACACCCTGGGGCAGCGCCAGATCGACAAAGGTAACGCGACCGCGCGTGAGCGTGGGCGTCGTATGCACCGTACGGGACGCCGTGCCGGCCGGTGCGCCGTCGTCGATGGCGCGTGCGTTGAGCGGATCGGCATCGCGTTTGAGGAGCGTGACCTCGACCGTGTCCACGCCCACCGCGCCCGCATTCTCGGGCGCCGCCTGTAGCGACTCCTCGAAGGGGATGGCCTCATCGGTAAAGGTGAGCTCAAGCGAGTCGCGCGCGCCGCGATCGGGTGCGGCGAACACGCAGACGAATCGGTTGGCCACGCACTCCTGGATGCGCGAGATAAACCGGTTGTCCGAACCTGCGATGGCGGGCTGCTCGATCTTGAGCTCGGCGGTTACCGCGCCGCCCGCGCGGATGAGCGAAACGTAGTTCAGGCGCTGTTGGCGTCCGAAATCGAGCTGCTGCGGCCGCACGTACAGTCCGTCGAGCCGCGCCACGGCAGCCTCGCCCGCGCGGCGCTCGAGATCCTCGTAGGCGCGAGCGCAGTCGTCGAAGAGCGAGCGCGGCTCTGAGAGCACTACGAGCGTATCGGGCGCGATATGCGCAAGCGGACTCACCGTATGCTCGTACATGATGGGAAGATAGCGCTCGAGCTCGGGCGTGACCACACGCGCCTCGACCAGCTCGAGCAGCGCGGCCAGCTCGCTGTCCTCCTGCGCCGGGCGATACAGCGCCGCCCGGATGCGTTCCACCGCATCATCGGTAAGCGCAAGCTCACGGCAGGGAAAGATGTCGACGGCGTCCTCGTCGCCAATGGTCTGACCGGTCGAGGTGACCATGCGGCGAATGCGGTCGATCTCGTCGCCGAAAAACTCGATACGCACCGCAGACGCACCCTGCGCGGGAAAAACGTCCACCGTATCGCCGTGGACACGGAACAGCCCCGGGGCATCGGCGGCATCCGCGCTGGTGTATCCTATGCCCACCAGCGCGCGCGGCACCTCGTCAAAGGGCACCTCCTCGCCCACCGCGAAATGCGCCTCCTGCCAGTAGCGGCTCTCGCGCGGCGGCACGCAGCGCAACAGTGCGCGGGCCGAAGCCACCATGATGCATGCCTCCCCGCGCGCCAGGCGGCCCAGCGCATGGCAGCGCCGTGCGATAACGGCGTCGTCGGGCGACGTCTTGGCGCTCCACGGGTAATCGGCGCGCTCGGGATAGCGAGCCACACGCTCGGCTCCCACATAGGCGGCTAGCTGGCGCGCGGCGCGGTCGGCGGCATCCTCGCCCGAGACCACATACACGCACGGACGCGGATTCCGCGCGAACTGCGCGGCAAGCATGAGCACCCGGCCCGACTGCGACACGGCGAGCGTGGCATCTTTGCCCTCGAGCTGCGCCTCCTCGATAACACGCGGCGCCTCGGCCGTATACAGCTGCGCCGCGATGCGGTGGATGAGCATACGAGTCTCCCGTTCTTGCAGATACCGGCGCGCTCGCGCACGCCGAAAACCCGCCCGGCAACACCGGACGGGTCGCATGTGATTCGTTTCCCCTATCCTACCCCACGCGCGCCCGTTCTACAGGCCGAGCGCCGCGAGCTCTCGCGCCCGCGCCGGGTCTACACACACCTCGGGCATATCCCGGAGCAGCTCCTTATCGAGGGTCACGATGTAATCGGCACCCGCCGTCTCGGCTGCCGCGATGATCATGGCATCTTCGAATTCGGGAATCGTAGACCGCAGCATGCGGGCGATATGGCATTCTGCCGCACTCTGAGGCGCCGGTGTGGCGAGCTCGAACATGCGCTCCAAGCAACCCCAGGCTATCGAGCCCATGGTCTCGTCTGGCCCTATCGCGCCTGCGCGACGAAGTGCTCGTGGTAACACGTAGAACAGATCTTTTGCTGTTGTTGGGGTGAAGAGGATATCGACACCATCATCCTGCCCGGAGGCGATAAGGTCCATGATCTCGTGCTTATACGCATCCTCGCCGAGAAAATAGTAGAGCCAGATGTTCGTGTCGAGCAGATACCGCACCGGGCCTTTACGCATCCGCCTCACCTTCCAACGCGTCGAGCATCTCGTCATACACGTCGCCGCGTATCTCGCGCCACGTTGCGCCTTGAAGCACGTTGCCGGCGGGCGCCACGTCAATACCCTGCGCGCCTGCAAGCGTGAGCGCCAGGCCAAACCCATCGCGCACGCGCTGCTGCACAAGCTTGTCTTGCTGGTCCGACGCGCCCTGCTGCATGCAAGGCGGCAGCGTGCCCGTGCGCCCCGCATACTCCCACACGGCACGAACAACCTGGGACGGCGTGAAGCCGCTCCGTGCAAATACGGCATCGCCGTGCGCCTTCGTTTTCGCATCGATGCGAACGTTCATCTGCACCGTCGACATGGCGCATCACCTCGCTTCAGTATGCTATACAGTATAGCGCACTGATGCTGCCCCGCCCATCTGTTGCACCACGCGGCACTGGTCATCGGTACAATAAAGATCATCTCGTGTCCTCATGCATGCGAATGGAGCTTCATACCATGAACGACTACCTCCTTGCCGGCCTTGCGGGCTTTGTCGTTGTTGCCCTTGTGGCGATGATCGTGCAGGCGGCCCGCTCGAGCCGGACGCAACGCGTGCAACAGCAAACAATCGAGGAGCTCTCGCGCCAGATAGCCGCAACAAACGATGCGCTTGGCGAGGTCAAAAGCGGGGTTGCAGCGCTTGCCACCCACGCTGCCGGCGAGAGCGCTGCCGAGCAGCAGCGCTTCGATACGCTCGTTCAGCAGGTGCGCGAAACCGGCCGTGCCACCGAGGAGCAACGCCGCGAGATCGCGCAGCAGCTCGAGCAGCAGCGCCAGACCGTCGATGCGCGCCTGGGCACCATGTCCACCGCCATGAGCGAGCGGCTGGGCCAGGTGCAAACCGTGGTGAACCGCCAGCTTGCCGACATTCGCACCGACACCAACACCCAGCTCGACCGTATGCGCGCCACGGTTGACGAGAAGCTCCAGAAGACCCTGAACGAGCGCATCACGCAGTCGTTTGCCCTGGTCACCGATCGCCTGCAGCAGGTTGATCAGGGCCTTGGCGAGATGAAGACGCTCGCGGCAGACGTTGGCGGCCTCAAGCGCGTGCTCTCGAACGTGAAGACGCGCGGCATCGTGGGTGAGGTACAGCTCGCCGCCATTCTGCGTGAGATTCTGGCGCCCGGACAGTACGAGGAGAACGTGGCAACCGTTCCCGGCAGCACCGAGCGCGTCGAGTTTGCCGTGCGCCTCCCGGGCGAGCAGGACGAGGTGGTGTACCTGCCCATCGACTCGAAGTTTCCGGGCGATGCCTACGAGCATCTGCGTGATGCCCAGGATGCCGGAGACACCGCGCGCATCGATGCCGCCTGGAAAGCGCTCGAGGTGCGTCTGCGCGCCGAGGCGAAAGATATCCACGACAAGTACCTCGCACCGCCTGCGACCACAACCTTCGGCATCATGTTCCTCCCCTTTGAAGGCCTCTATGCCGAGGTTGCCGGTCGCGCCGGCCTCATCGAGCGGCTGCAGCGCGACTTCCATGTGAACATCGCCGGCCCCAGCACCATGGCGGCGCTCTTGAACAGCCTCGAGATGGGGTTCCAAACCGTTGCCATCCAGCGCCGCGCCAACGAGATTCAAACCGTGCTCGCGGCGGTGAAGACCGAGTTCAGCACCTATCAGGGCATGCTTGAGCGCGCCCAGCGGCAGCTGGGTACCGCGAGCAAGACGATCGATTCGCTTGTGGGCACCCGCTCGCGCGCCATGGAGCGCAAGCTGCGCAGCATCACGCAGCTCGACGATCCGGCCGAGGCCGAGCGCATCCTGGGCCTGGATGCGGCTGAGGAAGTCGACGACGCCTAGCATCCATCACGCACCGCCGTGCAGGGCATCATGAAGCCGGCGGCGGCACGGCCGGTATACACTAAGGAAAGCAGCACACCGCCATTGCATCGGAGGAACCATGCCACGAGAGAGCAACGCCGCCAAACGTGAACGCGCCATCGAGGTATGCGAGCGCCTCAACCGGCGCTATGGTCCGGTGGAATGCTTCCTCGATCACGAGAACCCGTTCCGGCTCGTTATCTCCGTGCTGCTCTCGGCACAAACAACCGATGCTCAGGTGAACAAGGTTACCCCGGAGCTCTTCCGCCGCTGGCCCACGCCTGAGGCCATGGCATCGGCCACACCTGCCGAGGTGGGCGAGGTCATCCACTCGCTCGGATTCTACAAATCCAAGGCCAAGCACGCCGTGGAGTGCGCGCAGATGATCGTGGCCGACTACGGCGGCGAGGTGCCCGCCACCATGAGCGAGCTCGTGAAACTCCCCGGCGTGGGGCGCAAGACGGCGAATATCGTCCTCAACGTTGGCTTTGGCATCGTCGAGGGCATCGCGGTGGACACGCACGTGAACCGCATCGCCCACCGGCTTCGCCTCTCGCCCAAGACGCATGAGAAAGAACCGCTTAAAACCGAGCAGGACCTGCTGAAGATCTTGCCGCGCGCATATTGGAACGACGTGAACCACCAGTGGATCATGCTCGGCCGCGAAATCTGCGACGCGCGCAAGCCACGGTGCGGCGAGTGCCCGCTCGCCGATATCTGCCCGAGCGCGCGTATGGCCTAGCAACCCCTGCAGCAGCATCCTATGCCGCGCCACCGGTAATCTGCGCAAAGACCCTTCCTGCAAACCCCTTGAGCAGCTCCACCACCTCACTCGGGGTGGCACCGTCGATGATGCACGTGAACGCATAGGACGCAATAAACAGCGCCGCAAGCCCCAGCGGAATGAGCACCACCGCAAGCACAATCCGCGCCACCGAGGCGATGCGGCTCGTGCGTAGACGCCGCTTGTGAAACGCAAGTTCTTCTTGGTAGGTTTCCTGCTCGAGGGAATAGCGCGACTGCCCTGCAGCCTCACGGGCGGGCCGCGTAGCGCCCGGGACCTCGATGGCCCCGTGCGACCGATCACGCCAGCGTTCCTCCAGCTCGCGCCGGTCCGCGCGCTGCTGAGGTGTCTCGATAAACAGATTCATACGGCCTCCTCATCTGAGGGGGCGCGTGGAGAGGTACGTTAAGCATGCGCTTGGGCATGCTGCTCGTCAAGGCGCACCCGCCGAGCGGCAGCAAAATGCCCCGGAGGGCGGCTCGAGCGAGCACCCTCCGGGGCGAGCGGTGTCTTATGCCGGCAGGCTCAACGAGCCTTGGGCGCGACTTAGTAGTTGACCACCTGCTCCTCGAAATACTTCTGCGGATGGTTGCACACGGGGCAGAGCTCCGGAGCCGCGGGGCCAACATGCAGATGGCCGCAGTTCAGGCACTTCCACACCTTCACGCCCTCGCGCTCGAAGACCTCGCCCTTCTCGATGCGCTCGGCAAGCTTGAGATAGCGCTCCTCGTGCGCTTTCTCAACCGCGCCAACGCCCTTGAACTTGGCGGCGATCTCCTTGAAGCCCTCCTCCTCGGCGGTGGCGGCAAACTCGGCATACATGGTGGTCCACTCGTAGTTCTCGCCAGAAGCAGCGTCCTTCAGGTTCTCAAGCGTTCCCGGAACAGCGCCGCCATGCAGATACTTGAACCACAGCTTGGCATGCTCGGACTCGTTCTTCGCGGTCTCCATGAAGATGTCGGAGATCTGCACGTAGCCATCCTTCTTGGCCTGCGAGGAATAGTAACGATACTTGGTGTGCGCCTGCGACTCACCGGCAAATGCGGCCTCGAGGTTCTTCTTTGTCTGCGAGTTCTCGAAATCCATGGGTACTACCTCTGCTTTCTGTACGATGATAAACAACGAACGGCACACGGCGATATGTGCCGTCGACCTTGTTATACCCGTTTTTGAGAACTTAGACGCTCTTATTGAGACACTGTCTCAATATTTTTGCGTTTATGCTGAAATGATCGACCACGCGTCATCGTCATGCGCGCAAAACCCATCACGCTCCAAATCGGCGAGAATCGACACCACGAGCTCAGAGGTCACAGCGTCCCTCCCCGCCGCCACTTCGCGAGCGCTCAAGCGCTGCGTAATCTCATCGAGCGCCAGCGCGCGCTCTCCTTCGTCACGTGCGGCAAGCAGCACACGCACCAGCTCGGCGCGTTTCTGTCGCCGCGACCCCTCGAACCGCGACTGACGCGTATAGCCCGCCGAACGCCGCGAGGGATTGGGGATCGTCTTTTTGAGATAGGCGCCGTAGTCGAGCAGCGCATAGTACCAAGCGCGCGGCGTGTCCCGCTCATCTTGCGGCATGGCATAGGGCGCCACATCGCCCGTGGCCCCCGGCGCCGCCGGACAGGCAGCCTCGATAAGAGCGGTGAGCTCGCGGTCGGGCACCCCGGGCACATCGGGGAAGAAATGATGCAAAAACACGGTGCGCACGTTCGTCTCGAGGTACACGCCCGGTAAATCGAATGCGAACGCACGGATGCCCTGCGCCGTCGCCGGACCGATACCCGGAAGCGCCGTAAGCGCTGCCGTCTCGCGGGGAACTACCCCGTGGTGCTCCTCCACAATCTGGCGAGCAGCCGTATGGAGCGCGAGCGCACGGCGGTTATAGCCCATGCCCTGCCAGGCGGCGAGCACATCGGCCGCGCTCGCTGCGGCAAGCGCCTCGATGGTGGGGAATCGGTCCAACCACTCAGGCATGCGCGCCTCGACACGCGGCACCTGCGTCTGTTGCAGCATCACCTCAGAAAGCCAGATGATGTAGGGGTCGCGCGTCCGGCGCCAGGGCAGATCGCGATACAGACGCGTGCCCTCCTGGCGAATAAGCGTCCGGAACGAATCGTTGCTCATACCTAGTTGCCGCTATCGGAGCGATTTGCGCACCCCGCATACCCGGGAAACGCAGCCGGATCGCAAAACTTCGTGTCGACCGCCGGGAAGGCGGAGCCATTCACCACGTCGGCAAGCGACACCGAGTCGAGATAGCTTGCCAGCAGCGCCTGGGCACCTGCCCACAGCGGATGGTAGCAGCAGGCCGAGATACGCGGGCATGATGCATCGGACGCGGTGCAGTCGTTCACGCACAGCGGCCCCTGCACCGCCTCGACCACCTCGCGCATCGAGATCTTCGCAGGATCCACCTTGAGGCGCATGCCGCCATGAACACCGCGCAGGCTCTCGATGATGCCGGCGCGCACCAGCTCGTGCTGGATTGACCGCGCAAAGGAGTACGGCACATCGACCTCTTCCGCCGCCGCACGAACCGAGAGCAGCTGGTCTTCGTTGTTCACGAGCATCGACAAGATGCGCAGGGCGTAATCGGTCTTCCTCGAGATATCCATGCGGCTTCTCCTCGGTCGACGGAGCAATAAACAAAAAGCCCCGCGTTTCCGCGGGGCCATCTGTGCAGTGGCGGGAAGTACGGGGCTCGAACCCGCGACCTCCGACGTGACAGGCCGGCGCTCTAACCAAACTGAGCTAACTCCCCTCAGCAAATGCTGCGATGGATAGTATACACAGAAGTTGAGAAACGGCGCAAGTACTTTTCTCAAAATTTCTGAGCCGCGGTGCATGCAAGCGCCCCAAGCCGATATATCAAAGGGGCTTCATGCCGTTTGACCTGCTCAGATGAGCATCCGCAGCGAAGCGACCTACTCAAGATCGATGATGTCGGCCGAGAGAATCTCGCCCTCACGCACCCACATGCGCGCCATGGTTGCCCCGCGCCGTCCGCGTGGGAACGTGGGCGAACCAGGATTGATCACCAAGCAGTCGCCCACCTCGGCGATCGTGGAGCGGTGCGTGTGCCCGCAGATGGCCACATCCACCGCGCCCACGGGCAGATCCTCACGGTAGTGCGCCACCGCAAAGCGCAGCCCCTCATACGTGAACTGGTTGAGACGCGCCACCTCGGGCCCGTAATCGCGATAGAAATCGTTGTTGCCCAGCACCGCTTTGATGGGCGCGATCACACACAGGTGCGCCCAATCATGCTCGGACGTGATGTCGCCCGCATGCACGATGAGATCGGCACCCTCGAGCTCTTCAACCAGACGGGCCGAAAGCCGGCCATGCGTATCGGACACGATATCAATGCGCTTGGCGTTGTGAACGTCCACGATTCCTGCCTTACCGCGCCGAAGCTACAAACTCAGCGCCTTCTTGAGCGGCACCACACGACGGCGCGACACGGGCACCCGCTCCTCGACTCCGGCGATACCCAGCTGGATGGCGCCGCTGGGAACCGTCTCGACATCCTCGACGCAGGCGAGGTTGACGATATAGCGCCGATGCACGCGGAAGAAGCCAAAATCGCCCAGCTTCGTCTCGAACTGCGCAAGCGAGGTGGTGGAGAGGAACCGATCGTCGTCGGTGAAGATGCACGAGTAGTCGTCCTTCGCCATGATGTAGCGAATCTGATCGACCGGAATGAGCACCTTGCGACCGCCCTTTTCCACCGGGATGCGCTCGATGGTAACCTTGCTATCATTTTGCGGCTTCACGCGTGCAAGCACCTTGTTGATGGCGCGATCGAGACGCTCCTCCTCAACCGGCTTGAGCAGGTAATCGACCGCATCGACGTCGAACGCCTCGACCGCATGGTCGCTGTAGGCGGTTACGAACACCACGGCGGGCGGGTTCTTGAGCTTGTGGAGCGCCTCGGCCAGCTGGAGTCCCGATGCTCCGGGCATGGAGATGTCGAGGAACACCACGTCGACCCGGCCCTCCATGAGGGTCTCGATGGCAGAGCGCACACTCGATGCCTCGGTGATAGAGCTCATCTTGCCCGTCTGCTCGAGCAAAAAACGCAGCTCGGAGCGAGCGGGGGCCTCATCATCAACGATCATCGCACGCAGCATATACCACTAATTCCCTTCGCTTGCCAAAACGATCGCGCAAAGCGCGCATTTGTCTATTTTACCCCTCAACGAAGATACTCTCCAGCAAATCAAGATGCAACGTAACCGTCGTACCCTCACCAGGCGTCGAGGAGACCCGTGCGAAGGAGTGCGGCCCATAGAAGAGCTTGATGCGCTCGGAGATGTTATGCGTGGCCACGCCGGCACCGCTGCCCTGCGGAGCGGAGGCATCGGGCGTTATGCCCGTCTCGCCAAATAGACGGCGGGCGGTGTCTTCGCTCATGCCCACGCCGTCATCGGCGACCTCGATGGTAACAGCGCCATCGTCGCATGACGTGACCGTCACCGCGATATGGAGCGTGCCCTCGTCGCGCATGGCGTGGCGCACGGCGTTCTCAACGAGCGGTTGGATGATGAACGCGGGCACGAGCGTCTCCTCGAGCCCCGGCTCGATGGTGAACGTCGCCTTGATGCGGTCTTCGCCAAAACGTGCGAGCTCAAACGTGAGATAGCGGCGGGTTTGCGCAATCTCGCGCGTGACGGGAATGAGCGAGCCCGAGTTGTCGAGCGTGGAGCGGTAGAACGAGGAGAACTCGCGCAGCAGCTCGCGGGCGCGGCCGGGGTCGGTACGCGTAAACGAGGCGATGGTGTTCAAGGTGTTGAACAGGAAGTGCGGGTTGATCTGCGCCTGCAGCGCGCGCACCTCGGCACGGGCGGTAAGCTCTTCTTGCAGTTCGAGCTCATGAATGGCGAGCTGCGTGGACAAGAGCTCGGCAAAACCTGTCACGAGGGCGTACTGCGTGCGGTTGACATCACGCGAGGACGAGAAGTAGAACTTGAGCGTGCCGATGGTGGCGTCGCGCACCTTGAGCGGCGCCACGATGCCCGCGGGGATCATGCGCTGGTTGCCCGTCTCGCCATGCACGTAGACGCTGTGCGTGAACGACTGCATGATGCCGTGCTCGATGGCGTAGTGCGTAGCCGGCGTATGGATGGGCGAGCCCGGCGGGAAATCCTCCACCATGTCGCCCACGCAGGCGAGCACCTTTTTGGTATCGGTGATGGCGATGGTGCTGGCATGCGTCTCGGGCAAGAGCTTACGGCAGATGGCATCGGCGCTTTTCTCGTTTAAGCCCTCATGCAGATCGGAGAGCATGGACGAGGCCACCGAGAGCGTCTCCTCGGTATAGCGCGAACGCAGAAGATCGGGATTGAACCACAGATACGTGGTGAGGCCCAAAAGCACCAGCAGGGCGCCAAGCGCCACGGTGCCCGCTGGCGTCTGGCTGCCCTCGAGCATGAGGCTCAAGATGAACAACACAAGCGCAATGCTGCACGCGAGCGCGACCAGCCACAGCGCAACGAGCAGGGTGGGACGGTGCTCTCCGCTGATATAGGTGCTGACAGGTCTCATGCAACCTCCAGAAGCTGCGCGAGCTCGGCATGGCGCCATAGCCCGTCGATGATGGACGGCCAGAAGCTCTGCAGCTTGAAGTAGGCGCCGGCATAATCGCGCGCGTAGCGCTGCGCCTCCTCCCTACCATGCCGCCAAATGCGCCCGTATCCAGCGCGCTCGCCCGAGAGCATGAAGCGCGCGAACGCGGTTTTGCTTACGCGGGCATCGAGCTCGTCGGATATCCACAGGCCCGGATACGGCATGAGCGACGCCGCCGTCACCGGGTTGAGATCGTTTTGGCTGTTGGCATATGCGAGCTTAGCCCGTTCATAATACCAGCGATACACATCCTGCATAAAGCGCGGCGCGCGCTGCTCGACCTTCGGCGGCAAGTGCCGCACCGCCCACTCGTTGTCAAACCACACGTCGTAGCCATAGAGGCGCAGGTTAAAGAGGTAGTCGAGGTCTTCGCCGCGTGTGATGAACGGATCGAACGCCACGCGGGCGTAGGCGCGGGCATGCACGGCGAAGCAGCCGCCGCACACGTAGTTGGAGCGCGAGATGCGCGTGCCCGCCATGGCTCGTTTCATCCATTTATTAAACTCGGGGCGCTTGGTCCACCAGCGATGGCAAAGATCGGCCTTGGTCTCGGCGGCAAACGGTGAGCCGCTCTCGTCGTAGAAAAAGCCGCTCTTGGCAAGAATCGGCAGGCCCTGGCGCGTCTGCTGACCGAGCGCATAGAGCGCGCGATCCATGAAGTCGGGGCTTAAGATGACCTCGTCGTCGTCCACGAACACCACGGCATCGTGGCCAAAAATCGCCGCGGCAGCAAGCCCCATGTTGCGGATGGCGCCGTACCCGCGCAGCGAGACGCACTCCCCCGTTCCGTGGGGCGCGAGCTCGGCCACACGGTCGGCCACGCGCGCCGCCTCGACATTGGTGACCATGGTGATGTTGAGCGCGGGATGCGCATCGGCAATCTGGTGCACGCGGCGGGCCACCTCGACCGTGGCAGACGGAGGGCATACCACAAGCAGGATGACGCGAGGCACATGGCGCACCTGGTCGAGCGACGACAGGCATCGCTCGAGCTCCGGAGTATCACTTGTAAGGCTCGTTGAATGGTCGTAAGCGCCCGGCGCATGGGCGCTTGTGTGCCTCTCGGCCCAGTATGTTGGGATGACGATCGCGGCATCCATGGCAGTATCACGCCTTAAGAACCTCTGCGGCACGGCGCCCTGTCGCCGCACCTACCTGTGTCCTCCTGCCGCGCGCGCCACCCGATGGCTACCGCACCGCGCCTGCGCGCGAGGCGGTAGCGGCGTCGAACGGCGAGCTGTCCTTGAAATACGCAGAGCGCGCAAGAGAACGCCCGAGGGGGTACCCCAGTACATACATGATAACCGCTTCGCCCGCGCCCGTGCTCACCAGACCGAACAGATACATGAACGGCCAGGCGCCGTCGAGCGAAATCGAGGTGAAGGGGATGGTATAAAAGCCCGTTGCCTGCAAAAGCAGCGGCAGATACGCCGGCACGATGAGCGCGTTGGCGAGCACGGGGCCTGCCAGTGCCACGAGCGGGTGCTTCCGCAGCTTCCAGGTAAAGAGCGCCCCCGCAAAGGTTGCCAGCGAACCAAACACCACATCGAGCATACCGAGCATGCCGGTGCCCGAAAGCACGATGTTGGCGATGTTGGCAATCGCACAGCCCAGCGTGAGCCCCGGCACGGCCGCCGGCGTGAAGAGCGCCAGCACGCAGAGCGCCTCGGAGACGCGGAACTGCACCGGCCCCCAGGCGAGGCTGCCCAAAAAGAGCATGGTCATGAGCGTGCACGCCGCGTACACGGCAGCGATGGCGCCCATACGGGCAAGATCGTTCGATTTCATGAGAGATCACCTTCTGTACATGGAGGGCTTTACTAATGCCGTGAAACCCCCGCAGGCGGATCTCTCCAGACTGCGCCTATCTAAAGCGGGCCCGCGCCGCGGCGCTAGGCCATACCCCGTATGCGAGACAGTCTCACGAGCATGACAAAGCCCACGACCAGCAGGATCCCGATGGAAAGCACTCCTAAAGAAGCATCCCCCGTGAGCGATGTCACGACAGATACTAGCAGAGTTCCCATCACGCTCGCATAACGGCCAAAGATATCAAAGAAGCCGTAGTATTCGTTGGCGCGCTCCTTGGGGATGATTTTGCCAAAGTAGCTGCGCGAAAGCGCCTGGATGCCGCCCTGGAACATGCCCACTACAATGGCGAGAATCCAGAACTCGACCGCGGACTTTAAGAAGAACGCAGCGAACAGCACAATGAGCACGTAGGCGGCAACGGCGATGATGATCATCTTGAGCGTGCCTTGGCTCTTGGCAAGGCGGCCGTAGATGATGGCCGAGGGAAACGCCACAAACTGCGTAACGAGCAGGGCTAGGATGAGCTGCGTGGAATCGATGCCGAGCGACGTGCCATAGGTAGTAGCCATCGAGATGACCGTGTGCACGCCGTCGATGTAGAAGAAAAACGCGATCATGTAGATGAGGATGGCCTTATCGTGCGCGATGCGGCGCATGGTGGCACCAAGCCCGGTGATGGTGCGGCGCACCTCACTGCCAAACGTCTCGCCCGGCGCGAGCTCCTTGGCGTAGCGCTGGCGATAGGTGCGCACGAGCGGCACGGTGAACGCGAGCCACCAGATGCCGGTGATGACAAACGAGATCTGCACACACAGCAGCATGTCGAGCCCCAGCACCGCCGGCCCACCCAGGATGAGCGCGATGCACACGATGAACGGCACACACGAGCCAATATAGCCCCAGGCATAGCCGGACGACGAAACCGCATCCATGCGCTCATCGGTGGTTACGTCGGGCAGCATCGCGTCGTAGAACGTCATGGACGAGTTAAGCCCGATGGTGCAGAGCACGTACACCACCAAAAACGGCATCGCGCCCATGGGGATGGCCTGCGCAAAGCACAGCACCAAACCCGTGAGGAAAAAGCCCAGGAAGAACTTGATCTTGTTGCCTGCAAAATCGGCCAGTGAACCCAGAATGGGCATGAGCAGCGCCACCACGAGCGACGCCACCGTCTGGGCGTTCGCCCATGCCGCCACAAGCTCGGCCGCGCTGGCGCCGGTGTTGATCGCGTCGAAGTAGATGGGCACCACCGAGGTGTTAAAGAGCACGAGCGCCGAGTTGCCGACGTCGTACATAACCCAGTTGCGCTCGAGCTTGGTGTATCTCATGTGCTGCCTTCCATCTGTCGTCCGCGTTGCAGTTACGCACTATGCTACGACACCGCACGGCCCGCGCGCGTCATGAATTGGTAAGGAAGGCTGCCACGGCGCTCGGTCCTGCAGCGTCTACTCTTCCCGATCAAACTCCTCAGTCTCATCGAGTGGGCGGCCCGAGTAGTTGATATGCCCCGTCACGCGCACGATATCGCCCTGGTCGACAAAGCACGCCGCCACCGTTGCATAATCGCGAAGCGCGCGGTCGAATACCTCGGGAAAACTCTCAGACGACGACGTACCGGTGAACGGATCCTCCCACGGCTTATGGGCAAGATTGCCCGCTGCCGCCGGCGGTACGTGCGTGACGCGATGGGCGAGCGACCCGAGCAGCGAGTAGCCGCGCACCAAGCCTTCCAGCGTACCGATCATATTGGAAGCAGCCGAGCCGGCAGGCTCTATAACGCGATACGCCAGCTGCATATCACCAACCGCGCCGCCAAACTGGTTTGCGCTCACCTTGAGGTCGTAGACCGAACGCGCCGTAAAGCTCATAAGAGCGCCCGCGACCTTGTTGATCCGCTCGTTTGTTACAAGCTCCGCCACAGGCGGGCACTCCTCAACCGTGGCACCGTCGCGTTTGCGCTGGAGCATGAGCAAGTCGAGGTCGCTCTCGATAATGGCATGCACCTGCGATGCCGCCGCCTCGAGACTGGGGTCGACCGCTTGCACACCCCACTGCTGCGCATAGACGAACGGATGCGCGGTGCGGTCGAGCACGTAATGCGAGAGGAGGCCGAGCACGTAGGCGCGGCCCACACCGGCATCGGCAGGCACCAGACGCCCCACGCCCTCGCGCAGCGTTGCGAACTGGCGCGTCATGCGGCAGCGGTGCATACGACGGCCAAACTCGGTGCACGAGCGGGTCTCGGGGGTGCGCATGCGGAAGAAATAGGGGTCGGGGCCTTGGTTGCCCAGCAAAAATGCAAGGCGTTCGTCTTCTGTCGAGACGATTCCCGCAGGTAGAAGATTCATGCTCTCTTCGCCGAACAGACGATGCGTAATAAGTGCTGGCATACGGCCCCTCCGTTCACGCCCCTGCGAGCAATCCGCCCGCACGGCGCTCCAAGACAACGCTCAAGATTATGCCCCGTTGCCGCATCCTCCATCCGCACGCACGCGGCATATCCCGCCCAAACACATGCGCACCACGCCTTGATTCGAGTAGTATGGAGCATATCGTACGCGCAACGCCGATACGCGGAAAGGGGGCAGCCATGCCGGGTAACGGATCTTCGCCATCGGGCACGCAGCGGCCCACGCCGCGCAAGCGCGCTGCCACCGGGGCGCGACAAACCTCCGCCCGAAGAACGTCCGCCACGAGCCGCCCGGCCCCAGCGAACCGTTCGTACGCCGCAACACGCCCCGCGTGCACGACCGCCTCATCAACAGGCACGGCAGCCCGACGAAACGCTCCGGGTGCGCACAGGCTCAGCGCGACGCGGCAGGCAACGCGGCCCCAAAACCGCACGCGCACCGCTGCGTCTGCCAGCATCCCCCAGCAGATACTCGAGGTGCTCTCGAGGGGTATCACCGCACTTATCGGACTGCTCAGCGCCCTTGCTGCCCTCATTGGCACCGGCATCGGCAACCTCGTGCAGCGCTACCAAAACCGCTCTACAGCACACCCCCGTTCACGCGGCAACGTGACCGCGTCGCGCCTCGGCAGCAATCCGCGCCGCCAGCAAGCGGGGTCCTACGCCACCCGGATGGGAGGCGGGGCGCAGAACCGCTCAGCTGCTGCCGCGGCAATCCCCAGCATCCAAGGCATCATCGCGCTTCCCAAGCTCGCCGGCGCGTTTGCCGTCGTCATCGTGGCTGGAGTGCTCTTCTTCGCGCCCACCGCGGGCATCGGTCCCGACACCGAGGTCGCGATGCTCGACATGCCCACACGCAACACCGCGCAGCTGCCCGCCTCAACCCCGCGCGCCAGCTGGACACAGGGCGAGATGCCCTATCTCTACCAAACCGATCCGGCATGGTCGCTCAAGCCCTACGGCGGCGGCACCGTGCGCGATAACGGCTGCGCCACCACCTGCATGACCATGGTTTACACCTATCTCACGGGCAGCACCGCCTACAACCCCGGCAGCATGAGCACGTTTTCCGATGCCGGCGGCTACTGCCCCACCGGTGCCACCGAATGGAGCTTCATGACCGAGGGTGCCGCGAGCCTGGGTATCACCGGCAAGCAGGTGGGTCTCTCCCGGAGCGCCATCACGCAGGCACTCGAGGAGGGCAAACCGGTCATCTGCAGCATGGCGCCCGGCGATTTTACCGTGCTCGGCCACTTTATCGTGCTCTCTGCGATCGACGAGAACGGCATGGTCACCGTCCACGACCCCAACAGCAGCGCACGCAGCTCGCGCACCTGGGGCATCGTAGAGTTGCTGCACCAGATGAAAGCCGCGTGGGCGTTCAGCGCCTAAGCACGTGGGCCCAACACGCCCGACACCTTGCTTTAGAACCTAAGCGACAGACAGGACAAACCGCCGTCCACCTTGCGGAACTCCGAGGTATCCACCACGATTGTCTCGTACCCCAACTCCTGCACCGCGCGAAGCACCGCCGGATACCCCTTCGCAACGATCACAGTACCGTTCACCCAGATGCAATTGGCACCGTAGGCCTCTTCGTCGGGCACCACGATCTTGTTGTAGCACGCAAACGCCGAATGGTTGATGAATTCACCCGAGACGAGCATATTCCCGTCTTCGATATAGTTGACGCCGGTCTTGAGATGCAGCACGTGCCGCAGCGGCACCTCGGATCCCTCAAGGCCCCAGCTGTTCAAAATGTCCAGGAACTGCCGGATGCCCTCCTCGTTGGTACGCGCCGAGCGACCCACGAAAAAGTGGTCGCCCACCATCATCACGTCACCGCCCTCGAGCGTGCCGGGCGCCTCGATGCGCGCAATCTGGTCGTCGGAGAAAAAGCGCCTGATCACCGGCTCGATTTCTGCCTTCTCGCCATTGCGGCTGGGGGCGCCGGGATTGGTGATGATGGCGCCGCAGCGCGTGATGACCGCAGGATCCTCGACAAAGCAGCTGTCGGGATATGCCTCGAGCGCCGACAGGATGGTGATGTCGACACCGCAACGCTCGAGCGCATGCACGTAGTCACGGTGCTCCTCGAGTGCGCGCTCGTAGATGGGACGGCCGAGCTCGGATGCGCTGGTGATACCCTCTGCCAGCGAACGACCAGGACGACGAACGATAACGTGGTTGAACCGAGTCAAAGCGACAACCTCCTGCAAGCGCTTTCTCAACTTCATATGCTCCAGCATACCGCAACAACGCAAACCGAGTTACACAAAGGCCCCGGTGCATCCTCGCGAACGTCCTCGCCGCTGCGCGGCTGCGGATGGTTCGCTCCGGATGCACCGGGGCCTCTAAATCCTGTCACGGCGCTTACATGTCGCTATGCTTGGTACACGATGCGGCCGTCGGAGATGGTGTAGAGCACCTTGGTCTCGGCGATGTCTTTGGGATCGCATTCGAGGATGTTCTGGTCGAGCACGGTGATGTCGGCGAACTTGCCCTCTTCGAGCGTGCCCACGATGTCCTCCATGTAATTCTCGAAGGCAACGTTTTTGGTGTACGCCTCGAGCGCCTGATAGGCCGTGATCCCCTGCTCGGGCCAGCGGTACATATCGGTATCCTGCTCCTCGGGATACGGGCTGTTGCGCGTCACTGCAACCTCGATCTCCTCGAGCGGCACATAGCCGGTTACCGGGCCGTCGCTC
This sequence comes from uncultured Coriobacteriaceae bacterium, assembly GCA_944320725.1. Classification (GTDB taxonomy): domain Bacteria; phylum Actinomycetota; class Coriobacteriia; order Coriobacteriales; family Coriobacteriaceae; genus Coprousia. Next base: position 11,553 of record CALUIM010000014.1, on the reverse strand, counting down.
GCGCCGGAGACGAAGCAACCGGCCTCGAGCATATTCTTGACCGGATACATCGCCATCGCGCGCTCTTCGCCAATGAACTGAATCTCGAGCTCACACAGCGGATCGCGGTACATCCAGAGGAACTGCAGCGCGCAGAGCACATTCAGGTCGGCGATGCGCTGAACGTCCTCGTCGGTCACAGCGCATACATGCGTCATGGTGTTGCGGCGGTCATCACGCTCGCCATTCTCCTCGACTGCACGTTCGTAAGCATCGAGCGTATTGTGGACCGCACCGTCACCAATGGCGTGAACATGTACCTGGATGCCCTCCTTGTCCAGCGCCACAACCATATCCGAGAACTCTTGCTGATCCCATACGGATTCACCGTACCACTCAGACCCCTTACCGGCAGCTTCGGTATAAGGTTCGAGCATGACGGCCGTACCGCCCTCAGTTACACCGTCAGCAAAAATCTTGGCAGTGCCGGTAGAAATCATATCGCTGTTATATTGCTCAAGATTTCGAATGGTTTCGATTGCTTCCTCATGCGATGTACCCGGCGTAATGGTAGGCAACACGCGCATACGGAGGTTGAGTTTCCCGTCCTTTTCGAGATCCGTGTAGAAGTGCGGATCGACGGCGGTGAGATTCGTGATGCCCGTGATGCCATACTCAGAAGCCACCTCCTGATACTTGTCGATAGCATCCTTGTATTCCTCATCGGTATGTTCGACACTCACCGCATCTCCAATAAACGAGCAAGCGCCGTCAATGAGGTAGCCCGTCGCCTCGCCTGACTCATCGCGGGTGATGACGCCACCAGTGGGATCAGGAGTATCGTTGGTGATACCGCCCATCTCAAGCGCCTTGGAGTTGCACCACATCGCATGATGCGAGGTGTCGTAAAGGAAGATCGGCTTGTCGGGACATATTTCGTCAAGAATCTCCTTATTGGGACCAGGGTTTGTCCCGTCCTCAAGTTCGAATGCGTTAATCATGAACGGATGACCCGTATAAGCTTCATCGTCGGGATTCGCCTCGACGAAATCGCTGATGATCTGCTTGTACTCCTCGATCGTGGTGCCCTGGCTCAGATCGATCTCATAGAGCTTGGTGAGCCAGTCGCCGGGGGCGTGGATGTGACCATCCATGAAACCAGGAATCACCATGCCGCCATCGAGATCGATGACCTCCGTGTCTTCGCCAATCCAATCCTCGACGCCGGCATCGTCGCCCACATAGACGATCTTGTTGCCTGCTACGGCGAGCGCCTCGGCGGTATCGTCTTCAGAAACCATCGTCTGGATGGTACCGTTGCGGAACACAATCGAGGCCACGCTTTCGGCCGATGCGCTTCCGGCAGCGCTGCCACTGCCCGCACCGGTACCGGCACTGCACCCTGCTGCGAGCACGCTCGCGCCAGCCGCTCCCAAACCGATGAAGCCTCTGCGCGAAAGCGTTGTCAGATCTCGTTTCATGTTGTCCACCTTTCTCTCGAGCACGGGGAAACAAATTCACCCGTGCGCTTATCCGTAAACCCATCGAAGCGTTTACCTGCGAAAACACCTAGATAGATTCCGGGTTAGGCAGTGTGAACGAGCATGTACGGAGGATAAACGGCATGCGCAGCATAGCTTCCCCGGCGCACACCCACAAGGCGTAGCAAAATGGAGTGACCCGTTATTCCGACCAGAACAGTTGCTGGACTTCTTTGCGCGACGACACGCCGCATTTTTTGTAGATGGAATGCGCATGGGCCTTCACCGTGCCCTCGGAGATAAACAAATCACCCGCCATCTGGCGGTTGCTCTTCCCCTCAAGCATTCCCTGAACAATATCGCGCTCTCGAATCGAAATATCATGATGCTCGCAAAAACGAGCAAGGCGAACCTCCAGCACGCTCCCCTGCTGCGCCATCTCGGCATTTGGCGGCTCCTTAAAACGCAGGACGAGAACCTCGATCGCGTGCCTTACGGTGAGCACGGCAAGAACAATAACCGCAGCGTTCTCGGCGATATTCCTTCCCGAAATGAACTGCGCCCACACAGAGCCGATATAGAGCAGCGGCATTTTGAATCCCATGGTCACGACATCTTGAAGCAGCGTGAGCAGCATGAGTGCAGTTGAGATGCCGAGTACACCGCGATACGCGCCAAGATAGTCGGCGAGGGATTGCTCCTTCGTTGCGCGATGAATCACGACCGCATACAGCACACAGCCAAGAATGAGCAGGTCCCGCAGTATATAAAAGGCAAACTGCTGCAGGTCGCCATCGGAAATGGCAAGTGAAATCGCCTCAGCAAGACATGTCCCCACCGTCACGATGAGCCAGCGGCGATAGGCATATCTGCTGGTAAGCTGCTGGATCATGTACCAGACGCTCGAAACGATCCCCACAGACACTATGAGCTTTATAAAAGGATAGGTGAGCTGCGGGTTCTCGCCCGCAAAGATCCAAATTGGCTTGTTGCCGATGTACTCCTCAAAAAAGATAAGCGCGGCCTCGATGAGATAGAAGAAGTGGTAGCCCGCCATGCCAACCCAGAGCTTTTGCCGCGTTACCAGCCAGATGCACGCCGATACGCAGCATGCAATCATACATATAAGGATGAACAGAATCCCATATAGGTAAAACGCCGCCTCCACCGCGATGCTCCTCGATGCTCCAAGCTCGACTTTCCTCATTGTACTGTACAACGAATACGGACTATCAGAAATCGCAGCGCAAATGCCCCGCAGTGCTCGGAGCGAACCATCCGCAGCCGCGCAGCGGCGAGGACGTTCGCGAGAGCACAGCGGGGCCGCTCGTTACAACAAAGGTCCCGGCGAGCCTGCATGCAGGTTCGCCGGGGTCACAGAGAGGGGCTTTGATTGCAGGCCGACACGTAGCCGACCTGCTCGCACCTTACGCGTAGATGCGGGTGCCGGAGAGGCCAGCCATGGTCTCGGCGGCTTTCTCAAGTGCTCCGATGATGCACACGCGGCCCTTGCGGCTGCGAGCGAACTTGATGGCAGCGCGGACCTTGGGTTCCATGGAACCCTTGCCGAACTGGCCCTCGTCGGCAAGCTTCTCGGCCTCGTCGGCAGAGATCTCAGTGAGGTTCTCCTGATTGGGCTTGCCGAAGTTGATGGCAACGTGCTCAACCGCAGTAAGCAGAAACAGCACCTGAGCGTCGCAATCCTCAGCGAGGAGCTCACCGCCCATGTCCTTGTCGATAACGGCCGCAACGCCCTTATAGCAGCCCTTGTCGTTGTAGTCGCGCACCACGGGGATGCCGCCGCCACCGCAGGCGATGACGATGAACTCGTTGTCAAGCAGATTTAGAATCGAGGTGGCCTCGACGATCTTCTTGGGCTCGGGGCTTGCCACCACACGACGCCACCCGCGGCCTGAGTCCTCGACGAAAGTCATCTCGGGATTCTCGGCCATGAGCTCCTTGGCCTGCTCCTCGGTGTAGAACGGACCGATGGGCTTCGTGGGGTTCTGGAACGCGGGATCGTCCGGATCGCACTCGATCTGGGTGACGACGGTGGCCACGTGCCAGCGCTTATAGCGGCGATGCATCTCGCGGCCGATGCCCTGCTGCAAGTGATAGCCAATGTAGCCCTGGCTCATGGCACCGCACTCGGGCAGGTCCATGGAGGGGGTACCGATGGCATCGTGGGCGGCGGCGAAGGCGTTCTGGATCATACCGACCTGCGGGCCGTTGCCGTGGGTGATGATGATCTCGTTGCCTTGCTCGATCAGGCCGAGGAGGGCATGGGCGGCGCTGTTCACGCGCTCGATCTGCTCGGTTGGGGTGTCGCCGAGGGCGTTGCCACCCAGCGCGACGACGATGCGGTCAGGCTTTCCGTAAGGCTTGGACATAGCTTGATCCTTTCTATCTCGCAAGGCGTAAAAAACAACGCGCACAGCCGCTGCGACCGTGCGCCACATCTACGTTGTACCGCCAATGCATCTCATTAGTCACGAAACCGCAGGATTATGTTGGTTTATATTCGGTTTGCGGTTTTCGCTATTCAACTCGATCCAAGATGCTCCTGAATTTGCAAACGCCGGTGGGCCGCAATCGACCGTTCACCGATACATCGCTTGCGCACGCCGCGCGAGCGATATAAGGCGCACCGGTGGCACCGCTTCCAGAAACGCGCTCCCCTATAATTGAGAGAACCCTCTAAGAAAGGCGGCACATGCCTCACCTCGACCTCACGAACCGCGGTCTCGCCGGCCGTCGCCGGGTTGTTTGTGCTGTCGTGTGCTTTGCGCTTGCACTCATTGCCGCGCTCATTACGGGCTGCGGCGTGCCGCTCGACTCCCCCGCTCCTGGCAAGGACGAGGTGCTTGCGTATGTCGAGGAGGCCTGCCCGCACGAGGCGTATGAGCTTGTCTCGGTCGAAGAGGTTAACGAGCTGCCGCAAAAGGTGGTATATCGCTTTACCTCGACCGAACGCGAGCTCTCCTTTACCGCTACGAGCGAGATTGTCGATCCCGATCCCGACCCCAAGTTCCCCACGGCGCCATACCCATTGATTTCATGCGACTACGCCGAGCAGGTCGGTGATCTCTACAACGACGAGGCGCTTGCAGCCTACCGTGCGGAACTTGCCCAGCTGCGCCCCGATACCACCGCGTACAACGAATCCAATGGTATGACCCTCTTTCGTTCCTATGAGGATCTCGAGGCAGTCGTTGAGGCAGCGCAGCGCGCCGATGCGATATATGAGCGCGAGCTTGCCTATAACCCTGCCGACTGGATTCGTGAGCACGCTGCGATGAGCGTCCATGTGGGCTGGGTGCCCGATGACGAATCGCTCGTAGCACATAAGCATTGGGAGACCATTGGCGGCAGCTTCGCCTTAAGCGGCGCGTTCGATGCCGCGCCGCAGCTCGATAAGCTCGCCGGCAGCTATGCGCAACTCATTGTAGACGGCACGATTCCTGCAGACGCCTCGCTCCCTGCACGCTATCTCGACGGACTGCACCGCAGCGTGCTCTCGCACATCACCATCGATGGCGTCGAGGTTCCGTTTGGCTTCGACGAGGTAGACGAGGGTCAATCCTACAGCGAATGCAACCTGTACCAGCGTGAATACATCTCAAGCGGCAGCCCTTGTGCCGCGCGATGGAATGATGAAACGAATTCGTACGGGGTCTACCTCGATCTGGGTCGGCTGGAAGAAGCCGCATGGGAGGGCTTGGAGGAAGAAGGGCGCATCTTCCTGCCTGAGTCCTGGCTTCTACAGCACACCGTCGAGCTTGCCGGCGGCACCTATCTAGCCGGTGACTCCTCGTGCAGCTGGATCATTGGTAGCGCAACCGGCAGCATTCGCGGTGACGGCCCCAGCGACAGCCCGCGCTTCATACTCGAAGCGAACGGCAATACGTATGAGCTCGACAACGATAGCGGCGTCCACACAGGCACGGTGTTCACCTACATCGATGTCGACCTTTTCGCCAAGCTCTTGGACTGCACCTACCGCATTGACGAAGCATCCGGCACCATCGAGCTCACCACACAACGCTAGCACGCGTCCGCGCCCTCATACGCACCGTGAATTGCGCGGTGCGAAATGCCATCTCATATATAACATATGCGAAGTGTGGACGTTTTTGCTGCGCGAGCCTCATGGCGCTATTTCTATCTGACATTAGCGCAGGTACAAAGCTTGCAAATCCGGCTCGAGTATCTGCTGCCAATGACGACCCAGCAATTCATCCACACTTCGCATATGTTTCTAATTTGATAGCACTTTTGCCTACCTGATTTCGAACCTAAGTTGTTGAATAACCTGGTTTTTCGAGCTTGAAAATACAAGGTTATCCAACAGCCTTGTATTTCCGGCACCCATATACAAGGTTATCGAGCGGGTTTAACGCAGGAAGGCCCCTGCAGGGGCTTCCCGGCGCGAATCATCCGCAGCTGCGAAGCAGCGAGGACGTTCGCGCGGGAACGCCTGCAGGGGCCTCCCGATGGGAGTTAACCCTTAGCTCTTAGACCTCCGCGTAGACGTCCTTGAGCTTGAGGAGGTGCTGATAGCGCGCCATAGCAGCTTCCTCGTTGGCCTTGAACAGCGCGTCGACCTCGTCCTGCGGGAGGACACGGGCCAGCGACGTGTAACGGGCCTCGTTCATCAGGAACTCCTGGTAACCACCCTTGGGCTCACGCGAGTCGAGCGTGAACTTCTTGCCCACCTCGGCGGCGGGGTTGAAGCGGAAGAGGTTCCAGTAACCGCAGTCCACGGCCTTCTTCATCTCGGCCTGGCAGTTCTGCATGCCGCCCTTCTTGATGGAGTGCATCTCGCAGGGAGCATAGCCGATGATGATGGACGGACCGTCGTAGGCCTCGGCCTCCTGGATGGCCTTGAGGGTCTGAGCGGGGTTGGCGCCCATGGCGACCTGCGCCACGTAGACGTAACCGTAGCTCATCGCAATCTCGGCGAGGCTCTTCTTCTTGGTGTGCTTACCAGCAGCAGCGAACTGAGCCACCTGGCCGAGGTTCGACGCCTTGGAAGCCTGGCCACCGGTGTTGGAGTACACCTCGGTGTCGAAGACGAAGACGTTGACGTTGTGGCCAGAGGCGAGCACGTGATCGAGGCCGCCGAAGCCGATGTCGTACGCCCAGCCGTCGCCACCGAAGATCCAGAAGGACTTCTTGGTGAGGAAGGACTTGTCGGCGAGGATCGCCTTGGCAGCGTCGCAGCCGCAGGCCTCGAGAGCCTCGACGTAGGCGGCAGCGGCGGTCTTGGAAGCCTCGGCGTCGTTGCGAGCGTCGAGCCACGCCTGACCAGCGGTCTTCACAGCCTCGGGCGTGCCGTCGGCAGCGATGAGCGCCTCGGTCTCGGCAACGAGCTTGTTCTGGACGGCCTCGTAACCAAGAGCCATACCCAGACCGTGCTCGGCGTTGTCCTCGAACAGGCTGTTGTTCCACGCAGGACCATGGCCGTCCTTGTTGACGGTGTAGGGGCTGCGGGCCGCGGGGTTGCCCCAAATGGAGGAGCAGCCGGTGGCGTTGGAGATGTACATACGCTCGCCGCAGACCTGCGTGACGAGACGCGCGTAGGCAGTCTCGGCGCAGCCGGCGCAGGAGCCGGAGAACTCAAGCAGCGGCTGCTTGAACTGGCTGCCCTTGAGGTTGTTGGTCTCGAGGACCGGCTTGGGCTCGACATGCTCGACGCAGTAATCGAAGACGGCCTGCTCGGCAGCCTCCTGCTCCTGCGGAACCATGGTGAGGGCGTCCTTCGGGCAGACCTTGGCGCAGTTGGTGCAGCCCATGCAGTCGAGCGGGCTGATGGCCATGGTGAACTTGAGACCGGTGTCCTTCGGCATCTTGATGTCGATGGTGCGCAGGTTCTCGGGCGCAGCGGCGATCTCGTCCTCGGTGAGGCCAAACGGGCGGATCGTGGCGTGCGGGCAGACATAGGAGCACTGGTTGCACTGGATGCACTTGGTCTCATCCCAGTGCGGCACCATGACGGCTACGCCGCGCTTCTCGTATGCGGAAGCGCCCTGCTCGAACTGACCATCCTCGTGACCCTTGAACGCGGACACGGGGAGCGAGTCGCCCTCCATGCGGTTGATGGGAAGCATGATCTTCTTGACCTGCTCGACGAGCTCGGGGCGACCCTTGAGCTCGGGCTCGGCAGCGTTGTCCTCGGCGGTCGCCCAGTCGGCGGGCACCTCGAACTTATGGAACGCGGTAGCGCCGGCGTCGATGGCCTTCCAGTTGGCCTCGACGATGGCCTGGCCCTTCTTGGCGTAGGACTTCTCGGCGGCGTCCTTCATGTACTGGAGGGCGTCCTCGGCCGGGAGCACCTGCGCGAGCGCGAAGAACGCGGACTGCAGCACGGTGTTGGTGCGCTTGCCCATGCCAACCTTCTCGGCCAGGTCGATGGCGTCGATAAGGTAGACGTTGATGTTGTTCTTAGCGATGTAGCGCTTCGCCTCGGCGCCGAGGTGACGGGAGAACTCCTCGTCGTTCCACTGGCAGTTGACCAGGAAGGTGCCGCCGGGCTTGACGTCGCGGACCATCTTGAAGCCCTTGACGATGTAGCTCGGGTTGTGGCACGCCACGAAGTCGGCCTTGTTGATGTAGTACGGGCTCTTGATGGGGTTGTCACCAAAGCGCAGGTGCGAAATGGTCACGCCGCCGGTCTTCTTGGAGTCGTACTGGAAGTAGGCCTGGACGTACTTGTCGGTGTGGTCGCCGATGATCTTGATCGAGTTCTTGTTGGCACCGACGGTACCGTCGCCGCCGAGACCCCAGAACTTGCACTCGATGGTGCCCTCAGCAGCGGTGTTGGGAGCATCCGCGTCCATGGGCAGGCTGAGGTTGGTGACGTCGTCCACGATACCGATGGTGAACTCGCGCTTGGGCTCGTCGGCCTTGAGCTCCTCGTACACCGAGAACGCAGCCGCAGGCGGCTCGTCCTTGGAACCGAGGCCGTAGCGGCCGCCAACGACCTTGATGTCGGTCTTGCCGGTCTCGTAGAGCGCGGCGACGACGTCCTCGTACAGCGGCTCGCCAATGGAGCCGGCCTCCTTGGTGCGATCGAGCACGGCGATCTTCTTGACGGTCTCGGGCAGCGCAGCCACGAAGTGCTCCACGGACCACGGACGATACAGGCGAACCTTCACCAGGCCGACCTTCTCGCCATGAGCGTTGAGGTAGTCGATGACCTCCTCGAGCGTGTCGCAGAAGGAGCCCATGCACACGACGACGCGGTCGGCGTCGGCGGCGCCATAGTAATCGAACAGGTGATAGTTGGTGCCGAGCTTGGCGTTCACCTGGTTCATGTAGTCCTCGACAACGGCCGGCAGGTCGTTGTAGGCGGTGTTGCACGCCTCGCGGTGCTGGAAGAAGACGTCGCCGTCCTCGTGGGTACCGCGGTTGGAGGGGTGCTCAGGGTTGAGCGCGTGATCACGGAAGGCCTGGACGGCGTCCATGTCGCACATCTCGGCGAGATCGTTGTAGTCCCAAATGGCGACCTTCTGGATCTCATGCGAGGTGCGGAAGCCGTCGAAGAAGTTCAGGAACGGCACCTTGCCGCGGATGGCGGAAAGATGGGCCACCGCGGAGAGGTCCATGACCTCCTGGACGTTGGTCTCGGCGAGCATGGCAAAACCGGTCTGGCGGCAGGCCATGACATCCGAGTGATCGCCGAAGATGTTGAGCGCGTGCGAAGCAACGGTACGCGCGGAGACGTGGAACACGCCCGGCAGGTGCTCGCCAGCGATCTTGTACATGTTCGGAATCATGAGCAGAAGACCCTGCGACGCGGTGTAGGTGGTCGTCAGCGCGCCCGCGCACAGCGAGCCGTGGACGGTGCCCGCGGCGCCAGCCTCGGACTCCATCTCGATGACGTTCACCTTCGTGCCGAAGATGTTCTTCTTGCCCTGGGCTGCCCACTGGTCGACGTGATCGGCCATGGGGCTGGACGGCGTGATCGGGTAGATACCCGCCACCTCGGTGAACGCATACGATACGTATGCGGCGGCCTCGTTGCCGTCCATGGACTTGAACTTACGCGCCATATACCCCTCTCCTCTCGTGTAGGTATACAGACCCCGGCGCACTCCCTGTGCGCCGGCAAATCAACGGCGCTTGCAGCATTTCCGCAGGCTGAGATGGGTGTGAATGTCCAGACAACAGGCAGTGACCCCTCCCGTGGGCGCGACCGGCGATGAGGTCGAACCGTGCCCGCATGCAAAAAAGCCGCATGCACGATTATTGTACCGCGTTCGCGGCCACTCGATACGTGAATCTATGGGGGTTGGGGGAAGCGCTTCTGTGAGCGGCGCTATGCCTCAAAGCGCCTGAGGTCCCAGCCGCGGCGCTCGGCCTCGCGGGCGAGCTCGTAGGGGCCGGCGTCCTCCAGCGCGGCCACATCCACGATGGCCCATGGCGATCCCGCGAACGCGGCGGGGCCGGTCTCCCGGATCAGCGCTTCGCGCAGGCGGTCAACGTCGATGGTGATGCGCTCGTCCATGGTGTCTCCTTGTGGTTGGAAGGGGTGCAGCCAAAGGCGACGGCGGCAGTAGCTTCACCAACGCCGCCCAAACACTACTGGCTCAGATGGCTTTGCAGCTCCTCGCGATGATTATTCAGATAGTTCGCCATATAGGGTATCGCAAACCGAATCTTGCCACGCGAGGGGGCCTCCACCAGAGAGTCCCGTATGAGGCTTGCCCTCAGCGAACTCAGCTGTTGAGCACTCTTTCCCAGCCTCTTACAAATTTCTGCCGTAGAGCTCACAGGACCGTCATCGAGTGCCATGGCCATAAGATAGGCGATGCCGTAATCCGAGACACGCTGCAAAGCGGGCTCGATGACCGTCGCATCGAAACGTGCGAGGGCGATATCGACGCCGGAATGCGCAACATCATCGTCGACCACGGCAAGACCTTTTCGCTTCGCCCTCTGCCAGGCATAATAGCCCACCAGCTGGATGAGAAACGGATAGCCGCATGATGCCTCCGCTAGGTAGTGAGCTGTCTCAGGCGAGATGAGCATGCCCGACTCCGTCACGGTCTCCTTCAAAGACGCAGCGACCTCGGGAATGTTGATCGGTTTCAGTTCAAAGGGTACAGCACGACGCAAAAATGTAAGCGTCTTGCCGTTAATGACGTTCTCAATCATGGAGGGCAAGCCGGCGAACACAAAAGCAATATCCAAGTCGTCGCCAATGACCTGCTGAATCGTCGTAGCAAGGACGCGAAGCTCGTCTAAAGCAGCATCCTGAACCTCGTCGAGCGTAATCAGCAACCCATTGCCATTGTGAGCGATGGCATCTTCCATGGCCTCCCGAATCGTTGGACCCGCAAGGTCCACCTCAACACGACCTAAGGAGACACCGAGCGCCGTCGGTTCAAGAGATGCTTTCCGCACTCGGTTCCTTGCAAGGCAATCGAGAATTCTCTTGCACAATCCCTCGCTCGCAACTTCGTCGATCACCTGCCAACCATACGACTCAGCGATCTTTGCGGCCTCGCCCAAGAAAACTGTTTTACCCGTCCCATGCACACCGGAAATGCGCATGAGACGTCCCGGTGCTCCGGCCCCATTCTCGATTCCCTCGATGAACTCATCGACGATCCCGTCACGCCCGATGATGGCTGGAGGCATCTTGCCTGCAGTCGGTTTGAACGGATTCATGGACGCCATACGCACCTCGCAGAGTTTCGAATTCGCTGGTACAGCTCAAGTATAACTAAGTATAGTGAAATATAGGAAAGTATAGATGCATATATGCAGAGATCTCAGTCCGTACCCCACCTGCCCGCATTGTCTGTGCACCGCGCACAGCTTCTCTGTGCACCAAAATGCGGTTTCGCCGAATGAAACCGCATTTTGGTGCACATACAACATGAACCCGGTGCACAAGCAAAAGTTGCGTCGTTGGCCGCAGCGCAAATCTGGCCCATTATCATGTGTGCAGCCAAGCTATCAAACCTCAGTTTATTAATCTGATTCAAAAAAACGAGAAAAGTCTCCTGCTTCTCAATTGGAGGCAAATTCACGACGCAATCCAGCAGGCTTTTTTGGTCAATGGTCGTCATCGTCGAGGTCTTTG
>CALUIM010000013.1 GCA_944320725.1 uncultured Coriobacteriaceae bacterium | reverse complement strand
CCGTAGCGCGAGACCTCCTCGGGGGCGCAGGGCGCCACCGCGATGACGCTCGCGCCGCCGTGGGAGCGGCTCACCTCGAGCATCTTGGTGCAGATGTCGCGCGCCGGGACCACGTAGTCGCCGAGCAACACCAGGAAGCTCTCGCCGGCCACGGCGTCGGCGGCCGAGCGGATGGCGTGCCCCAGACCGTTGGGCTTGTACTGGAAGCGGAAGTCCACCGGCAGCGCGCCGGCCTCGGCCACCGCGGCGGCGTAGGCGTCCTTGCCGCGCGAGCGCAGCAGCTGCTCGAGGGCGGTGTCGGGCTGGAAGTACGAGAGGAGCTCGGGCTTGTTGGGGCTCGTCACGACGATGGCGTCGGTCACCTCCCCAGGCTCGAGGGCCTCCTCCACCACGTACTGGATGACCGGCTTGTCGAGGACCGGCAGCATCTCCTTGGGGGTGCACTTGGTGGACGGGAGGAAGCGGGTGCCGAGACCTGCGGCGGGGATGATGGCCTTCATGGTGTTCCTTTCGAGGGGCGCGCGCGGCGCCTGGGTTCGCTCGCATACCGCGTCTGGCACACGAGCGGTCGACATACGCGTACGCGCAGCATCTTAGCGCGTTGGAGCGCTATCTTCATCCGAGTCAAGCAAACTCCAAGGGAATGCCGCAACCATGTCGTGCGACCGGTACCATTTTTCGCGTGAGCGGAGCGCAAGCGGGGCGACGCGCGCTCCACTCCCCCTCTCTCGATGCTTCCTCTCGACATACAAAAGACGGGGCCCCGAAGGACCCCGTCCAAGCGATGCACTATCGCGATGTGGCAGGCGCATGGCCTGCGCGAAGACTACTTGAGGGTGACAGCAGCGCCAGCAGCCTCGAGCTTCTCCTTGGCGGCCTCGGCGTCCTCCTTCTTGACACCCTCGAGAACGGCCTTGGGAGCGCCCTCGACGACCTCCTTGGCCTCCTTGAGGCCAAGGCTGGTGAGCTCACGGACGACCTTGATGACCTGGATCTTGTTGTCGCCGAAGCCCTCGAGCACAACGTCAAACTCGGTCTTCTCCTCCTCGGCGGGAGCAGCGCCAGCAGCCGGGCCAGCCACGACGGCGGCGGGAGCAGCGGCGGAAACGCCGAAGGTGTCCTCGATGGCCTTGACGAGCTCGGAAGCCTCGAGCAGGGTCATCTCTTTCAGAGCCTCAATGATCTCCTCGTTGGTAAGCTTAGCCATGATGCTAATCCTTTCGGTTCTCGCGTCTTAGCACGACACGGGTTCAAAACAATGTCTAGCGTTGCGACGCGCATGGCGCCGCGTGGGTTGGCGGATCGCTCCGCCACAAGGTGCCTTAGGCAGCCTTCTGCTCGGAGATCTGAGAGATCTGGCGAGCAAGACCAGAGGACACGCCATTGACGCAGACCGCGATATCGCGAGCGAAGCCGTTGATGAGACCGGCGATCTGGCCGAGCAGCTGATCCTTGGTCGGCAGGTCGGCGATGGCCTGAACCTCCTCGGCGGTCACTGCGTTGCCCTCGGAGATACCACCCTTAATCTCGAGCACGCCCTTAGACTTGCTCGCGAACTCCTTGAGCGCCTTAGCGGGCTCGACGGGCTCGTTCTCGTAGAAAACATACGCCAGCGGACCAGCGAGAATCTCATCAATCGCGGGCTGGTTCTGGTTCTTGAGCGCCAGGCGAACAAGGTTGTTCTTGTACACCTTCATCTCAGCGCCAACCTCGCGAAGCTGATGACGGAGTTCCTGAGCCTGCTTCACGGTGAGACCGTTGTAGCTGACCACGAACACACCGTTGTTGGCCTCGATGCGAGACTCGATCTCGGCGACCTTGTCGATCTTGTACTGTTGTGGCATTTACGTTGCACCTCCTTCGTCTTTTTCCGGGCACGACCCCAAAGCAGAGGGACGGGGATGCCTCGAAAAAAGAAACCCCCGTGCTGCGAAGAGCGACGGAGGCGAGAAGGCAAATCAACTCGACCACCTCGGCTGGCGGGAATCCCCTTTGAGCCTCGGGTCTCCCCTTGGCACCGGCTGTCTCTGGCAGCGGGTTCGTGCGTGAACCATGGGATAGTATGGCGGCGCAGCACGACCACGTCAAGTTTTCCTCACCGCAAACCCGCGCCCGGGCGCTTCATCACGGCAAATTCACACGATCGCGACGAATCTCGTGCCCTTAGAAATGCTATCTGAAAACTATCATATGGGGTTAGGCAATTTTTCCGCCCAATTGGCGTGCAACACGTTGCAAAGATCATCGTTTTCGCGGGAAACAATGTGCACGAACCACGTATTCGACGCTTTTGCCTTCCAGAAATTGCCTAACCCCGTATGATACTTATCTACTATCATTTTTTGCTGGCATCACGCCGCTCAAAAATCGCCTTCTGCACTATCGAGTTACCACCCGAGACAGACTGGATTGTGAAAGAATGGGTAACCATCACGCAGACGCGCACGATGAGAGGGCGGTCATGGCACAACAAGCACCCACGCGCAGCAAGGCTTCAACCACCCTGCGCACGTTGCATTACTTCTGGGGCGTTACGAAAATCCAGCTTTCTATGTTCGTGCTCGATGTCGCGGTGACGCTGGGCTATGTGTTCTTTCTCACGTTCGCAAGCCCGCTTATCGTGGGGCGCATCGTCGACATGGTTGCCGTAGGCGGCGTGGACGCAGATAACGTGCTCGATGTCTTTGGCCCTGCCATCGCGGCGCTCATCGGTGTGAACATCGCCGGGCAGGTGTGTAGCAAGCTGCAGGATTATGCCTGCGCCAAGCTCGAGATTCGCGCCGGCTACGAGCTGGGACGGCAAGCGTTCGACACGCTTTCCAACCAGTCGATGACCTTCCACACCAACCGATTCGGCGGCGCACTTGTAAGCTCAACGCAAAAGTTCATCTCCGCCTACAGCCTGCTCATGGACAATTTCACGTACTCCGCACTCCCCACCGCCGCCACCGCCGTGCTCACGATATGCATGCTCGCCCCGCTCGCGCCAGCCTACGTTGCCGTGCTCGCCGTGGTGCTGATTGCATACGTGGCGATTGTCTTCAGGCTGTACCGCAAGATCTTGCCCATCAACGCTGCGGCGAGCGCTGCGCAAAACCGCCTCTCGGGCGAGCTCTCGGATTCGATCACCAACATCCTCGCGGTCAAAACCGCTGGGCGCGAGGCATATGAACAGGGGCTCTTCGAAGCGGCGAACCAAGAGGTAAAGGCTGCCGACAGCAGGCGCATGCGTCGCACCGTGAAAACCGGCGCCGTCACAAGCTCGCTGATCGTCGCCATGATGGGCCTCGTCGCGGTATTTATCGCGGGCGGCAACGCGTGGTTTGGCATCTCGGCGGGCACGCTCGTCATGATGTTCACCTACACCAATTCGCTCACCGGCCGCTTTAACATGCTGTCGCAGATGTTCCAGCAGATCAATCGCTCCTTCGGCGAGGCGCACGACCTCACCGTGGCGCTCGATGAACCGCGCTTGGTTGCCGACGACCCTCACGCGCCCGATCTTACCGTGACGTCGGGCACGGTCGACTTTTGCAATATCGACTTCAGCTATGCCGATGCCGGCGAGAGCGAGGCCGTATTTCACGGTTTCAACCTGCATATTCCCGCTGGCCAGCGCGTAGGCCTCGTGGGGCGTTCAGGCTCGGGAAAAACAACGCTCACCACGCTGCTGCTGCGCCTGGCAGACCTCACCGGCGGCACCATCAAGATTGACGGGCAAGACATCGCGCATGTGAGCCAGGTGAGCTTGCGCCAGCATATCGCCTACGTGCCGCAGGAACCGTTGCTGTTTCATCGAACGATACGCGAAAACATCGCCTACGGCAGGCCCGATGCCACCGAGGAGGAAATCGTCCGCGCCGCGCGCGAGGCAAACGCACTCGAGTTCATCGAGCGGCTACCGCGCGGGCTCGATACGCAGGTGGGCGAACGCGGCGTGAAGCTCTCGGGCGGCCAGCGCCAGCGCGTGGCAATTGCACGCGCCCTGCTCACCGACGCGCCAATCCTCGTGCTCGACGAAGCCACGAGCGCGCTCGACTCCGAGAGCGAAAAGCTTATCCAAGACGCACTCGCGCGCCTCATGCACGGGCGCACCTCACTCGTTATCGCGCACCGGCTCTCGACGGTTGCCGCACTCGATCGCATCGTGGTGATTCGCGACGGCGAGATTGTGGAAGATGGCACCCACGCCGAGCTCGTGCAGGCAAACGGCGAGTATGCGCATCTTTGGAATCGCCAGTCCGGCGCATTTTTAGGCGGCGAGTAAGATGGCTGCGCGCCACACGGCGCCGCGCGCGCCGCACAACTGCTGGCTGGTGGCAGCCGCGCGCGACAACGATGCCGCGGGCAACCTGGCAGCTCATCTTGTGCTCGATGATCTTGCCGACGCCCTTGCCGCCTACGAGCGCATCTCGGCGGTGCGCACCAACACCCCGGTGGCGCACATCCCCTGCACCCGCCTCACCGTTGGCGCCACCGGCGTGCGACGCGATGCCCCTGCCCCCGCCGCGCCGGATGCCCTTGTGCTTGCCGGCGCCGTCACGCCAGACACCGCACCGGACGATATCTTGGCACACGCGGCACAACAGATCGCGAGGGTAACGCAGCTGCCGAACAATGCGTGCGTGTGGGGCATCGCGCTCGGAGCTGACGACGACGTCTTACCCTGCCGCGAGGCGCTGCTTGCCTGCCAAGCAGCATGCGATGCGCTGGGCGTGCGCTGGTGCGGTGGCCTCATGGTTCCAAACGCCGACATGCTGCCCGCCCTCATGCGCAGCCCTCGCCTCGGCGCATTTCGGCGCTCGCTCTCGGAGCGCATCGACCGCCTTATCGCCGCGCTGCGCCTCGGCCGCCCCATCGACGAGCTCGATCGCATGCTCGACGGCACCGAGACGGCGCAGCACGACGAGGACGCCGTCGCCCCCGCCGGCATCATTGAGGTGCCGAGAACCCTGTCCTGGAAGCTCTTCGCCCGCCTGCACTGATTTCTCAAACAGCGAGGTCACCGCAGCCAGGGCGCAAGCTCGCGCGACCAGCGCTCGATGAGCCGCTCGAGCGACCACGCCGCGTTGGCAGGACTTGTCGAGGGCAGCGTCACTGCCGCCATACCCGCAGCATCCTGTAGATAGCGCGCGTACAGCCTGCCCGCCGTGCTGCCGTTGCACACCACGGCCTCGATCGGCGCGGCCGCAAGCACGCGCTCGATGCGTGCGGGCTCCACGTTCTTGATGCTCGCATCGGATGAGCCCTTGATATCGCAGCTCGCGATCACATCCCACAGCGCAATACCGTGCCGTAGCAACAGCGCGCGCTTCGCGGCAATCGATGCGTCAAGCGTCGCGGGGCAGTCACCGCCCGGCAGCCTGTCCCCTTCATTCGGCGGCACCGGTTCACCCACGCACGCGGCGATCACGCGCCAAAAGCGGTTGCGCGGGTTGCCATAGTAAAACGCATGCTCACGCGAGAGCACCGAAGGCAGCGAGCCGAGCACCAGCACGCGTGAGCGCGCATCGAACACCGGATCAAAACCGTGCTCGATGCGCTGATATGCTCGCGAATCTGCCATATCGGCTCGTTTGCCTCCCTAGGCGCTCAGACGATAGCGCTCCGCGGTGGGCGTGAGCACGCTCACCATAGCATCCGCGATGCGGCACGCCTGCAGAAGGATAAACGTGCGCATGCCGGGCCAGCGCGGCGATACCACCAAACTGGAAATGGCGGCCTTGTCATCGAGGCTGCTTGAGGGGCGCAGATCGAGCGACACATACCCCAAGAGCTCGTCGCCCTCCTCCGCCACGAAGCTCAGCTCGTGCTCGGCGTGCAAGCGCTCTTCGAACACGCGGGCGAACTCCGCGTACGGCATCTGGGCTCCCTTAGCGCAGCAGCACAGGCGAAACACCCGTGCGCAATCGGAGAGAGTTGCAGGACGAATCATGGCGCTCCTCCTCTCATCCAAGGCATCGGTAAAGCGGATGCCCGAGCCCTATGACACGAGCGTGCGCCATGAATGTTTCGAGACGCGCACAGATAGGTTAACGACCTGTAAGCGGCACGATATTCGCCGCCAAAGGCAGGCGGCGGCGTTTGAACCGCGGCGGCATTAGCCCAAGCCGAGCGCCAGCCCCGCAGCATGAACGGCAAACGCCACGATCCACGCCACACCGCACTGCATGGCAATCACGGCCCACATCATCTTGGTGCCCAGCTCGTTGCGCACCGCCGAGACCGCCGCCACACACGGCGTATACAGCAGGGTAAACGTGAGGAACACAAAGGCCGTGAGCGGCGAGAAGAGTGTCGAGAGCGCAGCGGTCGAGCCACCCATAAGCACGGTAAGCGTGGCCACCACGTTCTCCTTGGCGCCAAACCCCGCCACGAGCGCCGCTGCCGAGATCCAATTGCCAAAACCGAGTGGCACAAACACGGGCGCCACAAGCGCGCCGAGCGCGGCAAGCATGCTCTGCGCCTGATCGTCCACAATGTTGAAGCGAATGTCGAACGTCTGCAGGAACCAGATGACCACACTCGCCACAAAAATGATGGTAAACGCCTTGGTGGCAAAGCCCTTCGCCTTGTCCCACGCAAGCCGCGCCGTCGTCTTCAGACTGGGCAGACGGTAGTTGGGCAGCTCCATAACAAACGGCACCGGATCGCCTTTGAACGCCGTGCGCTTGAGCACGAGTGCCACAACGATGCCCACAACCATGCCCATCAGGTAGAGGGCAATCATCACAAGTGGCGCATGCTCAGGAAAAAACGCCGCCGAGAACAGCGCGTATACCGGCAACTTTGCCGAGCAGCTCATAAACGGCGTGAGCATAACCGTCATCTTGCGATCGTGCTCGGAGGGCAGCGTGCGCGTTGCCATGATGGCAGGGACGCTGCAGCCAAACCCAATGAGCATGGGCACGAAGCTACGGCCCGAAAGGCCCAGCCGGCGCAGCAGCTTGTCCATCACAAAGGCCACGCGCGCCATATAACCCGAATCCTCGAGCACGGAGAGCAGCAAGAACAGCACCACGATGATGGGCAAAAACGAGAGCACGCTGCCCACGCCGGCGAAGATGCCGTCGATTACGAGCGAGTGCACCACGGGATTGAGCCCAAAGGCGGTAAGCGCCTGGTCGACCATGCTCGTGAACAGCTGAATCGCCAGCTCGAGCAAATCCGAGAGGCGCTGGCCAATCATATCGAACGTAAGCCAGAACACCAGCGCCATGATGCCAATGAACACAGGAATCGCCGTGTACTTGCCGGTGAGGATGCGGTCGGCCGCCACGCTGCGCACATGCTCGCGGCTCTCGTGCGGCTTCACCACGCAGCGGGCGCACACGTCCTCGATGAACGTAAAGCGCATGTCGGCGAGCGCAGCCATGCGGTCGGTGCCCGACTCCTCCTCCATCTGGCGAATGATGTGCTCGGTGGCGTCGAGCTCGTTGGGGTCGAGCGCGAGCGCATCGATCACAAGCCTATCGCCCTCGATGAGCTTGGTCGCGGCAAAGCGCACCGGAATCTTCGCCGCCTCGGCGTGGTCGGCAATGAGGTGGATAAGACCGTGGATGCACCGGTGCAGCGCGCCGCCGTCTGGGCCATCTGGCGCGCAGAAGTCGATGCGCCCCGGCCGCTCGCGAAACCGCGCCACGGTGAGCGCGTGCTCGATCAGCTCGTCGATACCCTGGTTCTTTGCCGCCGAGATGGGCACCACGGGAATGCCGAGCGCCGCCTCGAGCGCGTTCACGTACACGGTGCCGCCGTTCTCGGCCACCTCGTCCATCATGTTGAGCGCGAGCACCATGGGGCAATCGAGCTCCATGAGCTGCAGCGTGAGGTAGAGGTTGCGCTCGATGTTGGTGGCATCCACGATGTTGATGATGGCCTCGGGGTGCTCATGCAAGATGAACTGGCGGCTCACCACCTCTTCGCTCGTGTAGGGCGAGAGCGAGTAGATGCCGGGCAGGTCGGTCACCGTGGCGTTGGGGTGGTTGCGAATCTGTCCGTCCTTGCGGTCGACCGTGACGCCCGGGAAGTTGCCCACGTGCTGGTTGGAGCCGGTGAGCTGGTTGAACAGCGTTGTCTTGCCGCAATTCTGGTTGCCCGCAAGCGCAAAGGAGAGGGGCGCGCCCTCGCCGAGCGCCGCGCCCTCGCGCCGCGGACGCGCGGGCTCCTCGCCAAGCGCGGGATGCGCGGTAACGCCAACCGGATGCTCGCGGCGCGGGCACATGTGCGCGTCGTGCACATCGGCCACGGCGATGCGCGCCGCATCGTCGCGGCGCAACGTGAGCTCGTAGCCGCGCAGGTGAATCTCCATCGGGTCGCCCATGGGGGCGAACTTCATCATGGTGACCTCGATACCGGGCGTCAGCCCCATATCGAAAATGTGCTGTCGAAGCGACGGGTCATCGCAATCGACCGACGCGATCACGGCGTCTTTTCCTATCTCAAGCTCATCGAGCGTCATACATATCCCCTCTAAGGCTCATATGCTGCAGGCATTGTACTTGTACGGGGCATATCGCGCCAGCATCGAGCGCAAATCTGCGTATCATGGTGTGCAGGCGCCAGCGGCGCCAACCCGCGGCAGAGGGAGACACACATGACAGCGACAGCACCGCAGCACACCACCGCCCCACTTGAGAACATTGTCTTCGACATGGGCGGCGTGCTCATGACCTTCGACGCGCCCTACTTCGCACGCCAGTACACCGAGAGCGAAGAAGACGCGCAGCTCCTGGCACACGCCTATTTCATGCGCACCGAATGGTCGCTGCTTGACTCGGGCACCATCACGCCCGAAACCATGGTGCGCGTGGCCGAGGCCTCGCTGCCCGAGCGGCTCCACCCCGCGCTTCACGCGTGCGCTGCAACCTGGCAGCACCACTCCCAGCCCCTCACCGCCACCAATGAGCTCGCCGCGCGCCTCAAGCGGCGGGGGTTTCACCTCTACCTGCTCTCCAACGCCTCGATCGAAATCGACCGGCAGCTCGCCCACTGCCCCGCCTATCCACTCATGTCGGGGCGCGTGGTCTCGGGCTTCGAGCGCCTCATGAAGCCCGACCCGGCCATCTACCAGCTGCTCTGCGAGCGCTATAACCTCGATCCGGCAACGTGCCTTTTTGTTGACGACAACGCCAACAATTGCGAAGGCGCCCGCGTGGCGGGCATGGCGGCGTACTGTTTCGACGGCGATGCCGCGGCGCTCGAGCGCTTCATCGACGCCGCCGCTGCGCGCGCATAACCAAACGGCCCACAAGCACAAGAAGGCGCCTCCAAACGCATGAGGTTATGCAATATCGATACCAGTGAAATACCTGTTATACGCAGGGATGATGGAAACTGACGCACCGGGGGCATGCGGGACGGGCCTGAGGCTATCCTAGAAGCAAGACGGGAATCGCCCGTCCCCCAACACAGATGCAACCAACTCGTTATGAGGAGGACCCATGAAGCTTTGGGATAAGATCAAGAAGACCGTTTCGACCGAAAACGGCGTCGAGGTTCCGCAGAGCGCCTCGTTCGCTGTCCGCTCCGACACCGTATACTCCCCCGTCTCCGGCATCCTCATGCGCCTTGAGGAGATCAACGACGAGGTCCTCTCCGCCCACCTGTTCGGCGAGGGCTACGGCGTCCTGCCCGTCGACGGTATCCTCTACGCGCCTGCCAACGGCCGCATCGCCGCGACCACGGTGACCAACCACTCCATCGGCATGCTCACCGAGGATGGCGAGGAGCTCATCATGCACGTGGGCCTTGGTACCGTGAACATGGACGGCAAGGGCTTCACGCGCTTCGTGGAGCAGGGTGATGTGGTCACCGCCGGCACGCCGCTGCTCGCCTTCGACACCAACGCCATCAAGGCCGCTGGCTACGAGGACGTGGTCACCATCATCATCTCCAACATCCCCGAGGGTGTTCGCGTGAACCACATCGGCAGCTCCGGCACGCTGGTTGGCGGCCGTCCGCTCGTGAAGGTTGGCGACCCGCTGCTCGTGGTTCGCAAGCCGCGCCAGGAGTAACAGCACCCAGGCGCACAGCCATCGCACCCGCAATCCCCGTTGCCCGTCCGGCAGCGGGGATGTTTCGTCTCATGCCGAGATGTCGTTGCGCAAGGACCATCGGCCCATGGCAGCGGGCGGGGCGCCGGGGCGCATCGCCGGCGCGGTGCTGGTATGATACAGGGTTGTTGAGTATGTACGCACACGAAGGAGCATCACGTGAACCGCACCAAGATCGCTCAGCTCTACGCCGATGCCGAGGCGCTCGGCGGGCAGACCGTCACCGTTGCCGGCTGGGTCAAATCCGTCCGCGACATGAAGAACTTCGGCTTCGTCACCGTCAACGACGGCAGCTGCTTTAAAGACCTCCAGGTCGTGATGAACCGCGACGAACTCGCCAACTACGACGAGATCGCCCACCAGAACGTCTCGGCGGCACTCATCTGCACCGGCACGCTCAAGCTCACGCCCGAGGCGCAGCAGCCCTTCGAGCTCACGGCGGAGCAGATCGTGGTCGAGGGTCCCTCGGCGCCGGATTACCCGCTCCAGAAAAAGCGCGCCACGGTCGAGTTCCTCCGCACCCAGCAGCACCTGCGCCCGCGCACGAATCTCTTCCGCGCGGTGTTCCGCATCCGCTCCGTGGCCGCCGCCGCCATCCACACCTTCTTCCAGGAGCGCGGCTTTGTATATGTGAACACGCCCATCATCACCGCGAGCGACTGCGAGGGTGCGGGCGAGATGTTCCGCGTGACCACCATCGACCCGGCAAACCCGCCGCGCGTCACGGCCAAGCAGGCCGCCGCCTCGATGGGCGCGCTCACCGAGGGCGACATCGACTGGAGCCAGGACTTCTTCGGGGTGCCCGCCTCGCTCACCGTTTCCGGCCAGCTCAACGCCGAGAACTTCGCCATGGCCTTTGGCGACGTCTACACCTTCGGCCCCACCTTCCGTGCCGAAAACTCCAACACCACGCGCCACGCCGCCGAGTTCTGGATGATCGAGCCCGAGATTGCCTTCGCCGACCTCGCCGACGATATGAACCTCGCCGAGGAGATGCTCAAGTACGTCATCCGCGATGTGATGGATCGCTGTCCCGACGAGCTCGCTATGCTCAACCGGTTTGTGGACAAAGGCCTCCTCGCGCGCCTCGAGCACGTGGCGAGCTCCGACTTTGCTCGCGTGACCTATACCGAGGCTGTTCAGATCTTGGAACAGGCCGTCGCTGCGGGTCACACGTTCGACTATCCCGTGAGCTGGGGCATCGACCTGCAGACCGAGCACGAACGCTTCCTGGCCGAGCAGCACTTCAAGCGCCCCACGTTCGTGACCGATTATCCCGCCGAAATCAAGGCGTTCTACATGCGCCTGAACGACGATGGCAAGACGGTCGCCGCGGCCGACTGCCTGGTGCCCGGTATTGGCGAGATCATCGGCGGCTCCCAGCGCGAAGAGCGCCTGGATGTGCTTGAGCGCCGCATCGCCGAGCTGGGCATGGACGCCGAGCAGTACAAGTACTACCTCGACCTGCGCCGCTATGGCACCTGCCAGCACGCGGGCTTTGGCCTGGGCTTCGAGCGCCTCGTGATGTACCTCACCGGCGTGGGCAACATCCGCGACGTCATCCCGCATCCCCGTACGGTAGGCAACGCGGAGTTCTAAGCCTCGAGCAACTCCCATGGGGCCCGCCTGCTTGCCCTGAGATATACGCTGCGCGGAATATCTCAGGGCAAGCAGGCGGGCCCTTGCGTTGTCGGGACATTCGATGGAACAAGATGTAATCTCGGCGGACGGCTGCGGGCAGCGCGGCGAGCGGCGCGATAGGTTAATAGTTCGTGACACAACGGGCTGTCATCGCGACGCGACTATCATTAACAAATACCGCTCGCCACGCGCATGGTGCGGCGCCGGTGCCATCTGCCGGCGGCCACGTTGCGAGCCCTATCGGAAACCCGCATCGCTGTGTTTATCCAGGAGGTCGTCATGACTCAACCGGTGCTTAACCGCCGCTCGTTCACCGCAGGCTTGGGTGCGCTCGCCGCAGCGAGCGTGTTCGGGTTTGCCGGTTGCAGCAGCGATCAGAGCGCGCCGGCCGGCTCTACTGCTGGCAGCGCCTCGTCCGGCGCGTCCTATAAGATTGGCGTTTTGCAGCTCACCGAGCACGCCGCGCTCGATTCCTCGAACGAGGGCTTCGTCGCCGCGCTCGACGATGCCGGCATCTCCTACGAGATCGACCAGCAAAACGCTCAGAACGACCAGTCTGCCTGCCAGACTATCGCCTCCAAGCTCGTCAACGACGGCGACGACCTCATCCTCGCCATCGGCACGCCCGCTGCGCAGGCCGTGGCAAGCGCCACGAGCGATATCCCCATCATCGGCACGGCCATCACCGACTTCGCCGAGAGCGGCCTTGTAGCCGATAACGAGGCACCCGGCGCGAACGTAACCGGCAGCTCCGATCTCACCCCCGTGGCCGATCAGATCGATTTGCTGCTCCAGCTCGTTCCCGATGCCGCCACCGTTGGCCTGCTCTTCTGCACCGCCGAGAGCAACTCGGAGGTCCAGATCGCCATGGCCGAGGAGGAGCTCGACGCCGCCGGCGTGGCGCACGAGCGCTACACGGTCTCGAGCTCGAACGAGATCCAGCAGGTCATCGAGTCGATGGTGGGCAAGGTCGACGCCATCTACACCCCCACCGACAACACCATCGCTGCCGGCATGGCCACGGTTGCCATGGTGGCCAACGAGAACAAGCTGCCCGTGATCGTGGGGTGCGACACCATGGTCGAGGACGGCGGCCTCGCTTCCTACTCCATCAACTACTTCGACCTGGGCTACAAAGCAGGCGAGATGGCCGTGCGCATCCTCGAAGAGGGCGCCAATCCCGCCGAGATGCCCATTGAGTACCTTGCCGCCGAGGACTGCCAGCTCATCGCCAACCAAGAGACGGCCGATGCGGTTGGCATCGACATCTCGAGCCTCGAGGGCGCCGAGATCGTCTAGCAAACCCGCCAAGAACCGCGCTCGCCGTGGCGAGCGCTTACATTAAAGGAGGCCACCATGGCACACACCATGATCGATCGTCGTTCGTTCACCTTTGGTATGGCAGGGGTTGCCTCGGCGCTTGCGCTCGCCGGCTGCTCGGGCGAGCAGGCCGCGCCCGCCGGTTCCGCCGCTTCGGGCGACACCTACAAGATTGGTGTTCTGCAGCTTACCGAGCACAGCGCGCTCGACGCCGCCAACGACGGCTTTGTGAAGGCGCTCGATGACTCCGGTATCTCCTACGAGATCGAGCAGCAAAACGCTCAGAACGACCAGTCTGCGTGCCAGACCATCGCGCAGACGCTCGTGAACAACGGCTGCGACCTCATCCTCGCCATCGCCACGCCCGCCGCCCAGGCGGTCGCCGGCGCCACCACCGAGATTCCCATCGTGGGCACCGCCATCACCGACTTCGCTGCCTCCGGCCTCGTGGACGACAACGACGCCCCCGGCGGCAACCTCACCGGCACCTCCGACATGAACCCCGTGGCCGACCAGATGGATCTGCTGCAGCGTCTGCTGCCCGATGCCAAGAACGTTGGCCTGCTGTACTGCACCGCCGAGTCCAACTCCGACATCCAGATCGCCATGGCCGAAGAGGAGCTCGATAAGCTCGGCATCGCGCATGAGCGCTTCACGGTCTCATCCTCGAACGAGATCCAGCAGGTCGTCGAGTCGATGATCGGCGCGGTCGACGCCATCTACACCCCTACCGACAACACCATCGCGGCCGGCATGACCACCGTTGCCATGATCGCCAACGAGAACGGCCTGCCCACGATCTGCGGCGAGGTGGGCATGGTCGAGAACGGCGGCCTTGCGTCGGTCTCCATCAACTATGAGGAGCTGGGCTACCGCGCGGGCGAGATGGCTGTCGAGATTCTCACCGAGGGCGCAAACCCGGCCGAGATGGCCATCGAGACCATGACCGCCGACGAGTGCGACCTGGTGTACAACCAAAAGACCGCCGATGCCGTGGGTGTCGATGTCTCCGCACTTGCCGACGAGGGCGGCCAGGACGTGAGCGCCTAGCGCCAAACCTGCAATCCACGCGCAATCCTCGGGCGGCTGCCAGCAGGCGGCCGCCCGCTTCGTTTCATCTCGATTACAAACGACCCCCGTCGCATCGCATGTGTACGGCATGCTAGACTGTTCTGTTGCTTTGCGTATTCTGGGCGGTCTCTCACTGCACCGCTCTTTGAAATTGAGAGGAGAAGGTATGGGACTCGCCATGCTCGGCGCCGTCTCCCAGGGCATCCTGTGGGGCATCATGGTGCTCGGCGTCTTCATTACCTACAAGCTGCTCGATATCGCAGACCTCACCGTGGACGGCAGCTTCGCCCTCGGCGGCTGCGTGTGCGCCGTGCTCGTGGTGGGCGGGGTGAATCCCATCGTTGCCGTCCTTGCGGCGATGCTCGCCGGCATGGTGGCAGGTGCGGTCACGGGCTTTTTGCATACCGTGTTCGAGATTCCCGCGATTCTCGCCGGTATCCTCACGCAGATTGGCCTGTGGTCCATCAACCTGCGCATCATGGGCAAGTCCAACACCCCGCTGCTCAACTTTGACACCATCTTCAGCCAGATGACCGACCTCACGGGCCTCCCCTCCAACGTGGCGGCCATCATCGTGGGCGTCATTGTGGCGGTGGTCATTATCGTCGGGCTGTACTGGTTCTTTGGTACCGAGATTGGCTCGGCATGCCGCGCCACCGGCAACAACGAGGCCATGGTCCGCGCACTCGGCGTGAACACCAAGGTCACCAAGATGATCGCCCTCACGCTTTCCAACGGTCTCGTGGGCCTCTCTGGCGGCCTCATCTGCGAGAGCCAGAAGTACGCCGATATCGGTATGGGCACCGGCGCCATCGTCATTGGCCTTGCCGCCATCGTCATCGGTGAAGTGCTCTGGCGCGTACTGCCCGGCGCCAAACTCCACGCCTTCGGCGGGCGCCTCAGCTCCGCCGTCGTGGGCTCGGTGGTGTACTTCCTCATCCGCGCCATCGTGCTCCAGCTGGGCATGGATGCCAACGACATGAAGCTGCTTTCCGCCATCATCGTGGCGCTTGCGCTGTGCATCCCCGTGGTTTGGGAGAAGTTCCAGCTCAAGCGCGCCTACACGAGGTCGCTCAAGGACACCTCGACCGAAGGCGCGTCCACCGAAGGGGGGCGATAGGCGATGCTGACGCTTTCCCATGTATCCAAGACCTTCAATGCCGGCACGATCAACGAGAAGCGCGCGCTTATCGATTGCAACCTGCATCTCGTGCCCGGCGACTTCGTCACCATCATTGGCGGCAACGGCGCCGGTAAGTCGACGCTCATGAATATGGTCGCGGGCGTCTACCCCATTGACGCCGGCACCATCACGCTCGACGGCGTCAACATCTCCCAGCTCTCCGAGCCTGCACGCGCCAAGTATCTCGGTCGCGTGTTCCAGGATCCCATGATGGGCACCGCCGCCGACATGCAGATTGTCGAGAACCTCGCCATGGCGAAGCGTCGCGGTAAGACCCGCACCCTTGCCTGGGGCGTCACGCGCGTCGAAAAAGACGAGTACGCCGAGCGCCTGCGCGCGCTGGGCCTAGGCCTCGAGAAGCGCCTCACGAGCAAGGTCGGCCTGCTCTCCGGTGGTCAGCGCCAGGCGCTCACCCTGCTTATGGCAACCCTCACCAAGCCCAAGCTGTTGCTGCTCGACGAGCACACCGCCGCACTCGACCCCAAGACGGCAGCTAAGGTGCTCGACCTCACCGAGCAGATCGTGGCGGAGCATCAGCTCACCACGCTTATGGTCACCCATAACATGAATGACGCCATTCGCATGGGCAATCGTCTCATCATGATGCACGAGGGTCGCATCATCTACGATATCGCCGGTGACGAGAAGTGCTCGCTCACGGTGAAGGACCTGCTCCAGAAGTTCGAGGAGGTCTCGGGCGGCGAGCTCGCCAACGACCGCATGCTGCTGAGCTAGCGCGTAGTCGCACACGCATGCCTCAAGGCCACCGCCGCCGGGAACACTCCCGTTGCCGCGGTGGCCCTTTGTTTGATACGAGGAGGTTTGCTCATGCCCACCTTCGAACACGACCGCGTGGTGAAAACCCATCCCGGCACCACCGATGAGCTGCTGTGCGAGGCGGCGGGGCTGCAATGGCTTGCCGAGGCCGAGGCGGATGGCGGCATCCGATGCGCCAAGGTCTTCGAGGCCTCGCGCACCCGCCTTGTCGAGGAGCGCATCTTCGAAGGCCCGTCCTCCCCTGCCGCGGCACGGCGCATCGGCGCGGCGCTCGCGCGCACCCATGCCGCCGGCGCCCCCTGGTTTGGCTGCCCGCCACCGGGATGCCCCGATGCTCGCGGCATCGGGAGCGCCGCGACGCCCTACGTCACCCGTGCGCAGGCCGCGTCCTCGTGGGGTGCGTTCTTCGCCGAGCACCGCGTGATGTACTACGTCCGCATCCTCTATGACCGCGGCGTCTTTGACGACCATGAGCTCGGGATGTTCCGCCGCATTGCCACGAAGCTGCTCGCCGGCGCCCTCGATGCGCCCGAGCCCGCGCTCGTCGAGCGCGCCTGTGCGCAGAACCCCAACATCACCTGCGCGCGTCTGCACGGCGATCTCTGGGCGGGCAACGTGCTCTACCTGGCCGATACCGCTGCTGCTACCGGCGGTGCCCTGATTGACCCCATGGCTTACGGCGGCCATGCCGAGACCGACCTTGCCATGCTCCAGCTTTTTGGCTATCCCTACCTTGAAGAGGTGCTTGCCGGCTACAACGACGCCTCCCCACTTGCCGACGGCTGGCGTGAGCGCGTAGGCCTTCATCAGCTGGCGCCGCTGCTTCTGCACTGCGTCCTCTTCGGTGGCGGCTACGTCCCCGAAGCGATCTCCTGCGCCCGCCGCTACCTCTAGCGCCGGGCATCCTTCAACATACGAACGTTTCCAAATGACTACCACAACACAAGATGCGCCCTTCCAGAAGGTCGCATCTGCTAATCTGTGCTTCTACTCACCATGTGGCGCATGGCACGCCGCATACCATTGCACACACGCCGAGGAGCCCCCATGTCCATGAAGTTCAAGCGCCTGCTGCCCATCCCTAAGGAGATCCGCGAGGAGATGCCGCTCTCCGCCGAACGCGCTGCCGAAAAGGCGGCCTTCGACGCCCAGGTCTCTGCCGTGCTCACCGGCGAAGACGACCGCCGGCTCCTCATCATCGGCCCCTGCTCGGCAGACCGCGAAGATGCCGTCCTCGATTACGTTACCCGCTTGGCGGCGCTCGCCGAGCGTGTGCGCGAGAAATTCGTTGTCATCCCGCGTGTCTATACCAACAAGCCGCGCACCAAGGGCACCGGCTACAAGGGCCTGCTCCACAACCCCGATCCCGAAGGCCCGAGCGATCTGCTCGAGGGCGTGAAAGCCATCCGCCGCATGCACCTGCGCGTGGTCGAGGAAACCGGTATGTTCACCGCCGACGAGATGCTCTACCCCACCAACTATCAGTACCTCATCGATGTACTCGCCTACATCGCCGTGGGCGCGCGCTCAGTTGAGAACCAGGAGCACCGCCTTGTGGCCTCGGGCGTGCCCATGGCAATCGGCATGAAGAACCCCACCGGCGGCTCGACCGATGTCATGCTCAACTCGATCTACGCCGCACAGCAGCCTCAAACGTTCATCTTTCGTAACTGGGAGGTCGAGACCACGGGCAACCCGCTCGCACACGCGGTGCTGCGCGGCTACATTGGCCTCGACGGCATCAACTACCCCAACTACCACTACGAATACCTGCATCGCCTGGCTGCAAAGTACATGACCGACGACTTCAAGCATCCGGCGGCGATCATCGATTGCAACCATGACAACTCCGGCAAAAAGCCGCTCGAGCAGATTCGCATCTGCCATGAGGTCGCCGATTCCATGCGCCGTGCACCGGTGATTCGCCGGCTCGTACGCGGCTTCATGATCGAATCCTATCTTGAGGACGGCAACCAGCCGCTCGACGGCGGCGTCTACGGCAAGTCGATCACCGACGCCTGCCTTGGATGGGAGAAAACCGAGCGCCTCGTCCTCGACATGGCAGAGCGCATCTAGGGTCCGTACGGCGAATTTCTCGGTACAACCAGGCCACCGACCGCGTTGTGTGTGGTTGGTCGGTTTGTTATGTGTGGCAATACCTCATCTCAGCGCTCTAAATGGGGGTTTTACCACACACAATAGCGAGACCCACCACACATAACCGATTACAGAACTGAATGCGGAATGCACGGCAAACATACGAGTAGCCGTCATAGACCACGAGATCCGTAATACGAAGGCGGGGTGAAACCCATATGGGTTTCACCCCGCCTCATGAGCATCGTTGTGACAATGTTCAGCTAGACAGTATGCGCAGCCGCTACTTCTTGATCCAGGAGAACATCGAGCGAATCTTCTCGCCAGTCTTCTCAATCTCGTGGTCGTTGATCTTCTCACGCTGCTCGAGGAGCCACTTGTGGCCGTTGTTGCAATCGTCCACAAACTGCTGGGCAAACGAACCATCCTGGATGCGCGCGAGGATCTTCTTCATGGCTTCGCGGCTCTCGGCATTGATGACCTGCGGGCCGGCGTAGTACTCGCCGTACTCAGCGGTGTTGGAGATGGAGTAGTTCATGAAGTGGATGCCACTCTCATACATGAGGTCGACGATCATCTTCATCTCGTGGTAGCACTCGAAGTACGCGAGCTCGGGCGGATAGCCGGCCTCGGTCAGCGTCTCGAAGCCGGCCTTCACGAGCTCGACGAGGCCGCCGCAGAGCACGGCCTGCTCGCCGAAGAGGTCCTCCTCGGTCTCCTGGGCGAAGGTCGCCTTGATGATGCCGGAACGAGCGCCGCCCACACCCCAGCAGTAGGAAAGCGCGATGTCCCATGCGTTACCGGTAGCGTCCTGATGCACGCAGGCAAGATCGGGCACACCGGAGCCCTCGGTGTACTGACGGCGCACGATGTGGCCGGGGCCCTTGGGCGCGCACATGATGACGTTCACGTCCTCAGGAGCCTGGATGTAGCCGAAGTGGATGTTGAAGCCATGGGCGAAGGCGAGGGTATTACCGGGCTTGAGGTGAGCCTTGATGTGCTCCTCGTAGACCTTGGGCTGGGTCTCATCGGGCACGAGCATCATGATGAGGTCGGCTTCCTCGGCCGCGGTGTCCATGTCGCACACCTTGAGGCCGGCCTCCTCGGCCTTCGCCCACGAACTGGAACCCTCACGCAGGCCAACACGCACATCACAGCCCGAATCGAGCAAGTTAAGCGCATGGGCGTGGCCCTGCGAGCCGTAGCCGATGATGGCGACCTTCATACCCTGGATGACCTCGGGATTGCAGTCGCTCTCGTAGTAGATCGTCACTGCCATGTTGAAACTCCTTACCTTGCGGTTGAAAACCCTGTCTTATATGGCCACCGCGCAGACGCGGTAAAACCCTGATGTTGGCTCGTACGGACGCTCGATCGCGCAGGCTGCCGGATGGCGCTTCGGCGACCGCAAGTTCCGCACGAGCCGGAGGCGCCGGTGGCGCCTCCGAGCGAGCCAGGACTGCCCGAAGCGGGCGACGAAGCGCCACCCGGCAGCCCAGCGCGCTTAGGCGTCTCGCGCGCCACGGCTCATCGCGATCTTGCCGGTACGCGTGAGCTGGCGGATGCCGTAGCTGCGGAAAAGGTCTTCCATCGCATCGAGCTTGCTCGCCGTACCGGTCGCCTCGACGGTGAGCGAATTCTTGCCCACGTCGACGATGTTCGCACGGAAGATATTGGCGATCTCGATGATCTCGTGGCGCCGATCGGGCGGAGCGACCACCTTGAACAGCACGAGTTCGCGCTCGATGGCGTCCTCTTCGGTGAGGTCGGAGATCTTGTACACCGAAACGAGCTTGTGCAGCTGCTTGGTGAGCTGCTCGTAGGCGACCTCATCGGCGTTCACGATGATGGTCATGCGGCTCATCGTCACGTCCTCGGTGGGTGCCACCGTGAGCGAATCGATGTTGAAGCCACGGCGGCTAATGAGGCCGGTCACGCGGGAGAGCACGCCGGGCTTGTTCTCGACGAGGATGGAGAGGATGTACTTCATCTCACTCGCCTCCCTTCGGAGCCTGGGCATCCAAGGCGGCATCGGCCGCAGCGGGGCGCTGCTCGGCACCCGTCATGGCATCGGACACGCGCGTGGCGCCCGAGGTGCGGAATGCGCCCTCGGTCTGCTCGTTCAGGGGCAGCGGCTCGGCCACGGTGCCCGCGGTCTCGCCGGCGGGACTCATGCCCTTCTCGGTCACGCGCACACCGCCGAGCGTCACGTCGATCGCGCCGATGATGTCGTCGATGGCGGCGCCGGGAGCGACCATGGGGTAGACGGTCTGCGCTGTGGGGATGATCACGTCGAGCAGGTACGGACGGTCGCTCGCGAGCATGCGATCGAGTGCGCCGTCGATCTGGTCGGGATGGTTGATACGCTCGGCATCCCAGCCATACGCCTCGGCGAGCTTCACGAAATCGGGGTTCGCCGTGAACTCGGTGCAGCTATAGCGCTCGTGATAGAACAGGCGCTGCCACTGGTGCACCATGCCCAGCGCGTTGTTGTCGATGAGCAGCACCTTTACCGCGACACCGTTGCCAATGGCCGTGGCCATCTCCTGGATGTTCATCTGCAGCGAACCGTCGCCGGCGATGCAAACCACCTGGGCGCCAGGTCGCCCGATCTTGGCGCCAATGGCCGCGGGGAAGCCGAAGCCCATAGTGCCCAGACCGCCGGAGGAGATGAACGTACGCGACTCCTCGCGATGGATATGCTGGTGCGCCCACATCTGATGCTGACCCACCTCGGTGGTAACCACGCTCGCATGCGGATCGAGCTTGGTCGAGAGCGCCTCGAGCACCTGCTCGGGAGCGATGCGATCGGGGTAGTCGACGAAGTCTTCGGTATAAAACGGCCAGCGCTCGCGCCACTCGAAGACGGTCTTCACCCACTCCTCGTCCTGCGGCGTAGCGCCCACGCGGTCGAGCCGCTCGTTGATCGCGGCAACCACGTTGCGGGCATCGCCCACAATGGGCACCTGCGGGTCGCGCACCTTGCCAATCTCGGCAGGATCGATATCGATATGGATGACCTTGGCATGCGGCGCAAACTCGGAAAGCTTGCCCGTCACGCGGTCGGAGAAGCGCGCGCCCACGGCGATGATGAGGTCGCACTCCGTCATGGCCATGTTGGCGTACTTGGAGCCGTGCATGCCCACGGGGCCCAGGTTGAGCGGGTTGGAGCACGGCACGGCTGCCTTGCCAATGAGCGTGGTAACCACGGGAATCTGCATCTTCTCGGCGAGCTCGACCACCTCGTTGCAGGCATGGCTCGTCACGCAGCCACCGCCAGCGATGATCACGGGGCGCTTCGAGGAGCGAATGAGCTCGACCGCCTGCTTGACCTGCTTGGCGTTGCCGCGATACGTGGGGCGATAGCTGGGGATATCCACCTGGTCGGGGTAGTGGAATACCATCTGCTCGCCCGCCAGGTCGCTGGGGATATCGATAAGCACGGGGCCCGGGCGTCCGGTGGAGGCGATGTAGAACGCCTCGCGGAACGTGCGCGTGAGGTCATCGTTGCTCTGCAGCAGGTAGCTGTGCTTCACCACCGGCATCGTGATGCCCACGATATCGGCCTCTTGGAAGGCATCGGTACCAATGACGCCGCGTGTTACCTGACCCGAGATAACCACGAGCGGCACGGAGTCCATGTAGGCCGTGGCGATGCCCGTCACGGTGTTGGTGGCACCGGGGCCCGAGGTCACAAAGACCACGCCCACCTTGCCCGTGGCGCGCGCGTAGCCGTCGGCTTCATGGACCGCAGCCTGCTCGTGGCGGGCGAGAATGTGATGGATCTTGGTGGAGTCGTAGAGCGCATCGTAGAGCTTGATGGCCTGACCGCCGGGATAGCCGAAGACCGTGTCGACACCCTCGGCCTCGAGCGACGCGATGATCGCGGCCGCGCCGGTCATCTCCTTGCCCTCTTTATCGGTATGGCTGCCGGGGCCAAACGGCTTGCCCGAGATTGCGAGCTCCTTCAAGGCCAGACGCTCCTCGCGCGTGGTGCCGTCGCCGGCGCCGTCTTGCGGGCGCATCGCGCTTGCGCACACATGCTGGCGGATGTCGTCCGACATGTCCGGGGTGCGCGGGCTGCCGGCGATGGGCGCCTGCGCGGTCTGCTTGGAATCGGTCATGAGAGATACGCCCCCTTATCGGCGCTCGTGACGAGCTTTGCGTAGCGCGAAAGCACGCCGCTGGTATATTTCGGTGCAGGCGGCTGCCATGCGGCGCGACGACGAGCGAGCTCGTCATCCGACACGCGCACGTTGAGCGCGCCCGCCTCGATGTCGATGTCGATGATGTCGCCTTCCTCGACAAGCGCGATGGGACCGCCTGCGGCCGCCTCGGGCGAGACGTGGCCAATGCACGGGCCCTTGGAGGCGCCGGAGAAGCGCCCGTCGGTGATGAGGGCCACCGATTTGTCGAGCCCCATGCCGCAGATGGCCGAGGTGGGCGTGAGCATCTCGCGCATACCTGGACCACCCGCCGGGCCCTCGTAGCGAATCACCACGACGTCGCCGGGTTTGATCTTGCCGCCGAAGATGGCCTCGCACGCCTCTTCCTCGCTGTTAAACACGCGAGCCGGGCCGGAATGCGTATACATCTCGGGCGCGCAGGCAGAACGCTTGACCACGCCGCAGCTGGGGGCGAGGTTGCCCTGCATGACCTTGAGGCCACCAATGGGCGAATAGGCACGATCGAGCGTGCGGACAATCTCGCCGTCTGCCGCCGGCGCCGCCGCAACCCACTCGTCAACCGTGCCGTGGCAGGTGAGCGCGCCGCCGTGCAAGAGCCCGCCGCGCCCCAGCTCGCCCATGATTGCGGAGATGCCGCCCACGGCGTTGAGGTCCTCGATGTGCAGCGGGCCGGCCGGCGCGATGCGCACGATGTTGGGGGTCTTGGCGCTCACGCGGTCCCAGTCCTCCATGGTGACGGGGCACCCAGCCGCCTGTGCAATAGCGGTGAGGTGCAGCATCGTGTTGGTGGAACCGCCGAAGGCCATGTCGAGCACCATGCCGTTGTACACGGCATCGACCGACAGGATGTCGAGCGCGCAGATGCCCTGCTCAACAAGCTCCATGACCTTCATGCCCGTTTGCTTGGCCAGGCGAATGCGCTCGGAGAACACGGCGGGAACCGTGCCGTTGCCGGGGAGCGCCAAGCCAAGCGCCTCGGCAAGGCAGCAAATGGAGTTCGCGGTGAACATGCCCGAGCAACTACCGCAGGTGGGGCAGGCAGTGTTCTCGAGCCATGCGCATTCCTCAGGCGTCATGGTGCCAGCGGTAACCTGGCCCACGGCGTCGAAGAGCGTGTTGAGGTCGGTCTGGTGTCCGCACTTGTCGTGGCCCGCGAGCATGGGGCCGCCCGATACGAGCATCGTAGGGATGTTCAGGCGCGCCGCGGCGATGAGCATGCCGGGCACGATCTTGTCGCAGGAGGGAATGAGCACCATCGCGTCGAACTGGTGCCCCTGGATGGCACACTCCACGGAGTCGGCGATGACCTCGCGCGACACCAGGCTGTAGTGCATGCCCTCGTGGTTCATAGCGATGCCGTCGCACACGCCGATGGTGTTGATCTGCAGCGGCGTGCCGCCGGCCATGCGCACACCGGCCTTCACGGCATCGGCGATCTGCTGAAGGTGCAAATGTCCGGGAATAACCTCGTTTTGCGCCGAGACCACCGCTACAAGCGGTCGCTCGAGTTCTTCATCGGTGAGGCCGTCGGCCTTGAGGAGACTTCGGTGGGGCGCTCGCGCCAACCCCTTCTTCACGGCATCGCTGCGCATCTGCATGTAGAACCTCGCTTCCCAAACAGGTACCTCGGTACTCGAACAAGCGAGGAACAGGCGCTCTCGATGCCCGTAACGGGGGCTTACGGCGCGGCGTACAGGCATCCGTTCCGTCACGAGGTTCGCTCGCGCGTGGGGCATGCGTTCAGCCGAGCAGCTCGAGGGTGTGTTCCCGACCGTTCGCCGCGGGTTCTCACGCTCCCCCGCTCGCTGTGGCACGTACGTCCGGTACTCGCCCTGTCATCGCATTTGCTGAGTTTGTTCATTCTCCGTCCAATGCCAATGCCGCAGGTAAGACACCGCAACATGAAACGGTCTCGAAACAGAATTATCGGTGAGCGGCACTTCGCCACCCCAGGGCAAAAACTTCGTATACTTCAACCTATGGATACGGTGACTTTCGCCTCGCTCGCTGCGCTCTTAGCCGAGCACAACCTGCTTGCAGGCACACGCAACGCAACCGATGCCACCCACTCGACACCCATCACGGGCGCCGATTGCGACTCGCGCATCGTACAGCCCGGACACCTCTTCGTGTGCAAGGGGGCGGCGTTCAAGCCGGCATACCTCGCCGGCGCGATCGAGCGCGGAGCGGTTGCCTATCTTTGCGCCGAAGAGCTCGCGGATGAGCTCGAGGCTGCCACGCCCGGCGTGCCAGCCCTCATCACGCATGACGTGCGCCATGCGATGGCATTGGTTTCCGCGGCGGCGTGGGGCCACCCCGACCGCGACCTCACCGTTATTGGCATCACCGGCACCAAAGGCAAGTCCACGGTGTCGTACATGCTGCGCACCATCCTTGATGGCACGGTACCGGGATCGGGCACCGGTGTCATCGGGTCGATCAACACCTACGACGGCCTCACCGAGATTGAAAGCGTTAACACCACGCCCGAGTCGCCCGACCTATGGCGCCTCATCGCAAACATGCGCACGGCGGGCCTTCCCTACCTCGATATGGAGGTCTCGAGCCAGGCGCTCAAGTATGAGCGTGTGGTGGGGCTCACGTTCGACATCGGATGCTTCCTAAACATTGGGCGCGACCACATCTCGCCGGTCGAGCACCCCACGTTCGAGGACTATTTCGCCTCGAAGCTGAGCATGTTCGACCAGACGCGCGTCGCGGTGGTGAACCTCGATACCGAGCATGTTGACGAGGTACTCGCCCGCGCCGCATCCTGCGAGCAGATGGTCACGTTCTCTGCATCTGGACGTGAGGGCGCCACCGTTTGGGCAAGCGATATCACCACCTCGCTGGGTCGTGTGCAGTTTTGCGTACACACCCCCACGTGGAAGGCACAGGTGCAGCTGGCCATGCCGGGGCTGTTCAATGTGGATAACGCACTTGCCGCGATTGCCATCGCCGAGCTTGTTGGCGTGGACCGCGAGCGCATCGTGCATGCGCTGAGCCGCGCGCAGGTGCCCGGACGCATGGAGCTGCTCGTGCCCGCCGTCGAGGGCGGCAACGAGCCACACGTGGTGGGTCTCGTGGACTATGCCCACAACAAGCTTTCCTACCAGGGACTCTTCTCCTCGCTTGCAAAGGAGTTTCCCGCCCGGCGCATCGTCGTGGTGCTCGGTGCGCCGGGCGGCAAGGCGCAGGAACGCCGCCATGAGCTCCCGCAGGAAGCAGCGCGCTGGGCCGATACGCTCATCTTCACGGAAGAGGATCCCGCCCACGAAGAGCCCACCGCAATCTGCGCCGAGATGGCCGCTGCAACGCCGGCCGGCACCCCGTATGAAATCATCTGTGACCGCGAGGATGCGATTTGCCGCGCGGTCGAGCTTGCTTGCACGAGCCCCGAGCGCACAGTTGTGGCACTGCTCGGCAAGGGCGACGAGGCGCTACAACACGTGGGCTCCGCGTTCGTACCCTATCGCACCGATGGCGCGATCTTCTGGGACGCGCTCGCCAGATACCAATAGCGAACAGGCTCCGCCCGCGAGCCCCTAGAGCGAGGTCTGCACGATGGAGGGCTTAAAGCCGCCCGCCTCGAGCGCTGCCACGATTTGGTTCTTGTGGTCGGTACCATACGCCTCGATGGTAACGCGCAGCTCTACCGCGGCGTTGCGGTTGGTGCTCACGAACTGGTTGTGCTCGAGCTTGATCACGTTGCCGTTCTGCTCGGCGATGATACCCGCCACGCCCAGCAGCATACCGGGGCGATCGGGCAGCAGCACAGAGATCGTGAAGATGCGGTCGCGCTGGATGAGGCCGTGCTGCACCACCGACGACATGGTGATGACATCCATGTTGCCGCCCGAGAGAATCGCAGCGATACGACGGTTCTCGGCGGGCAGGTGCTTGAGCGCCGCCACGGTCAGCAGGCCCGAGTTCTCGACAATCATCTTGTGGTTCTCCACCATATCGAGGAACGCCACGATAAGCTCCTCGTCGGGCACCGTGATAACGTCGTCGAGGTTGTCCTTGAGATACGGGAACACCGCATCGCCCACCTCGAGGACAGCTGTGCCATCGGCAATGGTGTTGGCACTCGGCAGGCGCACCGGATGCCCCGCCTCGAGCGCCGCCGTAAGCGAGGGCGCACCCTCCGGCTCGACGCCAATCACACGGATCTTGGGGTTATAGAGCTTGGCAAAGGTCGCCACGCCGCACGCAAGCCCGCCGCCGCCCACGGGCACGAGAATGGTATCTACGAGCGGCAACTCCTGAACGATCTCCATCGCGATCGTGCCCTGGCCGGTTGCCACCACCGGATCGTTGAAGGGATGGATGAACGTGTAGCCGCGCTCCTCGGCAAGCTGCATGGCAAAGTCGCACGACTCGTCGTAGACATCGCCGTGGAGGATGACCTCGGCGCCGTAGCCCTTGGTGCGCTCGACCTTGATGAGCGGCGTGGTGGTGGGCATGACCACCACCGACTTCACGCCTGCGCGCGCCGCAGCGTACGCCACGCCCTGCGCGTGGTTGCCGGCGCTTGCCGCGATAAGGCCGTGCCCCAGCTCTTCAGGCGAGAGCGTGCTGATCTTGTAGTACGCGCCGCGCACCTTGTAGGCGCCGGTGCGCTGCATGTTCTCGGGCTTGAAGAAGATGCGGTTGCCTGTGGCCTGGCTGAAATACGGACTCTCGATGAGCTCCGTCTTCTGCGTGACCTCCTTGACCTTCTCGGCCGCCGTCTCGAAGGCGTCGAGCGTGAGCGTCTCTGGCATCTGCGTCCCCTCTCTTTTTGGCAATACCGTCCAAGAATAGCACGGGCGCGCCGGCGCTTGGTTACAGGTGGGTGAACGCTTCCGCCATGCACGCGTGCGCACGATGGTGTAGTACAGTAGGCGAGATACATCGACTATCGGAGGCATCGCATGGAGCACTGCACGATCGAAGACGCCCAGCGCCGCGCGCAGGTGGCCGCGCCCGCCGCACCGCCACTCTTTTCGCTACGCGAGGCCCAGGTGGTGCGTGCCGGACGCACGATTTTAAACGTCGAACGGTTCGATCTTGCCGAGGGCGAGCACGTGGCGCTCTTGGGCCCCAACGGCGCCGGCAAGTCCACGTTCATCCAGCTGCTCACCCGCGAGATCTTCCCGCTCCACCGCGACGAGCCGCCGGTGCGCTTTCGCGGGCAGGCGCGACCGGTGCTCGCCGATATCAAGCAGGCGCTCGGCATTGTCTCGGCCACCATGCACGACCAGGTGCGCGTGCACCTTCCTGTGCGCGAGATCGTGGCGGGCGGGCTCTTTGGCTCGCTCGGGTTGCCGCTGCGCGCCGAGATCGACGACACCGTGATGCCCCGCGCGCTCGAGGCGCTCGACCGCTTGGACATCGTTGATTTGGCAGAGCGCGACGTCACGACGCTTTCCACTGGCCAGGTGCGCCGCGTCCTCGTGGCACGCGAGCTCATCAGCGATCCGAAGGTCCTCATCTTCGATGAGCCCTGCACCGGCCTCGATCCCGAGGGCATGTATCATGTGCGCGACACCATGCGCGTGCTGGCAGAAGAGGGACGCTCGGTGGTGCTCGTCACGCACTACCCCGAGGACATCATCCCCGCCATCGGACGCGTGCTGCTTATCAAAGATGCCGAGGTCTTCGCCGATGGCCCCAAGGCCGAGCTGCTCACCAGCGACGAGATGACAGCGCTGTTTGGCGTACCGCTCGAAGTGACCGAGCACAACGGTTGGTATGCCCTGAGCGGCCGCTATGAGCACGATGGGAACACGGCTTAACCCGTCCCTCACGCATCACTCGCCAAAGAGCGCGGCGGCCACATCGCGGCCGGCGCGGCGCACGGCAATCGCGGCGAGATCGCCCAATGCCTGGCTCAATATCTCGCGTGACGCGTCATCGATGCGCCGCGCGGCCTCGCGCACGCTTTTGAGTGTATCGGGCCCAAGCCGCAAAAACGCCCGTGCATCGGCAGCGCCGCTCGCCGCGGCGGCAGCAAAGAGCGCCTCGACCACGCGTTCCACGTCCCGGGGCTCCATCGCGGCAAGCCATTCGTTGATCGCATCGTGCACGGTGCGCGAGGCATCCGCCACACGCTCCACGTAGGCAAAATCGTCTCCCGCAACCTCCCAGGTAAAGAGCGAGTGCTGGTCGATGCCGCCAAACGCATCGCTGTGCACAACCTGCGGGGTCACGGGAACGTCCATCAGCATCCCTACGAGCGAATCCTGCGGCACCGTCATATGGATGCGCTCGGCGAGATGCGCCGCGCGCTCGAGCACCGAAGAGCCCGTCCTGAAACCCGGCGCATCGTGGCACCACACGCGCTCGATGCGAGCGCGCACGTCCTCGCGGCACATCGCGGCCGCAAAGAGCGCCACGTTGCCACCCTTTGAATGCCCGCCCACAAAGAGCCGCTCAGGAAGATGGTCCGCAACCGCATCCAGATATGTCGCGGCAAGCGCTTGGGCGCGCACCGGCTCCCGATAGGCCATGTCGAAGTTCTCACGCCATCCCGCAAACGAGGTGTCGGTTCCGCGAAACCCCACGTAGGCAAACTCATCGCGCCAGATAAACGTCATAGCGGCGAACTGCGTGTGCGATGCCTCATCGAAAACGCTCAGGTAATCGCAGAGCGCCAGATCGCGAAACCGCGGGCTTGCAATGAGGCCGAACAGCTCGCGCTTCAGCTCGGTGGGCGTGAAGCCGCACAGCAACGTATCGAACCGCTCAGCTCGCGCAAGATCGCGAAAATGGGCCCCTCGCGGCCTCCCGCCGTGCGCAAACAGCTTGTCGAGCACATGCCGCCTCTGGTCACCCGCCGGAATCGCCGGGACCGCCCATGGCGCGTCGAGCATACACGCCTGGCTCAGCAGCGCAGCATCGACCGCGCCAAACGGCACCTCATCGAAGGTGGCAAGCTGGCGCTCGAGGTACTCGAGTATCCCGTACTGCATAGCA
Source organism: uncultured Coriobacteriaceae bacterium (assembly GCA_944320725.1). GTDB lineage: Bacteria > Actinomycetota > Coriobacteriia > Coriobacteriales > Coriobacteriaceae > Coprousia. Next base: position 44,352 of record CALUIM010000013.1, on the reverse strand, counting down.
CCCCTCTCCAACAAAGTGGGGAAAAGTTTTTATCTGCCCCCATCTTGCTGCTAGCTCGTGGGCTTTGAAGCGAGCACGTTGTAACTCGTCGCTGCCTGCATGGGAGCCATCATGACGCGCCCGGTGCCACGGTAGACGTTCACGAGCCCCTCGCCGGAGACCGCCGAACCGATGAGCGACTTACCCGAGCGCTCAACCGTGAACTCGAGCCCCGATGTCCATGCAAGTGCATAGTTGCCATCAATCTTGAGTTCCTCGCCATGCAGATCGATGTAGACAACTTCGCTCTCGGGGCATGGCGACTCGAGCACGGCGATACCCTGACCTTCGAGTTTGAGGTTAAAGAGACCCTCGTTGCCTGCCACCGCCGAGGAGAAATTGCTCCGACGCTGCAGATCGTGCTTGATAGCGCTATCGCATGCGAGGAACAGCCCGTCGTTCAACACGACCGAACCGCCCCATTTTGCCAAGTCAACCAACAGCAGATGCTGCCACGTGGGTTCACATACCAACATGCCCGTGCCCGCGTACTCCGGCTTGATGATGGAATCCTGGCTCACCGCGCCGCGAATCACCTTGCCCACCAAGTCGCCCGCGCTGGTAACGCCTGTGGTCGCCTTGACGTTGCCAACCGTCCACTGCATGGCACCTGCCTGCAGCGTCACGCCGTGCGCCCCATCAAGACTTGCCACAAGCTGACGGCGGCGAACATCCATCTTGGCCGCGAAATACGCTTGCTCGGCCGTCCAGGGCATCACCGAGAGATCGCGATCCCATTGGATGATCTGAAACTGGCCCGCCTGCGCCAAGATGGTTACATCATCGTTGTTGAGGAAGTTATAGATCGTGAATGCCATGAGCTGCCTCCCGAAAACGGCGCGGATCATTGTGGCGCATTGGGGGACAAGTTCGACTTGCCTCCCAATATGACGTCTTACGTTCGATTGTACGTGCCGATGTGCTATCGGCGCGTGGCACGTCGGCGAACGTCCTCGTCCAGCTCGGAGCGCCAGCCGCTCGCGGCAAGCGGCATGTCGGCGCGGGTGGCACGCACCGCACACGAGGCGGCACGATAGAGCGCGCCCGTTCCCGCCTCGTCGTGCACATAGCCCACCGCGCGATCGGCATCGATGCCAAGCCGCTCGGCCTCGGCAGCTACGTCGATATTCGCTCCGATGAACACGAACTCCCATCCAAGCTCGCGCTGCCGCTCGATGAGGTGCTTCACCTGCGCATAGCCGTACCGTCTGCTGGCGTTCTCCATGCCATCGGTGGTGATCACGAACAGCACCTTGTCTGCCTCATACCCACGCGGCTGCACCCGTTGGACCAGCGCGGTGTGTTCAATCGCCCCGCCCACGGCATCGAGCAGTGCCGTGCAGCCCGAGCACCGGTACGTGCGCCGCGTAAGCCGCGGGACCTTCTCGATATCCACGCGATCGAGCACCACACGCGAGCGGTCATTGAAGGTGATCAGCGAGACGGTGGCCTCACCGGGCTCGAGGCGGTTCTCCTCGATCATTGCATTGAACCCGCCCACCGTATCGTCCTCGAGCCCCGACATCGACCCGCTCGCATCGAGGATGAACACGATCTCGGTACGCTTCCCCGCCTTGCGCCTGCAACGGTCCTGCTCCTTGTTGTGCCTCGTTGCCGTCTCGCGCTTTGTCTGCTTGCTCATCACTACCTCCTTGGTTTGCCAACCACCTGACACCAAGAAGGCTACCGGCACGCGCAGGGCGTATGGTCAACTGCGAAGCGACATCTCTTACTGAGAACCCACGAGCGGCTGATCGTAGTAGAACAGCGCTTCATTCAGCTGAAAGAGGTCGTAGATGCCCCGTTCGATAAAGAAGCGCACAATCATATCGAAGGTGCTCGACCGCGACAGCGTAAGCCCCGCGCGACCAAGCAAATCTTGCGTCGCATCCATATCGAGCTCGAGCGCCATGGCAAGCGCCACGGCCGTTTGCTTGGTGGGGCGATACGAGGCGTTTCCGCGCATCTTGGAAAAGAGCTGACGGCTGATGTTCGCGCGCTTATAGACATCGGCATCGGTAAGACCGCGCTCGTCGATGAGGGAAAGCAGCGTTTGCGAGAACGACGCGTCGAGATGGGCGAGCATCTCATCCAGCCCGCGATCATGCGAGCTGCTCCGGGCCTCGTACGCCCCGCTCGATCCGCGCCGCGAAACTCGTCCCGCAGGTGCGGGCGCGGCCATGGCGGCCGGCGCGGCCTCTTCGAGCCAGCGCTCCTCACGTTCCAGATCGCGCATGCGCCGATGGGCAAACGGACTCCCATCCACATATGCGTCGTCGATATATTCCTCGATCGCAGCGATGAGGTCGTTGCCCGCACGCACGGTGGCGCGGTCGAAAAGCACGAGGATGACCTCGATATCGGGATGCGCATCGAGCAGGCGAGCCGTCTCCTCGCGCACGATGGCAAGTGCGCGCGCCGCAGGGAAACCGTAGATACCGGCGGATATGAGCGGAAACGCCACCGAGCGCGCTCCGAGCTCGAGTACGCGCGCGAAGATGCTCCGGTAGCAGGCGCGCAGCGCCTCGTCTTCGCCGGCGCGACCACCACGCCAGATGGGCCCCACCGCATGGATGCACCACGTTGCCGGCAGCGCAAACGCCGGCGTCACCACCGCGTCTCCCGTGGGGCAGCCGCCCACGCGCTCGCACGCGCGGCGCATCTCGTCATACCCCGCGGCAGCGAAGATCGCACCGCACACGCCGCCGCCGGGTGCCAGATGCGTGTTGGCGGCGTTCACCACGCAGTCCGCCTGCACGCGCGCGATATCGTTTCTCACGATGGAAAACGGCATGGCGGCCCCTCCAATCAAGATGGGGACGGTTAGATCTTATTAGCCCAGATGCTCCAGCTCCTCGAGCGTGATGTGGCGCACCTCGCCTAGATCGCGCCCGAAGATGAACCGCCCCGCGCAGGCAAACCCCTCAAGGTTGGGCGACGTGGTGGCGAAATGATGCGCGGGCACGACGTCCGCATCTGCCAGCTCACCGCGCCGCTCGAGCATCTCGGCAAGCTCGCGCGTGATCTCCTCGGCCGAAGACACCACCCGCACCCCAGTCCCCAGTGCTGCGCGAATAGGCCCCACGAGCAGCGGAAAATGCGTGCACCCCAGCACCACGGTATCGATACCGTGGCCCTTGAGCGGCGCGATGGTGGTATCCACAAGCTCGCGAACCTCGGGCGAATCGAAGACGTCCGCACCGGAAAGCCATCGCGTGCTGTCGTGCTGGCCGGCAGCGAGCTCGCCTTCCACCAGTTCCACAAAGCACGAGGCAGGACACCCGTACACCTCGACACCCGCGTCGAAATCCTGGATGGCGCGCGTGTAGGCGCCCGAGCGCACGGTGAGCTCGGTGGCAAGCACGCCCACCTTGCGCGAGCGCGTGCTGTGAATCGCCGCGCGGGCACCCGGCACAATCACGCCAATCACCGGCACGTCGAACGTCTGCTGCGCCAGCGCAAGCCCCGCGGCCGTGGCGGTATTGCAGGCAATGACCATCACCTTGACGTCTTGCCGCGCCAACCACTCGCCCACCTGCAGTACAAATGAGCGCACCTCGTCTTCCGAGCGCGTGCCGTAGGGGCAGCGCTGGGTGTCGCCCACATACAGAATCGATTCATGCGGCAGGGCGGCGGCGACGGCGCGCGCCACCGTAAGGCCGCCCAGGCCGGAATCGAAGATGCCAATGGGGCGATTATCCGTGCTCATGCTCAGCACCCGCCCTGCACGGCATCGACCACCATGCGCATCGCGTTCACCCAACCCGCGACCGTCTTGCCGCGCGCGATGAACGCGTTGTCGTGGCTTTTGAGGAATGCCTCGGCATCCGGGTTCTTGAGGGCGTTTTCCACCGCGATGAAGGTATGGGTGTAGTCGGCCATGAGGAAGTCCGAGGTAGCGTCGCCAATGGAAAGCGTCTCGGCCAGATCGATGCCGCGCAGACGGCAGAACCGCTCGATGGCGCGGCCCTTGTTGAGCCCGCGCGGCATGATGTTGAACGCGCGGCCGCGCACGCCCTCGGGCAGCTTGAGCGTGGTGGGCGCCGAGATATAGTTGAGGAACCCGTTATCGGCCCAATCGAGCTCCGCGCCCGAGGCACGGATGATCTCGCGCGCCTCCTCGTCGGGAATCTCGCCGCGCAGGCCCACCGTGACCTCGCGGTACTTGTAGCCGTTCGCCATGTCGTTGTGGTACTCCAGAAGCCCCGGCCAACGCGTTGAGAACTCGTCCAAGATGCCCGTTGCCTCGATGCACTCGTGCGGGCTGTAGCCCCACGCGGGGTTGAACGGCATGTCGGCGGTGAAGTACTCCCAACGGCTCTCCGAGCAGTCGAGCATGAGGATGCCGCCCATCTCACCGATCCAGGAATTCAGCCCCAGCACGCGCGTATCCTCGTGCAGCATGGCGCGGTTGCGTCCCGAGCAGGGAATCACCTCGACGCCGGCGCGTTTGAGCGCCAGCAGCGTCTCGACGAAGTCGAGCGACGGCGTGCCATCGGGGTTCATGAGCACGCATGAGCCGGGACCCATCATCGTGCCGTCCAGATCGGTGAAGACATAACGCACCTGGCTCAAGCGGCGCTGCAGCTCACCAGGCTCGACATCTGCGAGAAACGTCCGTGGCATGGTTCCTCCAAAACAAGAAGGCCCCCGGCACGTGCCGAGGGCCCGAAACGTCCGGGTGGGCGATGAGGGATTCGAACCCCCAGCCTTGTGCGTGTAAAGCACCTGCGCTAACCGTTGCGCCAATCGCCCGCAAGAAGGCAGTATACAGGAAATGCCGCGGGCGTGCAGAGGCGTTTGAGAATCGCACACGCCGCGCCCCGAAACTGCGACCTGCTAGCGCGCCAACACTTTGGCAAGCGCCGCCACGAGCGCGTCGACATCGGCGTGCCCGCAGATGAGCGGCGGCAGGAAACGCAGCGTGTGCGCGCCGGTCGCGTTGATGACGAAGCCCTCGTCGAGCATCGCCGCCATCACGTTGTGCGCGTCGGGCGTGCCCTCGGCAAGGTCGCAGCCGAGCATGAGGCCCGCACCGCGCACCTCGACCACGCCGGGCACCTGCCCCAGCTGCTCGGCCATATAAGCGCCCACCTCGCGCACATGTGCCAAGAAGTCACCGCGCACCAACTCCGAAAGCACCGCTTCGGCCGCCGCCACCGCCAGGCAGTTGCCGCCGAAGGTCGAGCCGTGGTCGCCGGGCTTGAAGGTGTCGGCAATCTCGGCGCGCGCCACGCAAGCTGCCGCCGTGATGCCGCCGGCGATGCCCTTGGCGAGGCTCATGATGTCGGGCGTGATGCCCAGCAGCTGCGAGGCGAAGGGCACGCCGCAGCGGAAGACACCCGCCTGGACCTCGTCGGCGATGGTGAGACCGCCCACGCTGTGCACGAGCTTCTCGGCCGCTTGGACAAACTCCGCCGCCAGCGGGTGCACGCCCGACTCGCCCTGGATGGGCTCGAACATCACCGCGCAGATCTCGGAGCCGTACAACTCGAAGATGTTGTGCAGGTCCTCGATATTGTTGGGCTCGCAGGCAACAAAGCCGCCGGGCAGCGGCTTGAAGCTGTCCTGCAGGCGCGCCTGCATGGTGGCGGCGATGGTCTCGAGCGTGCGCCCATGGAAGCCGCCCGTAAGGCACACGATCGTGTTGCCGCCGTTGCCCGCACGCTGCGCATACAGGCGCGCGAGCTTCATGGAGCCCTCGTTGGCCTCGGCACCGGAGTTGGCAAAGAAGGTCTTCCACACCTGCTCGCCCGCCTGCGGCGTACACGCCGCGTCGAGTGCCGCCTCGTCACCGGCATCGAGTGCATCCACGATGGCCCGGGCACCGGCCACATCGTTGTTGGCGAGCTTGGAGATAAGCGCCGCCACCTCGCCGCGGTGCTCGGTATAGAAGTAATTCGACACCGTGAGGAGCTTCTCGGCCTGCGCGCGCACCGCGTCGGTCACGCGTGGGTGGTTGTAGCCCAGGCAGCACACGCCAATGCCGGCCAGAAAGTCGCGATAGGTACGTCCGTTTGAGGCGGTGAGCATCATGCCCTCGCCCGAGACGAACTCCACGGGGAGCCGCCCGTAGGTGTGCATCACATAGGTGCTGTCGAGATGCTGCTGCTGTTCAAAAGACATGTGGATCCTTCCCTACTCGGCCGCGGTCTCGGCCGCATCGTCGATGTTCTCGGCAAGGCGCGACGCGAACGCACCCAGCGGATGCGGGTGACGATCATATTCGTACGCGGTGTCGGTCGAGTGCATCACCGTACCCACGCCGGCATCGGTGAGCAGCTCGAGCAGCAGCGAGTGCGGCGTGGTGCCGTTGATGATGTGCGCGCGGAACACGCCGCCCCGCAGCGCGTACACGCACGACTGGAGCTTGGGGATCATGCCCTTGTCGACCTCGCCCGCCGCGAGCATCTGCTCGGTCTCCTCGAGCGTGAGGTTGGAGATGAGCGAGCTCTTATCCGAGAAATCCTCGTAGAGGCCGTCGACATCGGTGAGGAAGATCGCCTTGTCCGCACCGAGGGCGGCGGCGATATGCCCGGCGGCGACATCGGCGTTGATGTTGAAGAACCCGCCGTCCTCGCCCTGGGCCACCGTGGCGACCACGGGGATGTACTCGTTATCCATGATGCTCTCGAGGTAATCGGCGTTGATGCGGGTGATCTTGCCCACGCGGCCCAGATCGGGGTCGAGCTGCTCGGCCATGATGGTGCCGGCATCGGAGCCCGAGACACCCACCGCCACGTTGCCATGGCGGTTGATGGCGGCGACGAGCTCCTGGTTGACCTTGCCCACGAGCACCTCGCTCACGATCTCCATGGTCTTCTCGGAGGTCACGCGCTGGCCGTTCTTGAACTCGACGGGCAGATCGTAGTGGCTCAGCGCCTCGTTGATGGCAGCGCCGCCACCATGCACGATGACCGGTTTGGCGCCGATGAGCTTGAGTAGCAAGATATCGCTCATCACGTCGCTGCGCAGCCGCTCATCGACCATGGCGGCACCGCCGTATTTGATGACGACAACCTTACCGGTGAGGTTCTTGAACCACGGCAGCGCCTCGAACAGCAGCTGAGCGGTCTGTTCGTTGGAAAGCGAGGGATGCGCATCGCGTGCGTATTTCATGGGATCCTCCAAAAGAAGTCGAGCGTTGATGCTGGAGGCGGGCGACGGCCCAGCCGGTGCATGCGCAGCGCGATGCCCGGCGCGGCGCGCGCCCTAGGTTCGGTAATCCCCGTTGATGGTCACGTAGTCGTGGGTGAGATCGCACGTCCAGATGGTGGCCGCGCCCTCGCCCGCCCCCAGGTCGGCCGAGATGATGATCTCCGGCGCCTCAAAGCGGCGCAGCGCCTCGTCCTCGTCAAACGGTACCGTAAGCCCGTCGCGGCACACCGGCAACCCCATGATGTCGATCGATACGTTGCCCTGATCGAACGTGGCGCCCGAGCGCCCGAGCGCCGCCGCCACGCGGCCCCAGTTGCAATCATGTCCGGCGATGGCTGTCTTCACCAGCGGCGAGTTCGCCACGGTACGCGCGGCGGTATCGGCCTCCTCGTCACTCGCAGCACCGGTGACGTTCACGGTCACGAGCTTCGTGGCGCCCTCGCCATCGGCTGCGATGCCGCGCGCCAGCGCCTCGCACACCACGTACACCGCGCGCTCGAGCTCGGCATAGGCATCCGTTCCCGGCTCGATAGCCGGGGCGTCGGGCGCCGCCTTGCCCGAGGCGAGCATGATGCAGGTGTCGTTGGTCGAGGTGTCGGAGTCCACCGTCACCTTATTGAAGGTGCGCTTCACCACGCCCGAGAGCAGGCCGTGCAGCACCTTGGGCGCAACCGGCGCATCGGTGGTGATGACCGCGATCATGGTGGCCATGTTGGGCATGATCATGCCCGAGCCCTTGCACATGCCGCCCACGGTAAACGATGCCCCCACGTACTCGAGCATCTGACTCTCGTACGTCACGGCATATTCCTTAGGATGCGTGTCCGTGGTCATGATGGCGCGCGCAGCGTCAGCCCCACCATGGGTGCTCAGCGCCTCAAGCGCCGCCGGAATACCCGTCTCGAACGGCGCGAGGTCGAGCTGCTGACCAATCACGCCTGTCGAGGCAACGAGCACCTCGCCGGCGTCGCAGCCAATGAGCTGTGAAGCGATGTCGCAGGTCTCGCACGCGGTGGCAAGCCCCTGCTCGCCGGTCGCCGCGTTGGCGTTGCCCGAGTTCACCACGACGGCGCGCGCGGTGCCATATCCAGCACCCGCGCCCAGATGCTCGCGGCTTACCATCACCGGCGCCGCGCAGAAGCGGTTGGTGGTGAAGGTGCCCGCGCAAGCCACGGGCTCATCGGCCACTACGAGCGCCATGTCCAGGCGCTCGGGATTCTTGCGAAATCCGGCATGCACGCCTGCCGCCGAAAAGCCGCAGGCACTGGTGATGCCCCCGGCGGGAACCGCGCGGAGCATCGAATCGAACGTATCCATATCCATGTTGATCTTCCCTTGATAGAGCTAGTCGGACGCGTCTTGTTGCACCGAGCGGGAAGCAGTCCGGCAACGCCTAGACCGGGCACGCCATGCTCGGCAGGCCTCGTCGCTCGTCCATGCCGAACACGATGTTGGCACACTGGACCGCCTGCCCAGCTGCGCCCTTGCACAGGTTGTCGATGGCACCGGTAGCCACGATAACGCGCGTGCGCATATCGAGCGCAAGCCCCACGTGGCAGGCGCACGTCCCCACAACCGAGGAGGTCTTGGGCATCGCGCCGGCATCGAGCACATGCACGAAGGGGCGTCCCTCATAAAACGCACGATACCGCGCCACAAGCTCCTCAGCAGTAAGATCTGCCGGCGCATCGTCGGCAAGCGGAATCGTCACCGTAGAAAGCAGTCCGCGCTTAAGGGGCGCCAGATGCGGGGTGAAGACAATACGGCCCGGCAGATCGAGAATCTGCTCAATCTCGGGGGTGTGCCGGTGACGGCACACGTTATACGCCTCGAGATTCTCGTCTGCGCTGCAATAATGGGTGCGCGCGTTGGCCGACTTGCCAGCGCCTGTCACGCCCGAGATGGCGTCAACGACCACCGGACCCTGTACCGCGGCAAGCCCCATGCGCACGGCAGGCGCCGCGGCAAGCGAGGTCGCCGTGGGATAGCAGCCAGCACACGCTACGAGCACCGCTTCGCCGGCGGCATGGCGCTCAGCTACGCGCGCCAGGTCCTCGGCAAACAGCTCGGGCAGGCCGAAGGCACGGGTGGCGAGCAGCTCAGGCGACGTGTGCTTCGCGTCATACCACTGCTCGTATACGGCCGGATCGCTCAGGCGATAATCCGCCGAAAGATCGAATACCGAGACCCCGCGCTCGAGAAGCCCCGGCACCTGAGCGAGCGCCGCCGTGTGCGGGACCGCCAGAAACACCGCGTCGAGATCTCCCAATGCCGGGTCGTCATGCGTGGTAAACACCAGATCGCTTGCGCCGGTGAAGGCGGGATACACCGCGGAGAGCGCCTGACCGGCATCGGCGTTCGAGGTAATCACCTTGAGCTCGAAATCGGGATGGCCGAGCAATAGGCGCACGAGTTCAGCACCACCGTATCCGGCAGCTCCCACAACTCCTGCTTTGATGGTCATAGCGACCACTTCCCCTCGCGCCGTTTCTTGCCTGCGCTTATGTGCGTCGAGCTGGAGTATCGCTCGGTGCATCGTGTATGCCCATACGTGTTTGCATATGTACGCTACAAGATTATGTAGCAGTTCGAAAGAATAGCATGCCCGTACACGATTGCCTGCACATTTACGAAGATGTAATACAACTGACGATAAGAATCACCGCGTCAACATGCATGTGGCCCCCGCGACACCCCTCGCATTGAGCATCGCGCCCCGCTGTGGCCATCCGGCGCGGTCCCTCCACGCACCTCGCTGGCCCCCGGACGGTCGCCCCCGCCGCCCTTCCGCCGTGCATCCGGCCCCCGGGCGGTCGCCCCGCTGCCCTTCCGCCGTGCTTTCGGCGTGCCTCCGGCCCCCTATTCGTAGGGTTGCTATGCTCGTGGTCATTTCTCGAGACGTATGGGTGGTTCGCAAACGTATGCAATTCCTCCGCCGCCGTATTGAGACGCATTGAGATACATAATGTATCTCAATGCGTCTTCCGTACCCGTTTTTGGGCCTTACGCCGGAGCTATGCGTCCTCTCGCGTCTTGCCAAACGTCCCTTTTAACCCATATGTCCCGCCTCGTGACCACAGCACGAGGGACGCTACGAATGCGTCTCGAAACAGGCTGTATATTCCTGTAGATTTTCGCCTCAAAACTGCATATCCCGAATAGATGCACTCTGCGCACCTTTACTTAGGACGCGACGGCGCGCGTCGGCACAAGAAATTAACCAGAGGCAAAAAAGTCAACGGAAATCAAAGAAATCAACGGCAGGCAAAGAAATCAAGCGCTGTACGAAACATGGGCGAAGCGTAAAACGATCCAGAAGATCGTTTCTGCAGGCAATGCGGCGCGGGATGAGCGCGAGATGCAAAAGAGGCCCCGGAGGGCATCCCTGAGAAACAATCCGCAGTCGCGAAGCGGCGAGGACGTTTCGAAGGGAACCCTCCGGGGCCTCTCTGTGGGAGTCGAAACCTTGCTTAGAAGTCCACGTCCACGTCGTTGTAGACGCACTCGAGGAGCTTCTCCATCTCCTCAGGCGTGGGCTGACGCGGGTTGGAGCCGGTGCAGGCGTCGCCGATAGCGTCGACCGCCACGCGGCTCTTCTTCTCCTCGAACTCGGCGTAGTCGATGATCGACTCGTCGGCCTTCACGCCGCCGGCGCCGTAGTTCTTGATGCCCTGCGGGATATCGAGCTTGTCGTTCAGGTCGCGGATGCACTGGACCAGCGACGCCACGAGCTCATCCTCGGTCTCGCCATCGAGGTGCAGGACCTCCTTGGCGATGTAGGCGTAACGGCTCTTGGCGCGCTCGTCACGGGAATTGAACTGGATGACCTTGCCGAGATACATGGCGTTGGCGCAACCGTGGATGATATGGTCGCCGGTGAAGGCGGCGCCGGTCTTGTGCGCCATGGAGTGCACGATGCCCAGAAGGCCGCTCGAGAACGCGATACCGGCGATGCACTGCGCCTCGTGCATATGCTGGCGCGCCTCATGGTCGCCGGCATAGCTCTTGGGCAGCCACTCGACGATCTCGCGAATGGCATGCAGCGCGTTGGCGTCGGTGAACATGGAGCCCGCCGTGGAGACATAGGCCTCGATGGCGTGGGTCAGCGCGTCCATACCGGTGTGCGCGCAAAGCTTCTTGGGCATGGTGTAGGTGAGCTCGGGGTCGACGATGGCAACATCGGGCGTGATGTTGAAGTCGGCGAGCGGGTACTTGATGCCCTTCTCATAGTCGGTGATGACGGAGAATGCCGTGACCTCGGTGGCCGTACCGGAGGTCGAGGCGATGGCGCAGAACTTGGCCTTGGTGCGGAGCTCGGGGAAGCTGAAGGGCACGATGGCCTCCTCGAAGGTCTCCTCCGGATACTCGTAGAAGAGCCACATCGCCTTGGCAGCGTCGATAGGGCTGCCGCCGCCGATGCCGATGATCCAGTCGGGCTGGAACTCCTCCATCGCCTTCGCGCCGCGCATCACGGTATCGACGGAAGGATCGGACTCGACGCCCTCGAAGATCTCGACCTCGAAGCCCGCCTCTTTGAGATCGGCCTCGACATCCTGCAAAAAGCCGCCGCGGCGCATGGAGCCGCCGCCGGTGACGATCATGGCGCGAGAACCCTTGAGGTTTTTCACCTCGTGACGGGCGCCCTCACCGAAGTACAGGTCACGCGGATTGGTAAAACGTCCCATATGTGCCTCCAAACGCAAGCTCTTTGGCTTGCTATCTCACGGAGCCGCCTTCCGGCCCCGTTAGGTCCCACGGGGAACAGTGCGCGTGCAAGACAGGCCTGCACCGATGGCGCCGCCGAGAAACCATGCGGGCCAGCCCTATTCTACCGCGCAGGCATGCACCCTATACAGCCGCTGCAAATATCCGCGACGCGCTATGATAGGAAACGGCGCCGCCAAAAACGCGGTGCCGCAACACGACGTACGAAGCGACAGACACGGGGAGGCACGCGTGGCACTTAAGCCGGGAGATCGCCTGCTTATCATATGCGGCCTTGCCGCACTTATCGCCGGCGGTGCCTGGTTTTTCATCCAGCACGGTACCGGGACGACAGAGCCCGCCGAGCAACCGCTCAAAGTGGTGTGCCAGTCGCGCGATGGCTTTTACCGTGTCGATGAGCTCTCGTCCGATGTTGAATACACCGTCACCACCATAGACGCCAACGGCGAAGCGGGCCAAAACGTCGTACGCATCGCAGATGGCACCGTCGATGTGATCTCGGCCACCTGCTCGAACCAAATCTGCGTGGATCATGACCCCATAGCGCAGGCGGGCGAAGAGATCGTGTGCCTGCCCCACGGCGTGGTGATCGATGTCGTCGAAGATGAGACGGATGCCCCCGCGCTCATCTCGTGATATACAGCGCCCGCACGGGGTATGCTCTTGTGATACTATCTGCCCATCGCAAGGCAAGCAGGACCCGATGCCGGAAGGAGGGGCCATGGCATTTGATCCTATCCAGGAGGACTGTCTGCGCCTCGTCCTCGGCGCGATGCGTCGCGAGCGCATCTACCCGCTTGAGAACGCCGCGTTTATCGAGCGCTGCATGGAAGACTTCCATGCCGATCCCGCGCGCCTCATCGTGCACGACCGCGACCGGTCGTTCCATCTGGTCGCCATGGCAACCGAGATCGTTGACTACCGCGTCCCCTTCATCATGGATGATTCCGCAGCCGATGCCGAGGCCGCCAAGGCCGAGGCGCAGCTGCGCGAGGCCTGCGAGCTCGATCCCGCCAACTGGGATGCCAAGCGCATGCTCGCCGCACTGGAGGCCGAAAGCAACGACGCCTACGTCTCGTACCTGCTCGACCACCGCGCAGACGTCGAGGCGGATCTCGCCCGGGTGACATCCGAGACATCGACCCCCTACGACCGTGAGTTCGCGGGCGACCTGGGCCGGCGCCCCTATCTCCGCTGGCTCGCCGCCATCGCCTCGCGCGCGCTCATTGCCGGGCAGTACCGCCTTGCGCTTGCTGTGGCCGAAGAAAGCCTTGCCTACGCCCCCGCCGATCCAGCCGACGTTCGACATACCGCCATGCTCGCCATGGCGAAGCTGGAGTATCCGCGCGCCGAGCTTGACCAGTTCTATAAGCGCTACGGCACCGCTTACGCCTCGCCGCTTATCCTGGGCCGCCGGCACCACCTTGCCGAGAAATCGCCCGACGCCTGGACGCTCATCGCACAGCTCGCCTGTGCATACCACGACTTCGATATGGCGGGTGCCACCCGTGTGCTCAAGCAGCTCATGCGCGCCTACCCGCACTCCGCCGAGGCGCTCTACTACCAAGCCGAGTTCCCCGATGGCGTGTTCTGCCGCGTGAACGTCGAGCCGGGCAGCATCGATGAGCTCATCCTCGCGCTGAGCGAGGCGACACCGCTTTTGCAAGAAGGCCTCGGCAGCCCGTCAAACGCGTGCCTATCCACATGGATTGCCACGCATGAGCTCGTGCAACGCGAGCTCGACGGCGCACCCAACGCCAGCGCCCACGTACTCCATCCGCCGCATGCGGGAAGCGACGCGTAAGCCCCATGGATCCCAGCGTCTACATCCCCCTCTACCTCGAGCGCGAATATCTCTCCTCACACCCCGACCTTACGCCGGCGGCACACGAGCTCGTACACGAGGACATCGCAGCGCGCCCGGAGAAGTACGCAACGAGCGAGCACGCGCGGGCGCTCATCGCCTATGCCGAGATTCATCGGCACCTGCACCGCACCCTTGCCAGCATGGAAGAGCTTCCCGACGAGGAGTTCGATCGCAAACGTGCCCAGCTCTTCGCCGAGACCCGACTCGCGGCGCACAAGATCGCCGAGACGGATCGGCTCTGCGTTGATGCCCAACTGCTCTCGATCCTCCTCGCCGAGGTGAGCCTCGATGCCTGCCTGCATGACCTGCTGGTGCTCGAGGGCCATACGCGGAGCTTTCTCGAAGGTGGCACAAGCGGGTTTGACCCCGAGGCGGAGCACCTCTTCACGCCCGAGGCGCTCGCCGGCGGACGCGATGCCGCCGAGCTCACCGCCACCGACCCCGTGATCATCGGTTGGCTTCACACTGTCGAGGCTATCTCGCAGCTGAGCCTGGCAAGCGCGCGCTACCGCGCCGCCATGCAGTACGCACGCGTCGCTATGCGCGCCGAAGGCTATCCCAACCGCGCCGAGGGAACGGTGCTCTTGGCACTGGCGCGCCTTGAGGACGAAGAGGGCTTTTTCGCCTTTGCCCACGAGGTTGGCGAGCGCGAGCGCACGGCAGATGTCCAGCCTGCATGGATGACCCCGCACGAGCCCATCGACGACTCCCCCTGGTACCTCTTGGGCCGCACCCTGTTGCTCTACAAGCTCGGGAAGCGACGCGCAGCGCGGCGCGCCTTGCGCGATTTTGCGAACCGCTGCGACGGCGGCGCGTTCTTTCTGCTCAACCCCACCTACCTCACGCCCTACCTTCCCGCGCGCCCCGCTCCACAGGCCAGCTGGAGCACCTCGCATCAGGCGGTGTGGGAGGCGGACGGCATCATCGCCGACACACCCGATTTTGTTGTCTGGGCAGAGTCGGTCGAGGGCGTTTCGTATGCCTCGGAGTCCTTTGCCGATCGGAACGGCTTTTAATCGCTGCGCCTCGGCCGCCCTGCAATCGCCCTCACAGCTGCTCGGACAACGTGCCCATCCAACACCCCGCTCTGCGGTTGCGCTATAGTAGGCACTCGATACCGTATGCAAGGCAGGGCCGAGCAGCCATGCCGCACACATAGGAGGGTCCGTGGCAGACTTCTCGCTCAAACATAAAGTGACCGTACACTACACCGGCAGCTTCGAAGACGGCGAGGTGTTCGATACCACCGAGGGAAGAACCCCGCTCACCTATATCGAGGGCAACCATGAGGTGGTGCCCGGATTCGAGCGCGCCGTGCTCGGCATGGAGCCGGGCGAGAAGAAGCGCGTGCGCATCGAGCCCAAAGAGGCCTACGGCGAGCGCAATCCCGCGCTGCTCTACTCCATGCCCACCATGCAGATTCCCAACTACGACGAGCTCGTCGCGGGCCAGATGATCTACCTCATGAACGGCGAGGGCTACCAGCAGCTGGCACGCGTCGTGCGCATCCAAGACGATGGCGATACCGTCTTCGACTTCAATCATCCCATGTCGGGCCACACGCTCACGTTCGACCTCGAGCTCATCGCGCGCGAGCCGCTCGAGAAAGATGAGGATACGCATGCGTAACGCCGAGCCTGGCATCTCCTGCCCCGGATGCCCCCATCGCGCCGCATATGTTGTGGTGAAAGACGCCGTTGGTCGCGGACGGGGACGCGTGTTCTGCGGCAACGCCGGTTGCCGTATTGTGGGTGCCATGCATCCCGCAGCCACCACCTGCCCCGGCGGCGAGCAGGCGATCCTGCCCCGCTATCGGCAAGCCGTGCCCGACGGCACCGCGCCGGCCGCAAAGGTGTGCGCGCACTTTATTCCGGCAGAAGACCTGCTTGCTGCAGACGCACCGGATACGTTTTCGCAGCTCTCTCAAGAGGGAGCATGCGTGCTGCTCTGCGTACTTGCTTCGAGCGCGCGCTTTCTCGATAGCGCTGCGATTGAGCAGCTCAAAGGCTGTGCCGAGCGCTTGAGTGTTCGCAGTGCAACGGTACTCGACCCCTTTGATACGCTTGCTTCCACCGAGTTTATTCACGGCCTGCTTGAGGCTCCCGGCGTGCATGTGCTCATCTTCGCATCGCCGTGTGCTCAGCTTTTGCACGGCCGTTCGCCCGAACCTGTAGAAATCGATCGTTTGGGCTGCCAGGGATGTCATCGCTGCAAACAGCTCACGGGCTGCCCGGCACTCGTGTTCGCGCCGCCCGCTTACACCGTCGACGCTGAGGCATGTGCGGGCTGCGACCTGTGCGCCGACTACTGCCGTACGCGCGTGATCATGACACCGCGGGCGCGCATGACACCCGCCGAGCGCCGCGAAGCGCGCATACGCATCGCGCAGGAGCGCCGCTAACGTAGCCCCGAACCGGCGCAGCACGCCATTCGCTGCGCCGCACCAACCTCCACTACGCGATTTTTCGCGTAGTGGAGCTCCCACATCCGCGAGTACGCGCTTTTACGCGTTCTCGTGTGCCGGCCGTGACAACCGCAAACATCCCACTAGGATGAACGCAAGCGGTCTGTTATACTGTTTCCCTGCTGTCCCCATCGTCTAGCGGTTAGGACATCGCCCTTTCAAGGCGGTAACACGGGTTCGAGTCCCGTTGGGGGCACCATTCCAAAACCTGTCGAGCCCGCGAGCGCATACGCCTCGCGGGCTCGCTGCATACGGTGCTGAACAGCGCCAGCGAAAAGCGGTCCCTTCTCGTACCGTCAGCGCCCAAGCAGCCAGTCGATTGCTCCTAGCACCTTGATTCCGTCGCTGGTGGTCCCAAGGCCGTATCGGTCGAGAGTGATTACACACTTGGGGAACGCGTCGGTGATGGCGCGGAGCGGACCCAGCTCGCGCTCGCGTGTGGTGGGGTCGACCATCGTCTCGCAAACCTGGACATATGTGGTCTCGTCGGCCCTTCTCGCCACGAAATCGACCTCGCCCGCCCTGAGCGTCCCCACCTCAACGGAATAGCCCCGTCGAACGAGCTCGTTGTGGACGACGTTCTCCAGCTGAACGCCGGTGTTGTCCGCCGAGAAGCGCGTCACGAGGTTCCTAAGCCCTTGGTCAACGGGATAGAACTTCCGCAGGGGCGAGAGCAGCTCCTTGCCCTGAAGCCCCGTCTGCGGAGCCTCCGAGATGACATAGGCTTTCTCGAGCGCGTCGATGTAGTTGTCGACCGTCTCCGAGCTGGTCTTTCTTCGTGCGCTCGCGAGGGCGCCTACGACCTTGTTGGTTGAGAAGAGATTGCCTGCGGTTGAGAAAAGATAGGTGATGAGTCGCTGGAGGAGGGTGACGTCACGCAGCTTGAGCCGGCGTGCCACGTCGTTGAGCACGACGGTGTCCATGATCGAGGACAGCTCGCGAGAAACGCTCTCGAGCGAGCGGTCGCGAAGCGAGAACAGACTGGGCATGCCGCCAAAGCGAAGATAGTCCGCAAAGGCGGCGTCCTCGGGCTCCTCTGCGCCGAAGGCGCTGCAGAACGTGAGGTATTCCGCAAAGGACAGAGGGTGCACCATGACCGTGGCCTGCCTGCCGGAAAGCTGCGTCGCCAGATCGGAGGAGAGGATGTGGGCGTTGGACCCAGTGATGTAGACGTCCGTGCCGGGGCGTGTGTGGAGGCGCCTGACGACGCGCTCCCAGCCGTCGACCTCCTGAATCTCATCGAGAAAGACGTAGACCGTCGATTGGGCGTCTGCCTCATCGAGTGCAGTCTGGAGATCAGCCATGAGTCCCTCTGCCGACTGCTCGAGCGGAAGGTCAAACTCGTCGAAGCGCCGATAGAAGATGTTTTGGGGGGCGACGCCCTCTGCGAGGAGCTGGTCTCGAAAGGCAGCGAGAATGGTTGACTTACCACATCGGCGGATGCCCTGGAGCACCTTCACCTGCTCGGTCCCGCGAAGAGAGCCGAGGACGTCCAGGTAGTGCTGGCGATTGACACGCTGTGGACCTGTACCCATGATGCCTCCTTGGTAGAAACTATTTCAAATATACTTGAAACTACGAGATTATTGTTCCTGAGTTTCAGGTATATCTGAAAGATTATCCAGTGAGCACCGCACCTCGTTAGCACAGCGCTATCAGATGGGGTTACTACTCATATAAAAATAGGGGGTTTCCCTTTCGAGACTCCCCCCTTGCAAAACGGCGTACCGTTTTTCGCTGTGTCCCACTATTACCCCTAGGCAACCAAGAAGCCCGTCACCACGGCAATCAAGAATCCGGCCATCCGTCAATCCCGGCAAGTTCAACCGCCGCGTCGAAATCGATGAGCCCCGCACCGTAATCGCAGACGAACATCAAGCACGTCCCAAGCACCGTAAGACAAGCCTGTTCGCGATACAGAACCTTCTGCCGCCGAAAGATTTCATCATGGTCAACTCGTCCGCAAGAACTCGCCAAATCGGCTAAGTCCAGCTCATCCCCACATAATCTTAGCGACTTCGCAACCGTCAATAGAATCAAAGCGTCAAGCGCTGGCCTGCAGAAGTCACGCGCGTAACTCTGAAATCGAGAATCAGTTCCCACAAGCTGCTTGTAAGACTTGATGGCGCTCGAAGCGACGCATCTGCTCAGATACCCTGTATCGGGTAGGTCTGAAAAGTGTTTGCACGCTTCGACCATTGGATAATTGATATAGAGCTTGCCCTCATCAGTGCTCTCGGAAAAGTAGCCGAGCATCTCCTCAAGCCGCTCAAGCGAAAAACGGTTCTCACTCTCACCTTCAAAATCAAAGACCAAAAGGATGTCGGAGAAATCCGTGTCCAGCAGCTCGCGTTTCTTAGGATCGACCTCCCTCTCCTTGAGAACGCCGATGAGCGACAACGCCTCAAGCTCCTCACGGCCTTGATCAAACATACGTTCATAGAGTTCAAAAACGTTCGTTCCATAGGAATAAATCTGATAGTCCACGTCAAGCCCAAACTCCTCAAGAACCTTGTTCATGAGAAGCTGCTCCTGCTTGGCCCCTTCCACGACTAGGAGAATGCTCCTCTTCCTGCGCTCAACCATCAAACTCACCGGCCTTGTATAGCTTTTCGAGATTGTGGCCTTCCCTCAGCTCACGTCTGGTAGCGTTGGCGGCCGACGTGATTCCAGAACGCGAAAGGATGAACAGGCAATCCGGACGCATTATCTTATTGCTGAAAAGATCCGTATTGTGGGACGCGCAGATTACCTGGCGTCGGGGAAGCTCTTTCAGGTACTCAATCACATGCTCAGAAAGGTCATGGTGATAGAAAGCATCGAACTCGTCTATGAAAAGAAGGGACGACTCATGAATCGTCATGGCATAGTTGAAGAGGCGCAGCAAAGCAATCGTTCCACTCGAACAGTTCTCTGCAAACGCCACCGGACGACGATGCTCAAAGTAGAGCACATCGTCTCCAGAGGGTGACTGATGCACCTTTAAGTGCTCGTCGATTCCAAAGCGATGCAAGAACGCCTCAAGTTCGGAGACTTTTCCCGCCTCGATAACCCTGCCCACAAGCGTGGAAACAAACCTCCGATCAGAACCAAACGCATCCGAAATAATCCCCATGTTGCGAACGAAACGGTACATCTCCCCTACCGCACCAAGCGCTTCCATGGGGGTGTTGTTGCATACATACTGCGCAACTGTCATCCCATCGCTCAGAAATGCCCAGTTAAGCGTGGTGGCGCCGATCGCGCTTAAACCATCTTCGCGCATAAGCGATGAATCGTGGTCGTAGTCGAAAACCACGCTCCCGTCCATCGCAATCTGCTCCCAGGCAATATCTCGTCGGCCTCTTTTTGAGTATGAATAGGACACCTCATGCCCATCGAAGAAAAACCGGTACTCAAAAGACACGAGTCCAGTTTCCGAGTCGGCGTTTACGTAGTTCCTTTCGTCGGAAACGGAGTCCACCATTCCAAAGTTCGCCCGAATGTCGAAAATGGCGTTGCCGAGGTTGGTTTTCCCAACGGCGTTTCTGCCGTAGACGAGAGCACACTTCACAAAAGAGGAGTCTCCGCACTTGATAAGGGCATCGGAGTTGAAGCGGTAATCGCGCGTATCATTGAAGTTCCAGGTTAGCTTTGTGGCAAAGTTCCTGTATCCCTCAACCGAGAAGTACGTGAGCATGTTTCTCCTCCTTCGCTAACGCAAATGGTCTTATCCGTAATTCTTTTACGGATAAGACCATTTTATCCCTCCTTTGCCCTAGCGGGAAGTAGCTTATATGCACCACGTTATTGCCGCTTAACAGCACTTAAATGCCAGTTTTCCCGAACGCATCGTCAGCATTGTTAGCGTCGGGAGATTTTGACCACAGGTAGTCGGTCGATTTCATCCCAATCGGGGACCCCGGACGCTTTTCCGGACTATTCCGGCTACGCCGCCTCCGCGAGCCCCTCGCGCGTATATCATTGACATCGTCCAGGGGCACAGTCATCTCCTCCATCCTTCCCAAGCGGGGTCTGTCTGTCTAATGGACCGCCTAGGAAAACGGTACGGCGAGGGCCGCGCCCCCGGTCCTTGGGGCGCGGCCCTCATGATTAAAATGCTCAATTATTAATGCACGCGGTGCTCAGATTCCGGTGCTCATGCGGACCAATTCTTATTGCACATCAACACCCCTCGGCGCGGGCCCGGTGACGGGCTGATGTATCGTCGGCCCGCTACCGCCTCACGTGGAGGGAGCGCGTCCTCGAGTCCTACCCGTTCCACCCCGAGATGTCCGCACAAAGTGAGGGTTAACACAGCCTCCCGGAGATAATCCTCTGCGTCCTCCTCCGGCAACCTCTCAAACTTGACCCCCTTCGACAGGAGATGCTCAACCTGTTCTCGAGGGGTTAGTCAAGCCCTCTTCCTTGCAGGCATTTATCCTCTTTTAGAAGCCACCGCATCAAACAGCGAACATGGAGTAAATTAGCCTGTTCTTGAATCTTGGCAGAACCACAAACCAGCGCCGAGAACAATACGTCCTAAAGGAAACGTGGCACAAACCCTCGAAAGCCACCCAGGGGATAAAATGGAGACATGTCTCGACGTCGCGCAACCCAACCAATCCTTTACGGAGATGAGTAGCCTTGATTCATAGTGTTGAGCTTGGCGAAGCTCTGATCAAAATTCTGGAGAACGCTGAAACAATCAGCGAGAACTCCGTCATTGACTACAAGCTAGAACCTTATCCCAAGGACAAGGACTGCGAGCTCTTCAAGGACGTTCTGGCGATGGCAAACTCCTGCGACCGTCCCGGCGAGGACCGATGGATCATCTTTGGAGTGGAAAACCGAACCCACAGGCTAATCGGTGTGAATGCCACCCACCCAGACCTTCTTGATGATGCCGCATACCAGCAGAAGCTGCAGAAGATTGAGCCCCATCTCGCCATTGAGCTTGTTGAGGTGCCCGCCGAGAAAGTCCTAGGCACCAATGCAGGAGACAAGAAGTTTTTTGCCTTCTACATCCCAGGCAGCAATGTGGGTGAGATCTACGAGCTGTCGAGTCCCGTAAAGAACAAAACGCCCAATTCAAGGGGCGAGTTCACCAGGTACGAGGCGGGGACATCGTTCATTAGGGTCGGGAGTTCCACAAACCCTCTTCGCGAGAAGGACCGCGTTCGCATTAGATCCCTCAAAGAATCACTGATGACCCTTTCACCCGCCGATTACAGCCACTCCCTCACTGCCTTACCCTCCGCCAGCAGCACCATCGACAACCTGTGGCTCCTTGGCTCCTGGGATGACAAGAACGAGCGGGACCGAGAAATGATCTCACGCTTGTGCGGAGCTCCCTACCAGGAGGCAACCAAAGAGCTTCACGCGAGCCTTGACCGCGGGCTCTTTCGTCTTGTTGGCTCCACGTGGACCATCCGCGACAGAATCGGAGCCCTTTCATCCATTGGAACTCATCTGACGGGATCCGCGCTTCAGAGACTTGCCACGTCGCTCGGGGAAATCATCTCCTCCGTCGACGAGCAGTATTCGCTCCCTAAAGATCAATGCCTCTCGGCAAATCTTATGAACATTTCTCGCGGATGTTCGGAAGATGCCAGAAGGGGCGCTGCCTCATGCTGCGCGTGCCTCGCCAACCATCGGGAGCTTGTGCCCAACTGCACGGACAGGGACGTGGACTCGTTTGTCTCGACCGTTCTTTCCGCCCTCTTTGGCTCCGATGACTGGCGCAAGCTGGCATCTGCCGATGACGTTATGCCGCTGCTGGCAGAGGCGTCTCCAAGCATGTATCTTGCCAGCGTAGAGCGGACGCTAAAGAAGCATAGCGCCATACAGGATTATTTAGGCGAGCACTTAACCGGATTGAGCTCAACGAACATGGGATGGGGTCTTATCAGCGGCATCAAGATCTGCGCGCGACAGAAGGATTTGCTCTCCAGAGCCATGACGCTTCTCGTTGGAATCTCCCCGTACACCGCGCTTTCCAAGGACGCCATGGTGACCATCCTTCTCCCCTGGCTTCCCCAGACGGAAGCCTCGGCAGAGAGCCGCATTGGCATGGGGAGATACCTCATGAGATGTGGCGAAGCGCAGGCATGGGACGCACTCAGAGAGCTCTTGCCGGACAAAACCACGTCAACGGCAGTTACGAGCAAGCCCACTTACCTCAGTACACCAGACTTTTCCAAGCCTGTCCCCATGAAGGAGTTCTGGTACGTCAGCAAGGCGTACTGTGGGTGCGCCCTAGAGGGGATGCAGGGAAGGCCGGACCGCATGGCTAACGTGGCCTCGGACGTCATGTCATTTGTAGACGCCAACATGGTCGCGGAATTCACCAGCGCGCTAGAGAAGAGCTGCGGCGAGCTTGAGGACAAAAACCGCTACCCAGTCTGGCGGGAGATTCTGACCTTCCTGAGAAGGTGTGCCCAAGCTCCTGGCGCTGACTGGATGCCTTCCGAGAAGACCCTCGGAAGCCTGTCTTCCCTGAGGGACAGCATTGCCCCTCGGGATCCATACTATCGCGCGCTTCTTATGCACAGCCTCTGCGACCATGACTTGGCAGGCGATAGCGAAACCTTCGATGAGATGCACGCCAGCGCACTCTCACAGAGGCTTGACTCCTTGGAGCAGGCGTACCTGACACACGGGTTTGCGATTGTTGCGCGCCTTGTCTCTGATGGTTCTAAAGGGGCCCTCCTCGGAGAGACCATTGCGCACCTTGACCTCACGGCGGAGGAGCGGAGCGCGGTACTGCAGATGTTTGATGGAACCAGCCCCGAAGGCATCAATACCGCCCGTGCCTACGCGTGGTTTAGCTTCCGCAAAGACCCGGAGTGGCTTGAGAAGCTCGCGCTTGAGTCGTTACCGCAAGAGACGGCCGCACTGATTCTCGCCGCACTCCCCTTCTCACGAGCCAACTGGGAGAAGGCGGAGGGGCTTGCATCGAGCTACGCTCGCGAGCTGTATTGGAAGCAGGTGGATGTTCCCTCGTTCTCGGACACGGAGGAGGCGTCACGTTGCACTATGCGCCTGCTCGATACCGGGCGGACAAGAGACGTCCTCGAGGTCCTCTCGCACTCCCTGAAGAGAGGGGTAGACATAGATCCGGTGGTGATCATGGACGCACTCGAGCGCATGACCGCGCACGACTTTGACGCAATGAGCTCGTACCATGCTCAGGAGCTGCTCAAACATCTAGAGATGGTATCCCCCGGAAACAGGCTATGCGCCCTGGAGTTCAGGCTGTCCGCTCTCCTTCAGAATAGGCCTGATGCCTACATCTTCAAGCGTATGTCACAAGATCCGAGTCTCTTTGCTCAGATTGTTTCGCTCGCATATTCGCCGACCGAGAAGCCCAACGACGACAGCCCCGCCGGCAACAACATTTCAATCGTGACCCTGTTCCGCTTCCTTCCCAGCTGGAAGGCAGTTCCAGGCGCCTCCGATGACGGATCGTTTGACCCGAGGGCCTTCGACGAGTGGATCGCAGAGGCAAGATTCCTTGCGCAGAAACGCGGCTGTCTTAAGGGGGCGGATACTCAAATTGGTCGCAACCTGTTCTACGCGCCCACCGAGCCAGATGGGTTCTTTCTACCAGAGGCCGTAGCTGAGTTCTTGGAGGGCAACGAGCTGGCGCGCCATGGCTACGATATGGAGTCCATTAACTCGCGCGGCGCCCACTGGGTTGACCCAACGGGAAAGCCCGAGGATGACATTGCGGACTCCTATGAGGGGAAGGCTCGTCAGGCAGAGGCACGGGGCTACGCAAACCTCGCGACATTAATGAGGGGCATCTCGGCAACGTACCGGAAGGAAGCCGAGGAAAACCGAAGGAAAGCTCTGCGCGAGTAGGGCGAGAAGAGCTGTCTAGCACGCGCAGATAGTACCGCCGTTCCGACTCGCGTTCCTACGCCGCGTTATTGGCAAGTTAGTTCAGATTCCGGAGCAGCCACGACGTCCTGCCACGCTTACAGAACCAAGCACATACATATTTATCTATATAAAATAGAAAAATATGTAAGTGCTTGAAGGCATTGAACCGTCTGCGTCAGCCAGTGGGGCGCCCAAACAACGTTTCCAAGGTCCAGGAGCTCCGGAATCTGAACTAACTTGCCAAAACAGGCCCGTCTTAGCAAAAATCTTCAAATCACACAGGCTGCAACGCCAATTGACCCGCTCGCAGCATCAAGAGCGCGGCGCATCCATAAGCGTTCCCTTCTTGATATGGCACGCAATACCGTGCTGATCGCAAAACGCAATGACTTCGCGGGCGCGATCGTCATACCAACGCTTCACTCCGGGATATGCCGATACAGCCTTGTTGTAATTCGTGCGACCAAAGATGATCCGATCGACAAACGACACCGCATCAAGTATGGCCAGCAAATCCTGCTCGATAAGGTTGGGAGACGGGTAGGGCTCGATGCTCACCCATGTCTTGCATCCTCTGTCGTGCAGGGCGCGCAGCGCCGCAACGCGCTGTGCATATGGCGCAGCACCAGGCTCGACCTTTTCCCGATAGCGCTCATCGAGAGAAACTAACGTGATGCCGTATACATTTTTAGATGAAAGCTCGGCGAGCTCGATTGGCAAAATCCCCTTGCTAAGCGCTGAGCAGGGAATCCCCGCATCATTGAGCTTGCGCATGGCCGCGATGCTCATGTGTGCTATCTCGTCGTAACCATACATGAAGGGGTCTGTAGTAAAGCAGAGGTGAACGCTTTTGATCTTTGACTTTAAACGCGGAATCTCTTTGTCGAGAAGCTCCAACGTATTAGACACCAGCAGGGGCTCGCACCACTCCGCATACGATTTCACACGTCCAAACCTCTTTGCCATAAGCATCGCGTAGCAGGGGTACTCACAACCATGTGCGCATCCCTGCACGTGGTTCATGGTGTAATCACCATATTCCACACCCGTTTTATAAAGCATGGTCTTGCGCGTAATTGTCTTCACGAAAGCCGCCTTACCCCAGCCCACGAATCAGATGAGATGTGATTCTTCGAGAGTGCCTTATCGCAGTTTTACTCATTTCAGTTTGAGCCAGCCTTCGGGCCAGCTCAAACTGAAATTGGGCCATGGCCTCGTCAACCTAGTTGATCATGGGATGACAGGGCGATTGTGAAAAGCTACAGATACCAATTAAGCCCGAGCTTTCTTGCCCGGTCCTTTTGCTCCTGCTTGTTTGCCACAACAACCAGTCTGCCCGTCCGAGCAGAGCGCTGTACGCTGGGGGACTTTTTATTAGAGAACATACGAGAAGATCCACTTGGCACAGATGCAGAACTATGCAGCTTCTGGCGATAGTTGGATGCCATAATTACCTCCCTGGCACAGAACGAAATGTTCGTGTGCTTTTTTATTTTAGCAATCCACTCTTGCTTCCCCTCGCATTTACGACGGACCGCTTCAGCCAACATGTGACCAAGTCTCCCTTATTGCAAGCGAGACGAGAACTATCGGGGTCGTTCATATACGCTCATGGTGCCTAATTCCCATCGGAATGGATTGCCTATGCCGCATCAGGGGGCCTAGCAGTTAGCCTCAAAAGGCTAACAACCATCGTGGCGTTTATATACCCGCCATGCCCACCTGCATTTCGTTAAGGCTATTCTGCGATCTCGTGTTGCGTCACAAGATGACGGCGGGTAACGTACAATTTCTTGCGCACTTTGACAGCCCGTCTGTATATTAACGCCCTGTTCGTGGGGATAGATATGCCTCCGGAGAACTCCCTCGCCAGATCGTCAGCGGTAATATTCTTGCGGAGCGTGATACTCCCGTTGGGTGACTCCAAGCCGTTTACCTCAAAGTACTTTATACAATCCCTGATAAATCCCGGTGTATCCTCTCTGAAAAGAATCAGGGCAGCTTCCTCGCCATTCTCCCTGAGGACGTTTACCACTTGGTTGCCATATTCTTCAATCTTGCGGAGGCTGATGGTACGTTCGGGGCTCTCCTTCTGCAGGAGCTCAATCAAAGCTCCGACGGCGAGGCTCTCAATGCCGACGTAATAGCGCATAGCACCCTCTTCAGTCCGCGACAGTAGTCTTATGTTTATAGTGTACTCGCGAAAAGAGCTCTCGCCGCATCGGATGGACGGAACGTGTCTCCACGCATGCGGCGGACAAGGTGTCTTTGGATATCGTAACCCATGGGGAGGGCGGCGGACGCGTCAGCACTCGGCGCCAAGCACCAGCGCCCGCACCCGGCACGGCAGCACGCGCCGGCCTGCGGTGACGAGAAGTACGGAGAGCCCCAGCGCGAGCACCCACAGCGCGAAGATCGACGGCACACCCGCAAGACCGACGAGATCAAGCGCCTTCCTCAGAACCATGATGAGCACGACGTGGCAGAGGTAGACGCCAAACGACAGGTCCCCAAGTCGCACGAGCGCCCCGCAATGCGCGAGCCGCTCCCTAGCACCTTCCGGCGCGAGCATGAGAAGCGCGATCACCGCCAGGCTGGAGACGACGTTCGTAAGACGAAGCTGCGTCGTTGCCATATCGTAGTCGCCGAGCGCATCCCAGTAAAGGCCCTCCCCCATGAGTAGTGCACTCACTTAGTACCGTCGTTCCACGTATGTGGTACCGATGCTCCGCGCATTCGGTACCGTACGCCAATCGAATTTGCCCTCGTTAATACTTGGCCTCCCTTCCGATAGCCCTGTTGTGTAGATTCAAAGGGATAATCCCGAGCGCAGCCATACACACTGCAATTGCAAATTACAGCAGTGGGGTACTGACCAGAATGACCAGCTGCAGTCATGTCGCGTTAGGTGCATACCGACAAGATGCAAACTGCACGGCATCAGACGCTGCGAATACGACTCTCCTATTATCGACATTGACTAAGCTGCATAGACATATGATTGCAGTAACTACCATCATTACTTATCCCGTGATAATCACGATCCAAGCCGCTTAATTACCTTCTTCACTTTTCGCGCCACATTCTCAATTGAGTTGTGATAGCCGATCATATACTTAAATCTGTCGCCGTCTGAAGCGAATCCGTACAAGGCTCTTGCATTGCGTGCTTCTGAAGGGTTCAGCAGAAGACGATCCATCTGTCCCATCCATCTCCAGTCGATGTTTTGGAGCTGTGGGGTATTGCTTAGATAGGCTACGGTATTCTCAATTCCGTCCTCAAGAGCTATGTCGCAAGAGAAGCCTGGCACTACTTTTCTAATTTTCGAGCTATCGAATCTCCTCGTTTCGCCCTTGTCCCCCTCTATCACTTGCCGATACTCAGGAGCCCTTCTGTAGAGAGCTTCCCGAGGGACGTCCACCAGATGAGCCTCAAGGTGAAGCGTCGATTCTAAGCACCGTATCACATCGGCGAGTACAACCTCTTCGTCGCTGGTAATGTGAAACGCCTCTCCGTATGCCTTCACGTTTCCGAAGAGTCCGACCATGCCTTTAGCAAAATCCTTTGTGTGGGTTATCGTGGTGAGCGTCCCGCCTTTATCAAACGCAGGAACCGGCAACCCCAACCTTATCCTTTCGATGAAGGACCACTCTTTCATCGAGTCGAACGGCACTATGGGATAGGGCACTCGCGTGTTCCCGTAAGTAACATATGGACGAACAATAGTGTACTGAGGCGCTGTGCCATTTGCGTGACGCTCCGCCAGACGCGTTTCGCAGAGGTACTTATTCCACGCATACTCCCATGCACGATTACCAACAGGAGTTCTTTCCTCTGAAATGAGCTCTCGTTCGTTGCGCACGCTATACACCGTCGCCGACGAGATAAAGACATACTGTTCGCAGTGCGGTCCTACTATGTCAAGCGTGTCTTCGAGTTGGGAGGTATTGAACGTGATGAAGTCGACCACAACATCAAACCACTTTCCCTCAAGAAGGCGCCGACATCCTTCCATGTCCCGAATGTCTCCTTGAAGACTGTCACACCCACTTGGGAAAAAAATAGAGCGCTCAGTGCTACCGCGCGTAAGAAGCGTCACATGCATTCCACGCTCGGCAGCAAGCGCAGCCGAATCCTTGCTCAGCCTGCCTGTTCCCCCTATGAAGAGTACATTCATGCTTTAGCCTTTCATTGATCCACCAAATAATTTAAGTCCAATGGCGTGGAGGATCGTCCTCGCTCCACCTTTCACTGCATACAGCAGCCTTTTGCTGGCTGCCGGCTTTTTGAAACACTCTGCGCACAACTTGTCAAAAGGCATCTCTCCCAAACGAGATAGGAAATATGAGCGCATCGGGTTCGCTTCCGGAGAGTCCGTAATGCAGGCGTTACCGGGAAAAGCGTCCTCCATGGACTTGTGCTCCCAGAAGAGGCGAGGTTTCACCGCTTCGAAGAGTTCGCGTCCAAACTCGGTGTTGACAATGACAAGTGACGTGCCGGCATCGGCGTCTTTCGTCTTGTCCGCAAGCTTCACGCCCCAGAAGTCGGCGAGCGTGATATCGCCTGTCCGCGATAAATCGCGGAACTCGCATGTATGGCAGCATTCGCGCATGTAGAGATTCTGCTCGATGTAACCTCGAATGAAGAGGTCGTGATAGCGGTCCTTAGAGTAGACTTGTCCATCCTCGAACTCAACGCGCGTGGAAAAGCGCTTCCAGCCGAGCGCCTTATTCTTGAACCAGACTCGAGATATTATTGAGCCGTAGCACTCCTCCAGCCATCGAAGGAATGCCTCGTAGGCCTTGGGCGAGTTGGTACCTCGGCACACGAAGTTAGCAATGAAGAGTCCATCCGGCTTGTCGCCAAGAAACGTCAAAAGCCCAGCGCACTGGCAAGGGGAGCCACAAAAGAGCACCTGTTTCCCCCGCCTGAGAAGATCCCTGATACAACGAAAGCAGGTGCCTATATCACTCTGTGCGTATTTTGACTGGCGGATTCGATCGAGGCCCTCTCGCGAGTCTACGATTGCATGCTCGATGCGGTGCCCCTCCCCGTACCATGCGCCACAGAGGAAGCCGCCCCGGTTAAGCCATGCGATCGCCAGCTCAGAGAAGACACCGCCCGACGTGCTCTCGTAGCGTATTTTCTCGTCAAGCGACCATGCGGCATACACCTCTTGAGGTTTAGAGACGATGACGCTCGCATACGAGAGAACAGGACATGATGTGATGCACCTACCGCAGTCGATGCATCTCTCCCGATTCACATTCGGTCGCGGAAAGCCTTCGGCGTCCGGCTGCATTTGTATCGCGTCAGTTGGACAGGCATTCGCGCACGCATAACAACCCGTGCACTTTTCCGAAGAAAGTATTTCGATTGTTTTCTCGGCCATACTCACTTCTCCCAACTAACGCCTCTACGGATTATGCGAGCGGGCACTCCTGCCACAAGACATGCTGACGGCACGTCCTTGGTAACAACTGCGCCTGCAGCCACAACTGAGCCCTCGTTTATGGTCACCCCCGGAAGTACAGTTACTCCTGTACCTATCCACACGTGATCCTTAATGACGATTGGAGCGATGGTTCTTCTTCCGTCAATTGAATGTGCGTTACCGTCCATGGCAACAAATCCATGAGAAATCGCGCAGTCGTCTCCGATTGTAATTGAGCGGTGAACTCTTATACGTGCATCAGAATTAATGAAGCTGGTCCCCATTACGAACTGAGCGCCTTCAAACACGATAATGTCAGCACCGTAGTAGATGGATGAGCTATGAATCCTTAGCATGGAGTCCGCATCCATACGTAGGATTGTGCTGCGTCCGTTGCGCTTAAGGCAATTCGCTCCTAGCTTCATTTTGTCTTCAATGATAAGACGTGCCCCGCTCCTCAAAATGAATTTGCACCCTGGCTCGCAGATCAACAACCCGCCGGATATTTTTATGGGATGGGCAACCCTTGCAACAAACCCGCGAAGAACTGCGACTATTTTTCTGACGGCATCCATCAGCGTCCCCTCTTTATGGCCGCTCTCGCCTTTGAAATAATCGACGCCCTCTCCTGTGGGGCGAATACCATAATCCATAAGACAACACAGTAGAGTGCCGTATAAATTACACCCCAAGCAAGAAACTCGCCCCAATCGGTCACTGGAGCAAAGCTCTTAATGGCAAGGCATGGCACAACGGTGAGCAGAGCGGCGCGCACAACCGGAAGTATTTTCCTCCAAAAATAGCCCATATTGAGGCCTATCCTATTGTGGTAATACCAGTTCATAAAGATGTCTTTGCAAAGCGCCTCGCCCGCAAAATACGCAACTGCAGGAGCCCAATATCCGATATGCGGCGATGCAATCGTCGTGAATAGGACATTGAGAGCCGCCGTGATGAGCATGGCTATGCTTCTTGCCTTATGACGATTTTTTGCGCGTTGTATTTCAATTCCGGTGTTCTGAGTCAACGAGACAGCGAGTGGGAGTGTCATTATCACCACCAGCCAGTATGCGTCAGAAAAGCCTTCGCCTGCCCAGTGCTCAATGAAGAACTTCCCCAAGAGCACAAAGCCGCCGTAAACCCAGCAGAACAGCATCATTTGGTAGCGTCCCGCACGCGTCATCAGTCGAGTCAGAGCATCGTTGTCATCTGAGCTTGCTACGATACAGTTAATCTTTGGTGTAAACACGTTCGATATTGTTGTAGATAGCGATATAAAAACACTTCTGATTTGTACTGATACTGCAAACACTGCCACAATGGACGCAGTTGTTAGAGCTCCGAGCAATATATTTGGTACGTTCTGATTCACGAGGTCGCAAATCTGATTTGCAAAAATCCACGCACTGAACACGAAGATAGATTTAAAGAGGGCAGTGTCAAAACGACGAACGTTGAATCTCATTCCCAACACACTGATGCAGAACGATCCATTGAGCAGCAGCAGAACGATGCTTATCGCTAGCTGCGCCGTAGCGACTCCCATCACTCCGAACCCAATACAGAGCAATCCATAGGCAGCAAAGGGGGTGGCAAGCGTAGTGGCGAGTTGACGAGTCTGCTGGAAGCGAAACTGCTCATGAGCAAGTATGAATGCATCGAACACAGAGTTGAATAACGTGATAGCGATATTTGCTGCAAGGATGGATACAACCATCTCCGAAGTAGCTATCTGTTCCTGTGTGAAACCTGCCGAGAAGATAGCGCCGACATTTGCTGCAAAGATGAGTCCCAGCGCCAAGGCCGTAGCGCTTACCACCGCATAGAGCACGAGATAGACCCCGTTAAGCCGTCGGATGTCCTCTTCTGTGCCGTTAATCTTCCTTTGCGTATAGAACCTGACGTAGGCCTGCGAGAAGCCGAAGGACAGCAACGTAAGCGAGAACACGAAGGAGTTGCAGGACTGGTATACGCCGTAGTCCGCCTGTCCAACGAAGGACAAGAGCATGGGCGTGTAGACCAGATTGACCAGGTTCTTGACGATGATGTTTCCATAACCGAGGATGACCCCGACTCTACGTTGATTAGGCATGGAAGCTCCCTCGGAAGAAGCTCATGAAAGCCTCCCGTTCGCTAGCGATGGCACTTCGTGTCTTGTCGTAGATGGAAGATCTTCCTAAATCGAATTCTGGGGTTCCGTAAATCTTGTCACGGATTCCCAATATCCCGGCAAGTGTTTCGATGCGCGAGAACATGCTGTTTCCACCGCCGCGTCGAATCACCGTCAGTGGCACCTGGAACATAGATGAGAACAACGCGGCATGGAAAGAATCTGTAATTACATGCGATGCATCAGCGATGAGCGCAAGGAATTCCGCGGGACCAGCAGGGAGCTCTCCCCGCCCCTCCCTGTCGCTCAGTGCGATCACGGGCAACGATCCGCGCTTGCTTGCCTCCTCCATGACGTCGCGTGGTGCAGAGCCCTCGCCCAACAGATATGTGAACACGTATGGCTTCGAAGGTGTGAGGCGATCGTCCGCCACCTTCAACCATTCCTCGGCAGGAATCACAAGGGTCGGGTCGCATATTACTGTTGCGTCTATGCCGGCGTATCTCCGAATAAGCTCTGCCCCCTTCTCTTCTCTCACAGAAAGGCGAGGAAAACCCTTCACCCCACGGGACACCATAACCCGCTGGGTGTGGGTTAACTCGTTAACCCCGATGCTCGGCGCCAGCGCAATCCGCTGCTCCCTAGCTGCGAAACGGAGAAAGAACCAATCCTCGTTGTACGCAAAGAATCTCGGGTTCCAGACCTGGTCGCTCCCGACAATGAAGTGTGAGTAGTCATCGCGAATGTTTCGGTCGATGCACTCGAAGTGTCGAACCGGTATGAGCTCGTTGAACCGGTCGAACGCCTCGAGCCGGCGCGAGTCCATGGTCTCCTCTAAACGAGGGGGTTCGGGACGGCCGAGAATCTTCTTGACCGCACGTTTCGCGTCGCGGCGTATGCTCGTTTTCTTATTGAGCGTCAAGGACTCTGCAGCGAAGCCTTCACGCTCGCAAATCTTCAACGTTGCGTAGTTTTGCAACCTGTTGCCGTAATTGAACCTGCCGTAAAGAGAGATGATTCCTATCTTTTCCATTCGAGCATCCTTCGCTAAAACTCACTTATCGACGTGCGGCGTTGGACAATTCGCGTTTGATCAGTCGCAGGTATCTTTCGACATGAAACCTGACCCCCATGCTCGATATGGTTCTGATCACATCCTCGGCTGCCTGGCGCTCAATAGCATCTTTACATCCGACCATCTCAGCGAATCGACTGGGAGGTATGGTGCAATATGAGAAGTGGCGCACCGTTTCGTTTTTGCAGCGGTTTAGGAACTCATCAGCGGCTGAAGACCTTAAAGGACTGGTGGCAGGCGATGACTTTCGACGCCTCAATAGCTCAACATATGTCTTAAAGGCGCCTTTGACGCTCGATACAGGATCGAACGATGTCATCGTTGAGCCAGGCCTGTAGCGGCGCGCGTATAAGTCACGATGCACGCAGGTAGTGCGCCCTGCGTGCAGGAGTGTCAAGATAGTAAAGATGTCATCCTCGTGCTTAACATGCTCATCGAGAAACCGAATATTGTGGGCGCGATACAGGTCGGCGGTGGCGACATACAAACACGGGGATACGACGAACTCGCCGTTGGCGAGCAGCAAACTCGCCAGCTCGATACCCGAGTAGGCATCACCGTAAGAGTATCTCCTTTTGTATTCCCCTGCACCCTTAGTCTCACCGAATGAGTGGGCCTCAAAGAAGAGCAGATCGAGCTTGTCCTCGATCATTTTTGAACATATTGTTTCCAATGCCTCAGGCAACAGGATGTCGTCACTGTCCATAAAATAGATGAACTTGCCGCGCGCCATGTCCAGTGCTCTGTTTCGAGCGTGACCCTGTCCGCTGTTCTCTTGGGCGATGACGCACACGCGTTCATCGTCAGACGCATAGCTCTCGCATATTATGCGAGAGCGGTCTGTCGAGCCGTCATCGACACATATCAGCTCTAAATCGGTGAGCGTTTGTCTCAAAATGCTGCTGATGGCGTCCGAGACATATGCCTCTGTGTTGTACACCGGCATGATAACCGTCACTAGGGGGGTATTATGCATGATATTTCACCTGAACGTTCCCGTGTGCACCGCTCGGCGCAGTCACCGTTTTCGCGCGAGCCATTTCCTGCGATCCGTTCGTTGCGTACCAGACACCGCACGACAAGACAAAGTAGACAGGAAAGGACTCGAAATCATAAAGTGGCGCGCCCACAAAGCAATAGACGAAGAAATAGATTTGGAACAAGAATGCAAACAGCAGGGCAGCATCGGAGAACTCGTATTGCTCAACGTGCCCCCGCGTTAAGCGAAAGACGCTCTTCGCCAACCCAAACAAAACATGGAGGGAGGGAATCAGGAACACTAGCAGTCCCACTACCCCAACCTCCGCAAGCAGCTGCAAGAAGACATTGTGCGCGGCGGTCGAAACGCCTTGGTACCCGTTAGCCCAGTAATAACGATAGGTACCCCAGCCGGATCCAAATATAGGACTTTCGTTCCATAACTGAATAGCCCTTTCCCAGAGAACCGTTCGCCCTGTTGTGCTTTCTTCTAACGAGTCTGCCGTAAAGAACGCCGACAGTCGCTCCATGACGTTCGACAGCATTGGGATTTGATCGCCAAACGCAATGATCACAATGCTGAGAAAGTAAGCAGCCGCCAGCACCTTGCAGAACGTCGTTGCCTTCCCCCTCCCGGCAAGGAGGAACTCTGTTAAGACTACGGCAAAAAGGCAGATGAGCAGCGGAGTTCTTTTTGTCGTGAGCAGCAGTGAGGCAAAGAACATAAGCGCCATCGCAGCAAATTTGATTCGATCGGTTTTAACGCCATCGCGCAACGGGCTCATCTTAAACAGCACGTATGATATCAGCAGGCCTATTGCCATGAATTGACCGTTGTAGCTGTAATGCGACGTAATGCCCGCCTTCGGTCCTATAACCGTAACCGACGAACCTTGAATCGCGGGAGAGACAAATTGTTCGTATAGGGATGGCATCGCATTGAGCACAATTGTCGCTACGGCATGCACGGTCAGCAAGGCCAAACACGCCATAAGCGCGGGCCGGATCCATCGGCGATCCTTCCCGAGAAGGATCATCATCAACAGCGACATGAGAAACAGGCCCATGCGTTTTGGCAATACCGTATTGTCGGGCCCTAGCATAATAAAGGAGCTCAGGGCCATCATCGCCAGGACCATCCAAAGAACCGAAGCAGGCGTAATGACGATTCCCAAGTCGAAGCAGTACGCGCACGCGAACAGTCCCGCAATCATAGAGAGCATCCAGAAATAGTCGTTCAACGGGAGGACATCTCTGAATATCGGATAAAGGAAATAAATCAGGAATGTGACATATAGGATTTTTCCCGACCTATCCTTTCCCGAGATGGCGTTTTTTTTCGCAGTTCTAGAAAGCACTCTTGACCCCATTTTCCAGACACAAAGCCCAAGTGGACATCTTCTTATGCACAATGTTGTCGCACTGCATTATTCTCAACGCTCGTATGGAGAGGCCCGCTTCACTGAGTACTTCCCCTGCATATCCTTCAACCTGTTGAAGAGCATTGACGACTTCATTTGACTCGCTGTCGAGCACGCCCTCCGTAAAGGACGCATGGCTCAGGCTGTCGAACACTTGGCGGAAAACAGAGCTGTTGCCGATGCTTGCCGCCAAGCGCAGGGAGTCCTGGACGCCCGAGATATAATCCATGAGCTTCACGTCATTCCATACGATTCTTTGGACGCCCCTGCGGTAGCAGTGCACGTAGTTCTCAGTGAAATAGAAGTCGCCGGCGGCGGACAAGGCCTCTAAGAAGAAAGGCGGATCTTGGAACCTCCGATAGGGAGGGAATTTGATTCCGTTGCTGGCAATAAGCTTACGGTTGAATATGCAGCTCTGGTACAGGAAGGCAGATGTCAACTCCTTGACGCTATGAACACCCTCTTGAAAGAGGTTGTCCGTCCTATTGAGAGTAAACGGCTTGACGTAGAAGAGCCTTTTGCCCATGGAAATCGAGCGCCCCGACTTCTTCGCGCCCTCGTATAGATGCGAGAGCGCCCTGTCACTGGGGTACCAATCATCCGGATCGAGGAAGGACACGTATTCAGCGGTCGCCTGCTCCATCCCCGCGTTCCGGGCGACTCCAGCGCCAGCGTTGGCTTGGCGTATGAGCTTGATCTTTTCGCTCTTCGCCCTATTGCTCTCAATCACCTCTACACTGTCATCAGAGGAGCCATCGTCTATGCAAATTAATTCGACTTCAAGCTGTTTCTGGGACAGAACGCTGTCTATCGCCTGCTGGATGTACTTCCCCTTGTTGTATACGGGCATTATCACGCTTACCTGAGTACTCATCTCTCGTCTCCGATTGCTCAGAAATCAAGGACGTTAGAGCCGCCAATAGCGGTACCCGGCGAAGGCGGCCTTGTCGAGGATGCTCTTCACATCCACGATGACCTTAGAATCACTCGAACCGTCGGCGAACATAGCCTTAATTACCTCAGCGGTCAGCTCACGGAACTGTCGGTGCGCCACCGCTACGACAAGACAATCAAGGTTGCGCATTTCCCCCATCCCGACGAGTTTCACACCATAGGAACGTCCCGCATCCTCCGCATCCGCCCAAGGATCACAGACGATGGGGTCGATGCCGTACTGCTGGAACCTCCTGAGAATGTCCTCTACCTTGGAGTTGCGCACGTCGGGACAATCCTCCTTAAAGGTGATACCGAGAACGCCGACCCTAGCCCTCGCCGGAGCGAGGCCAGCGAGCACCATCTGCCTGATAGCGGCGTCGGCGACAAACTCGCCCATACCGTCGTTGACCTTGCGACCCGCCAAGATAATCTGTGAGTGGTAGCCCAGCTTCTCCGCCTCGTAGGTGAAGTAGTAGGGATCGACCCCGATGCAATGTCCTCCGACGAGGCCCGGGCGGAAACCAAGGGCGTTCCACTTGGTGTTCATGCCATTGATGACCTCGGAGGTATCGATGCCCATGCGGTCGAACACCATCGCAAGCTCGTTCATGAAAGCGATGTTGATATCTCGCTGCGAGTTCTCCACAACCTTGATAGCCTCTGCCGTCTTTATTGTAGATACTGGGTAGGTCCCGGCCTCGATCACGATGTCATAGACGTTCTTTATCTCCTCGAGGGACTCTCTGTCCATACCGGAGACGATCTTTCTGATGGTTGTGAGGGTGTGCACGCGGTCACCGGGGTTGATGCGCTCGGGGCTGTAGCCAACCTTGAAGTCAACGCCGCATTTGAGGCCCGACTCCTCCTCGAGGATGGGCACACATACGTCCTCGGTAACCCCCGGATAAACCGTCGACTCGTAAACGACAATGGAGTTCGGTTTCAGGTGCTTGCCAAGCGTGCGCGAAGCACCCTCAACAGGAGAAAGATCCGGCGTCTTGTCTTGGTTCACCGGCGTGGGAACCGCAACGATGTGGAAGCGAGCCTCCTCGAGACGCGCAGGGTCGCTCGTGAACTCAACCGACGAGGCGGCGACAGCCTCGTCGCCCACCTCCTTAGTAGGGTCAACCCCCGCCCTGTACCGCTCGATTTTCTCCTCGTTGATGTCAAACCCGATGACGGGGACGTGCTTGGCGAACTCAACAGCGATGGGCATGCCGACGTATCCGAGCCCAACGAGAGATAGTTTGGTTTTTGCGCTGATTAAGCTCTCGAAAATACTCATAGTTTAGCTCCTTGTTGTGCACTGAGTTACCAATAGGGGTAAATTGATTCGAACATTTGTAAGTTAGGAGGGAACTGAATGCTCGTCAGAGCCCTCCTATCAGCAGCCCAAGCTTTCGGCAAAACTCGGCATTATGACTTTCGAACTCCGTACCTCCTGCTGTAATCCGACGCGCCTTCTCAATCGCAGCAGGGAGCAATGCAACATCGCTGACCGACACGATCCCTCCCTTGCGCTCAGCCACCTCTCGCACGAAATCAATTTGGTGGTCGTTGACGTGCTCGCCGAGATTGGCTCGGCGCGGAACTACCACGGGAACCTTGCCCGCCGCTATCGCCTCGATGAAGCTGGAGGGTCCACCGTGAGTGATGACGACATCCGCTTCCTCCATGCGAGAGCGCATCTCAGGAACAGGAACGAAGCGCGCCCACTCGCAGTGTCTTGGTTTGTACGTGCAGTAGCCCGTCTGTATGAAGACGGGCTCGGTTACGGTTCCATCGGCAGCCAGGTCATCCACAGCTCTCACAAGGCGATCGAACTGTTGCTCGTGGGTACCCACCGTCACGAAAATCATCCGTTCATCTCCCTTAGAAGATCGAGCCGAGATCAATGGAGCCCGGGTACACCCGAGTCATCTCCGGCCACTGGACGATGAACAAATCAGTGAAGCGGCGCACGAGCCTGCCGGTCAGGGTTGGGGCGTCCATACGGTCGAACACCTCGATATAGACGGTCTTGGCACCGAGCAGCTTCCCTACGAGAAAGAACGGCACCGCGATGGCAGCACCCGACGAGATGATGAGGTCCGGCCGCTCATGGCGAAGCACCCGAATAGCCAGCAGTGTGTTTCGCACGGTGTTCACCACGTTCCTATTCGTGGGGAAGAAGCAGTGATAGACCCGCTCGCCGGCAAGCGCGCTGTTTGCGTCCTCCTTGTCGAAGGTCACCCAGAAGCAATCACATGCCCTGTCGAGCATCGGCATAAGCATGCGCATGTGCGTGAGGTGACCTCCGCTGGAAGTCGGAATACAGACTTTGGCCTTAGAGAGGTCCATCAGTACGCTCCCTCACCATCGAACATGGAGCGGAGCGTGCCGAACATGAGACCGATGTCGTGGCTGAAGGAGCTCTTCTCGATGTAGGCAAGGTCGGCGTCGACCATGCCCTCGAACGTGGAGTCCGAACGCTCGCCCGCCTGCCAGGCACCGCCGCAGCCGGGCTTCACCGTGAGGCGGCGCATGGCACGCGCGTCATACTGCACGACCTCGCAGGGCAGTGCGGGGCGCGGGCCAATGAGCGACATCTGACCAACAAATACATTGAGCAGTTGCGGCAGCTCATCAATCACTTCAGTGTCGTGACGTTCATTACACTTGTATGAGTAAAGTATGAAAAGTTTTATCGACGCTGAACTGCGAAAATAGGAGCAGATCAGGCACTCGGAGTCCTAGCTGAGACACATTGAAAGTGTCTCAAAAGGATGGTGCCGCAATGAGACACTTCTTCATAGCGCAAATTCTTGCCTATAGTCAAAGAAGCATCCCTTCCATACACAAGTGCCTCTCCCACGGCAACGCGATTCTCGATTCAAGCGCTTCCTCACCTGGAGCCTTAGTTGTCGGTAAACGCTATCCGATTCGCCCAAGTCCATTTTCAATTCCCCACTTTCTCGAAACCACCCACTCTCAATGAACCATATAGGTAAGAGAGAACCTCCGATGAATCGATAGCAAAGGAGTGATGAAAATGGCACGATACGAAACCGTTCTCGGCGTCGAAGTCGACGAGGAGATCAAAAAGCGAGCCCATGCAGTAATGAAGGCTAACGGGATGACAATAGGCGGGGCGGTACGCCGCATGGTGAACCTCGGCATTATGGAGCACCGTATCCCCTTCGAAGTAACAAGGGACCCGGCGTTTGAGGATGTCGGCATGAGCGACCAAGTGGCAGAGTTCTACGGCATCTCTAAGGGAGATTTCCATTTCAGCGGCATCCGAGTGGGAGTCAACATCCGCATGGACACGGCGTTTAAAGCAGAGATGCGGGCATTTTGCAGAACGATGTGCACCAACCCCAACAACCTAGTCAGCATGTTTCTGGGGCAGGTCGCGTTCGAACTGCGCATGCCCTTCGTCGATTAAGCCGACATATCAATAGCTAACGAGAAAACCGTGGACGGAATTTCCGACGAACCCCTACGAGAATCAAGCGTCTGTCCGTATCAAAACGGGACAGTGAACCCTAGCTAGCTTTGGGCAGCCAACGACAGGGAATACAAACCCAGGAGATACAAAAACCGTGCGCAAGCGATGATAGTCGCACCTCATTTCGCACTTACGCCGAACGCAAGAATGAGGTTTTCCACAACCTGCTAAACTCTAAATTAAGATTTCTTTTCTTTCAGCCACGACGAAATTGCACCCCTCCCGACAGAGGCAAAGGATTTTCGAGAATGAACAAAGATGAGCAAGATTACAAGTGGATCCTGGAGCGGACCACCGAAGCGGTCAGAAACATAGACAGCAAAAATGGAATTGTCACGGCAATCCTAGCGGTAATCGCCGCCATTCTCTTCTCAAACGAAGCCTTCATAGACTGCGCTTGCTCCGCGTTCGTTGACAAGAAAACCGTAAGCATAGTCGCAATAGGAATCGCTGCAACTTCAACGGTGGTGGTTGTATTTTCATTGTTCGCTTCAATCTTCCCTCGAACGAAATGCGAGGACGAATCGCTAATCTATGCAGGAGGCATTGCAGCCTGCAAAAACATTGACAAGTTCAAAGAGCGACTTTCAGATAACCACTACAGCCTAGAAGACGATCTCGTTTCCCAAATATACGTGAATGCAAAGATCTACAAAACGAAAGCCAAGTGGAACAGAATAGCAACAGGAGCTCTTTATGTGCTCATTACCTCGATCGTCGTCTTCTCGATTCTCGCTACGATGGGAGTATAGCCATGAGTTACGACTACAAAGCCGGCAAGAAAAGAGTGGAAGAAATTTTAGACAGCAGCCTAGAAGTAATCGAGTCGCCAAAGCTGCCGGCTGGCGACGAATTCACCTTCACCAACGCCTACGAGTCATGGGTTATGGCTGTATTCGTTGACCTCAGAGATTCAACAACCCTTATGTCCGGATCCGACCAAGCGTACGTAGCAAAAGTAGTGAGATCATTTACCTCTGAAATCATCGAGATTCTCAGAGGCGACAACAGGGAGCGCGAGCTAGGCATCCGAGGAGATTGCGTTTACGCGATATATACCACCCCACTGCAAACCGACACATATGACGTTTTCGAAAAGGCGGTTTGGATAAATACTTACCTCAAGATGCTCAACGCCATATTGAAGAACAAAGGATTCGACACCATCAAGGCGGGCATAGGCGTCGCGCTAGGAAAAGACCATGTGATAAAAGCGGGACGAAAAGGCGTTGGCATAAACGCAACGGTATGGATGGGCGATGCGGTCTCAAAAGCGGCAAAACTCTCCGGATACGGCCGGAAAAAGGTGTCCAACCCAATCGTCCTCTCCAATCTTGTATATATCAATATAATCGATTTATACAAGGAGAAAGAATCTGGGAAAAACCCAGAAGCCTGGTTTTGGGAATCGAGCAACCTTCCGTTCGGATCAAAACATTGCGACATCATAATGAACGATATGAACGAATGGATCAAAGAAGGAATGCCCGACTAGCTTACTCCAATAGCTACCAACCCTAACCTGCCCAAACACCCGAGCCGGGAACAAGGAACAAACCGCGAGAATGAAAAAACTCGTGCCAGCGCCCTCAAAAATAGGCACTGGCACGAATCAATAGGGATAAGGCTCGACTAACCGATAAGGCAATGTCCTAAACCTTCGGAGGGTCTATATCTAGTACCCGAACTCCTTCAAACGCTCGCGCATCAGCGGCAAAAGCTTGGACATCAAATAAGTCATGGAGCTACACGCCTTGTTCAGATCCCTCGCGATGTCTTTATAATCCCTGTCTTCAAAAAAGTGTTCACGGAACACGTGCGCCTGATCCTCAGGCACGCCCGACAGAATGCTCTCAATGGCATCAACGAGTTCCACGAATGCGAAGCCCGCATCAACAGAGGCGTCAATCGGCAGTTTCACCCCATCCTTAACGGCTTTTTTGTAGGGAGACCGTTCGACCCCAATATCGGCAACGATAGTCCCGAGGTCGGATTCTCCGTCGCAGATCACACGCTTTTCGGAATTGCGCTTTTCGTTGAGGCGTTCGCCGAGAAACAACTCCCACCAAGCTAACCGCCAGTAAAAGGAGCCCTTTCCGGATTCGTCAGCAGGAACAACTCCCCCCACGAATTCACCGTCCGCATCAGCGATTGATTCCGATTGCGCCTTCCGAAGGATATCGCGCTTCACTTCACTCAAAGCACCAGTCACTTCAACCGGAAGAAGAGAAGACAACCCACGAAACCCGCGATCGGCGAACTCGACAACAATGGGGTAATCGAGAATGTCGAGAGGGACAAGAGTACGATATCCACCCATGCAGTGAAGCGCATATGTCTCATGGATATAGGTCACGCTGCCGTCCGGATAATCGACAATCTCGCGGATCGGCTCTGCCGCCCTCTGGGAGCGAGCCTTTGCAGAATTATTGGCACCTTTGAGCGAATCGCTATAGGAGTAGCGTCCATCCTTTGCCGTCATGAAAATCACCTGAGCTTTCGAAATTGCCCAGGCGGATCGGCTCCGTAAGGATTGACGAGGGTAGGCGAGCGCAGCCAAGTAACCCGAAATCCGCCTGATAGGAATGAATGCAACGGCGGAATCGCCGACGGGGCCTCCAACAAGAAGGCTGCACACGCCTACCAGCCAGGTCTCGAGCTCTCGAGCGCTTAAGCCTAGCCTTATGTGAATCTGACTACTATGGGCCCATGAGTCCCCCTCACCGAATCGCCTACGCTGAGTCCCCGACAAGGAAGGGAGTCATCTCAGCAGCATATTTCTCCATTGTTAGAATCGAAGAGGTAGCATCTAGCTTGGAATCGACGGAACACCTCGATCCCAAACCATCCAATTCCCTAATCGATTGATTAAATCTTAGCTGCGGCAATTCATCGACGCAGTTCCATAGCCGTACCCAAGGGGGACAAAACCCAGTACCAAATCGGTTCCAAACGACAAGGAGGATTCTTATGGACAAGGAGACGAAGGAGCTAAACGACACCGCCAGAGTCTTAAACGACCTCCTGAAGGCATGCTTTGGAACAACTATGATCGAGCCGGGAAAATGGCAGGTCGTGAGCACGGCTCTCCCCTCCAGAAGGTTTTTTCGAAACTTCATCTTGTCGGGAAGCCCAGCATTTTGCGACAGCACCATCGAGGTGCTGAAGGTGCTGCTTAACGCTGCGTTTCGGATCGGAGAAGACTCTTCTTCGTACGACGGGGATCGTGTCGCCCGATCGCTGGCGGAGCATTTGAAGGACAAGGGCTGGGGTGATTTTGGGAAACTCGGCGAGAAATTCGGAACCCCAGATCTCGACAAGGAGAACAGGAAAATTCTCATTGAGCTGGTCTCCGAAATAGCCGTCCAGCTTTTCGGCAAAACCGACGTCTCGGAAGAGGACAGGAACAGAATCCGGAATAGACTTTGCTCCCTAGAACGAACCATGTCTGAGAAGGTCCAGAAGAAAACAGCTCCCGCCATCGACCTTAGACAGGCGGAAACCATCTCCGCTTCCGTTGACCTCCTGATGAAAGGCCTGGATCTCCCCGACGAAAAAGGCTTCTTGAAACCAGAGGACGAGCAGAACGCATGGAAGGCCCTATCCAACACCTACTGCGGCGGGATAAAAATCGACACCATCATCCAATCAGGGCTCGACCTAGGGCTGTTCGACCGCTACGGGGCGCAAATCGAGGTGATGATGCGGTATTTCGCATCAAAGTTCAATCTCAAACGCGGCAAGGTGGAGAAGAGCAACAACGATTTGGGACGCTTGACCAGAGCCCTTGAAAGCAATCGGTCCAAGATTGACGGCACATGCATTTTGAGAATGTCCGCGCTGGCGGAGATAAGGAAGCTGACAAACAACGCCGTGCCATCGGCCGAGCACGTGAGTCGTTTCGAATTCGCCCTGGGATCCCTGAAGGACCTCCGTTATTGCTCGGACGGTTACAAGGCATACGAAACGGCATCGGCCATAGGGGCGGAAGTCACCAACGCCTTGGCTAAGGGGCCGGCAAGCAACGGCCCCGCGATTGCTGGCCTCGAGAAACTGACGGTCGAGCACAGCGAGATGATCGAGCAGTTTCCTGAGCAATTGGGCAACCAACAAGTCGTCGCCATCTCCCTCCGATGGTTTATGGAACTGTCCAAACTCGCCGGCAAACCCGCCTCGGATAGAAACACACGGGTGCTTTTCGGAATCGCCGTCGATGGGCTGCAGGAAGCTCGCATAAGGAAGAATTCCCTCTTCCATATTCAGTGCGTCATGGTCATCTCGATTTGCGCCATGTGCGAGGGGCACGAAGACTTGTTCTTCTCGCTAGGTTTCATCGTCGCCAAGCTGAAAAACGCCTTCGGCATAAAGGAAACGCAGGAGGGGGTATGGCAGCTTATCTCCATCATGAATTACATGAAGAGGGGATCATCCAAAAAGCTGCTAGCCGACCCCAATCAGCAGATGAATCGCATGAAGGATAGGCGTTCGCCCCTCATCGGCTGGACCATGAGCCTTGACAGCATGTACCGCAACCAGGTAGAAGACCGCAAGCAGGTATATAAGGTCGATATCGAAAACGAGATCCTGAAACTCGAAGCCTTTCCTTCTTAGCCCACGGCAAAAGTTCGCCCGTACGTAAAAAATGGATCGAATCGGAATTTCTTTCGAAACGGACACCCTTCT
This sequence comes from uncultured Coriobacteriaceae bacterium, assembly GCA_944320725.1. Lineage (GTDB taxonomy): Bacteria > Actinomycetota > Coriobacteriia > Coriobacteriales > Coriobacteriaceae > Coprousia. Next base: position 106 of record CALUIM010000013.1, on the reverse strand, counting down.
TTCGACCTCATTAGTGAAGCCGCGAGGATACGCGGAAGAACCCGGCGGGAAACCCGCCACGACAAAGGAGGTCATCATGGAACCTGAGCGCGACGAACTTGGACGT
>CALUIM010000012.1 GCA_944320725.1 uncultured Coriobacteriaceae bacterium | reverse complement strand
CCGCGCATGGCCGAGGCGATGGGGTGGACCGTCGACGAGGCGGCCTCGCTCCTCGGAGCCGTGCTGCCGACGCTGCGGCGCTGGGCATGAGAGCCGCGCAAAAATCCGAGTGGCGTCAAGGGCTTTTGCAGCCTAAGCCGGGCGGGGCCAGAACAGCCCACACCCCACCACCGCCCGCTTACCGTCGAGGGTAGTCCGCAGCCCAAAGGGGCCGCCCCTAGCCGAGGAGCCCCTGCAGAAGCTGGACGCCGTAGCGGGCGCACAGGTAGCCGACCGCGGCAGCGAGGACCACCATGCCGACAGAGCGCACGGCGCGCATCCAGCCCGGAATCGCCCGTTCGCGGCGGCCGCGCTCGGTGTCGCGGTCTACCGGCTCCCCATACCAGAAGGAAAGGATCTCCTGATAGGTAATGAGGTCGTGGTCGCGCTTGATACGGTCCGCCCATGCCGCCGCGAACATGGCGACGCCCCAGAGCACGAGGGCGAGAACCGCCGTGGGCACGGTCTGCTCAAGCGACCAGTCCCAAACACTGAGCTGCACGGAAAGCCAAATGAGCGCCGCTACCATAAGCAATATGAAGACAGTCATCACGTAGCTCAGGCGCTTCATGGTTTGAACGTCGCGGTCGATGGTCTCGGTCATGGTGTCCACATCTCCTTTGATGAGGGAGTCCACGGTCACGTCGAAGATATCGGAGAGCAGAAGCAGGCTCTGGACGTCGGGGTAGGTTTTGCCGTTCTCCCACGAGCTGATCGTCTGGCGGCTCACGTACACGCGCGCCGCGAGGTCGTCCTGCGACATCCCGTGCGCCGTGCGCAGCTCGCGTATCCTCCTGCCGATCTCCATGCCAGCTCTCCCTCCGGCCTCCTCGGTGCGGCCCCTTACGGGCCAGACCATGGCACGTCTCGCGGAATCGTACCATCAAAGGGTCCCGACACCGGGCGCCGCGGGGCGAGAAACGCGCGTCAAGAGTTCTTTACACAGCATCTACCTGCATCTTTTCAAGGTGATTGCGGCGTCCGTGTGCTCGCTGCGTCGTTCACGCGACTATCGGAACATGATATGCTGCCATCCTCAGCTTAAGCGGGAAATGCGCAGCTTCTGCGCGCCTCGACGAAGAAATTAAAGTATGCTGAGGTGGAGCGCGGTGGCCGGCGAACCAAGCTCATGGAGCCCATCGACTGGCTTGCGGGCGCGGGAATGGTGTCGGTGAACGAGCTGGCCACATGCACCGAAGCGCCGCTCGTTCCGTATGACGAGGACAAGGGAAGTTTCTTTAAAGTGTACCTAGCGGACACAGGGCTCATGTTCTACAAACTTGCCGTCAACCCGCGCCTGTGGCTCGAGGCGGAATCCTCATCGACCTTGCCGGTATCTGCGGACTTCCGCGGCGCCCTTGCCGAGAACGCGGTCATGCAGGCGCTTGCAGCGAATGACCTGCAGACGTTCTACTGGGTTTCGCCATCGTCTTGGGGCGGTGCAGGCGAGCTGGACTTCGTGCTGCAGGATGATCAGATGAGGATTATTCCGATTGAGGTCAAATCCGCTCGAAACGTGCGGATGCGCACGCTGGCGACGTTCATGGATCATGCTCGATCCCCGTATGCCGTAGTGCTTTCCGAACGTGACTTTAGCCGAGGCACAGATGGCAGCGGGCGTGAGATTCGCGAGCTTCCCCTCTATGCGGCATTTTGCCTAGGCGAAGGTTGTCGGAAGGCGCCGCTGTAGCACGGCGCCTTCCAGCGGGTGGTGCCTTACAACGCCCAGGCAGCGCTTTCAGTCTGGAGGGTCACCATGCGGGCGAAGAGGCCACCTGCCGCCATGAGCTCGGCGGGAGCGCCCTGCTCTGCCACGCGACCGTCCTCGAGTACCACGATCTTATCCGCGCTCATGACGGTGCGCATGCGGTGGGCGATCACGATGACGGTCTTGCCGGCAAGCAGATTCGAAAGTGCCTCCTGAACCTCGGTCTCGTTCTCCACATCCAAGCTCGCCGTGGCCTCGTCCAAGAGCACGATCGGCGCACCCTTGAGCAGGGCGCGCGCGATGGAGATGCGCTGGCGCTCGCCGCCGGAAAGGCGGCTGCCGTTCTCGCCGATTAGGGTGTCGTAACCCTGCGGCAGACGACCCACGAACTCATCGCAGTTGGCGGCGCGCGCCGCAGCGAGCACCTCTTCGTCGGTGGCGTCGCGCCGGCCCAAGCGGATGTTACCCATGACCGTGTCGTCGAAGAGCAGCACGTCTTGGAAGACCACGGCGAAGTCGGCGAGCAGGACCTCCGGGTCCACGCTGGACACATCCACACCGCCCACGGTCACGCGGCCCGAGGTGGCGTCCCAGAGCCGGCAGGCGAGGCGCGCGCACGTGGACTTGCCCGAGCCGCTTGGTCCCACGAGCGCGGTTACGCCCTCGCGTGCGGTGAACGTCACGTCGTCGAGCACCTGCTCGCCATCGTGGTAGGAAAAGCCCACGTGCTCGAACGAGACGTCATGTCCGATGGGCGCGTAGGAGTCACCTCCCTCAGCGAGTGGTTCCTCGTAGAAGCTCTTCATGCGCGCTGCGGCAGTCTTAGCTGAGAAGAGCTCGGCGATGAGCATGAGACACTGATCGAAGGGCGCATAGATGCGGCTGACTACCAGCAAAAAGGCGAAGAGCATCATGAATGTGCAGCTGCCGTCCATGATGAAGCCGGCACCTGCCAGAAGCGTGGTGGCGAGTCCCAGTCTGAGCACGATCTGGGCGCCGTTGACAGCGATGCCACAGGCGATCTCGGAGCGCGTCGCCTGGTGCTCGGCCTCGTCGATATGGTTGAAGATGTGCTCCAGATAACGCTCCTCCTGGTTGGTGGCGCGTACCTCGCGTGCGCACTCGAGCGCTTCCTGGATGTCTTCCGAGGTGGCGAGGCCGCGCATGCGCGTGGCCTCCATCATGGGTTGGAGTGCCGAACGTGCCCCAAAGAGGATGGCGAGGCCTACCGGGCAGCTCCACAGCGACGCGAGTGCGAGCCGCCAATCGAAAGCGAACAGCCCCACCGCTGCCACAGCGAGCGTGATGTAGGCGCCGTAGAGCTCTGGCAGTACGTGGCTATAGGCGTGCTCGGTGGTCTTGACGTCGGTCATGAGGGTCTCGGTGAGGTCGGCGAGGTCGCGTTGGCCGAAGAACGACAGCGGCAGCTTGCGCAGGCGCTCGGCGAGGCCGATGCGCTGGCGGCCGCTTTCTTTGTAGATGACGCCGTACTGGTAGTAATAGGCGAGGTACTCGGTTACGAAGAGCACTACGGCGAAGATGACGATAGCCGGTGCGTAGGAGCCGAGGCCGGGCAGCGGCGCGCCCTCGGTGAGGTGCGCCACGAAGTCGCTCCCCAGTGTGTAGATGATGCCTACGCCGCCGAACATGGTGAGGTTCGACGCTGCCGTCCAGAAGGTGCCGAGCTTGACGTTTCTCATGCCCTCGTCGGTGAGGGCGTATTTCTCCTGGATGCTCACTTAAGCCACCTCCTGGGCGCTCGAAATGCGCCAGCTCACGGATTTCTCGTAATCTGCCCACATGCGCGCGTAGAGGCCGCCCGCTTGCACGAGTTCGTCATGGGTACCCTGCTCGGCTACGTGCCCCTGCTCGAGCACGATGATCTTGTCGGCGCCGCGCACGGTGGAGAGCCTATGCGCGATCATGAGAACGGTGCGGGGCTCGCCGTCGCGCTCGCGGGCGAGCCGCTTGAAGGCCGCCTGGATCTTTGCTTCGTTTTCGGGGTCGGCGAAGGCTGTTGCCTCGTCGAGCACCACTACGGGGGCGTCTTTGAGGATCGCGCGCGCAACCATGAGGCGCTGCACTTCACCGCCGGAGAGGTAGGTGCCGCCCGCGCCTACGAGCGTGTCAACGCCCTGTGGCAGCTTCTCTAGAATATCGTCGCATTGCGCGGCGGAAAGCGCTTCGAGCACCTCGTCGCGCGAAGCATCGGGGCGCGCTGCGCGGACATTCTCCAGGATGGTTTCCTTGAAGGGACGGTTTGCCTGGAAGACGAAGGCTACGCGGTCCATGAGGACGTGCGGGTTTATGTTGCGCACATCCACACCGCCGACCTCCACGCGTCCGGAGCCCGTATCCCAGAAGCGCGGCACCAGGCTTGCCGCGGTGGTCTTGCCACCGCCGGAGGGACCCACAAGCGCCACCGTGGAACCTGCGGGGACCTCGAAGCTCACATGGTCGAGCGCGGGCTGCTCGGCACCCTCGTACGTGAAGCTCACGTCCTCGAAGCGGATGGCGTTGCCCTGAGGTGTCTTGGGCGAGCTCGGCGCCTCGATAACGGGAGCTGCGAGCACCTCGCTCACGCGCGTTACCGCGTCGGCGGCGGATTGCACGGCGTCCGAGATGAACATCACACGCGTCATGGCGGTGGGGATCACGGCCGAGAAGATGGTGTAGAACGCGAAGTTGACGAGAAAACCGGCGAAGTTGCCCTCGCCCGGGGCGATAAGGATCGCCGCCGGGGCCAGAAACATCGCCAGCCCGTTGATGACCGTGAGCGAGAGCGACTGCGGCGTCTGACACCATTTGACGGCGTAGTCCTGCGCGAGGCGCGTGAACTCCTCGATGGCGTCGTGGAACGCGCGGAAGCTATAGACCGTTTGCTGGAAGACCTTGACCACGGGGATGCCGCGCACGTACTCGGTGCCGGTCTTGTTCATCTTGACGAGTGACTCCATGTAGCGCGTCATGAAGTCCATGCCGCGCCCCGCCCATCATATAGAACATGCAGGCGAGGGATATGACGACGGAAGCGAGGCAGGCGAGGCCGAGCCGCCAATCGAAGACGAAGAAAAGTGCGAGCATGCCTATGATCATGGCCACCGACCCCGCGGTGTCGGGCAGCTTATGTGCGAGGAGCGCCTCGGTCTCGGCGGCGCAGCCGTCTACCACGCGCCTCAGCGCTCCGCTCGCGTGCGTGTCGAAGTAGCCCAGACTTGCATGCATGAGGTGATTGGTGGCGCGCTTGCGCATGTTGGACGCGCAGCGAAACGCTGCGAGGTGTGTGCACATAAGGCCGGCGAAGTAGATGAGGATGCTCGCTACTGCGAGACCGAATGCCCACCAGCCATAGGCCGCGATGCCTGTCGCTGCGCCCCAGTCTGGTGCCACGGCGATGAGGTCGCGTGCTACGAACCAGATGCAGATGTAGGGGCCGAAGCTCACAAGCATCGAGACTGCTGAGAGCGCACAGCCCAGATAGGTGAGCATGCGCCGCTCTCCGGCGAAGCCGAGCAGCTGTGTCAAGGGATTCGGCGTTTTGCTCGCGCCCGTCCCGGAAGAGGATGCCATGAGAGTGCCTCCAATCGCTTGTACGGATATCTCCGCTACCGTATCATTCAAGTAACCTTAGGCTAACTATTGGAGCGGAGATTGGGACGAATTCGAAACAGTTCGTTTTCGCATGCGATCGAGGACCTGTATCTGCCGCAGGTAGAGCAGTTCGGCATAGCGCTCAAATGCTGCGGCGCCGCGCTTGCGGGAGGCGTTTCGAACGAGCGCGTAGATGCTCGGGTAGTGGTATGTCCGTTGGGGCGCGCGGGCGCGGTGGTCTCGCACCGCATCCGCATCAAGCGCGACATTCGTTTCGAGGAACGAGGCGTGCTTGGGCTCTGCGTGAGCACGCTTTCTGCTGACAGCCTGGCGCTCTGTCCGGTGGTGCAGCCCGGAGATCCGCATGAGACGGGTAACGTTGCTGTTTTTGGCCAGGATCGCTATGAACGGAGTTACCCGCTGCGCGCCGGAAGCGTGCAGGACGCCGTTTCGGTCACATTTTTGCCAACGTGGTTCGATGCGCGGGAGGGTGCCGGGGCTGCCTGCGCACGCGAGCTGATCAATACGGCGGGTGATGCCTGCGTGGGAGGGCCGGAGCTTGCCTTGGATGGATTGCTGCGCTCGCTAAGCCCTCTCTTCGGCGGAGCGATGCTTGACGAGCGGCGTCTGGCCGTGGGTGCCGATGCCGTTGCGACGCTTGCGATTGGCTGGTATGCGGAGCGTGAGCGAGCCGAGCGGGCGGCGGGCACGCTCGCGCAGGCACGGCTTGTTCGCGCAGCGCGTCATCTGGTGGTGCAGCACCTGGACGAGGATCTCTCGCTCGACCGCATTGCTCGCGATCTTTTGGTCAGCCGCACGCGGCTTTGCGCGGCGTTTCGACGCGAGACGGGGGAGGGCCTGGGCTCTTTTGTCAGACGCGTGCGCATGGAACGCGCGGCGTATCTGCTCGAGGACGATGTCATGAGCGTGGGCGAGATCGCTGCGGCGGTTGGCTATCAGCGCGCCTCAAGTTTCACCGTTGCGTTTGAACGCTGTGTTGGCTGCTCGCCGCAGCATTGGCGCAAGCGCGTGCTCGAAGCGCGAGCCGCTACATGATATGCGTCGACTCGAGTGCATGCTCCATGCGTTCGTTCAACCGCGCCGCGCGTTTGCGCAAGGCGAGTCCAAGCACGAGCGCCGGTACGAGATAGCTGACCAGCAGGGCGAACTCGATCCAGAAGTCGTTGCCGTAGAGGCCAAACATGGCGGCGCGCATGGCGCCCTCGGCATGTACGAACGGAAGCCAAGGGTAGATAGCTTGGAAGGGTGCCGGCAGCATTTGAGGCGGGAACGTGCCGCCCGCGCCCGCTACCTGCATCACCATGAGGATCACGGCGACCGCCTTTCCCACATCGCCGAAGGTGGCGGCAAGCGCGAAGATGATGTTCACGAACACGATCGAGGTAACGCATCCGGCAAGTAAAAAGAGCGCGGGGTGTACGCATTGGACGCCGAGATACCATAGGTCGCCCGCGCAGATGGTGAGCGCCTGCGCGATGCCAAGCACGCAGAAGAACACGAGCCTGCCCAGGTACGCTTGACGTTCGCTGCAACCTGTCTCAGCGAGCGCGCGCGTGCTCGGGGCGGTTTTGACCAGCGCTGCGAGCACCACGCCTCCAATCCAGATCGAAAGGACCGTGTAAAACGGTGTCATGGCCGAGCCGTTGTTTTCGACAGGGAAGACGGCATGGCGATCCATCTCGACCGGCTGGGACACGAACGCGCCGAGCGCATTGGGGGTTGCAGCGAGGATGGCGCGCACCTCATCCATGTTGGAGGATGCAAGCGCCTCGTCGAGCTGCGTTTGCAGGTCTGAGAGCCGCATGGCGCCGCCCTCAAGATCGTCGGCAGTCGCGGCGAGGGTCGATGCCGCATCGGAGAGTTGGGTGCGCGCGCCGGTGATGGCCTGGCCGGCGGCAGACATGGCACCATCGGCGTCATCGAGCAGCGTGTCGATGTTCTCGGCGGCGCTGTCGATATCGGTTGCGAGATTCGTGAGGGTGCCCTTGAGCGAGGTGTCGTAGGTGCTCCGCGCGTCCTCGAGGCTCGTTGCTGCGGTGTCGACCATGCTGGCGAGCTGCGAACGGGCGTCTTCGGCATCGGTTGCGGCCTGTGCAAGGTCGCCAATTGTTGTTTCGAGTCCGGTCGAAAGGTCCGTGAGCTCGGTGAGTATCGCTTCGATGCGGGTGTTCACGTTCTCAAGGGCGGTCCGTTCGGCGTGAACCGCCGCATAGGCCGGGGAATCCGCGGGGAGCGTTTGCTCGCGCTGTTCCAGCGCGGCTGCCTTATCCTCGAGTGCGGTCGAAACCTCCTCGAGTGTCGTGATGTACTGGTCGATATCGCTTTTTGCTTCGCTGAGGGCATCCGAGAGATCGCTCGACTGAGTGCTTATGGTGTCAATGGCGCCGTCGATCGCCTCGCGCACCTCATCGAGGTCATCAGATCCTGTTTGAAGCGCCGCATCGACGCCGGCGAGCGCGTCGTCGATGGTGCTGTCGAGGTCTGCGAGGCTCTCAGCGCTGTCGCGCAGATCGCTCGTCACGGTGCTGTTTGCAGTGAGGCCTCCTTCAAGCGCACCGGTACCGGTGCCGAGCAGCGCTTGCGAGGTGTCGATGATACCGGAGAAGGAGCGTGCCGCCCCGGATGCGTCGGTAAGGGTCTGGCTTGATCCTGCGAGCGCGTCATCGAGCTTCGCGGCCGCTTGCGCCAGCTGGTCATCGTCCATGAAAGAGGCGAGCTCGGCGAGGGCGCCGGCACCAACATCGGTAACGGCTTCAGAGAAGCTCCGGTCGATGTCGCGCTCCACGGCACTCGCCGCTTTGTTCGTGACGATCTGCGCGATGGCATTCTCCTTCTGGTTTTGATAGAACGCGACCTGGGCTTGCTGCGGCGTGTCGCTCAGTGTGCTGAGCAAACAGGAGGAGAAGTTCTCGGGAATGATAACCGCGGCGTAATATGTGCCCGCGCGCACCCCTTCGAGCGCCTCTTCGCGCGAGGCGGCAACGTAGCCGATGGAATCCGAGCGCATGAGGTTGGCGACAACGCGGTCGCCGAGGTTGAGCGCAACAGGTACGAGCTCGCTGGAATATCCCGCATCCTCGTTTGCCACGGCGATGTTGAGCGCGTCCGTGTTGCCGTACGGGTCCCAGCTGCCCGCGATATTAAACCATGCGTAGAACGAGGGTACCACCATGATGCCCACGAGCACCACGATACCGATGGCGCTTGCCAGGGCATGGCGTGCGTCGCGACGGATGAGATCGACGATATGCTTCATAAGATCACGCCCTTTCGGCGGAGACGGCAGCATGCTTGCCGCGAGCGTTGGCGGCATGAGCGCCTCGAGCGCGTTCATGCAGGTATTCCACGACGATGAGGTAGGTGCAGGTGCCCACGAGCGATGCGATCCACAGGATAAGCAGCGGCAGCTTCTCCGGCAGGATGAACAGGAGTGCTAACAGCGCGAGTGGTACGCCGGCGAGCACGGCAAGACCGCGTCGCACGAGGCGGGGGTAGGCGCACTCGAAGCGCGTGGCGCGTGCGGGGTCGGCGAAGAGCGTTCCCGCGGCGAGGTGCTCTCCGGCGTGGATATGCTCCGAGACCATCAGGTCGGTGCGGGCGAGCGTATGGTCGAACAGCGTGTTGATAGCCAGCAGCCGCTTGCGTGCACCCAAGCCGATGGCGAGCGCGGGCACGCAGAACATGAGGAGCGCCAGCAGGTTCGTGAGATAGTAATCGCCATAGAATCCGGCGACGGCTTCGCGCATGGCATCGATGCCGTATGTGAAAGGCAGCCATGGATGGAGCGCTTGGAAGAAGCCCGGCATCATCTCGATGGGGTAGGTGCCCGCAGCTCCCGGGATCTGTAGCACCACGAGCAGCACGCCGAGTGCCTTGCCGATATGTTTGAATGCCACGGCAAGGGAGTACACGACGAGGACGTACGTGAGCGATGCCGCCATACCGGCGACGATGAAGGCGGCGGGCGAGACGCATTGCACGCCCAGCACCAGATCGCCTGTGCAGCAGATGATGGCCTGTGCTTGGCCGAGCACGGCAAGCAGCATCCAACGTCCCAGATACGCCTGCCAAGGGCGCACGCGGCCCATGCCCTCGGTGTCGACTTCCAGCTTGTAGATGGTGACGAGTACGAAGCCGCCCACCCAGAGCGCCAGGTTGGTGTAGAACGGGGCAACACCCGAGCCGTAGTTCGCGACGGGAAAGACCGCCTGCATCGCCACATCAACCGGCGATGCAAGATGCTCGCCTAGGCGCTTGGGATCGAGCTGGACGAGGTCTTGCAGCGCGCGCATCGCCTGCGAGCTTTGCAGCGCGTCGACATCGCCTGCCAGCGTGCCGATGCGTTCGCTGGCCGCTGAGAGGGTTGCTGAGACGTCATCGATGGTCGTCTCGGTTTGTCCGAGCACATCATCGAGCTGTTGGAGCAGGGAGCTCGCCTGGTCTGCCGCGGGGGCGAGCGCTCCGAGCGATCCCGTTGCCTGGCCGCCCATCTCGGCGAAGGTGTCCAGCGCGCTCGATACGCCCGGCAGCGCCGAGCCGGAAAGCTGTCCTTCGAGGTCGGTAATGCCTTGGGAGCCGTTTTGGATCGCGTTGGTGACCGAGGTGGTGAGCCCGCGCGTGGTATCGGATGCCGCCTTGATGTCGTCCGAAAGCTGCTGGAGGCGATCGAGATGCTCCTGTTGGGCCTTAAGGAGCTTCTCGAGGGTGGCTATCTGGTCGCTGAGGCCTGCGTTGTCGCCGGACGACGTCTCGCCGTCTTGGTTCATGTTTTGGAGTGAGGCGAGGATATCCTCAAGCGTGGCGTTGAGGGCTTTGACCTGCGCGATGGTGCCGTCGAGCTTTCCTTGCGCCCAGCCCACGTCTCCCGCCAGCGCACCGATATCGTATGCAGCGGTTGACGAGATGCCGGCGATCTCGCCCGCGCCCGCGCTCATCGCTTGGGTGAGCTGGCCGGCGAGCGTCTGAGTGCCCGTTCGAGCTGTTGCGAGCTCGTCGAGTGCGCCGTCAAGCGTCTGCGCAAGACTCGTGGTCTGGTCTCCCATATCGGCAAGGGAGGTGCGGGCACTGCTGATGGCGGCACGGGATGTCGCGATGGTGTCGTCCATACCGGCAAGTGATGTCGTGAGTTCTGAGAGCGACGAGCTCGTATCGTGCAGGGTCTGCGCGGCGCTTGCCCCGGCTGTGACCGCGCCGTCGCGCGTTTGCGCCGCCGCTCCCGAGAGCTTCTCGGTTGCCACCTCGCCCACCGTGCGCGTGAACTCCTCCGAGATCTGGCTTTCGAGCTCGGTCGCGCCGGTGTCGGTCACCTTGGGTGCGATGGCATTGGCCTTCTCGTTTACGTAGTAGGCGATCTTTGCCGGTTCCGCCTTGCCGTCGAGTACGCCGGCAAGTGTTGCCGTGAAGTCGCGAGGGATGATGAACGCCGCATAGCTGCGCCCCGACTCCACGTCTTCGCGTGCCGCATCCTCTGAATCCACGAATGTCCACGCAAGCTGATGGTTTTCCTCCAAGCGTTCGCGTACGAGCTCGCCGGCGTTCATCTGCCCCATGCCGGGGATCTCGGCGCCCTCGTCTTCGATGACGACGCTGACCGGCACGGTGGCGGTATTGGCGTAAGGATCCCAGTTGGCAAGGATGTTGATCCAGGCATAGAGCGAGGGGATGAGGCACACGCCGATCATGATGATGACGGCGGCGGGGTTGTGCAGGATGCGATTGAGATCGCGGATGAAGATGCGCGCAGCGGTACCCATGCTGACCTTCCGATTCGTATCTGTTGACAATATGTCAACCGGTCAGTATCTCCCATGGAGCGCGCGGGCATGCAGGCTTCAGCGAATCGTAAGAAAATCGCGAGTGATTCGTAAGCAATGCGCGTGGACAGGCTGCGTTTTCATGTCAGATTGCCGTTGCGGCTTGCATGCAAGGTGAAGCGGGTAAGCTTGAGGATATCGGGTCAGCACGAACACGAAGGAGTTGCCATGGCGCGCATCACCGAAACCTATGTCGACTATGCTGGATTCAAGACCTACTGCAAGACCTTCACGCCCGATGAGCCCGCGGCGGGCAAGAAGCCGCTGCTGGTGCTGCACGGTGGTCCGGGTATGTGCCACAACTACCTGCTCACCTATGGCCAGCTTGCCGACCGCGCGGGGCGCGCCGTGGTGTTCTACGACCAAATTGGATGCGGTAAGAGCGCCATCCCGCATCAGGAAGACGAGTTCTACACCTACGAGCTGTGGATGGATGAGTTCTATGCGGTGCGCAAGGCACTGGGGCTCGATGACATCCACCTCTTTGGCAACTCATGGGGAGGTATGCTGGGCCTGCTTTGCATGATGAAAGACGATACGGGCGTGCGGTCATTTGTGATTAACAGCTCGCCCGTCTATATCGACACCTGGCTCTCCGAGGCGCGCCGGCTTATCCAATATCTGCCTGCCGAGATGCAAGATGCCCTCATGGAGGCGGAGCGCACGGGCGATTACACGACACCCGCCGCTGCCGCGGCAGCCGACGAGTACTACAAGCGCCACGTGGTTGGCTTCTATGAGCGTGACTATCCTCAGGACGTGCTGGACTCCAATGCCGGTACCGGTGAGTGCTACATGGTCATGCAAGGCGCAAGCGAGTTCGTCTGCACCGGCAAGATGAAGGATTGGGATATCCGCGAGGGCGTGAAGGGCGTGCGCGTGCCGTGCATGGCGCTTTCCGGCACCGACGATGAGGGCACGCCCTACACTATCAAGGAGGGCGTTGACCTCATTCCGGGGTGTGAGTGGACGCTTATTCAGGGGGCGCCGCACATGGCGAACCTCACGCATCCGGATGCGTGCCTCGACGCCGTCGAGAACTTCATCAGCCGGTTTGAGTAACGTGGTGTAAGCTGGGGCGCACGCGGCCGCCTGGACGGGTGCCCGCGTGCGTCGGGATGTTTGAGAGATGGGATGGGTATGCTCGATGCCAGCATGCTGCAGGCGCTTTCGTGGGCCGCGCTTGGATGCGGCTTCACGTGGCTTATGACCACCGTCGGCGCGGCCGTGGTGCTCTTCACGCGTTCCGGCGCGAAGGAGGGCGCGCTTGCGAACCGCATCTTCTTGGGATTTGCGGCAGGTGTGATGATTGCCGCGAGCGTGTGGTCGCTGCTGAATCCCGCGATCGAGCAGGCGGAGGAGCTCGGACAGATTGGGTGGATTCCCGCGGCGGGCGGTTTCCTGTTAGGCGTGGCATTTCTCATTGCGCTCGATACGCTGCTGCCTCACCTGCATGCGGACGCACAGGACCCCGAGGGCATGCCTAGCAGCTGGAAGCGGACCACGTTGCTGGTCTCGGCGGTCACGCTCCACAACATCCCCGAGGGCATGAGCGTGGGCCTGCTCTTTGCGATGGCCTCGCAGACGCCGGGTGCGGCGGGTGAGGCGTATTTGGGTATGGCGTTTGCGTTGGCCCTCGGCATCGGGCTGCAGAACGCGCCCGAGGGCGCGGCGGTCTCGCTGCCGCTGCGACGCGAAGGGTTCAGCCGGGCCAAGGCGTTTGCGGTCGGTAGCCTCTCGGGCATCGTCGAACCCATCTTCGGCGTCTTGGTGGTGCTTGCGAGCGGATGGATCGCCCCCTACATGCCGTGGCTGCTCTCGTTTGCCGCGGGCGCGATGATCTACGTGGTGGTCGAGGAGCTCATACCCGAGGCTCACCTGGGCGAGCATTCCAACGTGGGCACGCTCGGTGTCATCGTGGGTTTTGTCGTGATGATGGTGCTCGACGTGGCCCTCGGATAGATGTGGAAGGCGGTATGCAAACGATGATGGATTTCATGAGCAGGCTGCCGCTTGCCCAGAGTGCCGTTGACTATGACGTGGCGCGCCGCGGCGAGGAGGGGCTTATCGAGCACCTGCTCGACGACGCGGCGACGCGCGTTATGCTCGTGCACAACGGGTTGGTTGCGGTTCCTAAGCGGGTGGGTGCGCATGCACCGGAGGCGCTTGATTGTGCCGCCGATCCGGCGGCGCCCCGCCCCGACGCCGAGCCGCCCACAGGCGCGATGGGGCTTGCACTCCTCGCTGCGCGCGACCTGCGCGATGCAGCGCGCCAGCCGGGATGTCTCGTAATCTATCTTGGCGTCGATCGGGCGTGCTCGCCCGAGGTGCCGTATCTTGCGCTCGATATCACGCGCGCTTTCGATACGCGGCTGCAGGGCGGAGCAGGTGCCGATAGCGAGCTTGATGCGTATCGGCCACCGCTGTTTCAGCGGCTGCTTGCAGCGCACGATTGGGTCGAGCTCCGCTCGTTTGCGCCGTGCGCCTCGGTGCGTGACGCCGGGCTTGCCACGAGTGCTGTGGCGGTGAGCATGTGGCACAGCAACCAGCGGTTCTGCCCCGCATGCGGCTCACCGGTGCGCCCCGCGCTTGCTGGGTGGGCGCAGACCTGCGCCAATCCCGAGGATACGGAGCGGTTGCTGTTCCCGCGGATCGAACCGGCGATTATCACCTCGATTATCGACGAGCACGATCGCATCCTGCTGCAGCACAACACGGCGTGGCGCGACCGCTTTTTCTCGGTATCTGCTGGATTTGTCGAGGCAGGGGAGAGCTTGGAGCACGCCGTGCGCCGTGAGGCGATGGAAGAGGTGGGCATCCCGCTTGGCGAGGTGCACTATCTGGGCTCGCAGGCGTGGCCGTTTCCCTCGTCGATTATGTTGGGGTTCACGGCTCGTGCGGTAAGCGATGAGATTCACGTCGATCATGAAGAGGTGAGCGATGCGCGCTGGTTCACACGGGTGGAGCTTGCTCGCACCGTTGCCGCGGGAGAGCTCGAGCTTCCCGGTCGCGCCTCCATTGCTCGCCATATGATCGAAGACTGGTACGGCGCGCGCCTTGGATAGCATGGACGCCTCCTCGTTTCGACTGCTCCTTTATCCAAGGCGTTGTGCCTGGTGCATGGCTCATGCTGCGGCTATAATCTGGGAGTTTTGATATCGAACGAAGGGGACCGTTGTGGAGTTTGTCCTGCTCTATATCTTGGCGAATGTTGCTATCGGCGCCGCTGCCTGTTTCTTTGGCAAGCGTCTGTTCTACGTGGTGCTCGGCATCCTTGTGTTCGTGGGCGTCTTCAACGTCGCACTCACTGCGGGTGATGGCTCTCCGGTCGCTTTTGGTATCGCTGCGGCTTTGGGCATCGCAGCGGCGCTGCTCTCCCGCTTCGCCTATAAGGCGGGCGTCTTTTTGGTCGGCGCCTTCGCCGGTGCGGCCCTTGGCTTTCTTATCGCCATGCTGCTGCCGGGCGAGGCGTCATCGTATCTCGCCATCATCATGCTCGGGTCTGCGGTGCTCGTGGGACTCGCCGCGCTGCGCTGGTGCGATCTGTTCATTCGGCTCAGCACTGCTTATGCGGGCGCGACGCTTATCGCTACCAACGGCCTTGCCCTGTTGACGAAGTGGGTCGCGCTCGCCGATATTGCAATGCCCGGCTACCCCGCAGAGACGTTTGAGGAGCTGTCCGCCTACATCTCCGGCCCCTTCTCTGAGGCGAACGCCCAGACGCTGCTTATCGCCACGATTGTTCTTACCATAGCCGGCGTCATCGTGCAAAAGAAAACCGCGAAGGACGCGTAGGGCGGACGCGTATCTACGGTCCGTAGGTGGCGCGCGGTGGGGGAGTCCCGCATACTCTAACGGCAGAGCGGCGACGATGCGCCGCATATCAACCGGAAGAGGATCTATGGGAACCTATATCACGGCAGAAACCATCAAAGTTCTGCGCGAGAAGCGCGCGCTCACGCAACGTTCCCTTGCTGAGGCTGTTGGCGTGACGGATAAGGAGGTATCGAAGTGGGAATCGGGGCGCGGCCTTCCCGATATCTCGCTTGTGGAGTCACTTGCTACTGCGCTTGGTGTCTCGGTGGCTGAGCTTCTCACAGGCGATGTTCGCCAGAATGCCAACCGGGCGGGAAATCCCCTGCGTGCGAAGTTCTACGTGTGCCCTATCTGTGGCAACGTGGTGTACGCCCTTGGAGAGGGAGCGTTCTCGTGCTGTGGTGTGAATCTGGTTCCGCTTGAGGCGGAAGAGCCCGATGAGGAACACCGCATCAAAGTCGAGCGTGTAGAGGACGAGTGGTACGTTACGCTCGACCACCCTATGACAAAAGACCATTTCATTACATTCATCGCCTACGTCACTTCGGATGGCGCCACAATCAAAAAGCTCTATCCCGAGCAGGAGGCGGCGGTTCGTTTTCGCATAGGGATGTCCGGCATCATGTACGCTTGCTGCAACCGTCACGGCCTCTTTCGCGTGCCCACGCCAAAGCGCGTCCCGCACGCTCGTCCCTAGTCGGCTGTCATACGATAACAAGCCAGCTACCTGCGCCTCGCAACCGTGGGGCGCTTTTTGGTTGCCTGAATCTTGCTCATTTGCGTACCGGTGGTTGGTAGAATGGCGGTGTGCGCCACCCTAGACTTTTTGGTGCCGGCAAGATTGATACGAACATTCGGGGGCGCTGCGGCGCTGCGCCCCGGGCTCGACAGAGAGGCACCGTAATGAGTTTTCGCAACAATCTTCAACATCTGCGCGCCGAGCGCAATATGACTCAAGAACAGCTCGCCATGCTTCTGGGTGTTTCCCGCCAAAGCGTCACCAAGTGGGAGGCCGAGCGGGCGACGCCCGAGCTCGACAAACTCCTCAAGATGTGCCAGATTTTCGGCTGCACGCTCGACGATTTGGTGACAGGCGACCTTGCTGCACGTGCTGCTGCTCCGACGGACGTCGACGAACAAACGGCCTCTCCTGCGGTGGCACAGGTGCCCGCAGGTCCCCCGCAGGATATCTGCGGGTATGAGGAACACCAGCTCAAGATGGCGTGGAAGATCCCCACGGGCGTTGCAGTCATTCTTCTGGGTATTGCGTTTGGCTTGTTGTTCGAGGGCTCGGCTGAGCTTGCATCTTGGAACGGGCGCGACGGCCTGTTCGTGATCATCGTGCTCGCGGGCATCCTTGCCGGACTCGCCTTCCTTGTGCCTGCGGGGATGGATCATGCGGCGTTCCAGAAGGCCCATCCGTTCGTTGAGGACTTCTACACTGAAGAAGACCGTACGGCCGCCCGCAAGACGTTCTCGACATCGCTCATTGCCGGTGTCGCCTTCATTTTTGCTGGCATCGGAAGCTTGCTCATGCTTGAGAAGACGGCGGAGAACTGGGCGCTTTTCTTCCTCATGCTCTTTATTGCCCTGGGCGTGTGGTGGATTGTTCGTGGCGGCATGCTGCTCGGTCGCACGAACGTGGCGGAGTACAACAAGAGCGTGGGCGAGGATCTTGAGATCGAGGAGATCATGAACCTCGAGCTTGATGAGGCACGGCGCGACGTCCTGATCGCGCAGAAGCGCCGCGGCGACAAGTTGGGTGCGGTCTGCGGCGTCATCATGATTCTGGCCACCATCGTGGGTCTCGGGCTGTTGTTTGCCCCCGTGCTTACCTCATCAAACCCGGATGCGTTCGAGCCGCAGGGGACATCTGCCGCCTGGTTTTGGGTCGCGTGGCCCGTGGGCGGCATGGTCTGTGGCATCGTGGCGCTCATCTGGGACGCGTTCGGGCGCGACTAGGCGCCGCGCCCGTGCCTGCGTGAAGAGGCTGTTTAGTACAGCGTGGCGCCTCCGAGCTGCTGGGTCTTCACCAGGTCGCCGAGCATCCAGCTCACCGTATCCACGTCGAAGTGATCAAAGATGCGCGGGAAGGTGGGGTCCTCGAGTGCGGCGAATGCGGCCATGTCTTGGGCGTCCAGCTCGAAATCGAAGACGTCGATGTTTTCTGTCATGCGATCGGGGTGCACGGTCTTGGGAATGACGACAACGTTTTTCTGGATGAGCGCGCGCAGCACCACCTGAGCGGGCGTCTTGCCGTGCTTGGAGGCAATTGCGGTGAGAACTTCATTGGAGAAGATCCCGTTTTTGCCCTCGGCGAACGGCGCCCACGCCTCATGGACAACACCGAAACGTTCCATGACCTCATGCGCAGCGTCCTGTTGGCGGAAGGGATGCGTCTCGATCTGGTTGACCGCAGGCGGTACCTCGGCGAGCGTACAGAGGTCAACAAGGCGCTCGGGATAACAGTTCGATACGCCGATCGTGCGGATCTTGCCCGCATGGTAGGCATCCTCGAGGGCGCGCCAGGCGCCCGGGTAGTCGCCCATCATCTGGTGGAGCAGCATGAGGTCGACGTGGTCGGTCCCGAGCTTCGCTAGCGTCTCGTCGATCGAGGCGGCGGCGCGCTCGTAGTTCATGTTCGAGACCCAGACCTTGCTGGTGATGAAGACCTCGTCGCGCGGCACGCCGCTTGCGCGTACTCCGGCGCCGACACCCTCCTCGTTGCCGTAGGCCTGCGCGGTGTCGATAAGGCGGTAGCCGGCGGCGAGCGCCTCGGTCACGCAGCGCGCAGTATCTTCGGGCGGCGTCTGGTACACGCCGAAACCCAGCACGGGCATCTCGACACCGTTGTTCAGTTTTACAAACTCCATCTCGCGTTGTCCTTTCCTGGCGATTGTTCAAACGGGCAACTTCAGCAACGGTTACGCCTGCTCGGTGTAATCGTTTTCCACGAGCACGAATGCGGGCGGCTCCTCGGGCACCTCGTAATACGGGCGCTGCGGCAGTGCGTTGATGCGTGCCATCTCGTTATCGGCGAGCTCAAAATCGAAGATGTCGATGTTCTGGCGCATGTGCTCGAGGTTGCTCGCTTTGGGGAAGACAACGTTGCCCTCTTGGATGCTCCAGCGCAGCGCTACCTGGGCGGTTGTCTTATCATGCGCGGCGGCAATCTCTGCGAGCACGGGATCGGCGAGCAGCGCTTTGTCGCCGTGGCCAAGCGGATACCAGCCTTCGAAGACGATATCGCCCAAGCCCATCGAGGCGAGCTCGCGTTTGAGTGCATGCTGGTTCCAGTAGGGGTTGATCTCGACCTGCAGAACCTGCGGCGCTATCTCGGCCACTTCCATAACCTGGGCGATCTTGTGAATAGGGAAGTTCGAGAGTCCGATGGCGCGCACCTTGCCCGCGCGCAGCGCCTCCTCCATGGCGCGCCAGCCGTGGACGTAGTCTCCGTACGGCTGATGGAGCAGCAGGAGGTCCAGGTAGTCGAGCCCCATGCGCTCGAGCGTGGCATCGATGTCCGCGGTGCAGCGGTCGTACGGATAGCTCTGTGGGAAGAGCTTCGACGTGATGAAGAGCTGCTCGCGTGCCACACCGGCGCCCCGGATGACCTCTCCTACGGCAACTTCGTTGAAGTATGCATTTGCGGTATCGATGTGGGTGTAACCAAGCTCCAGTGCTTGGGGGAGGTATTCGCGGACCTCTTCCGACGACATCATGTAGACGCCGTAGCCCATGGCAGGGATGGTGGCACCGGTGCTGAGGGCGAGGCTTGGTACGGTGATAGGCATGTAACTCTTCCTCTCTCATACAGAAATCAGCTATCTCATGCATAGTTTCTTCCACCTGACAGCACATGTGAAATGCAGATTGTTATACTACTTATGCGTTTGATGC
This sequence comes from uncultured Coriobacteriaceae bacterium, assembly GCA_944320725.1. Classification (GTDB taxonomy): domain Bacteria; phylum Actinomycetota; class Coriobacteriia; order Coriobacteriales; family Coriobacteriaceae; genus Coprousia. Next base: position 254,607 of record CALUIM010000012.1, on the reverse strand, counting down.
ATAAGCAATTTTGGAATATGTTGTTTGGAATGCGGGGAAGCGATGGAGCTCGAGCAGATGCGTCAGTTGGTCGCCGTGGAGGAGCGGGGCACCCTATCGGCGGCAGCGAAGGAACTGCATATTTCGCAGCCAGCGCTCAGCCGCTCCATCCAGCGGCTCGAGGCGGAGTTGGGTACGACCCTCTTCGATCGGATTGGCCGCGCCATCGTTCTCAACGACGCGGGTCGCGCCGCGCTCGAGGGTGCTCGGGCGATGCTGCGCGATGAGCGGTTCGTGCACGAGGCGGTGCGGGCAGTGGTGGAGCGTTCGCGTGCCTTGCGCGTGGCGACCATCGCGCCGGCACCTCTGTGGCGTCTTACAGCGCTTATGGTCGAACGGTTCCCCCAAGAAACGCTTATCTCCGATACGAAGAGCGAGGATGAGGTGCTCATCGAGCTTGCTGCTGGCACGGCGGATCTTGGCATCGTGCGCGTCGATCCCGCCACCCCCGGATTCAACACATGCGAACTCATGCGAGAGAACCTCTTCGTAGCGCTGCCGCCCAACCATCCGCTCGCGGCGCGCAAGAGCATCGCGTTCGCCGACCTTGCGGACGAGACGTTCCTTATCATGACCAACATCGGGTTCTGGCGCGGCATCGTAGACCGTGCCATCCCGCGCGCCACCTACATCGAGCAGACAGATCGCATGGTGTTCTCGCAGCTTGCTCGCACCACGCCCTACTGCACGTTTACCACCGATGCGCCCTTCCAACGCGATATCCTGCCAGGAAGGGCCATCGTACCCATCACCGACGAGGACGCTCATGCGGTGTTTCGCCTCGTGGTTCGTGTCGATGCAGGAGGGGTTGTTCGCCAGCTGTTCGATTGGACCAAGGCGGATAGGTCACGAGTTTCGTTATCGAATGAGGGTTTCTGGCGCGACGAGTCCTAGTGCTTTGGTCTCGTGACCACCACGCGTGCGGAGAAAAACTCCGGCACCTGGCGTGCAAAGATGACTTCGAACTGCGCTCCGGTTGAGCAGAAGGTATGCGATTCGATTCGTGCGATGTGGGAGTCCTCGGGGAGCGAGAGCAGGTGTGCATCCTCGGCGCTGGCGCGCTCCATGGAGAAGGTGCGCCGACTTGTGAGAATCTCGATGCCAAGGTTTCCCTCAATATAGGCATAGGTCCCCGTGAGGGCGATCTCCTCGGTGATGCCGGGAATTTCGTGTTCGGATGTGTAGGTGTCCTCCACGGCAACGGGAGTACTGTCGGCAATGCGCAGGCGACGCATGTGTACGAGCGGCGTCCCCTCGGCAAATCCACTCCCAGGAAGCACCTGCTCGTCTGCTAGGAGTCGTTCAAACACGAGTAGCTTCGTTTTGGGCGTGAGACCGCGTGCGGCACAGGTTTCGGGAAAGGTTTCCAGACCGCCTGTTGCGTAGCCAGCGGTTTCGACTCGTTCGGGCTGCCAGATTACGGTCACCCCGCGGCCTTGCCGCGGTTGGACGAAGCCCGTTGCAGCAAGTTCCTGCAGCGCGCGCCTCACGGCAGCATGTGAACAGCCGAAGCGCTCGCACAGCTGGTCCTCAGTGGGTAGCAGGGACTGGAACGGATGGGCGCCCGAGCGAATCTCCTCGCGCAACGCTTGCGTGATCTGGGGGTAGATGCTGCGTGCCATAGACGCTCTCCTTCTTGATTTATTCGTATGAATTAGTATAGTGAAACCGCGCACATAAATATATGCGCATAAATTTCTCTGTGTTCTAAGGGGAACGTATGATCAAGGCGGCGTTCTTTGATATCGACGGCACGCTCGTGAGCATGCGCACGCACGAGATTCCTGCATCGACGATCCATGCGCTTGAGGAGCTGAGACATCGAGGTGTGCTGTTGTTTTTGGCAACGGGGCGCTCGAGTGCCGACATGCCACGCCCTATTCGCGAGCTCGAACAGAGTCTGCCGTTTGACGGGACGCTCGCTTTCAACGGTCAATACTGCTATGACACGTCTGGCGAGGCATTTCGTGACGCACCAATCAATCCGGCAGATGTTGCTCGCATCACGCGACTCGCGGCGGATGGTGTGATGGACATCGCAGTTATGCAGCGCAGCCGCATGTTCGTAAGCCGACATACGCCGCGTGTGTTGGCGGCCGAGAAGGCGGTGGATAATGTGACCCCAGTAGGGGACCTCGTCTGGGCACTTGAGGAGCCCACATACCAGTTCTGCGCGTACATCGACCCAGGTGAGGAGCATCTGTTCATGGATGTCTGCGAGCATGTGGAGCATACGCGCTGGACGCCAAACTTCTGCGATGTGATTCCTGCCGGCGGCGGAAAACCTGCTGGAATTGCGGCGGCGTGTGCGCGATGGGCGTTGGAGCCCGATGAGTGCATCGCGTTTGGCGATGGTGGCAACGATGTGCCGATGTTTGGTTGCGTGGGCACCGCGGTCGCGACGGGCAACGCCAGCGCCGACGTACAGGCTGCGGCGTCCTTCGTAGCGCCGGATATTGACGACGACGGCCTCATGGCCGCCTGCCGGCAACTCGGCTTGATCTAAATTCGACTTGAGCGCGGCGTGGTTGCGTAATTTTGAGCGATTCCATGCATTGACGTTACATGCTATGTAATGTACTATGACGTGTAACGATAGGAGGAGCTATGGCCACACGCGAGATCGACATCACAACCCGTAAGCAGCTGGATATCTATATGAACCCCCAGCGCCAGCGGCTTCTGCACGAGATGCAGCTCATCGTGCGCCCCGCAACCTGCAAAGAGCTCGCAGACATCATGGGCATTTCCGCTTCATCCGTCACGCACCACATGAAAAAGCTCGAGGAGCTTGGACTGGTCGAGCTTGACCACACCGAGGTTGTCCGCGGTATCAATGCGCGTTACTGGCGGGCTGTGCCTGCGCAGGTGAACCTGCGCATGGCAGACGGTGACGACCTAAGGGAAGAGAAGGAGCTCGTTGTCGACTATCTGAACCAGCGCGTGTTCGAGGGTCTCCGCGCCTACGTCTCGTCTGGTGCGGCCGCGCGCGATGAGGGACTCGGACGTGCACGTGGCGAACTGCGCGCCGGCGTCATCTACCTCACCGAGGACGACGCGCGCGCATTCCATCAGATAGTCGACGAGTTCATCTCGGCTCATGATGTCCCCGTGGATACTGCCGTCCCCTGGGAGGTCAGCATCGGCTGCTATCCGCACCGGAGCGAATCAGCTTAGGTATCGATAAAGAACAGCTGAATAGATCTGTTACAAGCCTGCTGTGGGGGGTGGCATCGCTATGTCAACATGTCGTCTGAAAAAATGCGTTGCCAAGGCGTCTGCTTCGATTCTACCGATGAGTCATGCGCTTGTGTTTTTGACCATGTATGTCGCAGGCGGCCTCTCGGTTCCGGTGCTGTCGCTTATGCTGATCGCGCGCGGGGCGACGGTCGAATTGTTGCCCATCTCGATTGGTATAACGCTTGCCGTCACCTGTGCGTTTGAGGTCCCAAGTGGCGTCATGTCAGATGTGTTGGGCAGGCGCGCGACCTTTGTAGCGTCCATGGTGCTTCAGGCGGGGGCCTATTTCTTTCTGCTCGCAGGCACAGGTTTTGCAACGGTGCTGGTATCGAGCGTCTTACGTGGGCTTGCACTTGCAGCGCGCACGGGTTCACTTGAGGCGATTGAGATCGATCGCGTGCTGGGCGTGAACCATGAGGGAGGCGCGCGACTTGCTGCGCTGGATGGCCTGAATGGGCGCCTTGCGTTACTGGAGACGGCGGGTACCGCCACAGGTGGATTGCTCGGCGGCGCGCTCGCTGCGCTCGACGGCACCTACGTGCTGCTGATTGTTTCAGTCGTCTGCCTCTCCTTTGTATCGCTTGCGGGCGCTCTGGTTGTATTCCCAGGGGATGTGCGGAGAGCTAAGGGGAGGATGCGGGAGCGGTTGCGGAGCGAGCTTGTGACTATCGCCATGACGGCGCGGTGCCGTGGCGATGTTCGGCTCATACTTGCGTTTTCGATCTCCGCCGGCGTCGCCATGGTGACGCTCGAGACGTACTGGCAGCTCGACCTCTTGGCGCTCATGGGCGACTCATGGGAATGGGTGCTGGGGATCGTTAGCTGTTTTGGTATGGCGATGGCTTCGGTGGGTAGCGCCTGCGCCATGCGCTTCGGTGGTCTTGCCGAGGAATTCTTGAGGGGGCAGGGGAGACGTGCTTTGTACATCATCCTGCACGTATCGATGCTCATCGTGCTTGGCGCGCTCGCGCTTGCGACATCTGCGGTGATGTTTGTGGCGCTTTACGCGCTCATGTACCTTTTGCTCGGCACCCGCAGCGTTACCGAGCAGACGCTGCTGCATAATGCGACATCGTCTAAGGAGCGGTCGGGCATGGCGTCGGTGCAATCGGTTGCCATCCGCGGCGGGGGCGTGCTTTCGTCCGCCGTAGGAAGCGTCCTCGTGCCGTTGGTCGGCTTGAGCGGTGTTTGGATGGCACTCGCTGCGGTCGCTGCAGGAATTGCCGCCCCGGCGCTATTTGGCTCCCGCATAGGCATGCACCGATAGGGGGGGGCGTACGTCGGGGCGGCTCCGAGTAATTAATGTGGGCGTTTTGCCCTTATAGCTCGCGCTTCTCGTACAGTTTGAGCGAGATGGCGGCAGAGATGCAAAGTGCCACTGCGGAGAGCGCGACCAAGATCACGCAACCTACGACCATGCCCATAGGTGTGTCGAGCGCCTCGAGTGCACCCGAGAGCAGCTCCATGCCCGGGATGCCGCCGTCGAGCATGCCGCTGTTGCCGAGGATGACCACGGGGATTACGAACAGCAGCACGATGATGGTGGGGAGAATCTGCGTGGCGCGCGTCTGGCCCAGGCGGAAGTAGATGGGTGTTACCACGCTTGACACCACGGCACCGATGAGCAGCGTGAAGCAGGTCACGACGCTCATGACGCCGGGCATGTCGGCTTCCCAAGCGAATGCCTCGCCAACCTCGCCTGGAAGCCCTATGGTCGCGACAACCGTCATGATGACAAGCGCCACTACAACGCCGACCACCATGCCAATCAGGCCGAAGGTGACGATGGCGGCGTAGCGGCCGAGCACGATGTCTTTCCGGGAGAGGGGGAGCGTGAGTCGGAAGAGCTCCCAATGGTTGAGCTGGTCGTAAGCGGCAAGCCCCATCGCGCTCATCATGAAGAACATGCAGGTGAGGGTGGCGGGCATGGCGAGCGGTGTTTGCATCCCGAGGCCAATGCACGCGCTCACCAGGATTCCCAATGCGATGAGCTGCCGGGCGTAATCGCGAAAGATGGTCATCTCAATCAGATATGCGCTCTTCATTATCGTGCACCGCCCTTCAGGGTGAGGGTCATGTAGTCGTCGATGGTCATGCGATCGACCGCGATTTCGGGGAAGTTCTCGGCGAACGCGAAGCGGTCGGGTACGAGTACGTCGATGCCGTAGTCATGGCGCAGGTAGCGCAGCTCGGCGTCGGGGATGATACCCGTGTTGGCAATCTTCTCTAGGTCCGCCACGCGGCAGCGGGCGATACCCATCTCGTCGGTGATGACATCCTTCGGCAGATCGAACACGATGCGTCCGTTGTCGATGCAGACGATACGGTCGGCGATGCGTTCGAGGTCCGAGGTGATGTGGCTCGACATGAGGATGGCGTGCCCGGGTTCTGCTACGAAGTCGCGCAGTTGGTCCAAGATCTCGTCACGCGCCATGGGGTCGAGGCCGGCCGTCGCTTCGTCTAGGATAAGGAGACGTGCGTTATGGCTGAGCGCGCAGGCGAGGGAAAGCTTCATGCCCATGCCGCGCGAGAGGCTCTTCACGGTCTTTTTGGCGTCGAGCCCGAGGTCTTTGGCTATACGTGCGAAACGGCGTGCATCCCAATTTGTGTACGCGCGGGCGTAGATGCGTCCGATGTCGGCGATTTTCAGATGCTCGGGGAACGAGATCGCATCGAAGACGACGCCAATCTCCTCCTTGACCCGCGCGCCTTCAGTACGTGAGAGTGCGCTGCTTTCACAGCCGAGTACCTGTGAGGTGCCACCGTCAGTGGGGAAGAGGCCCAGAAGCGCTCGTATGGTGGTGGACTTGCCGGCGCCGTTCTGACCGATGAAGCCCACGACTTCGCCCTCGGCAACCGCGAGGTCGACACCTTGGAGCGAGAAGCCGTCGTAGTGCTTGGTAAGTCCGTGCGCCTCGATGAGGAGGTCGTCGGTAGTTTCGATATCTGGTGCCATGGCGTGCATGGTCGACGTCCTTTCGTGTTGCGGGGTCATTCCAGCTCGAGTGCGAACATCTCGGTGAGTTCGTCGTTCGTGAGACCCATGGTGCGGCCGCTCTCGATGGCGCGGAGCATGTGCGCCTCCACCTGGCGGAGCTGCTCCTCGCGGATGAGCTCGGCGTTGCCGCCGGCGACGAAGCTGCCCTTGCCCTGCACCGTCTCGATGAGGCCGGCCGCCTCTAGGTCCGCGTAGGCGCGCTTGGTGGTGATGGCGCTCACGCGCAGGCTGTTGGCGAGCGCGCGGATCGAGGGGAGCTGCTCGCCCTCGGTAAGGGCGCCGGTCACGATGGCGGTCTTGATCTGCTCGACGATCTGCTCGTAGATGGGTTTGCCGCTCGAGGTCGAGATGATGATGTCCAAGTCGGTATCCTTCCTGCGCGCCCCGTTGGGCGTCCCCGCGGGGGAGTGCCGCCGCGGGGCGTCCCCGTTGGCGGCGCGGGGAGTGCCGGACGTCTTCGGCCCTTCCCACCGGGCATAGTGTATATACCCGATAGTTACAGTATATACTCACCTATACACAGTGCAAGAGGAGATTTGAGACATATTTAGATTTTGAGCGTCTGCAGGTAGGCCTTTTGTTCGGGCGACATGCGGTGGCTCTCGCGCGCCTTCTGGAGCGCTTTGTTGTGCGTCCACGGGTCAAGTGTGGCGGGCTGGCGTTCGAAGAGGGGAAGCGTCGACGCGGGCTGCTTGATGAGGGCGAACGATAAGTACCAGGCGCGCGCCATGTTGATGTAGTACTCCGATCGGTCGATCTGGATGACAAGATCCAAGTGCGCCGGCTCGAAGGCATCGTCCAGAAAGAGCGTCATGAGCTGCACGATGCCGAAGCGCACCTCGTATTCCGGTTCTGAGGCAATCCAATCTTGGATACGCACGAGGACGGCGGGAAGGTCCCGTTTGAAGGCGGGCACGCGGATGAGGTCGCAGGTGGCCCAGTTGTCGACGTGGGGGAGAAACGTCTCCAGGAGATCGAACGCCTCCTCCGGCGTTTTGGCAACGCGGCCGATGAGCTCGCCTGCGAGGTTCATCTCGTCATAGGTGGCATGGGGCCCCGCGGCGATGAACGCGCGCGCCTCGACTGGGCGCTCGGCTGCAAATCGCTTGGCGAGTTTGCGCAGATCTGGCGTGCGCACACCGAGGATACGGTCCGCATCGACGGTGGGCACGAGCTTCGCCTGGAAGTCTCGGTATGCCGAGTCGGCGAGCTGCTCCAGTTCATTTCTGATGTAACGCGTCGTATCGTTCATCTCCAACTCCGAATTGCTCGGTGTGCCAACGAATCGATTTTAGAGCATCGTATACTACGAGGGCATCTGTTCAGTTACGTGACGGTGAGGTTGTCGCATGACCATCCCTCGAACCCTCTACATAGATGCCGATGCGTGCCCGGTCACGCGTGAAGCGCTCGCTTGCGCGCGGCACGCCCACGTGCCCGTCGTCATCGCGGGCAACACCACGCAGAATCTTGAACGGAACATCCGGCCTGATGACCCGCGTGACGCCGAACATGCCCGTGGACGTGATGCGGCGCATGCGGGCTTCTGGGTCGAGATGCTTGACGTCTCCGTTGGTGCTGACAGCGCGGACTTCGCAATTGTGGAGCGCTTACAGCCAGATGATGTGGTGGTCACGCAGGATATCGGGCTTGCGAGCATGGTGCTCGGCCGCGGCGCGGCGGCGATCGGCGTGCGCGGGCGCGTCTACTCGAAGGCGACAATCGACATGGACCTCTTCATCCGCCACGAGGAGAAGAAGGTACGCCGAGCGGGCGGTCGCACGCGAGGGCCGGCGGCCTTCACGCCCGAGGACCGCGAGCGCTTCCGCCGCAACCTCAGCGAGTTGCTGCGATAGCCGTCGACCGATCTGACGGCAATCGCGCTAACCACGATCGACAACCCCTTCTAGCTCATACGATCAACAAGGTTATCGGTGCATTCAAGCAATAAGCCGATAGGGGAGATATCCTTTTTCATCGTTTTCACGTCGATGTAAGAATGCCGTGCGCAGAAGCTCGCCGCCATGGAAACGCAATTTGTATCCGGTTTCTCCCTCGTCTTGTGAAGGATAAGCTGATCGGCCAGATTGGTGGCAAGATCGGGGCGGCCCATTGCGAGTAGGACGGCAAGTACATCTGCCGCTTGCTCGTCGGTAAGGTTTTGCCCGGGAGTCGTGTCGCCAAGAATCTCCATTTTTGCCCAGCGTACGGTCGCCTTCGCTTGGGCGAGGATGCGGCAGCCATCCGGTGTAAGCCGGAGGCCCATGTCAACAAAGGCAGCGCGGAAGACCATGACGGCGATGATGAGCCCAACCGATACCGCTGCGATTTCGGGGCCAGGCTCGGTGAGCGCCGCTGCGGGTCCGAACAGGCACCAAAGACAGACGATGAGGTTGACAAAAGGGTTGAACACGAGATGGAGGAGCGGGTTCGGTTTATGAGCGAGTCCGGCTACGCAGAGGTCCTCTGTAAAGCTCCCGAGAAAGTGTCGGAGTCGCTGATATTGACCTGCGTCATCCGCTTGCTTGCAGAGCTCCTCCACGCTTGCAGTTAATGTATCGGAGGGCATCACGATTTTAAGCGCCTCGAGATCGCAGTGACTCGCACCCGGATCATTCACGGTGAGCTGCAGATGCGCGCCGTAGGAGTGGATGAGTCTCTCGCGGAATGTGGGACGGTTATTGCGGCGCTTTCGCGTGACGATGGGGCTCTCGTTCTCGTCGGTTGCTGCTGCAAAGCTGGTGCCGTGTCCGCACACGATGAAGGTTGCGGCATAATGCCCGAGCATGTGGACAATCGCCGCGAGGGCGACTCCGTATGCGTTTCGCTCGTTGAAGACCTCGCTTTCCTCATGGCAGCATAGCGCACCAAGTAGCACGGGATGCAAATCTGGAACGCTCGGAGTTGGGGGAACGTCGTCGGGAACCGTCAGCTCAAGTCGCTTGTTTATGCGGTTCACGATGCAAAGCAACAGATAGGCGACGGGAACGCCCCAAGCGACGGCCCACGGGAGAAGGTCTGTCTCAGGAAGCGCCGCTATCGAGCGAAACAATGTGCATCAGCCTCCGACTCAACGAGGTGAGATGCTCCCAGTATACGATTGCATGCAGGCGCTAGGGCAGTCGATGGCGCAGTGCTTACGAAGCGCTGACGCCGCCATGATTCCTTCGGTTTATTCCTGCTCTCCGGTGTGCATCAGCTGGATGAGCGCTAGGCAGGCGACACCGATACCAAGGAGCCCGAGTGCATGTCTCGACTCCACCTCGTCCATGATGGTGAGCGCGACAACGCCGACGCCCATGGCGAGTGCGACCGCTTTGAGGACGAGCTCCACGAGCGCGGGGACCTTGGATTCCGCCGGCTTCTCTTGGGCGGCGGTCTTCACCTCAAGCAGCTCGTCCACCGAGGTGTCGAGCACCTCCGCGAGCTTTGGCAGCGACGCTACGTCAGGAAACGACAGGTCGCGTTCCCACTTGCTTACCGCCTTGTCCGTGACGCCCATCTGATGGGCGAGGTCGAGCTGCGTCATGCCCTTCTTCTTGCGGAGGGCGGAGATGGTGGTGCCGAAGGTCTGCGTGGTCATGGTTATCCTTTCGATGCGGGCATATCCGATGCCCTTATCGTGCTGGGTGCGTGCCGCGCGCTCAACCGACGGCCAGTTTAGTTTACTCGACCGTTGGTAGAGTTGCAGTTTACGGTATGTGAGCTTGTCATTTGTTGCAATGCTGTCGGCCCTGAGGGCCAATTCCCATACATGGCGGCATGCTCACACGATGGAAATCGCGCGAACTTCCAGCACGGAGTTCAAGATTGCGTCAGCGTCGGCTATCTCTGAATTGCCGCAGTACCCATCCGCAGATAAGGCCGATTGCGCCGGGCGCGAGACCCATGAGGAACGCCGCGAGATCGACGGGCGCGATGTTTGCGATGCCCAAGGCGGAAGACAAGCTGAACGTGAGCAATAATGCCGCAACGTAAAGAAGCGCGCAGGCTAACGGTATGAGGAAGTGTGCTTTTCCGAGTTCTCTGCGCCAGCCCGCTAGCGCAGACACAATAGCGGCGGCGCTGGGAAGCGCGAAGTAATATACGAGCAACGTGTAAGAGAAAATGCCCCCGCCAGAAAGCGGTATGCTCAGCCAGAACCAGAGGATGCATGCCAGCCAAAGAAGCAGATAGACGATGATCGCAGTCGACAGCGCACGTCCGGCGCGCTCAATCCACATCCTCATCTCGGTCCACCTCCTGAGAACGTATCTAGATTGATAATACCCTGTTCGAGCTGTGCTTTTCAGCCTTTGGGGAGCAGGGCGCAGCGAGTTATCTGTGCTGCTGGGGAACGATGGGCGTCCTCATGCGTCTCATGGCTGCTGCGTTGGTCTTGCGTAACTCAGTAAGCCGCCTGTGCCGAAATTGGTTCGGAGAATGCTCCGAGATGTTCCTTTGATGGCTTAGTGCCAACTTCGGCGCCTGTTTCTGTGCAAAATTTGCGGTAGTGCACGCCTGATTTCGCGTATGCATTTTTACACCTGATTTATCCATGCAAAACCGCAGGATTCGGATGGCGTAACCAGCCTCGCAACATTTCGCTTCGAAGTTGGTCGTGCACTACCGCAAATATTGCACAGAAACTGACTGATTCGGTGGCACAGGCCGCCCTGAGGGGCTTGGCGTACTGCATATTCATATGAGTGGTGAGATCATCACCGCGCGATTGCGCAACATCCTGTTTCTTGTGCGGGTTCGGTCATCCGGTGACAATAGCCTTGCAAGCGAGCTCCGACCAAGGAGGAACCCCATGCCCATGAAGGACACCATTGCCGCTATACGTAAAGAGGCGGGCATCACACAGGAAGAGATGGCGCGCAGGCTTTACGTGACAAGGCAATGTGTTAGTAGGTGGGAGACCGGAGAAACTACGCCCGGGATCGACATGGTGAAGCTCATCTGCGTCACCTTCGGCGTGCCGCTCGAGCGCTTCTTCGACATGCCCATGAGCTACTACTGCCAGTGCTGCAGCATGCCCATCCCCGACGAGGAGACGCGCGGCACCGAGGCGGATGGCTCCAAGAGCGCGGACTTCTGCAAGTACTGCTACGACCACGGCGACTTCACCGCCAAAGGCATGACGATGGACGAGTTCATCGAGGCCACCGCCCCCATGGAGGCCAAGGCGCTCGGCGTCTCCCTCGACGAGGCGGTCTCCCTCATGGCCACGCTGCTGCCGCACCTTAAGCGCTGGCGCGAGGTCGCTGAGAACGAGGAGGCCTACGGACAGGAGGTCCGGGCCGCCTACGGCGACGAGGTGGTGGACGCCGCCAACGAGAAGTACGTGGCGATGGGCGAGGCGGCGCACCTGCAGGCCGAGGAGCTGGCGCTTGCCATCAACGAGCAGCTGCGCCGCGCGATGGAGACGGGAGACCCGGCAGGTCCCGAGGCGCGCAGGCTCGTGGTGATGCACGGCCACTGGCTGCGCATGTACTGGCCGGACGGGCTCTATACGCCGGAGGCCCACAAGGGCCTGGCCGACGGCTACGTCTCGGACGAGCGGTTCCGCGCCTACTACGAGAAGGTTGCGCCGGGCGCCGCGCAGTTCCTGCGCGATGCGATCCACGCGTGTGCGTGATTATGCTTCAGGTGTAAGGCCTTCCGTCCCGCGTCGTTATTCGCCTTGTGCTATACCGCAAGCGTGCGCAGCGCGTCGGCGGCGGACTGCGACGTGAGGTAGAGCCTGAGGCCGATGGGGCTCACTTCGATCCCCACGACGGGCGACCCCTCGTAGGTGGTGACCTCGAGGCCCTTGTACTCCTTGAGGTCATCGGCACTCTGTCCAAGCTTTTGCGTCTCCGGCTCCCACAGCTCGAAGATGTACTCGGCGTCAGCATCCGGTTCCGTGGCGATGCCGTTCTCCTCTGAGAACGGCTCGAAGGCGTTCTGGATTTCCGTCTGGTCGGTCACCTCGCGAACGACCTCGCCGGTCTGGGCATCCCTCACGACGAGGCGACAGACCTTGCCCCAATCGACGTCCGAGAGCGTGTCGGCGAGCTCCTGCGCCTGTGAGGCGACATCCTCCGCCTGGTCGGCGATGTCGTCGAGGCCAGGCAGTTCGAAGCAACCCGTCAGGGGCAGTGCGATGGTCGCGGCGAGCAGGGCGGCGAGGACGGTTCCAGCTCTCATATGCGCTCCTTCCGATGCGGACTCCGTAAATGCTACTACTGAAATAGTTCCGCATGATTCTTTGGACTTGAAATTAACGTATCGGTTCGGACCGCTTTGACAGAGCTCGATACACTTCGTGGCAACTGTGCGTGCTTAATCAAATTAGGTCAAATAGAAACGAACAAGTGTTCTTATCTATGTTATTATTCTCTCAAGGTACGGGGACGAGCAAGAGCCGGCACGGAGGCCCCCAATGGTACGTGTCGGCGGATATGCCAGATAAGGCACCAAGAGGCTGGCTGCACTGGTTCGACCTCGGGCGGAGTAGCGCTCCCGCTTCCCGGCGCCCGTTAATGCTGGGGTTCACAAGTCGTTTTATTAGAAGGCCGATCTGTGAAGCGGGGGATGCGTTATGGCTATGAAAGCTGTCAACAATCAATATCATATGAACGATATCGTCAGCGACCGCTCTTCGGATGATCAGCGAATCGTGTTGTTTGAATCGAAAGACGGGCAGGTCGAACTCTCTGTCAACGTGGAGGAGGAGACCGTTTGGCTCACACAGGCCCAGATGGCAGAGTTGTTTGAGCGTAGCATTGCGGTTATTTCTCGTCACATCAATAACGTGTTTGCTGAAAATGAGCTGGTCAAAGAGGGTAATTTGCATTTTATGCAAATTGCTTCGTCCGCTAGGCCGGTCGCGTTTTATAGCCTTGATGTCATTATCTCGGTGGGCTACCGCGTGAAGTCCCAGCGTGGCGTGGAGTTCCGTCGGTGGGCGACCGATGTACTCAGGCGCTATATCTTGAAGGGTCATGCCGAGAACGAAGGGCGCCTTCGTCAGCTGAGCGAGGTTGTTCGCATTATCGAGCGGATTCCCGGTGAGCTCGCTTCTCGCGAAATACTGGATATCGTAGAGAGCTACACGGAGGCATACGAGCTCCTCGATGCCTACGACCGCGAGGCTGTGCCACGCCCAAAGGGAGAGCGCTCGACCTACGTACTCGACTACGACGAATGCATGGCGCTTATCGCTCAGATGCGCCCACGCTTTGCGAGCGACATCTTCGGGCGCGAGAAGGACGACTCCTTCCGCAGCAGCATCGCCGCCATCTACCAATCGTTCGGCGGCGAGGAGCTGTATCCCTCGCTAGAGGAGAAAGCTGCCAACCTGCTGTACTTCGTTATCAAGAATCATTCCTTTGTCGACGGAAACAAGCGCATCGCGTGCAGCCTCTTCCTATACTTCCTCGATCGAAATGGGGCATTGTTCCGCGGTATCGAGAAGCGGGTTTCGGACAGTATGCTCGTGGCAATGGCGCTTATGGTTGCCGAGTCACGACCCGAGGAGAAAGAGTCGATGGTCTCGCTCGTCATGAACTTCCTTATCTGATGGTGGCACGTAAGCGCATTGGACAAGATGTCTGCCGATTTTGCTAGCTTGTCGGAGCGTTCCTAGAGAGAATAGAGGTGGCGGGGCCCTTGGCAGGAGGGTCTTGCCCCCTATTCGAGGAGGGGCTGACGATGATATCCGACAAGTTGCTCGCGCTGCGCAAACGTTCGGGCATGAGCCAGCAGGAAGTTGCAGCCGCCATAGATGTAACCAGGCAGACGATTAGTAACTGGGAGCTTGGTCAGGGCTCGCCCGCGCTCGACAAAGCCGCTGAACTTGCACGGCTTTACGGGGTCACGCTCGACGATCTCGCGAGCGACGAGGTCGATCTGGTGAGCTCAGGCAAACATGATCGTGTCCGTGACCTACATGTTATCGAAGGGCTCGTGGGTAAGGTTGCAACAATTGAGCTCTCCGATGGCGAGGGCGCCCTTACGCACGCGCTCATTCGCGGTGTGGGCGCCGGTTGGATTCGCCTAGAGTGCGACGCGCCCAAGGCCGTCTTTCCCACGCCGGTGTTTGGCGAGAAGGAGCCGCCACACCGTGTCCTCAAGCTCGTCGACATGGCTGATGTCGCTGGCTTCACGATCGAAGGGGGCGCTCGCTGATGGAGTACACGATCCTTGCGATGGTGGGCGCGACGTTTGCCATGGTTGTCTACATCATGGCGACCATGCCGACGAAGAGGGACCTGCGGAAGCTCGCGGATGACGCACGCCCGCGCGAGGCCGAGCTTGGACGGATGCTGCGGGAGCGGATCGGTTCTGCATGCGAGCTCGTCCTTGCCGAGGCGGGCGTCACGGCGGGCGGCATGCGCCTTGCCGGCACGGTACGGGACGTAGACGACGAGTGGGTGCTTATGGAGTGTCCTGATAAGAAGGGCGGGATCCAGCTCAAGGCCCTGCGAATCGCGCTCGTGGAGGGCATCGAGTCGGCCTGATGGAGGAGGGTATAATTCAGTCTGCGCCTTGCAACCGGATCGAAGCGACGCAAAGGATAAGGCATGGCTGAATCATATGACCGGAACCGTCCGACCGAAGGCTCGACGTCTTGGGTCACCAAGCTCGCCTTCGTATGGGGCGGTGAGCTCGTGTCGGTGCTCACGAGCTCCATCCTTCAGATGGGCTTCGTGTGGCACATTACGCTTACCACCAACTCGGCGAGCATGCTTTCGCTGGCGTCGCTCGCGGGTTTCCTGCCGCTCGCGCTCATCGGCACCTTCGCGGGGACCATTGTCGACCGCTTGCCGCTCAAGCGTACGCTCATCGGCGCCGATCTCTTTATTGCCGCGGTGAGTGCTGTTGTTGCGATGGTCTCACTTGCAGGCGCGCTCCCGGTGGGGGTGGTCATGGCGGCGCTCTTCGTACGTGCAATTGGAAGTGCTTTTCATACGCCTGCCTTTCAGGCGCTCACACCGCTTGTGGCACCGCCCGAGCATCTCACGCGCCTTGCGGGCGTGACACAGGCCGTCCAGTCCGGCGGCTACATTCTCGGCACGGCGATCGCGGCGGTGATCTACCCGCTCTGGGGGCTCACGGTCATGATCGCGCTCGACGTCGCGGGAGCGCTTTTCGCCACAGCTGCGGTGCTAGCGGCAAGGCTCGACGTGGGCGGCTCGGCCCAGGATGCATCGGCGGGTGAGAGGGGCCTTGGCTTTGTCGCCCAGGTTCGCGCCCTCGCGGCCGAGACCGCGGACGGCTATCGCGTCCTACGCGGTTATCGCGGCCTCTTCGCGCTCTTGTGGTGCGGTTTTGTCTTCACACTCGTCTTCTCACCTATCTCGGCGCTCTTCCCGCTTATGACGCTCGATCACTTCGGCGGCACCACAGGCGATGCGGCAACGGCGGAGATCGTGTTCTCTGTAGGCATGATCGCGGGTTCGACGCTTCTCGCCGGCTGGGGCGGGTTCAAGAACCGCGCGTATACCGTCTGCTTTGCCACAGCGCTCTACGGTTTTGCGACGCTGGTCGCAGGTTGTGCGGGCCCGAGCGCGGGCGGCATGCAACTCTTCTTCGTGACGAGCTTTCTCATGGGGTTCAGCTCGCCATTTTACTCCGGTCCGCAGACGGCGCTTATGCAGGAGATGATCCCGCCGGAGTTCCTGGGCCGCGTCTTCGGCCTCTACGGCGCCATTGTGTCCTGGGCGATGCCGCTGGGGCTGGCGTTCTCGTCGCTTTTCGCAGATGCCGTTGGCGCGCCGGCATGGTTTGTCGGCGCGGGCGCAGCTATGATGATGCTCGCTGTCATCACGTGGGCGATTCCGAGCATTCGGTGCATCGAGAGTGAACGCGCCGAGTAGATTCTCGAAGGCCTATCATCTCGTTAGAGACCTGCGGTGCTATGGGGGCGGCATATGCCGGGCGAAGGACATTTCATCAAGTCGGTCGCGATACGGTGGGAACTCGTTCGTGGTGACGCCTATCTGCGCGGCATCCCCGCGTTGGTGGGGTTGGGCATGGAGCCGTTGCAGCTCACATCGAACGTGACGTTTTTCGTAGGGGAGAACGGATCGGGGAAGTCGACCTTGCTGGAGGGTATGGCGGTTGCCTACGGCCTCAATCCAGAGGGTGGAACGAGCAGCTATACGTTCAAGACGTTCGACTCCCATTCTGCCTTGCACGAGGGCATTGAGATGCGGCGCGATGTACTGCGCCCATGGAGCACGTTTTTTCTTCGCGCGGAGAGCTTTTACAACGTGGCGACCGAGGCGGATCGGTGCACGATGTATCCCGGTGGACCCGGCGTGTCATACCATAATCCCGCGACCGGCCACAGGCAGCTCCTTCACGAGATGTCGCATGGCGAGGCCTTCTTGGGCTTCATCCAAGACAGCTCGAAGGAAAACGGCCTCTACTTTCTCGACGAGCCGGAGGCGGCGCTCTCGCCGTCGCGCCAGCTCACCTTGTTGTACGAGATGAACCAGCTTGCCGAGCACGGCAGCCAACTCATCGTGGCGACGCATTCCCCGATACTGCTGGGGCTTCCTGGAGCACAGATCGTATCGTTCGACGGTGAGCTCCTGCATGAGATTCCGTACGAGGAGACGGAGAGCTACCAGGTCACCGAGCTCTTCATCAACGGTCGCGAGCGATTGCTGCGTGATCTTTTGGATTGAGGCTGGTCGTCGGTTGTTGGTGCGACCTGCGTTCCTACGGACGAGTATGGGACGACCTGTGTGCGTGGCTAAGATTGCCTTTGCCTGCGGTATACTCGGGCGCAATGTGGGTCTGCGTGAAAGGGGAGCCATGGCAGGCGAGCGTGTGCTCATCGTCGAGGACGATGCCGATATCAACCAGATTGTCGCCACCCATCTCGCCCGGCGTGGGTACAGCTGCACGCAGGCGTTTTCTGGCAGCGAGGCGCGGTTGCTCGTTGGCTCCGAAGGCGATGCGGGAGACTTTCCGTTCGACGTCGTGATCTCCGACCTCATGTTGCCGGGTCTTGCCGGTGAGGAGCTGGTGGGTCTCATTCGCGCCCGCGACGCGGCGGTGCCGGTCATCATCATCTCCGCGCGCACGGCTGCCGCCGATCGCATCGACTTGCTCAAACTCGGCGCGGACGACTACCTCACGAAGCCCTTTGACTTGGATGAGCTTGTTGCACGCATCGAGGTGCAGCTGCGGCACCGGCTTCGTGCTGAGCGAAAAGACGATGAGCGTGTTGTGCGTCGAAATGGCGGTGAAGGTGCCGCTTCTGCTGCTTGTGAGCTGCGCTTCCGTGATTGGCTGCTCAACCGCGATGCTCGCACCTTGCGTGTTGCTGGCGAACCGGTGGAGCTCACGCGCATCGAGTTCAATATCCTTGAGATCATGATGGGACATCCCCGACACGTGTTCACCAAGGCGGAGCTTTTTGAAGCAGCGTGGGGTGAGCCGTATGCCGCAGACGACAACACGCTGAACGTGCACATCTCGAATATCCGGGGGAAGCTTAAGGCCTCTGGCACCGATGGCTACCTCAAGACCGTGTGGGGTATGGGCTTCAAGCTCGTCGAGGCGTGATGTCGCAGCGTGCCTTTAGACTTTCTTTAGCCTTGGTTCAGCCTTTCTGAACGTCTGCCTTGCATACTCGATATCGTCAGGCGGGGCGATAGACGCGTCGCTACACGATGATAGGAGCCACTATGAACGTGATCGAATGCCGTACGCTTACCAAGCGCTACGGCGGCGTCAACGCGGTCGATGCGCTCGATATGCGGGTGGGCGCAGGCGACATCTACGGGTTCGTTGGCAAGAACGGAGCCGGAAAATCAACCACCATGAAGATGGTTGCGGGGCTCGTCGCCCCAACCTCGGGCACGCTCGAGCTGTTCGGTACGGGTTCATATGGGGCGGCACATGCGGCGCAGCTCGAGGCGGCGGGACGTGCGGGGAGCTTTTCGAGTGCGCCCTCGCGTATCGGTGCCCTTATCGAGGAGCCAGGCGTGCTTATGAACTTCTCGGCAACCGAGAATCTCATGATGAAAGCGCTTGCGATGGGTGTCATTCGTCCCAAAGAGCAGGTGGCAGAGCTTCTGCATCTGGTGGGGCTTGAGCACGCCGGCGCGCGCAAGGTCAAGAAGTTCTCACAGGGCATGAAGCAGCGCCTGGGGTTGGCGCTTGCCCTGGTGGGGTCGCCCGATTTGCTGCTGCTCGATGAGCCGTTCAACGGCATGGACCCCGAGACTACGCGCGACCTGCGCCGCGCGCTCGTTGCGCTCAACCAAGAGCGCGGCGTAACCATTGTCATCTCGAGTCATGTGCTCGACCAGCTCATGCGCGTGTGCACGCGCTTTGGCGTTATCGCGGCAGGAAGGATGGTGCGCGAGTTCTCGGATGAGGAGCTCCATGCCACATGCGGCAGCTCGGTGCGCGTGAAGACCGCCGACCCCGCTCGTGCGCTGGCCCTGCTGGAAGAGCGCCTGCCGTGGGCGACGTTCCGCGTCGAGCCCGATCAGGCAATCGTTATCGGCGGCAGCCCGCGGCACGCGGCCGCTTCGTTTGGCGGTTCAGCATCGGATGCCGCTGCATCGGGCGCGCCGTCGGTCGAGGAGGTCTCGCACGTGCTGCACGATGCCGCCCAGATCGTACTCGAGCTCACCACACTCGAGCGTGACATCGAGGACTACTTTGTCGAGCTCATGGACACGGATGCCCGTCCGGCAGGAGGTGGACACTAGCATGTTCGATCTCGTTATGGACGCCGCAACGGCTGTCATTGAGCTTCTGTTCTCCTCCCGCAAGAAAGGCAGGTAGTTCCATGCTGAATCTTATTCGTGCAGATTTGTATCGCATCACCCGGCCGCGGGGGCTTCGCGGCAGCTTCTGGCAGTACGGCATCGCGATCATCGCGGCGTACGGTATCGTGGCGGGCTTGGTGGCGTTTGCGAACAGTCCGATGTACTACGACATGGCGGGAGGTACGATTGGAGACGTCGCCTCGAAGGCATCGCTCACCGTGTATTTCTCCGACATGATGAGCGGCCTGGTGCCGCTGTGCGTGAGCTTCATGGCTGTTGAGCACGCATTAGCAGAGTTCAAGAACGGATACGTGAAATCGGTGCTCTCGGCACGCGCGGGTCGCCTTTCCTACTTCGCGAGCCACGTTGTGTTCGTCGGTGTGCTCTCCGCGCTGGTGATCGCGTTCGCCACCGTGGTCGTGGCGCTGTGCATGCCGATTCTCATGGCTGGGGACATCTCGTTCGCCGCCGTGGATGGTCCTGTGGAGATCATCGGTTGGTTTGCAGGGTTCTGGCTTAACACGTGGGCGCTGGCAGCTCTATCGCTGATTATGGTCTATGCCACGCGCGTAAGCCCCGTGAGCTATATCGCCGCGTTTTGCTTCAATGCTTCGCTCGTCCCCCAAACACTCATGGGTCTTGCGTTTTCGACGGGCGGGGCGCTGCGCGTGCTACAGCCTATCCGTCCCGTGCTCGAGACGCTCGCGGCTTGGATGCCCTCCACAGCACTTTCCAACTTGGGTCAGGGCGGTCAACTCTTTTTACATAGCGACCTTGGGGTGTGGGGAGCGGTTGAGCACGCCTTCATGATCGCGCCCGGCCCGCAGACAATCCTTACGGGCGTCATCTGGATTGTGCTGGCAACGCTTCTTGTACTGACCATCTGCCGCAAGCGCGACATCTGATGCACGCGATGATCGCAAGCTAGTCACGAGGTGCTCCTTCCGGCATCATGGAGGGAGCGCCGCACGTGTTTGGAGCCGCCTATGGACCTCTCGCTCGTCTCTTGCATTCTGCTGCTGCTCGGCATCTGCATGGGAACACTCATCGTTTCTGCCGGCTATCAGGTTGAGCTTCGCCGCATCGCGCGATTCGTGCACGAGCGCGATCCTCAGAGCAACGCTCGTGTGTCGTCGGGCACCATGCCCGGTGTGACAGACCTCGCCGATGCGGTGAACGCCGAGCTCGATCGCAGCGCGGAGGCGCATGTGCGCGACATGCGGCATCAGCAGGAGTTCCAGCGCGACCTCTCGGCGCTCAGTCACGATATACGCACGCCGCTCACTGGAGCAAAAGGATATCTCCAACTTGCGTGCGAGGAGGATGATGCGGCAGCGCGCGCTCGCCATCTCGATATGGCATCACAGCGCATCGACGCTACGACCGAGCTGCTCGACCAGCTCTTCTCCTATACGAAGTCTGCCGATCCCGACCTGACGCTCGAATGCGAACCGATTGCGCTCAAGCCGCTGGTAGAAGCGGTTTTGCTAGGGCAGTATCCTGCGTTTGAAGAGCGTGGCTGGGAGCCTGTGGTCATGTTTGCCAACGAGGACGCGACGGTCGAGGCCGATCGCGACGCGCTCGAACGCATCTTGCAGAACCTTGTGGTGAACGCGCTCCGCTATGGCGCAGGGGCGCCGACGGTGATGGAGCGCATGGGGGAGGATGGTATCGAGCTCGCTATCTCCAATCCTGTGGACGATCCTTCCGCACTCGATGTATCGCGGTTGTTCGAGCGGTTCTATCGAGCGGACGCAACGCGCGGGGGCGCGGGCAGCGGTCTCGGGCTCGCTGTTGCCGCGAACCTGGCACATGCCATGGGGATGGAGCTTGCCGCGGCGCTTTCAGGCAACAATCTCGTCATCACGCTTACGATGCGTCGGATATAGTCCACGGTTCTAGCGTAGAGTAACGCGCAGTGCTACAGGTATTGTTCTCGTACGCACCCGTCGCGAACTTCCCATGTGCGGGTTGTGCAGGCGGCGAGGAATGCGGCGTCGTGGCTCACCAGCAGAAGCGCGCCCGGATAGGTGGCAAGCGCCCGCTCGAGCGCCTCGACCGAATGCAGGTCAAGATGGTTCGTGGGCTCATCCATGATGATGAGGACGGGGCTGGCAAGGATACCGTGGGCGAGCATGAGCTTGCGCAGCTCGCCGGGACTCGTGCGGTTTCCTTCGAGGATGCGGTCGGGGTCCGAGTTGAGCTGGGCCACCGTGGAGAGCACGCGCCCACGATCTGCCGAGGCAAGTGCTTGTATGCGGCTGAGGAGCGTAGCTTGTGTCTCGTGATCGATCTCTTGGGGAATGTCGAGAACAGCAAGGTCGTGCGCGATGAGCGTGCGCACATGGTTAAGGAGTGTCGATTTGCCGGCACCGTTGGGGCCCATGATGCCAATATGGTCGGTGTTGGCCACATAGAGCTCCGGGATGCTGAGCGAGCCTGTGCCGCAGGCGATGGCTGCCGGGGCGATATGCACAAGCGTCTTGCGCGGGCAGGGCGTAGCGTCGAGCCACAGGTCACCATCGTAGCGCTTGGCAACAAATGCCGCATTCACGCGTGCGCGCGCAGCGTCCATGCGGGCCCCCATCTGGGATGAGAGTCTGCCCGCCTGTCCGTCTTTTCCCGTGTAGATGGCGAGGTCGATCTTCGCCTTGGCGGCTTTGTCGTGCGGGTCGAGATGTCGTTTGCTGCGCCGCGCCTGGGCACGGGCCGCCTCGTGGGCGCGGCGGTCTTGCTCGGCGGCAAGGCGCGTGAGCTCGCTTTTGGCTTCTGTGCGCTCGCGGGCGAGGCTCTCGCGCTCAAGCTCGGCCTGCGCGTGCGCAGCGGTGTAACCGCCAGGGCGCGCTACGATCCCGCCTGCTTCGAATGAGACGCAACGCTGCACCAGGGCATCGAGGAGCACGCGGTCGTGGCTCACCAGGATGCCGATGCCGCGGTAGCGCGTGAGCGCTTCGGCAAGCTCTGCACGGGCATCGGCGTCAAGATGGTTGGTGGGTTCGTCGAGTGCCAGCACATCGGGGCGGAACCACAATGCGCAGGCAATCTGCAGCTTCTTGCGTTCGCCAAACGAGAGCTCGTCAAAGCGCCAGGGCATGTCGTCGTCAATACGAAAGGTTTCTCGCAGGGTGCGTGCTTCGCGTCCATAATCGAGCGCGAAGTCGGCGAGGTTCTCAGGTGGTTCGTGGGCGTCTTGCGGGCAAAGCGCACACACGAGGCCGTGCGTAACAGTACCGGCGTCGGGTTCAAGTGCTCCGGTTGCTATGCGGATAAGCGTCGACTTGCCGCACCCGTTATCGCCCAGAAGACCGGTCCAGCCCGCGGGGAACGCAAGGGAGATGTTGTTCAGTATGGGTTCGGTGGCAGAGGGATACGTGTAGCTCACGTGGGACAGTTGCAACTGCATAGATCATGCTCCTTGTTCGGGCGCGACGATGCCTGTGTGCGGCGTCGTGCCCCAATTGCCGACACCGAAGAAACGGTGTTCCGCGTCGTATCGTTTGAGAACATGTCTAGCGAATGCGCATCTGCTCCTGCCTTTCCGCCCAGCCGATGGCGCCGCCACACGCACTGTGAGCCTCATGCCCACCCGGCCAGCATGTTCAGTATAGATACGTCTGTCGGGGAGGTAAAGCGCGGATACCGCCGCGAAGCCGCATAGCGGCTGTTCGATACAGGCGTGCGTATTGTGGGTACAACGACGGTGTGTACTGCTACCGCTGGGAAAGAGGTTGATATGAGGTTTACGCTCACCGGCGATTCGGATTGCCCCATTGCGCGCATCGCGCTTTCTGAAGGTGAGTCTGTGCGTACCGAGAGTGGAAGCATGGTGTACTCGCGCGGCGTTGAGATTTCGGGCGGGCTCAATTCTAAGAAGAAAGGCATCGGCGGCGTCTTCAGCGCTATCGGGCGCTCCATTACAAGCGGCGAGTCGATGTTCATTACAACCGCGACGGGCGTGGCTTCATCTGGCGAGATTGCCGTTGCGCCTGCGGTACCGGGTAAGATCGTGGAGCTCAAGATCGACCCTGCGCATCGCTACCGCTTGAACACCGGTGCGTTTCTTGCCTGCGACGAGAGCGTGGAGTACACGATGGTGAGCCAAGGGCTCTCGAAGGCACTGTTTGGCAACACCGGCGGGCTCTTCGTTATGGAGGTCGGGGGCGCGGGTTCGCTGCTCGCCTCGGCCTTCGGCGATATCCTGGCGCTCGATGTGACGCCGGGCGAGCCGCTCACAGTGGACAACGAGCATGTGGTTGCCTGGGATGCCGCGCTCGAGTATCACATCGAGGTCGCAAGCGGCATGTTTGGCTTCACGACCGGTGAGGGCCTGGTCAACACATTCGCCGGTGCGGGGCGCGTTTATATCCAGACGCGCAACCTCGCGAATCTCGCTCAAGCGATGCATCCGTATCTTCCTACGTCTTCGAACTAACGTAGGGGCATTCGATATAGAGCGGGCGCCCGGACAATCCATGCGTTGTCCGGGCGCCCGTGCTTCAGTCTCCTGGGCTTGTGATTTCATCTCAAAGCCCCGTTGGCGGATAACGCCGTTTGCCTCTATTCGAATACGTGATGCTAGAACGTCACAGTGTGCGGTTCTGCTGTGAACGAGCAGAAGGTCGCGGTTCCGTTTTTGAGCGCAAAAACCTCGCAGTTGCCGTCATCTGCGGCGTACATGCTCTGGAGGTTCGGATACTCGTCGAGTACCGCTTGGCGCGCCTCGAGGCGATCGTCGAGTACGGCATCCGCCTCGATGCGCAGCCATCCGCCCTCGTTATCGACGGCGCTGATGGCGATGCGCGGATGCGCAAGCATCTGATGAGAAACGGTCTTCACCTTGCCCGTTTGGATGTAGAGCCTCCCCTCGAACTTGGCGATGGTGCCAAAGGGCCGCACCTGCGGGTTTCCCTGTTCGTCGACCGTTGCGAGGAAATAGGTGGGGTTGTTCTTGAGGTAAGCGAGGATCTCGTCCATAGCTGCTCCCTTCTCGTTTTGCCGCTTTGCCCAATATGTACCCACGCGCCGTGCTCGCCGACGCGCGGCTGACGTCTCGTTTCCCCACGTTTTGCGCTAAGGTCTGTATAGGGGGACATGTGGCAACGCGCGGAAAGGAGGCGGCATGCGGACGATTATCGAGACGCAGGGCCGCGTCCGCGCGCGTGGCCGGGCTCGGATGCGCCGTGCGGTGGTGCGCACGCTACGCTCGCTTGCCGGCATGCCGGCCGAGCTCGCAGACGGTGACATCACGTTTAAGCACACCTCGCGCGTGCGACAGATGATGCGCCGCGTGGTTCCCGACCCCTTGATTGAGAACCGCCAGGTGCGCTCGATGACGATCGGTCTGTTTGCGGGCGTGATTCACGTTGCCTTTGCGATCGCGAGTATCGTCATGGCGCTGCTGGCGCGGTCGCTGTGGACGCTTTCGGTAGGCGTTGTGATCGCAGCGCTCAATGTGGGCAAATCCTACCTCGCGTCGGGCGCGCTCATGGGCGGCGTGCTCGATGGCAGGCCGGAGGCGCTCGAGTCGCTCAGACGTGCGCGCAATGCGGGCGTGGCGCTGGCCTTGCTTGTCATCCTCATGTCGAGTACGGTGGCGCGACTCGTGGTGGCTGGTTACGGGCGCAGCTACCCGGGTGCCTTCGTGTACATCTACGCGGCGTACGCCCTCATTCAGATTCTGCTCTCCATCACCAATCTCGTGAAAGCCCGCCGCGAGGAACTTGTTGCGGTGAAAGGCGTGCGCGCCTTCAATCTCGCCTCGGCGCTCATCTCGATCTTCGCGCTGCAAACGGTGCTGCTTTCTCGCATCGCGTGGGATCGCTTGCCCGTCGTCCTTCCGCGCGAGACGGTCGAGGGTGCGGTGGGCGGCATCGTGTGCGTGAGCATGATTGCGCTTGGGGTCTGGTTGGCGTCTACGGCAAGTATGCGCCTGGCAGGCAGGCGGGGGAGCGGTGCCGTGCGGTTTCGGCGTCGGCGCTAGCGGGCGCGCTCAACGAGCGCTTGGAAGAACCGGCTCATGGGTTTGGTGCAGCCGAAATACTCGGGGTGCCACTGCACGGCGACAAATCGGCCGTCTTCGCTTTCAATGCCTTCGATAACGCCATCGGGCGAGATGGCGGTGGCGACAAAGCCCGCCGCGAGCGTGCGCACCGCTTGGTGGTGGAGCGAGTTCACCTTAAGCTCGGTGGCGCGAAAGATCTGAGCAAGCTGGGAGCCTTCGGTCAGTGAGACGCGATGTACCAGACGATCGCCGTCGTAGTCGCCGTGCTCATCATGTGCGAGGTGCTCTTCGAGCGCATGTCCGCTGGCAGGCGTGAACTGCGTGGGAAGATCTTGGTAGAGCGTGCCGCCAAAGTAGGCGTTGATCATCTGCAGGCCGCGGCAGATGCCGAAGACCGTGAGCTCGCGGGCTTGCGCAACGTCCAGCACGCGCCGCTCGACCTCGTCGCGCTGCGGCGTGGTTTCAAGCTCGACGATGGGCGCCTCGCCGTAGCACGCCGGATCGATATCCGACCCGCCAATGAGCAGGATGGCGTCAACGAGCGCGAGTAGCTGCTCGATGGTTTGCGCATCGGATGTGATGGGTATGGCGAGCGGAACGCCGCCGGCGGCGATAACGCTGTCGAGATAGTTCTGCGCGACGATGCAGGCGTCCTCCCCGCCGGGAACCTTCTTGGGCACGATGCCGATGATGGGGCGGTTGCCAGCAACGGAACGATGGGAATTTGCGCACTCTCTGGACACGGTGCCTCCGCTTCTGTGCGTATCGCATTACGGGTTGATTCTCGCTACAATACCGTGGGCTGAATCGCATGACAATCACAAGGGGAATCCATGGCAAGTCTCGCAGAGAACATCGCGTCGCGCCGCACGTTCGCCATCATCTCGCATCCGGATGCGGGCAAGACCACGCTTACCGAGAAGCTGCTGCTCTATACCGGCACCATTCAAAGCGCCGGTTCGGTGAAGGGCAAGGCGAGCGCCAAGCACGCGGTTTCTGACTGGATGGATATCGAGAAGCAGCGCGGCATCTCCGTGACCTCGTCGGTTTTGCAGTTCACCTATGGCGGCTGCTGCGTAAACATCCTCGATACCCCCGGCCACCAGGACTTCTCCGAGGATACTTACCGCACGCTCATGGCTGCCGACGCCGCCGTCATGGTGATCGACGGTGCCAAGGGCGTCGAGGCGCAAACGGTGAAGCTCTTTCGCGTGTGCGCTCTGCGCGGCATCCCCATCTTCACCTTCGTGAACAAGCTCGACCGCGAGATTCGCGACCCCTTCGAGCTCATGGAGGAGATCGAGAACGTGCTGGGCATCGGTACCTGCCCCATGAACTGGCCCATCGGCAGCGGCAAGAACTTCCGCGGTGTCTTCGACCGCGCGAGTCGCCGCGTGATCGCGTTCGAGGGCGATGGGCGCGCCAACGCCGCCAAGAAGGTTGCCGAGATCGAGGCCGAGCTGGGCGACGCTGCGCTCGACGAGCTCATCGGTGCCGAGAATCACCGCGCCCTCATGGATGATATCGAGCTTCTGGATGGCGCGGCCGACGAGTTCGATTTCGATGCCGTGCGCGCCGGCAAGCTCTCGCCGGTGTTCTTTGGCTCGGCGCTCACCAACTTCGGCGTGGAGCCGTTCCTGAAGGATTTCTTGCGTTTGGCGCCCGCGCCGGGCCCGCATACCGATGCGCTCACCGGCGAGGACGTGGAGCCTACCGATGAGTTCTCGGGCTTCGTGTTCAAGATTCAGGCCAACATGGACAAGAACCATCGTGACCGCATCGCCTTCGTCCGCATCTGCTCGGGCAAGTTCGAGCGCGGTATGGATGCCTGGCATATGCAGGGTGGTCGCAAGATCAAGCTCGCCACGGGTACGGCCATGATGGCAGATGACCGCGCAATTGTGGACGAGGCATATGCAGGCGATATCGTGGGCCTCTTCGATCCGGGCATCTTCTCCATCGGCGACACGGTGTGCACCGCGAAGCGCCGTGTGCAGTACGCCGGCATCCCCACGTTCGCGCCCGAGCATTTTGCACGCGTGAGCCAGGTTGACACCATGAAGCGCAAGCAGTTCGTGAAGGGCATGGAGGAGCTTGCCCAAGAGGGCGCCATCCAGATCTTCCGCGAGCTGGGGGCCGGCATGGAGAGCGTCATCGTGGGCGTGGTGGGCACGCTGCAGTTCGACGTGCTCGAACAGCGCCTCAAGAGCGAGTACAAGGTCGAGGTGCGCCGGCAGCCCCTGGGCTACAGCGACATTCGCTGGATTGCCAACGAGCCGGGCGAGGTGGACGTCGAGGCGCTCAACCTCACGCGCGACACCCTGCGCGTCGAGGATATGCGCGGCGGCAAGCTGCTGCTCTTCACGAGCCCATGGAACGTGGACTGGGCGACCGAGCACAACCCCGAGCTCAAGCTCTCGGAGTTCGGCAACGTGACGTTCTAGCGCCCGAGCTGGGCATTCCTACGTTTTGGGCAACCTGCGCGGAAAAGCCGCGGCAGGCGTAGCTCAACCGAGCTCGTCGAGCGCGATGCCGCCGAGCCAGCCCCAGCGCACTTCGGCCATCACACCGTATGCCGAGAGCCAGAGCTCGCAGGGTAAGGTACGTACCTTGCCGGCGACGCAGTCCATGATCTGCTCATCGCCAACATAGAGCCCGACGTGGCCCCATGCGCGGCCACCTGAGCCGTATGGGTGCGAGGGTGTGGCGACGATCATGCCTACCAGCATGCGGCGCGTATCGGTTTCGTGACACCAGGAATGATAAAGCTCGGGCGCATTGCCTGAAATCGAGCAGATTCCCAGGCGGTCGAACGCTCGCTCAACCCATGCGGCGCAGAGGTTCTCTCCCGTGGCTGGTGTGGCATGCGCGCAGACCACGAGGTCGCGCTGTCGGCGGTTGGCGTCCATGAGCCGCTGCGGTTCGTGTCCCGCCTCCACGCTGTGCCATGCGGGCTGCTGGTAGATGGTGGTGCCCGCGCCCGCCGCATCCTGCAGCAGGTGCTGGCGACCGAGCGATGCTAAAAGGAGCGTGCGATATGTCGCTCGATCGGGCATCTCGACTCCCTGTGTGGCTGATGCGGCTTTGTTTCACGAGCCCATCATAGCCCATGCGCATGCCAGCGCCCGCGCTCGATTCATGGTTGATGCGCCGTATCCTGCGGTTCCGCTGCAGATATCTCGGCTAGAATGCAGGTAGGTACACCCTGGAGAGAAGGAGTACATCATGGATCTTCCCAACAAGCGCCCCGACGACATGGTCCGTATCACCACGCCCGAGCTCGCGCAGGCGTTCATCGACGAGCAGGTTGCCGCGTGCCGTGAGCAGATCGGCGACAAGAAGGTGCTGTTGGCCCTCTCCGGCGGCGTCGATTCCTCGGTGGTTGCAGCGCTGCTGATCAAAGCGGTGGGCAAGCAGCTCATCTGCGTGCACGTGAACCACGGCCTCATGCGCAAAGGCGAATCCGAGCAGGTTATCGATGTCTTTCAGAATCAGATGGACGCCAATCTCGTCTACGTGGACGCTACCGACCGCTTCCTTGACCTGCTTGCCGGTGTGGCGGAGCCTGAGCGCAAGCGCAAGATCATCGGCGCCGAGTTCATTCGCGTCTTCGAGGAGGAGGCCCGCAAGGTTGCTGACGATGTTGCGTTTCTGGCTCAGGGCACCATCTATCCCGACATTATCGAGTCTGACGGCGTGAAGGCTCATCACAACGTGGGCGGCTTGCCCGACGATCTGCAGTTCGAACTCGTGGAACCCGTGCGCCTGCTCTTCAAGGATGAAGTCCGTGTGGTGGGCCGCGCGCTGGGGCTTCCCGAGAGCATGGTTGAGCGCCAGCCGTTCCCGGGCCCGGGTCTGGGCGTGCGCTGCCTCGGCGCCATCACCCGCGATCGTCTGGAGGCGCTGCGCGAGGCCGACGCCATCCTGCGCGAGGAGTTCGCGGAGGCGGGCCTGGCCGGCAAGGTGTGGCAGTACTTCGTCGTTGTGCCCGACATGCGCGCGACCGGCGTGCGCGACGGCAAGCGCGCCTACGAGTGGCCGGCGATTATCCGCGCCGTGAACACGGTCGATGCCATGACTGCCACGGTGCCCGAGCTCGACTGGACGCTCATGAAGCGTATCACCGAGCGGATTCTTGCCGAGGTGCCGGGTATCTGTCGCGTAGCGATGGATCTGACACCCAAGCCCATCGGCACAATCGAGTGGGAATAAAATTCGGGACAAAACGGTATTTCACACTCCACCCCGAAACACAACAAAACCGCAGGTCAGAAGTGGTGCGTTCGAGAAATCGGCGCACCACTTTTCTACACTAGAAAACGCTCCTTTCCGGATTATTTGTAGCGGAATTTGTGGCACCCCAGGAGCACCCACAGCGGTCCTGGGAACATGAAAGGAGATAAAAAGATGAACGAAACCAAGCTGACCGAACTCACCCAAGCCGAAGACATGGCGTTCTTCCGGGCGGACCTCTGCCTGTACTCGCCTGAGAGCTACAGCCTCGAGGAGAAGAAGGAGATTTGCAACGACATGTTCAAAACGAGCAAGGCGATCCAGGACGCGCTGGGCGGCCTCTTCCTCCACGCGTAGTGGCCCCGGCGGGTAACCTTCAGCGCGGCGCACATCTCGGACACGCTCCAGGAGCCCTCGTCGAGAAGGATGAAAGCGGACTCGGCCCCCTCCGCCCGGGCGCCTACAGCTGCCTGCCGGCGAAGAAGGCGCCCGCTTTCAAAAGCATCCCGTTCCCCCTCTTGAGCCGCTCGTTCTCGCGCCTGAGGCGCCTGAGGTCCTCCGCCATCCGGAACGGGTTGCCCTCGGGCGGCGCCTGCGCGGCATCCGCCCTCTTGACCCAGCCCGGCGGGCTCCCCGGGTCGACCCCGAGCTCACGGGCGGTCTCCGCGCAGGTGCCGCCCCTCTCCCCGTACAGCCTCACCGCCCGCTGCTTGAGTTCCGCGGTGTACTTCGGTGACGGTTTCCCCGTCCCCGCCTCCTTTCCCCGTTTACGGCATCATGCCGAAACGGAAGTCCGTGTGTCAACGGGAATGGGGCAGATTCAGATTCACGGCTGCCGTCGCCAGCTCCTCGCCGGTCGTCCGCTGACTCGCGTAGTTCTTCACGCTGAACTCGCCGATCGTGTAGCCGCCGACCTCGCCCACGCCGTACTCGGCGAACGCCTCCAGCGCCGCGCATACGGCGCGCATGAAAGTCTCGGAGTCGGTATCCGTGCCCTTCACCGCGCAGAGCCACTTCACGTGGCTGTCCGCCATGGGCAGAGACGCCGCGAAGGCGGCCTCGGAAAGGCCGCTCCCGTAGGTGTCCTGGTAGAACTCGTATGTCACGGAAGAGGCCACGGCTACTCCGTCGCCGCCGAGACGTACACGCCGTCGAGCTTGTTGTCGAAGAGCTCCACGATTCCGTACTTGCGATACTTCATCATGTAGCTGTCCAGGCTCTCGAGCTCGTCCGGGCTGAACACGCGCGACGCCACGTGCTTGTCGAACTTGATCACGGCCGACTTCTCCACGACCATGAAGTTGATCGCCTTGCCGGCGGCCGCCTTGGCGTAGCCGAACTCGGTGTCGCCGCTCTTGAGGTCGATCTTGGTGTAGAAGCGCACCTGCGGCACCTCGATCACGCGGGCGAATCGCTCCAGGACGCGGTTGCTCATGGTGGGGTTGGCGTAGGAGAAGTCGTCAAGCACGCCCTTGAGCGTCGGCGTGATGAAGAGGTAGCGGCTTCCGAGCGTCACCTGCTTCTCGTCCATGGCCGATGTCACCTCGCGGAGCGCCTGCAGGATGTCGGTGGCCGTGGCCTCCGACAGGTCCTCCGGCGTCACGGTCACGCCCGTGTGCCCCGCAATCTGCGCGAAGGTGAAGGCGTCGGCCTCGGGCGCAACCTGCGTGCGCTGCAGCTCGGCGCCGGCCTCCACGAAGCAGTCGTTGACCCCTGCCTCCTCCACGTCCATCACATCCGCGAACAGGCGGATGCCTCGGTCGTAGTTGAAGGTCTTGGTCTCGAACTCGTAGGTGATGGCGCCGGTCTCGTAGCCCACGTTGCGGGTGTAGTTCCCGAGGCCTGTCACGGAGATCTTCGGGATCAGAATCTCCTTGGCGTTGTGGCCCGCGCGCACCATGCGGCGGCCGGATTTGAGCACTCCCGATACGGACGCCCTCTGGTACACCTCGTCGATCACCGAGGTGTAGTTGCGTGCGAATGCGATGCTGTTGCTAGGCATGGCATAGCCCTCCTTCTTCTCGTCGTCTTCGTCGGTGAGGCCCGCGATCTCGCGCCAGTGCTTGAGCGTCTTGCCCTCGTCGCTGGCCGCGCCCGCGTTGGGGAGCCCGGTCGTGCCGGAGCCAGCAGAGCTGCCGCCCTTGGCGTGCTTGCCCGCGGCCTCGAAGAGCCAGGGCTCGGCCTCCTTGAGCTTGATCACGTCGTTGTCGTGGTCAGAGAGCAGGGCGCGTGCGGCCTTCACGTTGCGCACGCCCGCGAGTTGCAGCTTGAAGTCGATCCGGTCGCTCTCGCCCTGGGCTTTGAGATCGGCGATCTCGCCGCGCAGCTGCTCGGCTGTCTCGGCGTTCTTCGCCGCCTCGGCCACCTGGGCCTCCAGGGAGGCGATCTTCTCGTCGCGCTCTGCGATCTGCTTCTCGTAGTCGGGGGTCTCGCCGCCTACCTGCGACTGGCCCTGCTGCTGCGTTTCCTGCTGATCTTGGCCCTGCTGTTGCGACGTGTCCTGCGCGCCCTGCGTGGCTTCCTGGCTGCCATTGGTCTCACCGTCCATGTTCTGTCCTGCCTTTCGTCTCGTAAGGCGGGCAGAGACGAACAATGCCCGCACCTTTACCGGTACGGGCATCGTCGCAGCGCGTCACAAAGTCGCATTTGTTGTCGGCTGCTTTGGAAGTTGCGGCAATGTCTCGGGTACAATCTGAGATTAACGATTTGACGGTAGAGAAATCAGAGGTCATGCACTTGGAAGAACGAAATCAGAGCCTTGAATCAACCATCCTCAAATGGGTTGCAAACCAGCCATCTTGGTGCTCTGCAGCACTACATATCGCATTGCAGGGCGAATATACTGCCGAGCAGGTGGACGCTCTTGCCATTGCCGCTTGTAAGGAAACAGGAGTTGCACTTGGCATCGATAACGTTGTTGAACCTACTGGGTTCGATGCATCTGATCTTGGCAGCATAGGGTCATCGCAGCGCGAGGTATTGCTTGAGTCGATTACTGCTGAAACTGGCATCAATGCCATAGAGCCAGGCTCCAAGCTAGACGTTGCTACCACCGGCATTACAGTCATCTATGGCAACAATGGGTCAGGCAAATCAGGTTTTAGCCGCATGATACGCAACGCATGCACCTCTCGCACGGGCTCGGAAAGCATTCTCTCAAATGTATTCGAAAGCAAGGTCACGCCTTCGGCTTCGTTCAGTGTCAAGCTCAATGGCATACCGACTTCTTTCACTTGGAAGGATGGCGAGACGTCATATCCGACGTTTCCCGAAATCGCTTACTTTGACTCCGCCTGTGCCGCCATGGAGATTGGCGACAAGGACAATGCAATCCTATACGCGCCAGGTGTAATCTCATCGCTTGCTCTACTTCCAGAGCTGATCACGGCTGTTGCCAACCGTATTCAGCAGCAAGAGAATCGGCTGACAGATTCTCTCGATGCAAGGGCCATCCCGTCTGAGCTGCGATCATTGCCGGAAGTGACGGCATTGCTGTCCTGCTCATCCGAAGCCGAAGCGACGAGGCTAATAGGAGAAGCGACACTCAGCCCCGAAGAGGTAGCAAGACGCGCGATGCTGCCCAAGCTCATAGAATCAGAGCCATGTGTTGAGCTCCCGAAACTCGAAAGACGCCACTTCCAACTTAAGGCAATGCGTGGAAGGCTGGCGGAGTTGTATCAATGCTGTCAACCGTCGTTCGGCCAAGCCTTCGAGAAGGCGCGTGCTGCAGTAGATCAGGCGATGGAGGCGGCAAAAGCGGCGAGTGCCCTCGCAAGCAATAACTCACCTTTGGATGGGTTTGGTAGCGATGCGTGGAAAGCGCTCTGGGAAGCCGCGCGCAAGTATTCGGACAGCTTCGCCTATGTGGGAAGCAGATATCCTAAGCTCCCGAAGGATTCCCTCTGCCCGCTTTGTCAGCAACCATTGGGAGTCGAAACCATGGCTCGCATGGATGCTTTCGAGTCCTATGTCAACGGCGTTGCCGAGAAGAACCTGACGGAGAAGAGCAGGACCCTGAGCGAGCTGGAGACTCGTTTTGTCAACGCCGTCAGGGCCGTTAAGAGCGACGCTTCTGGCATAGGAATATTGGCAACGGAGCAAGCAAGAAGCGAGATGGACGCGCTGATGCAGAAGCTCGAGCCTGTTGTAGCAGTGCCCGATGTAGCTATGCTCGAGTCGCTCTCTGCGCATACTCAGCAGGCCGGGAAATACGTAAGAGACGAGATTGACGCGCTTGAGCAGCGCATGACGTCGCTTCGCGAGGGCATGGAGCCAGGCAATGCGGAGAAGCTAAAGTCTGAGCTGCTTGCTTTAAATGCACGCGCTTGGATTGATGCCAACAAGGAGCTGCTTGCGGGCGATGCCAAGAATCGTGAGACCAGGAAAGGACTTGAAGCCGCAAGAAAGAAATGCAATACCAGATCCGCGACGACACTCATCTCGGCAGTCTCGAAGGTCGAAGTTGTCGAAAGGATGCAATCGGCGTTCGTAGCCGAGCTCAAGAGACTCAAGGCGTCCAACCAACAAGTCGCCATATCAACACGTGCTCGTGCTGGTCAGGAGTATCAGCGCATCATGCTGGAAGGTGCAAGCGCATCTACACGAAGCGTGCTAAGCGAAGGAGAGCAGAAGATTGTTGCGCTTGCGGGATTCTTTGCGCTATTAGATGTGATGCCGGGCAACTCGACGGTGATTCTTGACGATCCAATAACGTCGCTCGATCATCTTTGGCGTGCGGCCGTCGCAGAGCGAATAGTCGAAGAAGCGAAGTCCCGCCCGGTTGTTGTCTTCACTCATGAACCCATGTTTTGTTATGCAATATCCGAGCTTTCGGCCAAACAGGTTGTCCCGGTGGCCTATCGCACCGTGCAAAAAAGAGGCGCGCTCACAGGTATTATCATTAATGAGCTTGATTGGGATGCAAGCAATGTCAAGAAGCGCATTGGAGCTCTTAGGAACAGGGCCAACAATCTTCGGCGCCTATACAAAACCAGTGTAATCAAGACTGACGCAGAGCTTGGCAAAGAACTGCGTGATTGCTATAGCGACCTGAGATCAACATGGGAGAGAGCTGTTGAGCAGGTGCTTCTGGCGGGTGTGGTCAAGAGAGCGGAGCGACCAATTCATACACAGCAGATGAAGTGGCTTTCCGACATAACTGACGAGGATATCAGGATTGTTGAAGAGAACATGACCAAGTGCTCATTGCTCACCAACGCACACGATGATCCTCTCGCAACGCCCGATTCATTGCCAACTATCCAAGAGTTCGAGAACGATGTAAACGCTTTAGACGAATGGCGAAAGACCATAGAGGATCGCCGTCGGAAGGCGCATCACCATGCATGATTTATCGATAAGGACCGCAAATCATCGGTGCGATTCTCCGAAGCGTTATGGTGGCTGGAAGAATGAATCTTCCGTGTCCGGCTGCACACGTTCTTGATGAGTGTAGCCAACACGTAGATCGTTCATTTGATTAGAAGGGGTACCGCAGTGAGCGCTGCGAATGATAATAGGTTTTGCGCAGATATGCCATACGACCGTCTCTACCAGGCATCACGAAAAGAGGCCAGTCGAAAGAAACCGGTGTTCTTCATTCACAAGTATTTCGCTAGAAGAATCACGGCGAATTTCAGGCTCGCGCTACTTGGCTACATGTCGGATGGCGAGGGCGACATTCTGGACCAATTTTACGGACCCTCAATTCAACGCGAGGACATAACGGTACTGGATCCTTTTATGGGCGGCGGCACTACGATATTTGAGGCGCTACGCTTCGGATGCAAAGTCATCGGTAATGACTTGCAGCCATTGTCGCTATTTGTGACTAAAGCACTGGTAGAACCAGTAGACGAGAGAGCTGTTAATCGCGAGGTCAAGAGGCTTGAAGAAACGGTAGGCGCCCGAATCAAGTCATACTACAAGACTACTTGCCCACACTGCGGCAAGGACGCCGATGGGATGTACTCATTCCATGTTAAGAAGGCAAAATCATGCAATTGTGACCACGAGCACCGCTTCTTCTCAAGCTTCATCATCGCTTATAAAAAGGATACTTTTACTGTCGCATGTCCGAAATGCGGCAAGTTGTCCGAAACCAAATTCAAGGAAGGTCCTTTCGAGTGCGAATGTGGTTGGTCACTCGAAAACCCTCGTAGCTCATACGTGAAAAGCGGTAGATTCACTTGCCCTGACTGTGGTGAGTCGCGTATTTTGACCGATTATGGGCCGGAGACGGGGTATCCCTTTGAGACTGACGTAATTGCCATAGAGTATTGTTGCCCGCATTGTGGCTACCATGGTTATAAACAGCCTGATTCTAGGGACATCGAACTACGGCAGAAGGCAATTAACGATTTTGCTGAACTAGAGAATAGTCTTCCCATACCTGACCAGGTGATACCTGTCGGATACAACACGAACCAGATACTCAATCACGGGTACAGGCGTTTTCGTGATCTGTTCAATGAGCGTCAGTTGCTTTGTCTCGGCCTTCTTCTTGACGCGATAAACAAAGTCGAAGACAGAAACATCCAGCTTTGGCTGCAGCTTGCCTTCTCGGGCATGTTGGAGATGAACAACATGTTCTGCAGGTATCAGCAAAATGCCTATAAGATATGCAATATCTTCTTTAATCATGCCTATGTCCCGATATCGATGCCCGTGGAGAATTGCGTTTGGGGCGCCCATCTCGGTACCGGTACTTTCGTAAAGACGGTCCAGAAAATCTTACGAGGGAAGCGTTTCAACAAGGGAATATATGATCTCTCGGTTGCAGCGAACAGTAAGGGGAGATATGACTCAGTAAAAATGCCAAGTACGGACATCGTGCAAGCGACCCCTGTTACAGAGTTCTCAGACATGGATGCCACCCATCCACTTTTAAGGTGTGGTGACTCGAGGAATCTGTCGTTCGTACCGGATTGTTCGGTCGATATCGTATTGACCGACCCTCCATATGGAGCCAACGTTATGTACTCGGAGCTCATAGATTTCTTCCATGTTTGGAATTATCTGAGCAGCATTGCTGACGAGCTAGGCTTCACGGAGCCATTGTCGCCAAAAACGGATGAAATCGTCGTTAACTCGGTCGCAGGAAAAGACTTCTCGTATTACCAGGCTGGTCTGACTGATGTTCTGACAGAATGCCATGCAAAAGTTAAGGATGAAGGCTTCCTTGTATTCTCATTCCACGACAAAAGTCTCGATAGCTGGCTTGCGGTATTAGAGAGCATTGCCAAATCTGGCTTTAAATTGATTAAGTGCTACCCGGTGCAGGCGGAAACAAGAACAGGGGCGCATACCTCGAATAAGAATTCCATTGGTATCGACATAATGCTCGTGTCCCAAAAGACCGATAGCAAGGTTGAGGCATTCGAAAGTATGTCTGACTTGTTGAATAGTGCCTTGGACAAAGCGAAGAGCACATTACTTGAAACGCTCGATCGGCTTCAAAGGGTAGAGGCGGAAGTAACCGTACCTGATATGCAGAACATCGCTATTGCCGAGTTTTATTCCTGCCTTCCGACTCGCTATCTACTTGATGGCAATCTGCGAGATGAAAGCGTAACTGTCCTATCTACGCTTCTTTCAAGCGTAGAGGAAATAGCCTCAGACTATGAAATTACCGAGAAGCGAAACGGCTGGTGGTCAGAGATGTATAGGGAAAAATGGGAGATCTGATCGGCTAATCACTCCGGTCGCTACCTTTATAGCTTTGCGAGGTAGCGACCGAGTTAGGCTATCAGCTTCCGTAAAGAAGCTTCAACTTATGATTCCATGCATCCCTATCAAGAGTTGAGTTTTGGCCAGTCGCTGCTGCTTGCGCATGCCAGTCAGAGTGATCTATCCATCCGAACTTAATGCGCTTTATTACAGGATGGCGATGCGTTTGCGTGAATTTCTCGAAATTAATAGCTAGGTAATAGCCAAACTTTGCTTTACCAGAACTGTTGTCGCTATTTGGCTGACCATAGCTCCTGTTCCCGTAGATGCTGTTCTGCGATGAGGTCTTGATTTCAAACGAGTAGTAATCGTCATTAATATAGACCACGTCCTTATCGCTTTTGTCGATTTCACCTCTCCAAATGCCAGGGTATCTTTCTGCAAAAATCGCAGCGGTTAGCATGTGAAGATAGTTGCCCAGGATTTGTGGACTAGGAAGCACATCAACCCCGATTTGAAGCTTGCCGCCGATTTTGGTCTGCATAATGCTTTCCCAAGCTTCCAGCACGACTTCAACAATCTCTTCCTCTTCCAATGGGTGCTCATCAATCAACTGTTGGGTTATGCGGTCCCATTCGCGCACAGAATGACCGTCGTATGGCGAACCCATAATTCTCAGCCTCCTCGCATGTCGTCAGCATTTCAGAGAAGAGATATTTCGCCTGTCGTGCCATTACACGGCATCAAGCAGTCGTTATCCCTTCTCATGGTATGCAATTATACCGTCAGGTGAGTTTTTCTCAGACTGTGCGACTCTGACATGTTGAAAGCGATAACAACCAATCTAAAGCGCTGCTCACAGTGCCGACTCATCCAAGCAACTGCAGGCGCATATGGCTGTTCTATTCCATATTGAAGAGATCTGAGCCTGCTTCTCAATTCAGACAGCAGACGCTGTTTGTGTTTTGTCTGCCGCCGGGCCATGCGCACAGGCCACGCAAGCGCAGAGTCATCGAGGGTTGTCCGCGCCATGGGACCGGCAGGCCGTGCGGCGCGGGTCGGGAAGGCCACCCGGGCAGCGGACGGCGTGTGTGTTTGATAGCCTCCGTATTGCGGGTTTGAGCGCGGTGGGTTTTCGGGAATGAGCGCGGAAAAGTTTCGGGTCTGAGCGCGGGCACGCCGACCATCCCGTTCGGCCTACCGTTGTCGTTGCTTCGGTTACGACGATTGGGGGCCAGAGAGGAAATGATCGGCGTGGACAAGATCGACGATATCAGAAAGCTGGGCAGGAACGGGGCGACGGTCGCCTCGATAGCCCGGGACACCGGGGTCTCCGAGCCCACGGTGAGGAAGTGCCTGAGGGAACCCGACCTCTCCGAGAGGCCGCCGGCGGTCGGGAGGGCGCCGCCCTGAATGCGGCGTAGGGGTGTAAACGGAATCGAGGTAAATTCATACCCTTGCCCGTGCCGATCTCTGCCGCCCTGGCGCGTGCGATGGACTCTTCCTCCCCATACCAGCGCATCCTGTACTCCCAGGCGCCCATGGTGACGCCCACCTCGCGCATGTCCTGCTCCTTCTCCGCTGCCGTGTCCTGGATGATGGAGTCGTCGAACTGCACGCGGACCTCGCCCTCGTCAGGGATGCCCTCGCCGAAGGATCGCGACGCGTGCATGACTGCTTTCGCTATCGAGACGATCGAGCCCTCCAGGCTATTCTCGTTCCGGCGGATGTTGCGCATGAGCGCCGAGTTGTCGGAAGAGACCTCGGTGGCCGTCTTCACATACCCCCGGGACTCGTTCATGTCGAAGTAGCTGATGCCGAAGCCTGTGAGATCTCCAAGCATCTGCAGGGCCACGCGGAACGCCTCGATTTGCCCATTGGTGCGCAGCGCCGGCGCGAACTCCTGGATCGTGTCCTCCGTGCTCATGACCTTGCGGAAGACAGTGCAGTCCTGCTTGCCGAAGGGAATGGTGACGTTCTTGTTGCCGTCCTGCTCTCTGTCAAAAAGGACGTCCGACAAGAACACCCTCATCTTCGAGAGGTCGATCTCGTTGATAAGGGCATCGAAGGTGAGGTCCACGGCCTGGACGGCGTCCACCGCATCAGCGAATACCGACTGTCCGTAGGGACTCATATCCACCCTGGTATTGGTGATTGCAGGTTTGACAATGCCGAAGGTGGGGAAAGGACAGCCCGTGTCGTAGATCGGGAGGATGCCCGCAGGCGCGAGCTCGTTTCCCTCGTGGTCGAAGCACACGGTGACGATCCTGTACGTCTCCTCTGTTTCATGGGAGAGAAGAGCACCCTCGTTCTCGTGGGAAGGTGAAGATGGGGAAAGGTCCGCCGAGAAGCCCATACTACCGCGCAGGTGCATCTGCAGCTGGTCCACGGCCTTGCCCCTATAGAACGCCCGCGTGGCGAAAGCGCACTCCGAGATCCCGTCCTCGTCCCATGAGAGTGGGATGACCATGCGCGCGTCGTAATGCCGGATGCGAACCTTCCTCTTGCCCAGGTCAATCCAGAGTGCCCAAGCGCCCGTGCCCAGGCCGAAGGCACGCACGACGGTCGCCTGCGCCGCATTCATGAAGTTGGTGGAAGAGAAGAACGAGTTGATCCAGTCGGTCGCCCTCTGATCCTCGCACACGACCTTGACCTCTTCATTGAGAAGAAGAGAGCCCCACTCCTTGCATACACGCATAGCAGGATGAATAGACCGACGATGAACAGCATAAACTCTGCCTATGCCGTCCTTATCCCGGTAGTCGTAGAACTCCCCGCGTGCGCTCATCCAGTCATCCCACGACCGTATCCAGGGTTCCATGTCATCCATGGGAAGAACGAATCCGAGCTTCCTCAGGTAGTCCTTAACATGCTCCGGCACCCAGTATTCGTCCAAGCCATTAGCGCCCATGCTGAAACCTCCTTCAACCACACCGAAAGGCATGGTGAAGTTTCAACGCATGTCACAAGTGGGCTATTGATGCAGTTTGGCTAAGAGACTATTTCGAGCTAGAGGGCCAGATCTCGCAGAACTCTTTGAAGAGCGCTTGCGTCCGAGCCCTGATGTCAGCTTCGCGCCAAACAAGCGGGTCGCGGTCCGTCACTTCTTTGGTGATCATGAATGCGGTCTGGTCTTTCATGCCCTTTTGCCACCGCTTGCGCAGCTGGCATCCGTTCACCTTATCGGCGAAAGCATAGTTCTTCAGGTCTTTGTTCAGGCGCGAAGGTAGAAGAGTCATGTTGCCGATTTCGTAGACGGCGGCAGTGCGCGCGTTCTCAGCGTCGTTCCCGGAAAGCTCGACGCCGTGCTCGTCAATGCAGGGAAGCACGTCTAAGCCCCAATGCTGGCGCCACTTCTGCGGCATGATGTGCTCCAGCTCAAATGAGTACTTCAACTCTGCTCCATGCAGGTCAGATTCGGGGTCCATGTGCCTGTGCAGTTCGATCCAGAAAAGTACGAGCCCAGCACGCGTGCTGTAGATGTTTCGAAGCGAGGCAAGAAGGCGGTCGTCTGCTACCTCGGGCTTGGAAAGGGCTTCCTCGAAGTCGAACTTGCCCTCGATCATCTCGTAGGCCTGGGTGTTGTAGTTGCGCGTTGAGTTGCCGATGACGTAATTGCGCATCAGGTAGCGTTCGAGCAGGTTAAAAACAGCCGCCTGCTCATCCTCCGGCAGCGTCTTCATTGTCTTCAGGATGAAGGCGTCGAATGTTGCGAGTCGCATGACCTTCAGCATCTTCAACAGGCGCGTTGTGCTGTCCTCGAAGCTGAAGGCCGTAATCTCGTCAAATCCGATGAACGTCTCGCGGTAGGTCTCGGCGTAATCGCAGATCTCGCGAATGAAGGCCTCGATCTCGGCGGCATCCATCCCGGAGACATGCCTCGAGTAGCAAGGAGCCAGTTCTGCAACCTTATCCTTGGCAGGGTTGAATATCTGCTTTATCTGCGCGAATGCGCTAAAGAAGAGGTCAATATTGCTTCGGACGTTATGGCCGACACCCACGGTGTCAAGCCAGGTGTTGAGCGTGTCGGAATCGCGCTCGAATGTCTCGAACCAAGTTTCATCGTACAGCGCGCCAGCGTGGTCCTTTGCCCGAGCCTCGCCGGAGCCTCCCTTGTTGGTGTCGATCACTCGCTGGAAGAGTTCGTTCTTGATAATGTCAGAAGTGGTCAGCTTCACGCCCGTGCTGTTGATGGCATCGAAGATGACCTGCTCGTTTTCGTCCTCGCGGAGCTCGATGAACACGAGCACCTCACGGTCGTCGTATGTCAGCTTCTCGGTTACGCTTTGAAGCTCTTCATCAGTTGCCATCGCGAACATCTCGCGGAAGAACTTGTAGCAGTAGACGAGCCTGTTTTCTGGGACAACCTCGTCTCCCAATTCGATGCCGGCATATTTGCCGTCGATGATGTCCTTGTAGAACGGGGCATCGACCTTCGAATGCTCGATCTTGTAGCTACGCTCCTTTACGCGGCCGCCAGACGTGAGCTTTGTTCGGACAAAGTAGAGATACTCCTCGTACTCTTCCTCGGTGGCCTTGTCCCCGAAATGGTCGATAAGCGCCCGCAGAAGAATTGTAAGCGTGGTCAAGCGCTGCTGCCCGTCTACGACTTGCTGATACATGCGCTCCCTGAGCGGGTCCTCGACGTCCTTCAGGATGATAGATCCAAGGAAGCAGCTCCTCTTGGGCGAGGAAAGCTCCTTCCAAAGATCCTCCCAGTTTCCGAGCTGCCAAACGTAGGTTCTCTGGAAGAAGGGAATCTTGTAGATGACCTGCCGCTTAATCCTGCTGAAGGGGTATTCCTTGGCCTGCATGTATCCTCCGCAATCGCTTAATCGTTCAACGAAGGCTAATTATAGCTGCTAGGCGCAGGTGTATTCAGGGCGCCTTGTTCTGCGTCCGACGTTTGGGTTTTGGAATACGTCGAAGACTTGGCCTCTGTCGAAAGCTCTGAGCTCATTACTGGCGTATGCACCCATGCCTTAGAATTCAGGCATCGTGTTATGAAAAGGGAAGCCGAGGAAATGACTATGCAGAACAGGTACGCGGGAGATATAGGCGACTACAGCAAACTCGGACTTCTGAGGGCCCTGCACTTGGCTGGCTTCTCGATTGGGCTCAACTGGTACCTCACACCTGACGAGACGCACAACAGCGACGGCCGCCATGTGGACTATCTCAAGCAGGAGAAGTACCGTACATGCGATCCGGGACTATGGCTTGGCCTCAAGACGATTGTCGATGGAGACAACCGAGAAGTGCGCTACATGCAAAACGACGATATCATCCAGGCCACGTTCTTCTCGGACTGCCTCGATTTCAGGAGGAAGAAGAAGGCGAAAAGGATCGAGCTTCGCTCTGAGTGGTTCGCAAAGTCACTTGACGTCATGGCCGGGAATGAGATCGTGTGCGTTGATCCCGATAACGGCCTGGTCGTTTCATCCGCTAAGGGGAAGCCGAAGGAGAACAAGTACGTACTGCCCGAAGAGCTCGCCAGTTACTATGCCCAGGGCTCCACAGTCGTCTATTACCAGCACAAGGCCCGGTATAAGGACGAGCACTACATCGGGCAGCTAGAAGAGCTTTTAAGAAGAGAAGACCTTTCCAGCGTGTCTGGGATGGTGTTGAAGTTCGAGAAGGTCTCCCAGCGCTACTACATGTTCCTCATCCAGCCGAGGCACAAAGAGACGGTCGAGAAGGCCGTGAAGGGCATGCTCGCAACTGCCTGGGGCGATCACTTCCGCCAGCTCTATCCCGTGAAGGCTTAAACGCCGAGAAGGGCGAGAAGAGCCAGCGTCACCAAGGCGCATGCCAGCAGCCGTAAGAACTCAATCAATGTGAAGACGCCGACGATGACGAACAGGATGAGAAGAGCGCCGATAAGAGCCATTGCCTAACCTCGCAATACGTCGTCGAGCATCGCGTATCTCACCGCGTCGATGCTGTGGTCATTGCCATCCGGGATCTCGTCTATCCAGTTGCCCTCCTTGTCCCTCTCGAACTCCTTCAAGGTGAATTCGGAGAAGGTCAAGGGACATCGCTCGCTGTCAATCACGATCTCGCGCAGCCCATCCAGCCATTCGTAGGAAAGCCGGCGCATCCTGGCCTTCCTGGCCGCGTGAACGCGAAGGCCGAGCTCGCGCCTCCACACGTTCATCTGCACCTTGGAGTCGGGCGTGTCGTCGCAGTAGATGATCTGGTCGTGGAAGTAGGGCTCGCCGCCCACCTCGTCTGGGAAGGTGAGAGAATCGACCACTATGCGCCCGGTCTCCGCCGGCATCATCTTGTTGGCCGAATGCTCCTCGAAGATGAGAAGGCGCCGCGCATCAGGCTCCCAGGCACAGCGCACGAAGCGCCACGGGTCCGGGAACCAGCCCCAGTCAACGCCGTTTCGGATGCGCTGGAAGGTGCGGATGCGAGAGTCGGAAAGCTTCGCCTCGTGCACGTTGTCGAAGATCGCGCCGCCGGTGCCGGTTATCTCGCCCAGGTACTCCCAACGCCAGGCCTTCTCGTTCGTGTCGTGCAGGTACTCGGCCTCCTCCACGAACGGCGCGCCCAGCCAGTCAGGGTGGGAATCGATCACGTCGAGATAAGAGCTCCCGCGCACAAGGGTGTCGTCGCACCGAATGCGCTCCAGGCGCTCCACGTTCACCCACGACCACATCGTCTTAGGCGGGTTGTAGGAATAGAAGATCCAGAAGCGGTCACCGCCACGGCGCAGAGAGTTGAGGATGGAGCGAACGGCTTCCACACCCTCAAACTGGTCCAGCTCCTCGAAACAGACCACGCTGCAATAGCCCTTGGTGAACTTCACGCCCTTCAACTTGAGAGGATCGTCCGCACCACGGAACACGATGCGCTGCCCGGTAGGGGTGTAGGTGATCTCCATGGGAGAGACGCGGCAGCGGAAGACGC
The DNA here is from genome assembly GCA_944320725.1 of uncultured Coriobacteriaceae bacterium. Lineage (GTDB taxonomy): Bacteria > Actinomycetota > Coriobacteriia > Coriobacteriales > Coriobacteriaceae > Coprousia. The sequence continues at coordinate 210,746 of CALUIM010000012.1, read as the reverse complement.
CCTCCAGGCCGAGCATCTCGATTGCCCACTGGATCTGCTGGTAGACGGAATCGCGCAGGGTGTTGGAGAAGCGCCTTACCACCACGGCATTGGCCTTCGGGTTCGCGATGATGAGAAGAACGATCGCGATGCTGATGAAGGAGGACTTGGTCGAGCTGCGCCCGCTCGGCAGCCAGTAGTGCGTGTGGCCGTGGGCCATCACGTCGCCGAGCACCGGGTGGAAGCGCGGGATGACGAAGTCGGAGACGTTAGTCGCCATCGGCAACACCGCCCCCGGCCTCGCCGTCGGAGTCGTCGGCCATGGGCTCGATGACGAGCCCGAGTGTCAGCTGCACCGGAGCGTTGTCTGCCTCCTCGGCCTTGCGCTCCATCTTGCCGTACTCCATGGGGTACTTGCGCTCAAGCAGCCAGGCGGCCGCCGTCCAGTACTGGGCGCGAGACTCCGCCGCCGACTTGATGGTCGTGAGCAGGCATCTCTTGTACTGCGCCTCGGCCTTTTTTAGTTCTTCGTATAACGCGCGCTTCACTCCGGTCTTGGCGTTCTCGCCTTCTTTCAGCCAGCGGTAGAACGTCGCCTGGTGCACGCCGATCGCGGCGATGATGTCTGCATCGCACAGTCCGTCGCGCTTGAGCTCCACGATCTGCTCGACGAGCGCGTATGTCAGCTTCAACTTCGCGGGCATGGTCAGCCACCTCCTCAAGGTGGCATGCTCCCAGCGCGTCACAAACTCACAGGGTCGGCCTGATTGATGTGTTTTACTATGCTGGCAAGCATTGAATACGCTAATGGGAGGTGTCGCAATGCCGTACAACTACTTAGGCGACTTATACAAGTCCGAGATAGTCAGCCGCTTGCAGGAACTTGGCTACGATGTTAAGAGCGTTCATGCCTTAAACCTAATACTCGAAGAGATGGGTATCCAAGAGCACTCGGGAAATCATTGGCTTGTGACCCACGAGGGCGTGAAGTACACGATTTACAGAGACAGGGTCTTTGACGCAGACGCTTGGCATCCCGAAATCATTGATGCAATTCGCGATTATCTTGGCTAACAAGGGGTGAAAGGGTGCAAAGGGCCGAATCTTTCACCCCTTGCACCCTCCATGTCACTTGCCGTCCCTGCGGTCGCGTCTACTCTTTAGCCCGAACTTCCTGCACAGCCGGCTGTTGCGCTGCCGCATCCGGTCCCGCTCCCGGCGGATCTGGGCGACCTCGGCCTCGTCCGCCTTCTCCTCGCGCTCGCGCTGCAGGGTCTCGTTGAACGCGATCTCCTCGTTGAGGTGCATCATCTCGGTGCACATGGGGCAAAGCCCGCTCTGCCTGTTCAGGCGTACGCCAACCACGCCGCACTCCGGGCACACCTGCTGCACCCGCAGGCTCACGTGGCACCGGCTCGCCTGGCTCTCGATGGAGCGCGCGGAGCGGTCGGTTCCGCACTCGCGCAGCAAGGCATCGTGCACGGCCTCCACGCCCAGGTGCCCGTTGGCCCGCATCACGTCGACTTCGCGCGTGGTCCAGGCTCGCCATTCCTTCGCGCTCATGCCGGCCACCGCCCGGGATGAAGGGTCGGGTGAAAGCCTTTGACCCCCTCAGGCCTCACGGGAAGGGTGCGGGGGTGTGTGGTCGGGGCGTCCTGTCCCCGACACACATCCCCCTCCCCACAAATATTTCTATATATAAGGGTTTCTTTACCCCCCCTTAAACATGCAAATTTGCACCCTTTCAGGCAATGGGAAGGACACCTTGCGCCTCCTCTCCGCTGTCCGGGGCCTCGCCGGAAGAGCCAGAAGTTGCCGCATCATTCACAGCCGCGCGAACGATCAGCGCCTTGCCGGTCTTCGGGTCGAGCGTCTGCTCGAATCGGGTGGACTCGTCGAGCCATCGGCGCACGGTGGGCAGGCTCCATCCCAGGGACCTGCGCAGCTCGTCGCGCTCGCAGCTCTCGCCGCGCCCGATGAGCCGGTCGCACACGCCCTCAAGGGAGGCCACCTTGCCAAGGTTCTCGGCCTCGGTGCGCAGCTTCCTGGCCTCGGACACGCCGCCGTAGTTTGGCTTGCAGTCGGCCAAAAGGTCGGTGTGGTCAACCTCGTGCAGCGGGAAGACCAGCCACAGGTCGAGCGGGTCCTTCTGGGCGAACTCGCGCAGGGTGAACGACATCCGCCAGCCGGTGAGCCGCTTCACGTCGGCCAGCTTGTGCGACTGCCGCGCCATCTCCAGCGTGCCGGGCTCCAGGATCAGCTCGGTCATGTCGAGCACCGCGTCGGGGGCACGGCCGAACACGCCGGAGCCGCTGCCACGGTCGATCGCGCTCTTCAGGCCCTGTGCGCCCTTGCTGTGATGGTGCGAGATCACGACGGTGCACTCAAGGTTCACGCAGATCTCGTCGAGCTTGGCGAAGAACTCGCGGATGTCCTTGGCGTTGTTCTCGTCGCCGTCCTGCACCATGTAGGCCGGGTCGATGATGACCATGCCGAAGTCGCCCGCCTTGCAGCGCACGAAGAGCTCGGCGGCGATCTCCTCAAGCGAGCAGGACTTGCCGCGCAGGGGCCAGAGTACCAGGTTCCCGCGCACCGCCTGGGCGTCGGCGCTCTTGGCCTCGGCCACGCGGGACACGCGCTTCTGCAGCGTCCTCGGGTCGGTCTCAAGGTCCACGTAGAGCACCTTGCGCTGTGCGCACTTGAAGTCGATCCACCAGCCGCCGGTCGCCACGCTCACGGCCAGGTTGATCAGGCACCACGTCTTGCCCGCCTTGGAGGGTCCGGTCAGCAGCATCTTGTGCGTCTCCAACAGCACGCCCTCGATCACCTCCGCCGGCATCTCGGGCAGCTCGTCGCGGAGCACAATCGCCTGCTGGAAGGGCGGCAGGGCCGATGCAAAGCCCTTTGTTGCCGCAATATCCTCGGAGACGACGGAGGCCGCGTCGTTCGCGGCCTCCACGTCGTGCATGTATGCTTCCTTGCTCACGCCCATCAGCGCCACCTCGTGTACCACAGCTTGTAACCGGTCTGGATGCTCGGCTCGCGCCGCTCGTAGTCCCACTCCTTGCCGTGCATGGCCATGAGGTACTCGTCCGCGTCCTTGGCCCCGCCCGGATAGGGCGGCATCACGGCATGCGGCACCCTGAGCACGTCGAGGTCGTGGCAGATCCTGTCGCGGGTCCTGCGCCCCTCGTCATCCTCGTCCATGGCCGCGGTAATCTTCTTGGGCCTAAGCTCGGGAGGCGTCGCGTAGGGCACCTGCGCCAGGCGCTTGGCGTTCGACACGCCGCCCAGGGCCATCGTGTCGCCGCCGGTGATCTTCGCCAGGGCCATCGCGTCGATCAGCCCCTCGGTCACGTAGACCTGGTCGGCAGCGGCCGAGAGTAGCCATTCGCACCACAGGGGCGTCGCCAGACCGCGTGGCCGCCACTCCTTGTTGCGCGCGCCGCCGGGCTTGCAGACGGTGTGCACCATGCAGTAGTTCGCCGTCGAGAAGTCCCTGTTCCAGAACGGGATCGTGATGAAGCCGAAAGCCTTGGGCTCGTACACGCGGAACTCCGGCATGATCTCGCGCGGATCCTTGGTGAAGCCGAGCCCGAAGGTGGCCGCGTCGCCGTCGTCGAGCCCGCGCCGGCGCAGGTAGCGCCGGCCGATGTCGTTCTCGGCGCAGTAGAGCTGCCCGAAGGCGTTTCCGCACGCCTCGGCGCAGTCGGCGCCGCCGGCCTCGCGGGGAGGGTCGAACAGCGGCCTGGGCTTGCGCTTTGGCCGCTGCCTCGGCCTCCTCGGCTCGTCATCGTCGCTGAGCCTGTATCCCGCGGCATCCGCCACGGCCCTGGCCTGCTCGGCGAAGCCGTCGATGCCGTCGAGCTCGGCGATCAGCGAGAACACGTCCCAGGTCTTGCCGCACCCGAAGCAGTGCACGGTGTTGTCGTTGGCGTAGTAGTGCGCGGAGGGGTCGCGGTCGTCGTGGTTGGGCGATGGGCACCGGAAGGACCGGCGCAGGTCGGTGATCCCGCAACGAACGTTCAAGAGCTCGGGCATGAGCTCGCGCAGCGCGTCGCGGTCTGTCTCGGTCACCATGCCGGCACCTCCCTCCGCTTGTGGAAGTTGCCGCAAGGTGTAGAATCGCTCGGACAGAGCGCAAAGCTCTGAGCACCGGTGACCCGCAGCCCGCCATCCGCCAAGATTTCGGCTGTGGGTCGCCCCATGTCATAGGCCCTCACATCTGGCCTCCCTCCTCGTCGCATTCCTCGAAGAGCTCGCGCCAGTCGCCGGCCCAGCCGACGGCCGCCGCGATCGCCTTGCCGCGCTTCGGGTAGGGAGGCTCGAGCCCGCGCACGATCCGCGACACCGCCGGCCTAGATATGCCGGTGGCCTTCGCGATCATCGCCTGGGTGCCCCGCTTCTCGCAGATCCGCCCGATGCGCAGCGTGCGCTCGCTCATTCCCCGACCTTCTTGCCGAAGAGAAGGCCCTCCTTCGTGTTCGCGAAGATGACGTCGCGGCAGATGCGCCAGCGCCCGTTCGCCTTGTCTGCGGGGATCCGCCCCTCGGTGATGCCGCGCCGGATCGAGTTGAAGTGCTCGCCGGTGACGTCCGCAAGCTGCTGCGGCGTCAGGAACAGTGGCAGTTCCTCGAACTTGTTTCCCATGTGGAACCTCCTAAGATCGTCCTTTCTAGCCTCATGTCCGTCACGCCCGCGCCAGTTCCGGTGCGCTCTGTGGAACACCGTTTGCCTCTGTTGTGGGCGCGTGCCATAGGGTAGCACAGAAAATCCCTCTACGTGCAACACCAATTTTCATTCGTGATATAATTTGCCTAGTAACATTGTTAGTTCTGTTGTGGAGTGGTATGATGTGTTGCACATTGTTGAACCGCTCAACCCAGAGATTCGCACCGCTCCGCCACAGAACGTACACACGAAGGAGGCTTTAGGGCCATGGCCAAGACCATTCAGGAACTCAGGAGGGAGAAGGGCTTCCGCAGCGCGCGCGAGTTCGCCGACGCGTTGGGCATCTCGCCTTCGAGCATGTCCCGCTACGACAAGGACCCCGAGACCATCCCCGTCAAGGTCGCCTGGGCCATGGCGGACGCGCTCGACTGCTCCATCGACGAGATCGTGGGCCGCGATCACGTCACCGCCGGCGTCAGCGAGCTGCAGGACTTCTACGACGCCCTGCTGCCCGAGACCCGCGCCCTGGTCGACGAGTTCATCGAGTTCGCCGGCGTCAAGGACAAGGCCGCACGTAGGCAGGCCAAGGCCGAGGAGGACTCCAAGAACGACAGACTCTGCCAATACTACGAGCGCGTTTTCTACAACTCGCTCTATGAGGGGTCAGACTTCGGCGACCTGGTGGCCTTCGGTTCGCCCATGGAGGAACGGACGGCATTCGAGAAGTTCCTGCGCGACCAAGCGGCCGCCAAACGCAAGCCAGGCATCGACGACCACTGTGCCGGCCTTGAGGAAGAGCTGCGCGGCGGCTACGGCGATTCCGAGGGCAACGTGCATTACTGGACGGAAGAGGAAATCCAGAACTGGCTCGACGAAGAACGGGCACAGATGGACGAGGAATTCGGAAAGAAGGACGAGGAGGTGATACGCAAGGTCATGGAAGCCTACGACAGGCTGCACCGCAAGGAGCTCAGGAACTGGGCCGTTCATTCGGGAGAGGCAACTCCCGATACGGTCATCAAGTACGCGACGGTGCGGCTCGACGAGTAGGCGCAAAGTCAGGTTGGCCCGCAGGTGAGACAACACCCACGGGCCGGCGTCCGAACTAGATTGAGGCTAGAAAGGACGGTGTCATTATATGGCATCAAGCACCCGCATGGACAGCGCACAGGCCCATGTGCGCCCCGAAACCACCCTTGCGGACCTGCGCAGGGCCGCAGGATACCGCAGCAGCAAGGACTTCGCGGCGGTGCTCGGCATCCCCGCCACCACCTACTCGCGCTACGAGCGCACCCTTGCAGACCCCGACTCCGGCGTGCCGCTGCGCGCCGCCTGGGCCATCGCTGACAAGCTCAACTGCACCATAGACGCGGTCGTCGGCCGTGACGCGGCAGACGACGCCAACGGCCGGGACCTCAACGCCCTGTACCGCTCGCTCTCAGAAGACGGCAAGAAGCGCCTCGACGACTTCCTGCTGTTCCTCGACTTCAGCGACCGCCTCATGGCCACGCAGGCCAGGTGATCTGTATGGCAGACACCAAAGGCGGAGGCTTCATCATCCAGAAGGAGAAGGACAAGCCCAAGAACAAGTGCCGAAAGTGGGAGCTGCGCGTCTCGATCGGCTTGGATCCCAAGACCGGCAAGTACAAGACCAGGTCTCGCCGCTTCGCTGGCACGTTCACCCAGGCGAAGGTGGCCCTGCGCGAGTTCATGGAAGAGGTGGAGGGCGACCGCGTCCAGGGCCGCACCACGTACACGCTCGAGGAGTACTGCAAGCGCTACGTCGACCGGCGCGAGCTCAACAAGGAGGTCGCGGTTACAACCATCGACAGGCAGCGCCAGCAGTTCAAGGCCGTGGCCAAGCACCTCGGCAAGGCGAAGCTCGAATCGATCACGCCTACCATGCTCGACGACATGTACATAGCCATGCTCAAGGGCGACACGCTCTCCGGCGGGCCGTCGGGCGGCTCCTACGTCAACCAGATTCACGACAACCTGACGCTCGTCTTCGAGCAGGCCAAGAAGGAGGGGATTCTCGTGTTCAACCCGTGCGACAAGGCAAACCCGCCCAAGATGGACACCAAGGCCAAGCGCGCCCTCACGCCGGCCCAGGCGCACAAGTTCATCGACGCGCTCAACCCCGAGACCGACCGCGAGTGCGCGTACCTGCTCGCCATCACCATGGGCCTGCGCCGTGGCGAGATCTGCGGCCTCTCCTGGGGCGACATAGACTTCGACCGCAAGGTCGCCGGCATTCGGCATTCCTACGACGCCAGGGGCAACCTCAAGGCAACCAAGACCAAGGCCGGCACCCGCGTGCTGCCGCTCTCGGACAAGACGGTCCAGATCCTCAAGGATCACAAGGAGGCCCAGTTCAAGTGCTACGCCCGCACCAACCAATGGCGCAAGCCGGAGGAGGGCTACATCGAGCAGACCGACGACAGCCCCGTCATCACGGACAACTGCGGCACCCGCATCCTGCCCACCAGCCTCAGCCGCTGGTGGACCGAGGACCGCGCAAAGTACGGCCTCGACGGATGGTGCCTGCACGAGTTCCGCCACACCTATCTCACCCTGCTCGCCATCCAGGGCGTGCACCCCAAGGTGATGCAGGAGCTCGCCGGGCACTACAGCTCCCAGATCTCCATGGACATCTACACGCACGTGAACATGGACTCGAAGAGGCAGGCCGTCGATATCGTGTCGGCAGTCTTCTAGCCGGTGCTTGTGGCGGGGTTCGGCGCCCGCTACAAGTTCGGGGACGATTTGTAGCAGTTTTGTAGCAGCCGAGGCACCGACGAGAAAGGAGCCGTTTTCTTACCCCATCTGACCTGCGGTAATGCGAGTGCGAAAAAATTCCCTACCCAAATGTAACTACCGAGTGGGAGTAAAGTTCCACCTGATTTCCGTTCATAACCTCATTATTACGGCCTTATTTCTGTTATTCTGAACAAGAATAAGGCTGTATTTTTGTGAGGAGCGCACGTGGATAGGCATCTGATGTCCGAACTTGTCCGGTGGAAGGAGTCCCCCCGCCGCAAGCCGCTCATTCTCAACGGGGCGCGACAGGTCGGCAAGACGTGGCTTCTCAAAGAGTTCGGACGAGAGCATTTTGACACCGTTGCGTATGTCAGCTTAGATGGAAGCTCGGTTGCACGTGACTTGTTCGAGCAGGATCTCGACCCAGCACGCATCATACGCGACCTGTCCATCCTGACTGGCGTCGCAATCCGCCCCTCATCCACGCTTATAATCCTTGACGAGATACAGGCGGCGCCACAGGCTATAACCTCCCTCAAATACTTCTGTGAGAACGCGCCAGAATACGCCGTTGCTGCTGCGGGGTCGCTTCTGGGGATGTCTGCGACCGAGGGCACGGGGTATCCCGTTGGGAAAGTGAACACGCTCGATCTCTATCCGTTGAGTTTCCGCGAGTTTCTCGATGCCACGGGCAACGTCATGCTGCGAGAGCTCGTGGACTCGGTGGACACGGTGAGCATCAATGCATTTTCCTCGAAGCTCATTCCGCTTTTGCGCCGGTACTTCGTAGTGGGAGGGATGCCGGCGGTTGTCGCGGGCTTTATCGAGGGCGAAGCGTTCAGCTCGGTTCGGGACATGCAGAGCCAGATCCTCGAGGACTATCTTCGAGATTTTGCCAAGCACGCACCCCTGCGAATCAATCCGAAGATGGTCGAAGCTTGGAACTCAATTCCCGTGCACCTTGCGAAGGAGAACAAGAAGTTTATGTTCGGCCAGGTCAGAGAGGGGGCCCGTGCCAAGGATTACGCGGAATCCCTCACATGGTTGGCTCAGGCGGGGCTCATCCACAAGGTTCCGCGCATAACCAAGCCAGGAATTCCGCTTTCGGCATACAACGACAACAAGTCCTTCAAGGTGCTTCTTCTCGACGTTGGCCTCCTCGGTGCCATGGCGGGTCTTGACCCCACTGCCGTGCTCGACGGCAACGCGGCGTTCACAGAGTTCAAGGGCTCTCTCACCGAGCAGTACGTCTGCCAGCAGCTCATCTCCGACTGCGGGCTCGCGCCGTACTATTGGTCTGCCGAGAACTCGTCGGGTGAGATCGACTTTCTCGTGCAGCGCACAAATGGTGTCTACGCCATCGAGGTGAAGGCGGAGGAGAACCTGCGGGCAAAGAGCCTGAGAGCGTTCAAGGCCGCCCATCCGGAGATCAGGTCCGTCCGCTTCAGCCTGTCGGGTTACCGCGAGCAGGACTGGATGAGGAACGTCCCGCTGTACGCGATGCCGAACATGGGGCTGTGGGGATAGGTCGAGAGAGCCTGCGTTGATTGATTGAGGGGCATACAATGACTCCTTCAAGTCTCATAATCTAGATGTCCCGTCGTTTTCGAGTGACGGGGCGCTCGTCTGCCTGGCAGGAAGAACGGAGGCAAGATGGATCTTGCGGAAGTGCGGCAGCGCATGGCCGACGGTCGGCTCTATGCTTGCAACAGCCCGGAGCTCTTTGCTGAGCAAGCGCGCCGACGTGATGTGCTGGATGCCTACAACGCGCTGCCGTTCAGCAGCTCTGAGGAGCGTGACGAGCTTCTTTCCCAACTCGTCGCCGAGGTGGGCGAGGGCTGCATGATCGAGCCGCCGTTCTACGCCAACTGGGGCGGCGCCAACCTGCACCTGGGTAACAATGTCTACGCCAACATGGGCCTCACGCTGGTGGACGATGTGGATATCTTCATCGAAGACGATGTCATGATCGGTCCCAACGTCACCATCTGCACGGCGTCGCATCCCGTCTCTCCCCGGCTGCTCGCCAAGGCTCTGCAGTACAACAAGCCTGTCCGTATCTGCGCGGGTGCGTGGCTGGGTGCCGGGTGCGTGGTGTTGCCGGGCGTGACGGTGGGGCCGGGCTCGGTGGTGGGTGCAGGAAGCGTGGTCACGCATGACGTACCTGCCGGTGTGGTTGCCGTAGGCAACCCGTGCCGCGTGATGCGAAAGATTGATGAGCGGGACGAGTACACCTACGACCACGATAGACCCGTCGAGGAGCGCTGGCTCGGTGTGTGAGGTTGTCGCGGCAGTCTTGAAGGCGTTCCCATGATGACCGGGGGCGTTCCGGCTCGTTTCTCACTTGTTCGTCTATAATTCGCCCGAGCGGTTCATCATGAGGACCGTCTCATGGAGGTTGTCGAGGATGAGTTCAACAGGGGATTTCTCATGCTTGAGCTGCGGGACGCTGTCGGCAAGGGTGCGTCGCGCGCAGAAGGCGAGAGCCTGCTGGGCTTCCGGCATATCAGCGCGCGACCCATAGCCGCTACGGAGCAGTGCGCCCGCCGTATCGGCGGCAAGATCGTGATTGCCGGTGGCGAGAAGCGTTGCTAGAAGGTCGGCGATATCGGTGGATGCGAGGTCGCACGGCGTAGCACTATCTCCCTTAGCCACCGCTTGCGCCCATCGAATGGTTGCCTGCGCCTGAGCAAGTATCTGTGCACCTGTTGGCATGATTCTGGCGCCAACGTCGACCATGGCAAATCGGATGAGGAAGATGGACGCGGCAAATGCGAACTGGGCGGCAACCACCGGCATGCTCGCCTCGATGTCTATGAACATGAATCCTATGAGAGCCCATACGCCAACCAAAAAGCTGATGACGGGGCTAAACAAGAAACTATAGAAGATGCCCGGGCTCCTCACGAGTTCGGCAGCATAGAGGTCGCTTGTTCGCTCGGAGAGGATGACGCCGAGTCCGTTGTAGTGTTGCCCAACGTCTCGAGCGTACGTGCAGAGCTCCTCCATGCTTGCACTGCGGGCGCGTGGGGGCAGCACAAGCTCGCATGCATCGCGTTCGTAGCGGTCGAGGTGCTCGGTGGTGATGATGAGCTGGAACTGCGTGTTGTAGCGAGGCATCTTTTGAGTGAGGCGTGAAAAAAGGCTCTCGCGACGGGAGGCGTCGGCTTCCTTAGGAGCTTCAGGCTCGCTGCGATTAGATTCCACAAAGGTGGCGAGTCCGCGTCCTATCATTCGAACGATAACCGCTAGGGTGACCTCGCAGGCGTTTTCCACGCTGTGCAGCTCGCTTTCCCTTCGAAACCACAGCGCGCCAAGAAGCAAGGGATGAAGGGGCGGCGCTTCATGCGTTGGCTCAAGATGGTCCGGCACCCTAACCTCTTTTGGGGCGGTCAGGCGATGCGCGACAATGCAGCAGATGGCATAGGCCACAGGGACGCCCCATGCAACGGCGGCGCTCTGAAGTGTTTCGATAAGCGATGGAGCCATGTGGTTGCCCCCTCCGATCGTGTACCTCCACACCAGTTTACTGGACCGTTTCTGCATAGCGAAGATAGAAAGAAGCTTCTTTAGCTATAATGTAGCTATACGATAGGAGGGAGGATGCATGGATGCCCTTCTTGATCCAGTGGGGGCTAAGGAAGCCAAAAATCGGTTCAGCGAGCTTGCGGCTGAGGTGAACCGTACCGGCAGCGCGTTGCCCGTGCTTAAACACGGGAAGCCATGGGTGCTCATTCAGCCTGTGAGCGATGAGGCGGTTGCGCGCCGTGAACGATTGCGCGCATTTCGGTCCCTTACCGCGCACGTCGAACAGGACGCAACTGATGAGCCCGCGTGGGATTCGGACGTGCCCGATGCGGAGCTGCTGGGTGATGAGAGGATGAGGCGTTTTGGCTGATGTCATCCTCGACACCAACATCATCATCGATTATCTGAGTGCGACACGAGAACAGCACGTCGAGGCGGTGAATGTGCTGGAGCAGCTGTTGGAATCGGATGTGTACGAACCGGTTATTCTGGCTGCGGGTATCAAGGATGCGTACTACATCCTGTGCCGTCATTTTGGTGGCAAGCGTGAGGAGCTTGTGCGCGAGCGACTCGATGCGTTCCGGCAGGTGGTGAGTGTTGCAGAGCTTACCTGCGACGTAATCGAGCGGGCGTTTATCTCAAACGAGCCGGACCTTGAGGACGGTATCGTGCGTGCAACAGCGGAGCTTCGCGGTGCCGCTGCGATTATTACGCGCGACCGCGGCGCCTATGAATCCTCTTCGGTGCCGAGCATGACGGCGAAGGAGTTCTTGCAGCGGATGGTATGAGGCGGCACTGTTGGCATCATGCCGCGGGCGCAGGGGAGGGCGACAACCATTCGCGAAGCAGGGCTCGGTAGCGCTTCGCATAGCGGCTGCCGCGCTGCCAGATGAGTGAGAAATCGTGTTCGATGGTGAAATCTTCGGGTGTGACATCGACGAGTTCGCCGCGAGCGAGCTCGTCCTCTACGGCAACACGGTAAAGAAAGCTCACGCCGGCCCCGGCGGCCACACAGGCTTTGATGGCGGGGATGCTGGCGAGTTCGATGACGCCGGCGAAGTCATGTACGGAACGATTACGGGCGGCAAGATGCTGCTCGAAGATCTCGCGTGTGCCCGAGCCGGGCTCGCGCAGGATGAGCCGGTGGTGCAGCAACTCGGAAATGGAGCGATGGGGCACTGCTGCCTGCGCCACCGCGACGAACGGCTCGCGCGAGAGCAGGGCGCTGTCGAAGACGGCCCGGTCGAACGACCCCTCAACAAGCGCGAAATCGATCTCGCCGCGGTCGATGAGTGAGACGAGCTCTGCCGTGTTGCCGGTGCGCATGAGGATGCGCTCATCGGGGTGGCGTGTGAGATGTGCGGCAAGCAGGCGCGGTGCTGCATAATCGGCGATCGTGCGCGTGCAGCCCAGGCGCAGGGGCGGACGCTCGCTGCGCGCGGCGGCGAGTGCTTCGATCTCTGCCTGCAGGCGCGTCTCGTCGTTCTCAGCGCAGGCACATGCCTGGTAGAGCGTCTGGCCTGCGGGCGTGAGCTCCATGCCGTGTCCCGCTTTGATAAAGAGCGCACAGCCGTAGTGGCCTTCGAGCTGCCGGATGTGCTGCGACACCGCCGGCTGGCTGATATGGAGCTCCTCGGCAGCACGCGTGAAGGTGCCCGCGCGGCAGACGGCGAGGAACGTGTGAACACGGTAGTCGAGCACGGCATCTCCAATATTAGAAATTCTTATGGTTCGATAAGCATCATGCCAGAAACAATTATAAGCCATGCCGATAGGCTTATACGCAGTGCCAATGCGATGTGGAAGGATGCACGGTGGAGCTTATCAAAGAGTTTGGAACGATGTGGCGCGGTGTCCTGTTCGCCCTGGTTATCGCGGTACCGGCGTGGCTATTGGGCAAACAGTTCGAGGTGGTGGGAGGCCCGGTCTTCGCCATCCTCATCGGTATGGTGCTGGCGCTGGTGGTGCCGGCCGGCAAGAGTGCGCCGCTTCAAGCGGGCGTGAAATTTACCTCGAAAAAGGTGCTTCAGTGGGCGGTCATCCTGTTGGGCTTCGGCCTTAATCTCGCCCAGATTGCGCATGTAGGCACCATGTCGTTGCCCATCATCATCTCGACGATCACCACGTCGCTCGTCGTGTCGTTCGTGCTGTGCCGGGCGCTCAACATTCCCGGTAAGATCTCGACGCTCATCGGCGTGGGGTCGTCCATCTGCGGCGGTTCGGCCATCGCGGCGACCGCGCCGGTGATCGATGCCGACGACGAGGAGATCGCTCAGGCCATCAGCGTGATCTTCCTGTTCAATGTGATCGCTGCGCTCGTGTTTCCCACGCTCGGCGGCGCGCTCGGGCTTACCAATGAGGGATTTGGCCTGTTTGCCGGCACCGCGGTGAACGACACCTCGTCGGTCACGGCGGCGGCTGCGGCGTGGGACGGGATGCATGCCGGTGCGAACACGCTCGATGCAGCGACCATCGTTAAGCTCACGCGCACGCTGGCAATCATTCCCATCACGCTGGCGCTTGCGTTTTGGCAGGTGCGCCTTGCCAAAAAGGCTGCAGCGGCGGGTGAAGGCTCGGGCGAGGCGGCAGGCTCCTTCGATCTCAAGCGCATCTTCCCGTTCTTCATCATCTTCTTTGTGCTGGCGAGCGTTGTGACGACGGTGTTCGCGTTGCCGGTCGAGATCACCGCGCCTATCAAGGAGCTCTCGAAGTTCTTCATCATCATGGCGATGGCGGCGATTGGCTTCAACACCAACATCATCAAGCTCGTGCGCACGGGTGGCAAACCCATTCTCATGGGGCTGTGCTGCTGGGTGGCCATTGCGGGCGTAAGCCTGGCTATGCAGCATGTGCTGGGCATCTGGTAGCGTCGCGCGCTAGAATGGTGGACGGTAACAACGGGCGCGTGAAAGGGCAGAGCATGAAGATCGCAATTCCCACGATGGGTGCGGGCGGTATGGACTGCGAACGGTCGGGCCACTTTGGCCACTGCGACTGCTTCACCGTGGTAACGGTTGAGGACGGCGCCATCACCGCAACCGAGATCATCGACAACCCGCCTCACGAGGAGGGCGGCTGCATGCGCCCGGTGGCGCTGCTTGCCGAGCACGGCATCGATGCGATCGTGGCGGCGGGCATGGGCATGCGCCCCATGATGGGCTTTGCGCAGGCCGGTATCACGGTGTACTTCGAAAACGAGACGCCCGGCGTGGGCGATGTGGCCCAGATGGCCGCTGCGGGCACCTTGCCCGTTATGGGCGAGGAGCACGCCTGCCACCATTAGGTGCGTGCACACCAGGGTTGGTGCGGCCGGTTCGCTGCGATAGCGGGCCGGCCGCATCTGTATGACTACTGGGCTGAGCTCACGTAGCTCTCGTCGATGGTGATCTTTGCGATGGTGCGCGGATAATGGTCGCGCACGATCTGCTCGATTTTGCGCTTGAGCTGGCTGTCGGGGATCTCGAGGTCGTGCGGGCGCACGCAGTCGAAGATCACGTTGGTGTGCGTGGGGCCGGGCACGGTGCGCAGGTCGTGAATCGAGAGCCGCGGATCGATGATCTTTACGGCTTGGTCGATCCAGTTGCGCATGTCGTTCACCTCGGGATCGTCGGTGACGATGGGGTCGTAATGCAGCGTGACGATCATGTGGTCTTCGGTTTTGAAGTCCTGCTCGATGTTGTCGATAAGATCATGGCTTTCCATGGGGTCGGCCTCGGCGGCCATCTCGACATGGGCGCTCGCGAACTGGCGGCCCGGGCCGTAGTCGTGCACCATGAGGTCGTGCGTGCCGAGCACGCCGGGGTAGCTCATGATCTTGCTCCGAATATGCTCGACGAGCTCCGGCGAGGGGGCTTGCCCCAGCAGCGGGTTCACCGTGTCGCGCACAAGCCCCGCACCGCTCCAAAGGATGAAGACGCCAACGGCAGCGCCCACCCAGCCGTCAAGATCGAGATCCGCCGTATGCGACAGCACAGCGGAGGCGAGGACCGCCGCGGTGGAGATGACGTCGTTGCGCGAGTCGACGGCGGTTGCGGCGAGGGTTTCGGAGTTGATTCGCGCGCCGATCGTGCGGTTGAATGCCGCCATCCACAGCTTCACGAGAATGGACAGGACAAGAATCGCCACGAGGACCGGGCTGAATTCGACCGGCGTAGGTGCAAGGATCTTTTCGATCGATGATTTCACCAGTTCGATGCCGATGGCAACCACCACAACCGCGACCACGAGGCCCGAGAGGTACTCAAAGCGGCCGTGACCGTAGGGATGTCCAAGGTCGGCCGGCTTGCTGGCAAGCTTGAAGCCCAGCAGGCTGATGATGTTCGAGGAGGCATCGGAAAGGTTGTTTACGGCGTCGGCGATGATGGAGACCGATCCCGCGGCGAGGCCGATGAGCGCTTTGGCAACGCAGAGCGCGATGTTGCATACGATGCCCACGATGCCGGCGAACTGCCCGTAGGCGCTGCGCACGGCGGGGTCGCCCGTGTGCTCGGGGTTTGCTATGAAGTGCTGTACAAGCCATTCGGTCATGGGGAGCTTCCTATCATGATGGTGCGGCCGGCATGCGGCGTGCGCCGTGCGTGCGATGTGGTGCCGTCCACTCTAGCACGTTGTTGTGGTAGCGTGATGCAACGTGTCTGGTTGGATATGGTGCTGGGGGAGGGGCCGTATGTCCGACATGATGTCCGTTGTGCTGCAGATGATCGCGGTCTCGCTGCCCATCTTGCTTGGCTGGGGCCTGCATGAACTCGGCGTGCTCGACGACGCGCTCGATACCGGGCTTTCGCGTTTGGTGATGAACGTGGCCCTGCCATGCTCGATTCTGGCATCGCTCGGCTCGGTTGCCGAGCAACCTGCAACCGAGGTTCTGCTGCTCATCATCGCCTCGTCGTTTGCGGCGTATTTCGTCGCGATTGCCGGCGCTGCGGCGCTTACAGCCGCCTTGCGCGTTCCCGGCGACGTTGCCGGATCGTATCGCTTTGCCATTGCATTCGGCAACTGCGGCTTTATTGGTCTGCCGGTGATTTCGGCTATCTGCGGGGAAGAAGCGCTGCTCTATGCCGCCATCGCGCTCATTCCCGCTAATATCATGCTGTTTAGCGGCGGCGCGCTTATGTTTCCCGCGCGCGATGGCGCGCAGGGCAGCCGTTGGCGATCGGTTGCCGCCAGCCTCAAAAGCCCCACGCTCGCGGCGAGTGTCATCGTGCTCGCGCTTGCCCTCGCTGGCGTGACGAACCTCGGCGTGGTGGGGGAGTCGCTCGGCATCGTGGGGCAGATGACCACGCCGCTCGCGCTGCTCGTCACGGGGTCCTCCATCGCTCGCTACGATCCGCGTTCAATGCTCGACAACTGGCGCTCCTATGTGGCCGCGGCGGGCCGCCTCATCATCGTGCCGCTCGCAAGTCTTGTCGTGGTGCGCCTGTTTCCGCTCGACCCCTATGTGGCGCGCATCGTCGTGCTCGACTGCGCGATGCCGGTTGCCACGGTGGGTGCCCTGTTCTGCCTGCAGAGCGGCGTAGACGCAAAGCCCATGATGCAGATCACATTTCTCTCGGTGGTGGGGTCTGTGCTCTCCATCCCGTTCATGTCGTGGGTCATCGGGTGACGCACGCCGCTTGAGGCGGCGTGCTTAGGGCAGCATGCGGTCGGGGTCGACGATCTTTTCCTCAACATACCAGAACTTGCCCGTCTTCCAGAGATACGTGGTGACGTTGCCAAACCGCAGGGTGTAGCGCAGCCCCTCTTCGCCCGAGATGCTGCCTTTGGTGTGCCGCACGTCGATGATCTCATCGACGGGATAGGAGATTTTCTCGCTCCAATCCACCGTGATGGGCAGGGCCACGCCGGCGGTATCGACCTTGAGCGTCACGCCCACATAGCGCTTTCTCCGCTGCACGCGCACCTCCCATCCCATAGAACACATGTTCCTATTCTATAATGCACCTCGTGCGGACTCCGGTCAATCGAACACCGTGTGGAGTTTGCGCCGAGCGGCTCTGCGCGAGCACAACATCTTGGTCAAGTACTTCTTTTCAACCGTTTCTTACATGTTTTCCACCTGTAGTTGTGGAGGTTCCTACATAGCGCTTGAGGGGGTATGCGCGCCATGCCGCAGGTAGGCGAGGTGCGGGCGCACATGGCGTTCGGACCGTGCTGGCACCGTGAAATGCGTGGCTAAAATGTTCAATTATGCTGACCTGCAGAAACACAATATATAGTGTTGGCGGCAAAAAACTTCACAGTATGTGGTGCCGAGCCTAGCGTAAGATAGATATCCGATGCTAACCGGGCGAGAGAGACTCGCCCGCCATCAATTGTGAGCCGAGAGGAACAGCATGAAGATCATCAAGCGCAGCGGCGTCGAGGTAGCGTTCGATATCGCCAAGATCGAGAACGCCATCCGTGCAGCCAACCAAGAGGTCCAGGAGGCGGATCGTCTCACAGAGCGCCAGGTGGTCTATGCTTCGCAAAACGTGGCCGATGCGTGCGAGAACGCCGGCCATACCGTCTCGGTTGAGGAGATTCAGGACCTCGTGGAGGACGAGCTCATGAAGCTCGATAAGTTCGAGGTGGCGCGCCGCTACATTATCTATCGCTACGTGCAGGGCCTGAAACGTCAGAAGAACACCACCGACGACAAGATCCTCTCGCTCATCGAGTGCAACAACGAAGAGGTCAAGCAGGAGAACTCCAACAAGAACCCCACCGTTAACTCCGTGCAGCGCGATTACATGGCCGGTGAGGTTTCCAAGGATCTCACGCAGCGCGTGCTGCTGCCGGCAGAGGTGGTCGAGGCCCATAACGAGGGCATCATCCACTTCCACGACTCCGACTACTTCGCGCAGCACATGCACAACTGCGACCTCGTGAACCTCGAGGATATGCTGCAGAACGGCACGGTGATCTCGGGCACGCTCATCGAACGCCCGCACAGCTTCTCCACCGCCTGCAACATCGCCACGCAGATCATCGCCCAGGTGGCTTCCTGCCAGTACGGCGGCCAATCCATCTCGCTCACGCATCTGGCCCCCTTCGTGGAGGTGAGCCGCCAGAAGATTCGTCGCCAGGTGGAGGCGGAGCTCAAGGAGCTGGGCTTCGAGGCGAGCGCCGAGAAGGTGTCGCATGTGGTCGAGGAGCGTTTGCGCGACGAGATTCGCCGCGGTGTGCAAACCATCCAGTACCAGGTGGTCACCCTCATGACCACGAACGGCCAGGCCCCGTTCGTGACCGTGTTCATGTATCTCGGCGAGGCTCGCTCCGAGGCCGAGAAGCGCGATCTGGCCATGATCATCGAGGAGACGCTCCGCCAGCGCTACGAGGGCGTGAAGAACGAGGACGGCGTGTGGATCACGCCCGCGTTCCCCAAGCTCATCTACGTGCTCGACGAGGACAACGTTTACGAGGGCAGCCCGTACTTCTACCTCACGCAGCTTGCGGCCAAGTGCACCGCCAAGCGCATGGTGCCCGACTACATCTCGGCCAAGAAGATGCGCGAGCTCAAGCTTTCCCGTGGCGAGAAGCCCGGCGAGGGCGACGTCTACACCTGCATGGGCTGCCGCAGCTTCCTCACGCCCGATCGCTCGGGCAACGGCTACGACAACGTGGCCCGCGCCAAGAACTACGAGCCCGGTAAGCCGAAGTACTATGGTCGCTTCAACCAGGGCGTTGTGACCATCAACCTGCCCGATGTGGCGTTGTCGTCCGGTCGTGACGAGGCTAAGTTCTGGGAGATCTTCGACGAGCGTCTCGAGCTTTGCCACAAGGCACTCCGTTGCCGTCATGAGCGCCTCAAGGGCACGCTCTCCGATGCTGCGCCGATTCTCTGGCAGTACGGCGCGCTGGCCCGTCTCGACAAGGGCGAGACCATCGACAAGCTGCTCTACGGCGGCTACTCCACCATCAGCCTTGGCTATGCCGGCCTCTATGAGTGCGTGAAGTACATGACCGGCGCCAGCCATACCGATGAGAAGGGCACGCCGTTCGCGCTGGCCGTCATGCAGCATATGAACGACAAGTGCGCCGAGTGGAAGGCCGCCGAGGATATCGACTACTCCATCTACGGCACGCCGCTCGAGTCCACGACCTACAAGTTCGCGAAGTGCCTGCAGCGCCGCTTTGGCATCATCCCCGGCGTGACGGACAAGGGCTACATCACCAACAGCTACCATGTCCACGTGTCGGAGAAGATCGACGCCTTCGACAAGCTCAAGTTCGAGAGCGAGTTCCAGGCGCTTTCCCCGGGCGGTGCCATCTCCTATGTCGAGGTGCCCAACATGCAGGACAACCTCAAAGCCGTCATCCGCGTCATGCAGTACATCTACGAGAACATCATGTACGCGGAGCTCAACACCAAGAGCGACTACTGCCAGGTGTGCGGCTACGACGGCGAGATCCAAATCGTGGAGGACGACGGCAAGCTCGTGTGGGAGTGCCCCAACTGCGGCAACCGCGACCAGGAGAAGATGAACGTGGCGCGTCGTACCTGCGGCTACATTGGCACCCAGTTCTGGAACCAGGGCCGTACCGAGGAGATTCGCGACCGCGTGCTACACCTGTAACATGAACTACGCCGAGATCAAATACTCAGATATCGCCAACGGCGAGGGCGTGCGTACGTCGCTCTTTGTCTCGGGTTGTCGCCGCGGCTGTCCGGGATGCTTCAACTCGGGCGCGTGGAGCTTCGCGGCGGGTGAGCCCTTCACGCCCGAGGTCGAGGACAAGATCATCGCGAGCTTGGACCATCCGTTTTGTGACGGTCTCACCATCTTGGGGGGCGAGCCCATGGAGCCCGAGAATCAGCTCGGGCTCGTGGGCTTTCTCGAGCGCGTGCGCGAGCGCTTCCCGCGCGGCGGCGCCGGCGCAGGTTCATCTGCTAAGACCATCTGGTGCTTCACGGGCGATACGCTCGATGAGCTCATGACGGGCGGACGCCACCATACCGAGGTGACCGACCGCCTGCTCGACTGCATCGACATTTTGGTCGACGGCCCCTGGAAGCAGGAGCTCTATGACATAACGCTTCGCTTCCGTGGCTCTTCGAACCAGCGCATCATCGATCTCAACGCCACGCGCGCTGCTGCCGCCGAGCGCGGATGCGCGCTCGATGAAGCGGTCTGCCTCTGGCAGGATGAGCAGGTCTATAGCACGCACAGCATGTAGGGGTTGCCCGGACGGCGTATCGTACCGCGTGCGGTTTGATGCGGGCACAAGAAAGGGGGCATGATGGCGCAGGACGCGAACGTTCCCCACAAGCAGGGATTGCATGCCATGCCGCGTGTCGAGGCGGTGTGGTGCCACCCGGTTTTTCAGCGCGAATACACGCATCTGGTGGAGCTTGAGCATGAACGCGTGTTTTGTCGCCATGATATCCGCCATCTTATGGATACAGCGCGCATCATGTGGGCGCGTAATCTCGAGCTGGAGCTCGGCATCGATCGCGAGGTTATCTATGCGGCGGCGCTGCTGCACGATATCGGCAAGGCTGCGCAGTACGAGGGAGCCGGCGAGCACGAGGTCGTGGGCGCAACAATCGCTGCGAAGATCCTTGACGATCTGCCTGCTGGGTGCGCATTTGCGCCTGAGGAGCGGGAGATGATGCTGACGGCGATTCGCGGGCATCGTCGGTTGCGCGAGGGGGCTGAACCTTTGGAGCGACTGCTGTTTCAGGCGGATAAAGCTTCGCGCGCTTGCTTTGCGTGTCCTGAGGACGTGCGCGCCCGCTGCAGCTGGTCCGATGCGAAAAAGAACCTGTCGATATACATGTGACACCGTTGCGAGGGCGCTGCGGGCGTAGTCACGATTCGTTTTTTCAGGCAGGCAATGGTTTGATGGGATGTTCTCGAGTAGACAGTTTCACGCGTGGATAAAACTGCAGGTGGAGCGTCGTGCCATGATGGGGTTCCATGACGCTACTCGGAGGGTTGAGACTGAACCATTGCAGAGCTGCATTTTTACGCAGCGAGTCCGTGCGGCGGGGCTCCATGAGGCGCTGCGGTGTAGTTGGATTGCGACGCGAGGCATCCGGCTATCGTATGCAGTCGTTTGGGTATAGAACAAAAGTGCGAACGAAATGCATATGTGCAGAAATGAGGGTTAGCCATGGATAAAAAGCAGTTGCCAGAAGATACGACGCGCGGCGAGAAGACAACATTGGCACATCGCGATAAGGCGGGGTTGCCGGTGCCGCGTCGCGAGCTCGCCGTTATCGATGCCGCCTCGCTCGAGCATGCGGACAAGATCTTCATCGATCGGCTCGAGGTGTTCGCAAATCACGGGGTGTATCCTGCAGAGAATGAGCTTGGGCAGAAGTTCATGATTTCGGCGACGCTCTATGCCGATCTGCGTCGCGCAGGTGAGACGGACGACTTGGATGCCTCGATAAACTACGGCAAAGTCTGCCATGATATCGACGCGTTCTTGCGCGGGCACACGTTCAAGCTGATCGAGCGGGTTGCCGAGGCAACGGCGCAGCGCCTCCTTGCCGATTATCCGTCGCTGTTGGCGGTACGTATCAAGGTGGAGAAGCCCTGGGCGCCCATCGGACTGCCGCTGAGCAATGTGGGCGTGGAGATGCTTCGCACCCGTTAGCGGGTGACGTGCCGCCCTTCATCGCGTGTCGTAGACGAACGTGCCACCGCCACCTCGCGGGCGCTTCGTTTGAGCATGGCGGCGATGTCGCGGTTGCGCGGACAGAAGCGGTCGAGCAGCTCATGGAACCGCGCGTTGTGGCTCGGCTCGATGAGATGGCAAAGCTCGTGCGTTACGACGAACTCCAGGCATGCCGGTGGATAGGCGGCGAGCATGGTGTTCATGCGAATGGAGCGGCGCGCCGGCGTGCAGGAGCCCCAACGCGAGGTCATGCGGCGCAGCTGCCACGAGAGGGCGTGCACGCCCATGTGCTCCTCGACGCGCTCGACAACGAGCGGCAGTCTGCGCGCAAGCTCGCGCCGATAGAGGTCGTCCGTGCTGTCGAGCGTGCTGGCGTCTACAAGCTCGCCCCACAGCGGTATGGTGCCTGCGGCAGCATCGGCATCTTCTTGGCGCTGCTGTGTTCGAGTGCGGATGCGCTCAAGATGCGCGGCGATCCACGTGCGCCTACGGTTGAGAAAGTTTTGGGCGGTGGCCATGCTGGCGCCCATCGGGATGCTCAACGACACCGTTTCATCCGACCGCACGCGCAAATTGAGGTTTTTCACCCGTTTGCGCGTGACGACAACGGGAATCGAGGCGCCTGAGACCTCGACCATGAGCGTGCACGTTGCGCTGGTATCTCGTGTTCTTGGCATATGCGTCCTCGGTTGCAGTCGGCCGTACCCAATTGTAAGGGATTGCTGTTTCAATCCTGACAATGCGTTAACTCAGGTATAGTAGGCGCTGCAGTTCGCGGGCGCCTGTGCCCCGTCAGTATCAAGGAGAACCATCATGTCCAACACCGGTAAGAAGGTCCGCGCCCACTATCGCGGCACGCTCGATGACGGCACGCAGTTCGATAGCTCGTATGATCGCGGCGAGCCCATCGAGTTCACCTGCGGCGCCCACCAGATGATCGCGGGATTCGATGCCGCCGTCGTCGATATGGCGGTGGGCGAGAAGAAGACCGTGCATATTCCCGCTGCCGATGCCTATGGCGAGCGCCGTGATGATTTGGTGCTGCACTTCCCGGCGGCTCAGGTGCCCCATATCGAGCAGATCAACAAGGGCGATAAGCTCTTCCTCTCCGGCCCCGGCGGCCAGCCGGTGCCGGTTACCGTGCTCAATGTCGACGAAGAGGGCGTGCTGCTCGACGCGAACCACGAGCTCGCGGGCAAGGACCTCAACTTCGATATCGAGCTCGTCGAGGTGCTCGACGACTAACGCCCTGCGCACTCAGGGCAGATGCCCTCGAACAGCGTGTAATGCGAGCACGCGCTGAATCCTGAATCTTGGGTCGCCTTCGTATCGAGCCCCTTGTCGTAGGGGAGCGAAAGGTCGGCGACCTTTCCACATGTCGTGCAGATAATATGCGCGTGCTCGCTGCAATTCCAATCGAACCTGCTGCCGCCGGGTGTTTTGATGGTCTGGATGACCCCTTCCTCGGCGAGCAGATTGAGATTGCGGTACACCGTGCCACGGCTCACGTGTTCGTCGACCTTGCGAATGGCGGAATAGATCTCGTCGGCCGTAGGGTGCTCGCTGGTGGCGCGCACCGTATCGAGTACGAGCTGGCGTTGGCGGGTGTTGCGGCGCTGCACAGCCATGGCACCTCCTTGAAACAATATCAGTACGAATTACTGATAGTGTAGCTTTGGGGATGCCCTGCATGCAACCTAGAAGCGCACCTCGAAATCCTTTTCATCGAAAACCACGGAACAGTCTACGCATTCCTCCAGCCAAACACGGCACCCCACACGTCCATAGCTCGCATGAAGGGCATCGAGATGGCGAATGATCTGCGCCGGGCGTCCCTGCAGCTCCATGGCGACCGTACCGTCGGCAAGATTTTTCACCCAGCCGGTGGCATGCAGCTCGCGTGCGATGCTCTGATTGGTCCAGCGAAAGCCCACGCCCTGCACGAGCCCGCTGAAGCGCAGCGAGAGCCGCATGGGCTCGCGTTCGGCCTCGGTGCCAAGGAGCGCCTGCAGGCACGCGATGAGCTCATGTTCAAGCGGGCTGCGTAGGCGCTCTTTTGCCTCCGGTGTCGAGGCCTTCTCGGCATACCGCGAACACATTCGATCGATGAAGCCCATGGAGCACTCCTTTACGCGGCGTCGAAGGGGAAGACGATGCCTGCCTGCCGGCGAATCTCGTCGGTGAGGGCGAGCGCGGCAAGCGTGGTTGCTTGCAGGTCGCCGATGGTGCCAAAGGGGCCGGCGGGTGCTTGGTCGCAGGGTGTGCCGCCGCGCACCGCCTCGACGGCGTACACGAAGTCGGCGAGCTCGTATTCCATGGTGTTGTTCGATCGGGGCAGGTTGATATCCTCGACGCTGCCGCCTTGATCGGTGCGGGTTGCCTTGGCATCTCCGCGTACCGCCTTGCCGCGGCGCTTGATGGTCATATGTGTCGGGATGGAGATCGAGTCGAGCTCGAGGGTTGCCTGCTCGCTTTCAATCTGCACCGGCAGGTCGTCGTTGGTGATCTTGGACCAGGCGAGTTCGACCATCTTGTCGGGGTAGCGCGCGATGGCCGTGCCGGCGCCGTCGATCGCGCCCCCGGTGATGGCGCGGGTGTCCTCGTTGAGCAGGACAACGCCGCTCACGACGTCGACGGGCGTGCCGAACAGCGCCACCATGGGCTCGACGGCGTAGATGCCAATGTCCATGAGGGCACCAGATGCCATGGCGCAATCGAAGATGTTGGTGCGCTTGCCGGCGAGCACCTCGTCGTAGCGCGAGGAATACTTACCAAACCGAATGCTTGCGCGGCGAATACGGCCCAGGCTGGCAAGTGCGTCGCGCACCTGGCAAAATGCCGGATCGTGCAGCGGACGCATGGCTTCCATGGCAACGACGCCCGCGCGCTGGGCGGCGTCGAAGACCTGCTGCGCCGCGGCCTCGTTGGCGGCAAACGGCTTTTCCACCAGCACGTGCTTACCGTGCTCGATGAGCTCGAGCGCCTGCGTTGCGTGCAGGCCGTTGGGGCTGCCGATATACACCGCGTCCACATCGCTCGATGCCGCAAGGTCTTCGAGGCGCGTGAAGGGCGTGTCGCCACCGTGGTCGCGGGTGAACACCGCGGCGCGTTCCGCGTCGCGTGACAGCGTGCCCACGAAGCGCGCCTCGCTGCTTGCGTTGAGTACCTCGATGAGGTTGTCGGTGATGGGGCTCGTACCAATGGTTGCGATGCGCAGCATAAGGGCTTCCCTTCTCATGCGGGACGCCGTGGCGCGTGCCTAATCGGCGTCACCCTCGATGAATCCTGTATCTGGGACCAGTCTACCCGAATCTGCCGCCGCGGTTGCAAGCTCGTCGCAGCGCTCGTTGAGTTTGTTGCCCGCATGCCCTTTCACCCAGATGAACGAGATGTCATGCGGTTGCGCGGCGCGAATCAGGCGCTTCCAGAGATCGATGTTCTTCACGGGCTTCTTGGCGGCGGTCTTCCAGCCGCGCTTGATCCAGCCGTCGATCCAGTGCTGGTTAAATGCGTTCACCATGTATTGGGAGTCGGAATGGAGCTCGACGGTGCAGGGGCGGTTGAGTGCCTCGAGCGCGACGATGGCGGCCATGAGCTCCATGCGGTTGTTGGTGGTGTGCTCGTAGCCGGCGGAGAGCTCTCGGGTGAATGTCTCGCCCTGGCGGTTCGTATAGCTCAAAACGGCGCCGAAGCCCCCGTTGCCGGGGTTGCCGCGTGCCGAGCCGTCGGTGTAGATGGTTACCTTCACGGTCCTCCCTGTGCTGGATGGGTGCATGCTGCATGCCATTGTATCCCTTGCATGCCGCTTACATAAGCCTTGCCAGCGCATCACGTGCGCGGCGTATCGTGTGGTCTTGCTGGTTGATGCGTTTGGCATTCGCGGCGCATCGCAAGGTGAAAGGGGCAGTATGGCTGATGTGCTCAGCGTCGCCGCGCTATTTGTCGGCGGTGTCATCGCCTTCATGGCATCCGAGTTCGCTCGCATGTGTGAGCGCGCCGAGGAGGACGTCCTGCTCGACGAGTTTGGCGGTATCGAGCAGCTGCGATAACATCGCCCACTCAGTCCCGTAGGTGGCCTTCTGCGCCCGCTTGCGCTATCGTGCTGAAGGGAAGCGGCACGATAGAGGAGGGTTATGCAGTACCGGACGGACCCGAAGACGGGTAAGAAGATCTCCGCGCTCGGGCTGGGCTGCATGCGCTTTCCGGGCGTCGCACCGGGTCGTCCCGATATCCATGCGGCGGAAGCCATCGTGTGCCGGGCGCATGAACGCGGCATCAACTATCTCGACACTGCATATCTCTATCCGGGTAACGAGGCGTGTGTGGGCGCCGTGCTTGAGCGCCTTGGCCTGCGCGACGAGATGCTGCTTGCCACCAAGCTCCCGCACGCTTCCTGCAAGCGCCCGGAAGATTTCGACCGCTTCTTTTCTGAGCAGCTGCGCCGGCTGCGCACCGATCGCATCGACTACTATCTCATGCACAACGTGACGAGCCCCGCGCAGTGGGAGCGCCTGCGTGCGTTGGGCATCGAGGATTGGATCGCTGCCAAGAAGGCGGCGGGCCAGATAGGTGCCATCGGGTTTTCCTACCATGGCAGCGCGGGTGATTTCCCGGTGTTGCTCGACGCGTACGATTGGGATTTCTGCCAGATTCAGTACAACTACGCCAACGAGCGCTATCAGGCGGGCACCGCAGGCCTCAAGGAGGCGGCGCGTCGTAGCCTTGCCGTGTTTGTGATGGAGCCGCTCTTGGGCGGCAGGCTTGCTGGCAAGCTGCCCGATGAGGCGAAACGGCTGCTTGCTGACGAGAAGTCGGGCCATCTCGCGACTCCTGCGGCATGGGGGCTTTCTTGGGTATGGGATCACCCCGAGGTCACGATGCTTCTTTCGGGGATGACGTCGCCCGAGCAAATTGATGAGAACGCCTCGATCGCGGAGCGTGCATGTCCGGGGAGTCTCACCCCAGAGCAGCACGCCTGCATCGCGCAGGTGCTCGAGGTGTTTGAGCGTTCCAATCGCGTGCCTTGCACGGGCTGCAATTACTGCATGCCGTGCCCGAAGGGCATTAACATCCCTGGTTGCTTTGCCGCATATAACGCCTCGTTCGCCCACGGCTGGTTTACCGGCGTCTCGCAGTATTTCACCGCCTCGGCAATCCGGAGCGGGCACCCCAAGCTCGCGAGCAACTGCATTCGCTGCGGTGCGTGCGCGCGGCATTGCCCGCAGCATATCGATATTCCAGAGCGTCTGGTCGATGTTCGCCGTCGTCTCACGCCCGGCCCCGTGGGTGCGGTCCTCGCACTCATGGGCCGCTCGCATGCAAACTAGGAGATGCCATGCTCACCATTGGTTGTCATCTGTCGGTCTCCAAGGGATATGCCGCCATGGGTAAGACGGCGTGCTCGATCGGAGCGAATACGTTTGCGTTCTTCACGCGCAACCCACGCGGCGGCACAGTGCGCGCCCTTAACGAGGATGACGTTGCCGCTTTGCGCACACTGCTTGACGAGCATGGATTTGGTCAGCTGGTTGCGCATGCTCCCTATACCTACAACCTCTGCTCGGCAAAAGAGGATGCGCGTGCTTTTGCCATCGCATCGATGCGCGAGGATCTTGAGCGCATGGCGGCGCTACCAGGACAGCTGTATAACTTCCATCCGGGTTCGCATGTGGGGCAGGGCGCCGACCGCGGCGCTGCGCTCATTGCCGAGGGACTGTGTCAGGTGCTGCAAGCAGGTGCACCAACACGTGTGCTTCTGGAAACGATGGCCGGCAAAGGTACCGAGATGGGGCGGAGTTTTGAGGAGCTGGCGCACATCATCGAGCTCGTCGAACGGGCACGTCCCGAGCTCGAGGGCGCGCTCGGCGTTTGCATGGATACCTGCCATGTAAGCGATGCTGGTTACGACATCATCCACGATCTCGATGGCGTGCTGGCACACTTCGATGAGGTCGTGGGGCTCGAGCGGCTTTGCGCCGTGCACCTCAACGACTCGAAGAACCCTTGCGGCGCCCATAAGGATCGCCATGCGTGCATTGGTGAGGGCTATCTGGGCAGCGAAGCGCTTGGAGGCGGCGAGGACGTGCTGTATCGCATCGTGACGCATCCCGCGCTCAAAGATCTCCCCTTCATCTTGGAGACGCCCAACGAACTTGATGGCTATGCGCGCGAGATTGCCTACCTGCGCAAACTTGCCGAAACAGCGGACGGGGCGCCCAGCGGCACCCCGTCGAGTCAATCCGCCGTGCAGGAACGGCGGCTGTGCATGTGCAATCGTTTGCTTAGCCAATAAGACCGGCGGCCTTTTTGGCGGCGAGGATGCGCAGAACGCTCTCGTCGATGCGTTCTTCCGAGATTGTTCCGCCTTGGACGGCGGTGAGGATACCGTCGTAGGCATCGCGCAGGCTTGCGGGCATGAGCAGAATGTCGCCTCCCGCTTGGATATAGCGCACGGCGGCATCGGCGGGGTGGAAGTTCTGGGTGATGGCGCCCATGGAGAACGAATCCGTGGTGACGACACCCTTGAAGCCAAGCTCGCCGCGCAGCACATCGGTGATCATGGTGGGGGAGAGCGATGCCGGCAGCCCGTCGCCTGCGAAGTTGGGGGTCTCGATGTGGCCCACCATCACCAAAGGACACCCCGCCTCGATGGCGGCGCGGAACGGCGCGAACTCGCATGACTCGATTTCCTCGCGTGAGCGCTCGGCATAGACGGCACCGGTGTGGGAGTCGCCCGCCGTGTCGCCGTGGCCGGGGAAGTGCTTTACGCAGGGGAGCGTGCCGGTCTCGAGCATGGCCTCGACCTCGGCGGCAACCATCGATGCCACGAGTTCGGGGTCGGATCCAAACGATCGTTGCCCGATGGCGGTGTTTTCGGGATTGGTGAGGACGTCGGCATCGGGCGCGAAATCGAGATTGAAACCAATCTCGCGCAGGTAGGTGCCGATAGCTTCACCCACCTCGGCGGCGCGCGCCGGGTCGCCCGTTGCACCGATCTCGGCCATGTTGGGAAACGTGGGGACATCGAAGAGCCCTGACTTCGCAACGCGCGCCACGAGCGTGCCGCCTTCCTCGTCAATTGAGAGAAACGGCGGGATGCCGGCGCCTGCCTGCACGGCGAGATCGTGGGTTTTCGCAAGCAGCTCGCGCACCTGTTGGGCGCTCACAAGATTCTTGGCGAAGTAGATGAGGCCGCCCACAGGAATCACCTCGAGTGCACCGGCGGTGACATCGCCTGCAACGGTGGCAGTATGCACCCCGGTGAGCTCCTCGGGCGTCACGATGAAGAGCTGGGCGACCTTTTGCTCGAGCGTCATGGTGTCGAGCAAGCGTTCCTCGACGCTGCGCTCGTCTTGCTGGCCATCGTTGACCTCGGCGCTTCCGGTGGGCTGATGCTCCCGTGGCTTATCGGTGAGGGTGGGCCAGTTGGTCCCGTTCTCACCCGAGGTGCTCAGAGCGTCGCAGCCGGTGAGACCCGCAGCGGCGCAGCTCGCCGCAAGCGCTGTCCACGCGCGGCGGGTGATGGGGGCGGTGTATGCCATGGTTACTCCTCGCTCGTAGTCGCTACCCAGACGCTCTCACATCCCAGGGCTCCGGGCAAGGTTGTCAACGGTTGGCTGTAGGACGCGTGCCGCTATAGGGCGCTCTCGTAGATCGCGCGTGCATCATCGAGCGTGAGCTCCATGAAACTCCCGAACCGCTCGCCTCGCGTTTCTCTGAGGCCGGGGAGCAGCTTCTCGATGTCGCCTGCTCTGATACCCAGCTCGCCCAAGGTGCGCGGCATGCCCAGCGAAACGAAGAACTCTTGGAGCTCGTCGATCGTGGCCTCCACGGCGTCTTCGATGGCGCGCTCGGGCGTGATCTCCTCGTCGATATCCGAGAGGTCGTCGAGCTCGGGGTCGACCGGCTCGATGCCAAAGACCTGCCGGCCAAATTCAAGGAAGCGATTGGGGTGCTCGCGCCAAACGTAGCGCATCCACGCGGGGAAGATCACCGCAAGCCCGGCACCGTGCGTGATGGAGGTGTTGAGCGCCGAGAGCTCGTGCTCCATCCCGTGGCATGTCCAGTCGCCATCGCGCTTGCCAGGAATGCCCAGGCCGCACCCGGCGAGACCGTTGTGGGCGAGGGTGCCGATCCACATGAGGTTCGCGCGGGCGTCGTAGTCGCAGGGGTCTGCCATGACGCGCGGCGCCACCTCGACGGCGGCGCGAATGAGGCCGAGGGCGATGTTGTCGGTCACGGGAACCGCCGGCTCACCCGAGAAGAAGCGCTCCATGACATGACTGATCATGTCGGTCACGCCAGCGGCCGTCTGGTAGGGCGGCAACGTGAACGTGAGCTCGGGATCGAGAAACGCCATGACGGGGCGGTTGAGATCGGTGTTGATGCCGCACTTAAGCTGTTCGGCGTCGCTGCTGATCACGCAGGAATTCGATGCCTCCGATCCCGAGGCGGGAATGGTGAGTACGCACGCCACCGGGAGCCGGCGCGAGGGCACGGCGCGCTTGCGGAAGAAATCCCACACGTCGCCTTCATAGACTGCGCCGAGCGCGATGGCTTTTGCGCAATCGATTGCCGAGCCGCCGCCCACGGGCAGCACGATGTCGACCGCACGCTCGCGTGCGATCCGCACGCCGGTGCGCACAAGCCCGATCTCGGGATTGGGGCGCACGCCGCCGAGCTCGACATAGGCAACCCCCGCCTCATCGAGCGAGCGCTTCACGCGGTCGAGCACGCCCGTGCGCACAACCGAGCCCTGTCCGTATACGATAAGTGCCTTCTGATAGCCCGCGCGCGCAAGCTCTGCGCCCGTGCGATCGGCCGCCCCGCGTCCAAAGACGATGGCGGTTGGGGACTGGAACGTGAAGTCGTTCATCTGGATGCTCCCTGCATGTCGTTGTCACTGTCGAATAGGCTAGCACGCCCGCTCGAGGATAGCGAGCTCGCGCACATCATCGAGCGAAATGGTCGTTTTGACGATGCGAATCGTGCGGAAGATCAGGTCGATGCGCGTGACGCGACCGGTTGTGGTGATGTAGGCGTCCTGGTCGTAATGGACCACCCGTACGAGGTCGCCACGCTGTACCTGCGACACGATGCGCGAAAGCGCAACCGCCTCTTCCTCGGTAAGCTCATGGCGGGGTTCCACGACGCGCTCGCGGGTGCGGATGAGCTCGTAGTAGCCGCGCAGCGCCGCAAAGGGCATGAACTGGGCGGCGCGGTCTGCTCGGGGCTTGCCGTTCGCGGTGCGTCCTTGCTCAGGCATGATGGCCTCCCACCTGCTCGTTGCGCTCGCGCGCTGTCGCCTTGTCGAGCAGGCTCATGCCGCGGATGAGCGCGTTTTTGCCGAACTTGCCTTTCACGGCAAGCATGGCGTGGGCGAGCTGTTGCTCGCGTTTGTCTGCCGCGGCATCACTGAACAGATCGGTGGTGGCGAATTCCTCCGGGATGAGGTTGCCAAGCCCGATGTTGATGCGCCGTATGCTGCACGCGGGATCGATGGTGTCGCACCAGAGCTGCTCAAAGTATTCCAAGAGTTTGCGATGCGAGTTGGTGTGCACGGGAATCTTGCGTGATGCGCCGCCGTGGGCAAATGCGCCGCGCCGCCGCGTCCCGTGCTCGCCGATGAAGACATCTGCCGCGCCCGCGCCGCTGAGGCCGTGCGCAGCGGTATCCGGGAGGGCCTCAGCATTGCCGGACGCCACCCGTCCGCCCGCATAGCCTACGTACAGCGAGATATGGTTTGCAACCTGTCCTCGATCCACCAGCTCGAGGGCGGACATGTCGACCATCTCCTTGAGTACGAGCAGTCCCTCCTCGTAGGTATAGTCTTGCGAAAGGACCTGCCCGTTGACATATGAGGTCTCGGCAGGTCGATAGGCTTGGATCTCGGCGATGGTTACCGGCTCGCGCCCGAAAGCGTGGTCGATGAGATACTCGGCATTCACGCCCAGCTCGCGATAGAGGATTTCCTCGTCGAGTGCGGCCACGCCCATGAGATCGCAGACGCCGTATTTGGCCAGCCGCGCCGCGATGCCCGGGCCGATGCCCCAGATGTCGGTGATGGGGCGGTGCGGCCAGATCTGCTTGCGAAACGACTCTTCATCGAGGATGCCGATGTTGTCGCGCACATGCTTGGCGGTGATGTCGAGCGCTACCTTGGCGAGAAAGAGGTTGGGGCCAATGCCCGCTGCGGCGCTGATGCCCGTGCGGCGATGAACCTCGTCGATGAGCAGGCTTGCGAAGGCGCGCGCGGAGACACCGTAAAGATCGAGATAGGGCGTCGCGTCGATGAAGCACTCGTCGATCGAGTAGGGGTGAATGTCCTCAGGGCTTACGAACTCAAGGTAGATGCTGTAGATATCGGCCGAGCGTTCCACATAGCGCTGCATGCGCGGTCGCGCCATGATGTAGTCGATATGGGGCGGAATCTCAAACACGCGGCAGCGGTTGCGCACGCCGAGCGCCTTCATGGCGGGCGAGACGGCCAGGCAGATGGTCTTCTCGGTGCGTGAGGGGTCGGCAACCACGAGGTTGGTGGTGAAGGGGTCGAGGCCGCGATCGCAGCACTCCACCGAGGCGTAGAAGGTCTTGAGATCGATGCAAAGATACGTGTGCTCGCGCTCGGTTTGCTCGGCCACAGCCCCTCCTTTCATGAACATATGTTCGATAGTATACGGCTCCTCGTTTCTCGTCAATGCATCGTGCGATGTGGGCGTCTTCGCGCTGGTGGTGCGCTAAAATAAACCCATCCATTCGTCGGGCGCACGCCCGTGGTCGCGGCGAGGTCACACCCTGCGCCGCAGAGGAGGAGCTATGTCTGTTTCCGCACCTATCGACGCTGTGAAGACCCCTGCGTGGGCGGCTCTCAAGGAGCACTATGACAAGCTGCAGAGCGAGGGCATTGACCTTAAGGCGTGGTTTGCCGCCGATCCCGATCGCGTCTCGAAGCTCTCCTTCGACGCCGCGGGCCTGCATTTCGACCTCTCGAAGAACCTCATCACCGATGAGACGGTGAAGCTCCTTGCCGATCTTGGTCGCGCGGTGAAGCTCGAGGAGCGTCGCGACGACATGTACGCTGGCGTGCACATCAACACCACCGAGGATCGCGCGGTGCTGCATACGGCGCTGCGTCGTCCCAAGGATCAGATCGGCACGGTGATGGTCGATGGCCAGGATGCCGTGGCAGACGTGCACGAGACGCTTGACCGCATGTATGCGTTTGCCGAGAAGGTGCGCTCCGGTGCGTGGACCGGCGTCACGGGCAAGAAGATCGAGCATCTGGGCTCCATCGGCATCGGCGGCTCCGACCTGGGCCCGGTCATGGTGTACGAGGCGCTCAAGCCCTATGCCAACGCTGGCATCGATTGCCGTTACATCTCCAACATCGACCCCAACGATGCGGGCGAGAAGCTGCGCGGCCTTGATCCTGAGACCACGCTTGTGATCATTGTCTCCAAGACGTTCACCACGCTCGAGACCCTCACCAATGGTCGCGAGGTGCGCGCTTGGATGCTGAACGCCTTGAAGGAGGCCGGCGCTATCGACGGCTCCAAGGAGGCCGAGGCCGAGGCTATCGCCAAGCACTTCGTCGCTGTTTCCACCAACCTCGAGCTCGTGGCCGAGTTTGGCATCGACCCTGAGAACGCGTTTGGCTTCTGGAGCTGGGTGGGCGGCCGCTACTCCGTCGACTCCGCCGTGGGCCTCTCGCTCATCATCGTGTTTGGACCCGAGGTCTTCGCCGACTTCCTCGCGGGCTTCCACGCCATGGACAACTACTTCCAGAACACGCCGCTCGAGGAGAACGTCGTGGCGCTCATGGGCCTCATGAACGTGTGGTACGTGAATTTCTTCGGCGCCGCAAGCCACGCCGTGCTGCCCTATACGCAGTACCTGCATCGCTTCCCGGCCTACCTCCAGCAGCTCACCATGGAGTCCAATGGCAAGAGCGTTCGCTGGGATGGTACGCCGGTCACCTCCGCCACCGGCGAGATCTTCTGGGGCGAGCCCGGCACCAACGGCCAGCACGCCTTCTATCAGCTCATCCATCAGGGCACGCAGCTGATCCCGGCCGATTTCATCGCGTTTGCCAACACCGAGCACCCCTTCAAGGACGGTGACCAGGACGTGCACGAGCTCTTCCTGGGCAACTTCCTTGCACAGACCAAGGCGCTCGCCTTTGGCAAGACCGCCGATGAGGTGCGCGCTGAGGGCACGCCCGAGCAGATCGTTCCCGCCCGCGTGTTCACCGGTAACCGTCCCACCACGTCGATTTTCGGCGATACGCTCGATGCCCATGCGCTCGGCGCGCTCATTGCGCTCTATGAGCACATCACCTTCGTCGAGGGCACGGTCTGGGGGCTCGACTCCTATGACCAGTGGGGCGTCGAGCTGGGCAAGCAGCTTGCCAAGCAGATCACGCCTGCCTTCCACGACGACGAGGCGCTGGCCGGGCAGGACGCCTCCACTAAGGCGCTCATCGCGTACTACCGCGCACATCGTAAGTAAGCACGAGCGTTTATTGCGTGCTGTAGGGGGAGTCGAGCGCGTCTCGGCTCCCCCTTTTACCAGACACCATGCGCCGTTCAGCGTGAACGGGGTGCATCTCGGGCGAATTCGGTAATACGTTCTATAATATGCTATAACGTATTGCAATAGTGAACGTGTTCTGCCGAGGTTGCCATGTTAAACCCTACAAGTGCCACGCCGCTCTACGTACAGGTTGCCGATGACCTGCGGCGGCGCATCGAGATAGGAGAGTTCTCCTCAACGGGCATGCTGCCGAGCGAAAGCACGTTTTGCGATGATTATGGCGTGAGCCGCGCTACGGTGCGCAAGGCGATTCAAACGCTTGTAGACGATGATGTGCTCGATACGCGCCACGGGAGGGGCACGTTTGTCCACCAGCCCAAGGTCACCTCGAGTCTGAGTGCGTTTAAAGGCTTCACGTTTTTCTGCCATGAGAACAATATCGAAACATCCTCGCGGGTGCTCGTGCTGGAAGAGGTCGAACCGCCTGCTTCGGTGCGCAGGCATCTGCGCCTGGCGGCGGGTGAGCTTGCGGTCTATTTGAAGCGCGTACGCTCCATCGACCATGTGCCCGCCATGATTGAGCACATTTACCTGCCCTCGCGCGACTTCTCGTTTTTGCTTGGCATCGACATGAACAACGCCTCGCTGTATCAGACGATTGAGCGCGAGACGGGCCTTCGGCTTGAGGACAACTGCTTCCCCTCCATCGTCTTGGAAGCGGGTCTTGCAACCGGGGAGGAGAAGGAGCTCCTTGGCATCGAGGGTGAAGCCGCGATGTTTATCTTGAGCGAAACCGTCTATATGAGTACGGGCAAGCCGGTTCACTTCACCAAGCAGGTCATGCTGGGCGATTACTTCAAGTACTTCTTCTCAACGAAGGCGAATCAACTGGGAATCAACTGGAGCAGCCTCGGTATTACCGAGGGCCGCGTGTAACGGAATGTGGTGATTATGGTTCAGGCATCGAGCGCTGTGCCGCTCTATAAGCAGATCGTGAAAAGCCTGCTCGATGAGATCGAGCAAGGCGTGTATCGCGAAGGGGACAAGCTTCCCACCGAGGCCGAGCTCATGGATCAGTTCGGCGTGAGCCGGATCACCGTTCGCTCCGCCATCAAGGAGCTCGAGGAGGCAGGGACCGTCGAGCGGACGCGGGGCAAGGGCACCTTCGTTACCATGAGCCGCGAGGCGTATGCCGCCGACGATCGCGGCAGCTTCTCCCGTTCTTGTTTGCTTGCCGGCAAGCGTCCGTCGACGCAGCTGCTCGAGACCACGTGGACCTACCCAACGCTGCGCGACATGCGCTTTCTCGACGTGCAGGAGGACGAGACCATTTTCCAGTCGCGCCGTCTGCGCCTGGTCGATGGCGTGCCCACCGTGCTGGAAACCAACAGCTATGCTCCCGCGCTCTCGTTTCTCGAGCGTGAAGACCTTTCTGGCTCGCTGTTTACGATTCTTGCCAAGCATCATGTGCTGCTGGGGGATAACGTGCGCACGCTGCAGGTGTGTTACGCAACCGATTATGAGGCCGAGTGCCTTCATGTGGAACCGAGGTCGGCGCTGCTGCTCTTTGTAGACAAACGACGCGACGATAAAGGAGAGCCTTTGTTTGTGTCGCGCCAGGTGTATTGCACGGAGCGGTTGAAGTTCTACCTGTAACCCAGCTACGTGAGATTCGATGTTCGGGCACGCGGCTCACAGGCTGCGTGCCCGTTGCCGCTTACGGTGAAATAGCAACCACTCAACAGACGATATACCGAAATTCGTTGACAAGATACTGCTTGCATAAGTACGGTACATAACAATACAATATATAAC
Source organism: uncultured Coriobacteriaceae bacterium (assembly GCA_944320725.1). Classification (GTDB taxonomy): domain Bacteria; phylum Actinomycetota; class Coriobacteriia; order Coriobacteriales; family Coriobacteriaceae; genus Coprousia. Next base: position 174,857 of record CALUIM010000012.1, on the reverse strand, counting down.
GTACTAAAAACACTGTTATTAGTACGGGGCCGACGAGGGGATGAAGGCATGAAAAGGTTGCTGTTGGCCAGTCATGGTCCGCTTGCGCGGGCAATGAAGAGCACGCTCGAGCTGTTTACGGGGCCGGAAGAGCGGGTGAGTGCACTGTGCGCCTATGTGGACGACGACTCCATGGATGTCGAGGCGCTGGTCGATCGCTGGGACTCCGCTCGTGCCGAGGGCGATGAGTGGATCGTGGTAACCGATATCTTTGGCGGATCGATTAACAACGCATTCATGCAGCGCCTGGGCGATAGCTCAATCAGGCTCATTGCCGGCATGTCGCTGCCGTTGGCAATCGAGCTCGTAGCGCAACTCGATGCCATCGACGACGCAGGTCTTTCCCGTCTTGTGGCTCGTGTTGGAGCAGAAGGCACGCGCCTGTGCTCCATGCCGGTGGATTGCAACGACGACGAGGATTTCTAGAGAAAGGACCATCCATGATCAAGCTGCTACGAGTCGACCATCGCCTTCTCCACGGTCAGGTTGCCATGACCTGGACCCAGGCGCTCGACACCAACTGCATTCTCATTGCGAACGATGCCGTTGTGAACGACAGCGTGCGCAAAACGACCCTGAAGCTTGCGCGTCCGGCGGGGACGAAGCTCGTCATCAAGTCGATCGACGATTCGATCAAAGCGCTCACGAGCGGCGTAACCGACAAATATCGCCTCTTCATCGTGGTCGAGAGCATTGAGGATGCCTATCGCCTGGCAAAGGGCTATCAGGGCATCACCCAGATCAATATCGGCGGCACGAAGCCGCGCGAAGGCGCGGATGTTCGCCTCTCCTCGACGGTCTTTGCGACCGAACGTGACGTTGAGCTCTTGCACGAGCTCCGAGATGCCGGAATCGAGGTGGAAATCAGGCAGGTCCCGCGGGACGAGAAGATTTTGATTTAGTTGCACTGTTGTAAGAAGGGGGATCTCTCATGTTGATTCAAGCGATCCTTGTCGGCCTCGTCGCCATGTGCGTGACGTTCGAATGGGCGCTGGGTACCTGCCTGGCTTCGCGTCCCATCGTCACCGGCGTGCTCATCGGCTTGGTGATGGGCGACCTGGAGACCGGCATCATCGTGGGCGCCACGCTCGAGATGGTGTTCATCGGCTCGGTTACCATTGGCGCGGCGGTGCCGCCCGATGTGATTACGGGCGGCATTTTGGGCACGGCGTTCGCGATCTCTACCGGTCAGGGTGCCGAGGTTGCGCTCACGCTCGCGTTCCCGATCGCATCGCTCTACCTCATCGTCGACAACGCGATGACGCTCGTGGTCATGCCGTTCTTCGTTCATAAGGCCGATGCCTACGTTGCCCAGGGCAATCTTGAGGGCATGGAGCGGATGCATCTGCTCGGCGGCTTCGTGGTCAAGTCTCTGCCGCGCTTCGTTGTCTGCTCGCTCGCGTTCTACCTGGGTACGCCGGTTATGAACGCGGTGCTCGAGGCCATTCCTGAGTTCGTGAGCAACGGCCTCGTGGTCGCCGGCGGCTTCATCCCCGCACTTGGCATTTCGCTGCTCGCCTCCATGATCATTAACAAGCAGACGGCGGTCTTCTTCGTGCTCGGCTTCGCGCTCTGCGCATACCTCGGCATCCCCATGCTCGGCATCGCCGTTATCGGTGCATGCCTCGCCGTCATCCTGGTAGTCGTTCAGCCCGGCATCGTTGCACAGACGCCGCAGCTTACATCGGAAGGGAGCTTTGACGATGACGACTTCTAATGCCTCCGGTGCGCACAGCATCACCAAGCAGGACTTGAACAAGGTGTTCCTGCGCTCCCTCACGATGGAGTACTCCTGGAACTACGAACGCCAGCAGCATATGGGCTACTGCTTCTCCATGCTTCCTATCATCCGCAGGGTGTACGACAAGAAGGAAGATCAGATCGCGGCAACGCAGCGTCACATGGAGTTCTTTAACACCACGCCGTACATCTCGACGCTTATCCTGGGCATCTCGGCGGCTATGGAGGAGAGCAACTCCAAGGATGACGATTTCGACGCGTCTTCCATCAACAGCGTGAAGGCGGCGCTCATGAGCCCGCTCGCCGGCATTGGCGACTCGCTCTTCTGGGGTACGCTCCGCGTGATCGCCACCGGCCTCGGTGTCTCGCTTGCCATGGAAGGCAGCATCTTGGGTCCGCTGCTCTTCCTCATCGTCTTCAATGTGCCGCACTACATCATCCGCTGGTTCTGCCTCAAGTGGGGTTATGGCTTCGGCACGAGCTTCCTGAGCAAGATCGAGGAGTCCGGCCTCATGCCTAAGCTCACGATGGGTGCCGCGGTGCTCGGTCTCATGGTCATCGGTGCCATGGTGCCCAATCTGGTGTCGGTGAGCGTGGCGGGTTCGCTCGGAACCGGCGACAGCGCCCAGACCATCCAGAGCATCATCGACGGCATCATGCCGAGTCTGTTGCCGCTGCTTGTCACCTTGGGTGTCTTTGAGCTCGTGCAGCATAAGGTCAAGATCGCCTGGATTCTCATCATCCTCATGGCGGTCGGCATTGTTGGTTCGTTCTTCGGTATCTTCGCGGTCTAGCGAGTATAGAAAGAGGAATAGCTATGGTTACATTCGACGAGCAGGCTATTCTCGACAACGGCGCCTATATCTACGCACAGCGCGCCGAGATCGAGCGCATCGCCGATGCGGTCTGCGAGCAGGGCTTCGATTCCATCTACTTCACGTCGTCGGGCGGTTCGCTCGCCATGATGCAGCCCTTCGATTACATGATTTCGGTGATGTCGGACATCCCGGTGCAGTCGCAGATCTCCGCCGACCTGCTTACCGCGGGCAATCGTCGCATCGGCAAGGGCACGCTTGCGTTCATGGCCTCGAAATCGGGCGACACCAAAGAGACGGTCGCCGCGGCGCGCAAGGTGAAGGAGGCTGGCTGCACCATCATCTCCACGCTGGGGAAGGACGGTTCTCCGCTTGGCGATCTTTCCGATTACGGTGTCGTGTACAAGAACGGTCGCCCCATGGAGCTCGTGCTGTACCTGCTGATCGGCAAGATCTTGAAGAACAAGGGTTTCTTCGATGACTACGATCGCTTTGCCGACGAGCTGGTGAACCTGCCCGCAGCGCTCGTCTCGGTGGGGAAGGCCGCCGACGAGATGGCGCGCGCCTATGCGCTCAAGCACCAGAACGATCCGTATCAGATTTGGATTGGCTCGGGTAACCTGTGGGGACCCACCTACTCGTTTGCCATGTGCGTACTCGAGGAGTCGCAGTGGCTGCGTACCAAGTCGGTGAGCTCACCCGAGTTTTTCCATGGCACGATCGAGCTCGTCGAGCCCGGTGTGTGCGTGGCGCTTACCATGACCGAGGCGGAGACGCGTCCGCTCGACGAGCGCGTCAAGCGGTTCTGCACGCAGTACGCCGACGATTTCACCGTGTTCGACACGAAGGACTACGAGCTTCCTGGCATCAGCGACGAATTCCGTTGGATGCTCTCGCCGGTTGTCATCAACGCCGTCCTCTCGCGTGTGAGCAAGAACTTCGAGCAGATTCGCAACCATTCGCTCGACATTCGCCGCTATTACCGCACGGTCGAGTACTAATCATCGTGTGACGAGATGGGAGGTACGGAGATGAAGATCGCGGGAATCGGTGATAACGTCATCGATCGCTATCTCAACAAGGGCGTCATGTACCCCGGCGGGAACGCCGTCAACGTTGTGGCTCATGCCGCTCGGTTGGGAGCAGATGCCGCGTACCTTGGTGTCCTGGGCGATGACCTGGGCGGTGCGATCATCTCGGACGCACTCACCGCGTTGCATGTCGATCTCTCGCATGCATCCGTATGTGCTGGTGCCACCACCAAGACCTGCGATATGAATGTCTTTGATGGCGAGCGCCAGGAGGTTGGCTACGATACCGGCTCGGCATGGGCGCACAAGGACGCTATCACGCAGGAAGACATCGCTTACCTGCGGGATTTTGACGCGGTGTTTACCAGCGTGAATGCGAAGCTGCAGGACGACGTTCACATGCTGCGCGATTGCTCCGGTGTCGTGGTGTACGACTTCTCGGTCAAGGAGAAGTATCGCACGCCTGCGTATTTCGACCTGGTATGCCCAGTGACGACTCTCGGCTTGTTCTCATGTTCCGGCGTTGTCGCTGCCGACGTGCGCTCGCTGCTCCAGCGTGCTCACGATGCGGGCTGCCGCTATGCGCTTGCCACGCGCGGTATGGCCGGTCCTGTGCTCTTTGATGGAGCGTCGTGGTATACGGGGACCGTCAAGCATGTGGATGCGCTCGACACCATGGGTGCGGGAGATTCCTATATCACCGCTTTCGTGGTGAAGTGTCTCGAGCTGGGATGGTCGAGGGATCGCGCACTCGATGCAGAGACCATTTCCACCGCCATGGCGTTCGCGGCAGATTATTCTGCACAGAACTGCATGCGTGCTGGTGGATTTGGCTTCGAGCAACCGCTGCAGGACCTTCGATAAGCATAGGGCCTGCCGAAAAATCCGGTGGGCCCTGTATTATGGTCTATAATGTACTAATACGTTATGTTACAATAGCGCAAACGCCGAGCGTGTATCGGCATGATGGAAAGGATGAAACATGTTCAACTTTGATGAGCCCCGGTATGAGAAGGTTGTCAGCGACGCGCTCGCACTCCGTCCCCAGATCGAGGCGGCGGTCGACGAGGTGTGTTGCGACGGCTACTCCAACATCTTCTTCATTGGCTGCGGCGGCACATGGGCGCACACCCTGCCGATGAAGTACTGGGTCGACACGACGACCGCCGACATCGATGTGCATTGCGAGATCGCGGCGGAATTCCTCGCGTGCCCGCCCAAGGCATTCAACAAGGATTCCGTCTGCGTGTTCTCCACGCGCACCGGTACCACGCCCGAGATCATCGAGGCCGGGAAGTTCTGCCAGGAGCACGGCGCGCGCACGCTCATGTATGTCTCCAACGACAACACGCCGGCGACCGAGTATGCGAACTATAAGTTCTTCAGCTTTGCCGAGGATGACGTGCTCTGCGAGGCCATCTACACCTACCAGATCACCCTCGTTGCCCGCTTCCTCAAGAACGCCGGTGCGTTCCCCGCGTACGACATCTTCATGGAGGAGTTCGGTCAGATCGCACCGTACCTGCTCAAGGCGAAGGAGGCGCAGGACGATCGCTGCGCCAAGATGGCCGAGGATTTCAAGGACATCGACTATCACATGGTGATCGGCTCCGGCATGCTGTGGGGCGAGGCGTATGACTACGCCATGTGCATCCTTGAGGAGATGCAGTGGCTGAAGACGAAGTCCATCCATGCGGCCGAGTTCTTCCACGGTACCATCGAGCTGTGCGAGGAGGGTACGAGCCTCATCATGCTCTACGGCGAGGACGATACCCGCAAGCTCATGGACCGCGTGGACAACTTCACGCACATGCTCGCCGACGAGAAGGGTGTCCATGTGCGCGTGAACAAGTTTGACACCGCCGAGGTCGAGCTTCCCTTCAGCGACCCCGAGTTCCGCAAGATCGTTTCCCCGATGGTCATCTACACCATTACCGAGCGTCTGAGCTGCCACCTCGAGGCTGTGCGCAACCATCCGCTCACCGTTCGTCGCTACTATCACCAGATGAACTACTAAGATAACCTCCCTCTCTCCCTTGCCCTGGCGGGTGCGGCTGCTCGGGAGGCCGCACCCGCTCTGCCTGTGGGGACCGTATATGCAAGGAGACGGCATGCCCATCAAGGCGATTGCACTTGATATCGACGGAACGCTCACCAACGATGAGAAGGTGGTGACGCCGCGCACGCGCGAAGTCTTGCTTGCAGCGCAGCGCATGGGCATCACGCTTATCCTGGCATCGGGAAGACCCATCCAGGGGCTTCGTCGCCTTGCGCGCGAACTCGAGCTCGATCGCTATCACGGCCTGCTCATCGCCTACAACGGCGCGGAGGTTCGCGACGCCGCATCGGGCGAGCTATTGTTTACCAAGGCGATATCGGTAGGGCTGTCGCATGCCGTGCTCGAGCATATGAAAAGCTTCGACGTGATTCCGATGCTGGTCGATGGCGACCGGCTCGTCGTCGAGGATGCTTATCGGTGCACGATTGAACATCGCGGAATGCCGAAGAACATCATCAAGTACGAGCGCGACGCATGTGATCTGCGCGTGTATGAGGTGCGTTCGCTGCGGACGTGGTGCACGACGCCCCAGAGCAAAATCTTGACGGCGGGTACCGATACCTACCTGCAAGAATACAGCCAACTCATGGCCTTGCCGTTCAAGTCGACGTTGAGCTGCATGTTCACGGCGGATTTTTACTTCGAGTTCACCGCGCTTGGTGTCGACAAGGGCGCGGCGCTTCGAGGGGCGTTGCCGAGGCGCGGCATTGAGCCGTCAGAGTTGGTTGCGTTTGGCGACGGCGAAAACGATATTTCCATGCTCACGTTCGCTGGGACGGGTGTCGCCATGGGTAATGCGCAGCAGCATGTCATCGATGCTGCCGATCTGGTGACGGCTTCGAACAACGATGACGGCATCGCGCTGGCTCTCGAACGCCTGCTCTCTTGATGGTAGGCGTGAATCTTTTCAATTTGCTGTTGTTCCTATAATCGTACTTGCGTAAGCTAGAGCAGGCGCCAGCGTTGCGGTATTGCCGGTGCAGGTTCTCGTTGAGGAGGAAGTCCTATGGCTCAGCCGTTTCCCTTTCAGGCCGTCATTTCGGATATGGACGGCGTGATCGTCGATACCGAGATGCAGTATTGGAGAGAGCTTCGGGCGTTTGCCGCAGACAAGGGGATCAACGTGACCGTGGAGGAGCTCAACGCGCAGGTGGGCATGTCGCATCGCGACTTCCAGCGCATGTTGAAGCGCTGGTTCGACGGCGCGGGCATCGATCCCAACTCCTATGACGCACCAGAGGACATCTTCAACGAATGGGTTCAGGACAAGCCGCGCGATTTTGCCGAGCTGCTCAACCCGGGTGCGCGTGAGACCATCGATGCGCTCAAGGAGCGCGGTGTGCGTGTGGCGCTCGCTTCGTCCTCGCCGATGGATAACATCATGGAGGTGCTCGGAGCGTGCGGGCTCGAGAACGAGTTCGAGGTCATCGTTTCGGGCGAGCAGTTCCATCAGAGCAAGCCCAATCCCGAGATCTACCTGCACACGCTTGATTTACTGGGACTTCCCGCGAGCGCGTGCTGCTGCATCGAGGATTCCGTGCCGGGTATCACGGCGGGCAAGCGCGCCGGGCTCACCGTGATCGCCAAGCGCGAGGAGCGTTTCGGGTTCTCTCAGGCCGCGGCAGACGTGATTGTCGATACCCTGCCTGATATCCTCACGGTTAGCGATCTGCTGGCATAGTCGATTGCTCGGATGGAGTCGTCTCGCGCTGCTTGTTAGGGCAAGAGCCTAGAACAGAAGCTTTCCGGCGTTTTTCGAGGTAGCTGCCATCACGTCCTGCACGGGAATATCTTTGACGCGCGCGATGCCCTCGGCTGCTGTGATGAGCGAGCGCTCGAGCGCCTCGGCGCTGTATGGGGCGTCGAGACCGGGCGGGGCATCCGTTTCAAGCAGCAGGTGTTCCAGCGGGAGCTGGCGGGCGTACTCGCGGCCACGCTTCGTTTTGAGCATGTGCTCGTTGATGGAGAAACGGCACCCGTGCCGCCGTGCCCGTGCGAGCTCCTCGGATGTTCCCGTAAACCAATGGAAGATGCAGGTTGTGTTGGTGTTTGCGCCCGCGAGACCGTGGCGTTCGAGGATATCGAGTACTGCTGTAGCTGACTGAACAGCATGGATGGAGATGACGCGGCGGGGTAGCGGATTCGCGGCGATAGCGGCGATGATCTGCTCGAAGGCGGCAAGCTGGTGCTTCTCGGTTCCGGCGCCACGCCGCCCGAAGTCGAGCCCTACCTCGCCCACGAAGGCCGACCGGGAGGCAAGCTCAGCAGCACGCGCTACATCGGCGTCACCGCATGTTCCATCTGCAATCCACCAGGGATGCAGGCCAACACCCACGTGCACGTTGGGCTCGCCGTCGAGCAGCTCCGCAGCCTTGCGGGCATCTGTGGGCGTGACCGTGGTATCGAAGATGGCGATATCGCGCGCTGCGGCGTCTCGCGCGACCTCGCGTGCATTCGCCATGCGGTCGAGGTGGCAGTGCATGTCGATGAGGCGGTAGGGGCGTGCCATGGTTATCGTCCTGTTGTCATTTCGCCTGGGGTCTGCTGGGGGTTACGGTTGCGCTCAACAAGCCGGCGAATAACGTGGCCCGCGATCATCTGGCCCATAATGGGCGGCAGGTAGGAGACGGTGCCGAGTGGCGGGCGCTGCGAGGGAGCGCACGAATGGGAAGCTTCCGTTTCGGCGGATTCCTTCGTGACAAGTTTTGACCTGCCCCCAATTTGTCGCGGAGGCTCCGACGAGGAGAGTACTTCGAGTTTACGGATACCGCGTTTGCGGCATGCTTTGCGCATGACGCGCGCGAGCGCATCGTGCGAGGTCTGCGCAATGTCGCAGATGTGTAGCTGGGTGGGATCGATCTTGCCCGCTCCGCCCATGCTCGAGATGAGTGGCACGCCAGCACGTTCTGCCCATGCGGCGATGGCGAGCTTTGTCGAGACGGTGTCGATGGCGTCGATTATGTAGTCGATATGCCCGTGCAATGCGTCTGCAATCTCGTTGAGGAGGTGTTCGGCATCGTCGGGAAGCAAGAATCGGTCATAGACCATCGCTCGCGCAGCGGGGTTGATGGCGAGAATCATCTCACGCATCACCTCGACTTTACGGCGCCCCACGGTTGTGGTGAAGGCGATGGCCTGGCGGTTGATGTTGCTTGGCGCCACCTCGTCGCCATCGACGATGACGAGTGTGCCCACGCCGCCGCGTGCGAGTGATTCGATGCAGTTTGAACCCACGCCACCGCAGCCAAAGACCACGACCGACGAGGCACGCAGGCGGTCTACGCCAGCTTTGCCCCATACGAGCTCAAGGCGCGAGGTGGGGGATTCCGCTTTGACAGAACACATACTCGGCATGGTGGCCTTTCATTGGAATTCGTACCGTTGTCCTGCATTGTAGCTTAGGTTTTTTGTCCGCACGACGTGCGACGCTTATTTCACGAGGCACCGTGATCGAAAAAAAAGTTGGAGAAAGATTAAGTAAATAACTAAAGACTTATGTTATCAATAGGGGTAGATATGAAGTATCGCGCGTTATGCAAAACGATTCGAGAGAGGGCTCGTTCTCGTGGATTGATTGTGACGTGGTGCGAGGGGGCAAATCATACCAAGGTGCGCGTCGGAGATAAAACAACAACGATACCGAGGCACAGTGAAGTGAATGAGATAACTGCGCGAGCGATACTCGAGTATCTGTTTGGAGGCAGAAATGGCGATTGATATTGAGGTGCACGCTACGCGCTGCGACGGTTGGTGGGCGGTCTCATGCTCAGGTATTCCGGGTTTGTTCACTCAGGTACGGCGACTCGACCAGATTGAAGATATGGTTCGAGATGCAGCGCATATGATGGGGGTCGAGGTTGCGTCGGTTCAAGTGGTTCCTGAGCTCGACGAGGATGCGCGCATGATGCTTGATGAGCTTGAGGCTACTCGCCGAGAGGTGGAGGAACGGCAAAATGCTCTTTCAAGCCTTACGCGCAACTTGGTGGGCATGTTCAAGAACGAAGGGCTTACGCTGCGCGATATCGCATCGATTGTTGGATTGTCTCCCCAGAGAGTTTCGGTGTTGCTGCGTAAGAGCTAGGATGCGTGGGCGCCGATTGGCTGCTTGCGTCGACGCGCGCGTTGCCGAATCGCGTATGCTGCGGTCCCAAGTATGCCGACGGCGGTAATGGTGCAGCCAATGATGAGGCCAGGCGGCAGGAACCGCATCTCAATTTGGTTTTCACCCGGGCCGATGGGGATGCCCGTCAGTGCGCCATCGGCAATGGCGATGGGCTCCACGCGTTTGCCGTTTACGCGTACCTCCCAACCGTTTTCACAGGGAACGGTAGCAAGCAGCAGGGAGCTTTCTTCGGTAGCTCCGGTCGCTATATTGCCCGCGATATAGCCGTCTTCGAACGCGGTTATGTCCATGCTGCCCGCCTCGAGCGCGGTCATCGCATCCTCGTATGCCGCAATATCAAGATAGTAGAACAGACATGAGGCACTGTCTGGCAGCGTGGTGTCGGGCGGCGCTTCGAGGCGCACCGTATGCATTCCGCCGCTCTCACCTTCAATTGTGTCGAAAGCGATGGCGCTGTGTTGGAACCGCCAATTCTGTTGGATTGCACTTGCGCCGTCAATGGCAAGTCCCACGCGTTCTGGCAGCGAAGAGGGGACATAGACATAGCCGAGACAGCCCGTAGGTACAGATACCTCGAACGCAACCGATGTATCGTCGTCCGCACGCTGTGTTGTCGCGGGTTCAATGGCCTTGAACAGTTCGACGTCATATCCCAGCAACGCGCTTGCAAAAGCATTTTGAACGTCGAAGGGATTATCTGCACCCCCTGTAGCCTCAAGTGAGAAGTTCATTGCATCACGGGAAACGAGGTAGGCGAGTGGCAGTGCATGCTCGTTCGTATAAACGCCATTGCCGATGCATTGAGGAGCGCCGATTAATGCGGTGTAGCCTGCCGGTTGCTCTGGAGCCGAGAGGTACCTGACGCCCAGGAGACTATCGCTTGGGAGGATGGGGCCCGCATAGCGCGTTGAGAACTCGCCGGGATTGCTGTAGCCGAGTGCATTGAGCAGACTAATCGCGGATGGGTTATTTGCGGACGAGTAACTCGAAAGCTGTTTGAATCCTGATGCCGCGCCCTCGTTAAGCGAGGCGGGCCACGCACGCTGATAGGTGCGCTCGAAGCGCCATGCGCCGGTATCGTATTCCGTAAGGTATGCGAGCTGCGCATCCGCTTCGGTAACGTAGCGCTCGTGAAAACTCTCTTCATACCCTACGTAAAGTTGCTTCCAGATGGTGATGGCAGAGTATGAGAGCTCGAAGCACGTGATAAGGCAAATCACCCAAGGAATGACAGGGGCGATGCGGGCTTTACCATGCCAGCCCGCCGCAACACGTTCGGCGGCAATGATCAGCAGGAAAAACCATGCGAAGATCGCGATGCGCGAGTAGAAGCCGTTCGGCTGGCGGAATCCGCACCAGATGTATTCGAGGGGGATGACTACGATGCTGGCGAACAAAAAGATGACGCATGCTGCTGCGGTGACCTTGCGTCTGGCGGGTATGGTGCGAGAGCAGAGGAACATAAGACAGAGCACCAGCACGATGATGCCGCCGTGAAGCTGGGGAACGGCGTAGTCACGCCACATGCCCGGAAGTATGCCGTATACGATATTGGTGATGCCTGTATTGAGTATGCCCGAGCTGCTGGTGAGCGCCTGCAACATTGAGTCGGAGTTTCCGCTTGCCGAAAGCATGGCGAGCACCGTGGGCACAAACGTCCAGGCGCTTAGCACGAGGGCGAATGCATATGCTTTGAGGAGCAACAGTAAAAGCCGCCGAAGTGAATGGGGTTCTTGGCCGCTTGTTTCAGCTCGCGTCGTCCCGAAGAACTCGTAGGCAATGAGCACCAGGCTAAACAGGACGAGCATGTAACCCATATACCAGCAAACCATAATTGACGCAGCGATGCACAGTGAGAAGGGTAACCACCGGCTCTTGCACACCAAGCGATGGACGCTCAGTGCCAGCAGCGGAAGAAGCACGATCGCGTCCATCCACATAGGGTTGCGCAGCTGACATGCACTCCAGCTGCACCAGCAGAAGCACAGTGCGAGGCAAAACGTCCACGCAGGGGGAAGGCTGTAACGCCGTCGCAGCCACAAGGCGCAACTGACCCCCATGAGTCCGAGCCGAAGCGTGGCAGCTATCATGGCGAAATCCGTTACGTGCGCGCGGTCGAAGAATACGATGAGTAGGTTGAGCGGGCTGGCAAGATAGTAGCTATAGAGTCCCCAGGTATTTGATCCGAGTCCTTGGGATGCGGAGTACAGGATTGACGCATCGCCCGTGAGCACGCGTTTGAACCAGGCATAAAAATCGACATATTGGTATTTGAGATCCTCGGTGAGGAACGATTGTGTGCCGAAGGGGTACACGTTTGAGGCGGCCGCGATAACAGCCAGCATGATGATGGGCGTAAGAAAGCACGCGATCCAGAACATGGCGCGCGTACCAGCGCGCCTGAAACGCTCATTGGCAGTCAACCCTCTGCTCATCGCTCACCTTCCCGATGATCCGGGCTTTGCTCTCTGATGATGTAGGGCGGGCGCCGCTTCGTCTCGAGATAGGTTTTTGCGAGGTATTGACCCATAATCCCGAGGCAGAGAAGCTGGATGCCGCCGAGAAACACGATGATGCAAACGAGCGATGGCCAGCCGTCGACAGGGTCACCGAATAGGAGCGTGCGTACCAAGATGAACGCGAGTGCTACAAACGCAACGAAGCACAGGAGCACGCCGGCAATTGAGGCAATTGAGAGTGGGGCGGTCGAGAATGCGACGATGCCATCTATTGCGTAGAGCAGCAGCGACCAAAAGTTCCAATGCGATTCGCCTGCAGGACGCTCAACATTCTCGAATGCCACCCATTTCGTTTTGAAGCCAACCCATCCGAAAATGCCTTTGCTGAAGCGGTTGTATTCGGGCATTGAGATAATCGCATCGACCATAGAGCGTCGCATGAGACGAAAATCGCGTGCGCCGTCCACAATCTCTGTTTGGGAGATATGCGAGACAATGCGATAAAAGAGTCGGGCGCACGCCGAGCGAATCGGCGGTTCGCCTGTTCGGCTTACACGACGTGTGGCGATGTTGTCGTAATCGCTCGTGATGAGCTGAAGGTAGAGCGAGGGCAGGAGGCTGGGTGGATCCTGCATGTCGGCGTCCATCGTGGCAACGAAGTCACCGCGAGCCTCTTTGAGGCCGGCAAGCAACCCGGCCTCTTTTCCAAAGTTGCGCGAGAATGAAACCCAACGCACGTGGAAGGGTAGGTTGCACGCAGGCTCTTCGGTAAGTTCTTTTAAAAACGCAAGGGTGCCGTCGATTGATCCGTCGTCGACAAAGATGACTTCTACTTCTGGAATATCACCAGGGGAGGGGGTTCTTGAGATGTTGCTTTCAGGGTCACGCCATGAACGCACAACGCGGCTCAGCTCTTCAACGAAGAGGGGCAGCACATATTGTTCGTTGTAGCAGGGGACAACGATTGAAAGCAGCGGCATAGCGATGAGGCCCCCTTGAGCGTTGCAGCGAACAATGCATTTATGGTACCTCATGGGACGAGCCGATGGCCACGCGCATTGTGTGGGTCCTTTCGAGGAGTGCGTCTTCACGGCCTTTTCGTTGTGTTAGATGCACGGCTCCGTTTAGACTAAAGCGAAGTAAGAGGCGCATCCGCGCATATCTATAAGGAGTTATTCATGGCAGAGTTCATCTACCAGATGTATCAGGCTCGTAAGGCGCACGGCGACAAAGTTATCTTGGACGACGTGACTCTGAGCTTTTATCCCGGTGCCAAGATTGGCGTCGTGGGCCCCAACGGCATGGGCAAGTCGACCTTGCTCAAGGTTATGGCGGGCAAAGAAGAGGTTTCCAACGGAGATGCGCGTCTCACGCCCGGCTACACGGTAGGGCTGCTCGAGCAGGAGCCGCCGCTCGATGACGAGAAAACCGTGATCGAGAACGTGCGCATGGCGTTTGGTGACCTCATGGCCAAGGTTGAGCGGTTCAACCAGATTGGCGAGGAGATGGCCGCGCCCGACGCGGACTTCGACGCCCTCATGGCCGAGATGGGCACACTCCAGGGCGAGATTGATGCCGCGGACGGTTGGGATATCGATTCCAAGCTCGGCCAGGCGATGGATGCGCTGCAGCTGCCCGATTCCGATACGCCGGTCAAGGTGCTCTCCGGCGGTGAGCGCCGTCGCGTGGCGCTCTGCAAGCTTTTGCTCGAGGCCCCGGATCTGCTGCTGCTCGATGAGCCTACCAACCATCTCGATGCGGAGTCGGTGCTGTGGCTCGAGCATTTCCTCAAGAACTATCCCGGTGCGGTGCTCGCCGTGACCCACGACCGCTACTTCCTCGACAACGTTGCCGAGTGGATTTGCGAGGTCGATCGCGGTCATCTCTATCCGTATAAGGGCAACTACTCCACCTATCTCGAGACGAAGGCGGCGCGCATTGCCGCGCAGGGTCAGCGCGATGCGAAGCTTGCCAAGCGCATGGCGTCCGAGATCGAGTGGGTTCGTTCTTCGCCTAAGGCGCGCCAGGCAAAGAACAAGGCGCGTCTGGCGCGGTACGAGGAGATGGAGGCGGAGGCCCGTGCGAGCCAGAAGCTCGACTGGACCGATATCCGCATTCCCGTGGGTCCTCGTCTGGGCGCCAAGGTGCTCGAGGCCGAGCACCTGCATAAGGAGTTCGACGGTCGCGTACTTATCGATGGCCTCACGTTCAGCCTGCCGCGCAACGGCATCGTGGGCGTGATTGGCCCTAACGGCGTGGGCAAGACGACGCTCTTCAAGATGATCATGGGGATGGAACAGCCTACCTCGGGCAGCATCACGCTGGGCGAGACTGTGAAGCTTTCCTATGTCGACCAGGGCCGCGAGGGCATCGATCCAGACAAGACGCTGTGGGAGGTCGTTTCGGGCGGCACGGATAAGATGCTCGTGGGCGAGACCGAGGTGCCAAGCCGCGCCTATGTTGCGAGTTTTGGTTTCAAGGGCTCCGATCAGCAGAAGCGCGCGGGTGTGCTTTCCGGAGGCGAGCGCAATCGCCTGAACCTCGCGCTTACCTTGAAGCAGGGTGGTAACTTACTGCTGCTCGATGAGCCTACGAACGACCTCGACGTCGAAACGCTCTCCTCGCTCGAGGCGGCGCTGCTCGAGTTCCCCGGCTGCTCGGTGGTGATCAGCCACGACCGCATGTTCCTCGACCGTGTGGCCACGCATATCCTTGCATGGGAGGGCACCGACGAGAATCCTGGCAACTGGTACTGGTTCGAGGGTAACTTTGAGGCCTATCAGGAGAACCGCGTGGCGCGCCTGGGCGAGGATGCTGCCAAGCCGCACCGCATCCACCGCAAGCTTACGCGCGATTAGCGAACCTTCGTTTGGGTGAGATTGCATCTCCCTAGCGTATGCACAGATGAAGCCGCGCCGACCCGGTTCGGATCGGTGCGGCATCTTGCTTTGGCAATCCATCAAGCGCCGAGAGCGAAAACTTGACATGATAGAAGCTGCTTAAGACGGTGACGATGCGTAGAAAAAAGATTTGTTCGTCTCACGGGCATGCTGTGATATACACAAAAAACGACCAACTCTCTGAGCTGCGGAAACGTTGCAACTAAAGTGCCGTCTACTCTGCAGGTGACGCGCGAAGCTTACCCAATCTTTCCCCATGCCTTTGGGTGGTAGATGAACCACGCATTTGGCTATCTATTGTATGGTTTCAATAGCGTAGATTGTCCATGTTGCGCCGAGATGGCCGTTGGGGCGCCGTTTCATGCGAATCGTCACCTCGTGGCGCTCGCCATCGCGTGTGAATCGCAGGGGAAACGCGGCACGCGCGCGCCCTGCCTCGAGCGTTCCCTGTTCACCAGCGATGTAATAGTACTCGTTTGCAATGCCCAAAACGTCCGCGCCGAGCGGTAGAAGTTGTGCAAGCTCGCTCAGGATATCGCCGGGGCAGAAGACCTCGCGGGAGAGGTCGAGCGGATAGCCGTCGAGCTCGGCGGGCGTGAACGGGTGCGGGGGAGTGGGAGCAGGAGTCTCGAGAGCCTCGATTTGAACGGAGGCTTCACGCTCAACGGGATTCTGTGTAGACATCTCGTGGGACACAGATTCCTGCTTGTCCGATTGTTTTCTGCTTGAGGGGTCGTAGGTGACGGTAAGCGAAATGGTCGGCTCGGGCACGAGCTGCGCCGCGGGCGCGTTGTGCTCCTGAGCAGCCTTTGGCTCCGCTGCGACTTCAAGACCCTCCTCTTGATCGGATTCGATTTCCGGTTGGAGCTCTGCCGCAGCCTCTGATAGGGGTTCCGGTTCAGATTCCCCTTCGGGTTCGGTCTCCAACGCAGGCTCAGGCTTCGTTTCGTGCTCGGGCTTCGGTTCGAATGCCGCCTTTGGCTCGAATGTTGTCTGGTTCTCGGGCGTCGTCTCGGGCTCAGGTTGCGATTCGGGCTCAGGCTCCGGCTCTGGCTCGATCGGCTTGACGCACGTCGGCCGGACCGGCCTCACATCCTTGCCCGATTTCTTGCGTTTCCATGATTTCGCGCCGGTGCCAGCTTTGCCAGCGGGCTTGGCCGTAGCATCCCAATCGGGTTGGCTCATGATGGTGGCATAGACGCGCCCACCCTTGAAGACGGTGAGCGTCACGAAATCATCGAGCGCTTCAAGCAGCTCACGCGTGCTCGAGAAGCCCATCAGTTCCGCCGAGAGCTCATCCGTTGCAAGCGCCTCTTCCACGCGGGGGAGAAACGTCTGCTTTCCGCAACCGAGCTCCTTTTTCAAAAGCTGGTAAAGATAAATGTGGTTGCCCCGCGAAAGTTGCGGGGCTACAGGTGCTAGTGCCATGATGCTTCCTTCGATCTCGTTCGGTAAAGCATCATAGCATGCTCCGCGCACCGCGGCTGCGCATGGAGGGGCTCGGATCGCCGGTGGTCGGCGTTATGCTGCAGACGAAGATGTGTTGCTGGTGGTCGAGGATGTGCTGTCGCCGGTATTTGACGTGGCATCACCTGGGGTGGCGCTGTCTGAGTTATCGGAAGGGCGCTGGGTATCTTCTGCGGTATCCCCTGTTGCGCTGCCGGAATTTTCTCCGGTGTTATCTGTTGCGTCGCTGGTTCCGGGCTGTTCACTCGCTGCGTCTGCGGAAGGGTTTGTTTGCGCGCCTTGGTTGGGCGTGGATGCGTTGGTGTTTGCGGAGTTGTCTGTCTGGGTGGCGGGGGCGTCCTCGCTATCTGGCGACGTTGTTTCCTGCTTGCCCTCAGACGGGTCGCTGGCAGGAGCGGAGAAGATGATGGGTTCCGTCTTCTCGCCCAGGCCCTCACCGGCCGTAAGCGCAAAGATCGCGGCAGCGCTAAGCACTACGGCGACGATGGCGATGCCAATCGAAAACAGCATCACCTTGTGTTGCGCATGCTGGCGCTCTGCAGCCGCTTTCGCCTGCAGCGATGCGGGGGCAATGCGCGCGCCGCGTCGTTGTCCGCCTTTGGCATGCTCTCCATGTCCGTAGGGCGACGTATCGTCGTGTCCGCTGTATCTGCTCGTGGCGTTCGCATCGTGCGAGGGCTGCCGCAGGCTGTTCGCCACATCGCCCAGCGCATCTTTACCGCCCTTGAGCTTTTGCGCGCTCGCCGTGAGGAACTTGCGATACAGCTGCGACGACACCACGGTGACCACCGAGCTCACCGCTGCGCCAATCACCGAGCCGCCGATGCCGATTTTCGAGGCAAGAACCATCGATGTTGCCGCCGCGGCGGCGCCTGCAATGATTTGCGCAAGAGAGATGCCGTCGAAGAGCCCCTCTTTTTCGATGGTCATAAGCTGTGTTTGGCCGATGGCCTTTTGTTTGTTGTTCGCGGTGTTTTGCGTGTCCCTGGTAAAGACGCGTGTTCGTTGCCGGTCGGTATATTGAGATGCCATGTCAGTCCTCCGTCATGGCCAGAAAGGTTTTCATGCTGCTCGTGTCGTATGGGCAACGGGCATGGTAACCTTACGGTACCCACCGAGTGGGACAGCATGGTCCTTGTACGCAAGTTAACAAAAACAATGAACACATGGAGATGCTATGGCGTGTCCCATGCGGCGTGTTGAGGGGGTTCAGCTACGCCTTGAGGGCGGATGCGGGCTCCCAGGTGCGGTCGCGATAGATCTTGCGCGCATCGCGCATGCCGCGCACTAAGGCCGGTATGCCTGTTTTGAACGTGTGGTCGACGGCGATGAGCCTGATGAGTTCCTTGGCAAAGGTGGCGGCCGTTCCAAAGCCGAACAGCAGACGGTGGTAGTCGCCAAAGAGCTTCATATAACGTGCGGTGAACCCGCGGTTGCGCATGATGTAGTAACGATTGAAGTCGCTTGTTGAGTTGAGCTGGCGTTTGCCGGCGATATCCCAATTCGAGACAGCACGCGCGCGTTTGAGGATGACGTCTGCCACCACCGCGGCATCGAAGTGCTTGCTGGCAACATAGCCGTATGCGGCATCGTCGCCATAGATGAAGTAGCGCGCGTCGGGCAGACCTATTTTCTCGACCACACGGCGTGAGAACAGGCCGCCCTCGAAGCACAGCTGGTTCATGGGCTTATAGCCGCGTTCGTCGAAATCCCACTTGGCAACAGGATTGGGAATACCCAGCGTGGTGATGAACTGGTACTGCCAATAGAACGGACCGCCGTCAAAGTCGAGGCGGGAACCCTGAATCACGTCGAAGCGATCCGTCCAGCGGGCGAGTTTCTCAATCGCATCAGGCAAGACGGTAACGTCGTCGTCCATGAGCCAGAACCACTCCGCGCCCAGCGCAAATGCACGCGCGGTTCCCGCCGAGAAGCCGCCGGCACCGCCGATGTTCTCGGTTTGCGGCGCATAGACAACGCGATGAGTCGATCCTTCAGCATCCGCTTCCGGCTCGCCCCAGAGCTCACGTGTCTGCTCGTCGAATGCGCGCACAATGCGTTCGGTGGCAGGGGAATTCTCGTTGTCAACGATGACGATGCGCCAGGGCGCGCAGGTGAGGGCGGCGAATGAGGCGAAGAGATCCTGCAACATCTCGCGACGCTTGTAGGTCACCACTACGATGGCGAGGCGGTCGATGCCGTTGCTCGACGGCGCCAGGGCGCCTTGGGTGGTCGCGATGGACGGTGCGTTCTCGAAAGATGTGGTGGAGCTGCTCACGTAAAGGGAGCCCTTCTGCCTACGTGCCTCTGATACGTCATGCGCTTCGCGCGCCATCATTATACGGCAGGATGCAACTGGGGAGGAAAAGCCCTCCAGCTGCCTGCCAAAAAACCTTCGTTACTGGCAGATGTCAGTTTCCAGCGCGCCGACCATACGTAGTGACAAACTTTGCAATCATCCGAAGTGTCTGCCGAGGTCCCTTGTTGCGGATATTGTAGAGCGCCTCGGCTGCGAGATAGCGAAGATGATTCAGGCGTCCCAAACTCGGATGTTCGATACCGCGGTATTCAGCAAAAAGGCGTTTTGCAGCCGGGGTGACACGTGGGTTTTTGAACACCAGATTCGGGTCCATTCGGTCGAACATGCGGTGAACGGCCGCTTGGAGCTCGGGTCGATGCTCGAGGCCAGTGTTCTGGATGATGCCGCCCATATAGGTGAAACCTCTGGTGATCTGCTGTGTCCACACTACGGGATCGGTTACGTGAAGGCGATCGAGAATATCGGCCATATCCTGCCAGCGTTCAAACGGCAGCAGCGGGCTACGCTTTGAAAGCGCGATTTCCTTCTCGGGGGTCTCTTCTCGATAACAATAAAACGGTTTATCAAGGTAGACGATACTGCGGGCCTGGCAAAGGGTCTCAACGAGGAATGGGTTATCGGCCCATCCGGCCCCCGGTATTTCTCGGAAACGAATACTAAAATCATCGAGAAATGATCGGCGATAGAGTGCGGACCAGATCGAAGGATGATGCCCCAGCAGATGGGGGGCATCGTGAATTTGAAATGGTTGACGCCGAGGGCGCACGCGGTGGCGGTATGAGCAGTTCAGCTTGACCTCGTCTGGCGTGTCTGGGTTGCGAATGACCCAATATGGCGTCTTAATCACATCGATAGGGGTGTCGCTGCTTACGAAGTTGCGTGCGCATGCAATCATCTCGGAATAGGCATCGGGCTCGATCCAGTCATCAGGCTCCAAGATAGCGATCCACGTACCAGTTGCTTCAGCGATGCCGCGGTTCATGGCGGCACCGTATCCGCGATTTGGCTGGTTGATAACGCGTATGCGCGCATCGTGGTTCGCATGGGCTCGCATGATGGTGAGGGAGTCGTCGGTCGATCCATCGTTGACGCAGATGATCTCTATGGCGTCATATGTTTGCTCCTCCACGCTCGCGAGGGCTTGGTCGAGATAGCGCCCCGCGTTGTAAATTGGCAAAATGACCGACACGACTTGATTATCAGAATCCATGGGGTCCCCGGTTCCGGTTGCTTGCATCTGGATGAACTATCGCCGAGATGACGCTGTTTTATCCATGATACGACATTGCCGGTGCCACGGGGTTTTTAAGCATCCATCGTTTCGCCTTGTCAAGTCTGGGGCGGTCTGCATATCTGAAACCGTTACAATAGCGTCGACATAATGAATGCAAAGGAGCGCACCATGGACAGGCCGTTCACCTTCGAATCAGCGTACGTCGCTACCCCCGCTTTGCGTGGTGACGGCTTTCTCCGGGTGGCCGCTGCAACACCGCGCATTCGTGTGGCGGATGTTCAGGCGAATACCGAGGCGGTTCTCGCCTGCGTGAAGCGTGCTGCTGCGCGCGGCGTGCGTGCGCTTGCGCTGCCAGAGCTCTGTCTTACCGGATATACCTGCGCCGATCTCTTTTTCGACCGCACGCTGTTGCGTGCCTGCGAGCACGCGCTCGAGCAGGTGCTCGATGCGACGCGCGACATGGAGCTGCTCTTTACGGTTGGCCTTCCGGTTGCGCGCGAGGGGGCCATCTACAACTGCGCTGCCGTGTGCTGCCGTGGCTCGCTGCTCGGACTTGTCGCGAAGGCGAACCTGCCCAACTATGGCGAGTTCTATGAGCGCCGGTGGTTCACGCCGGCTCCTGGTCCCTCGGATGCGTTGGTGGTCGATATCGCGGGCCAGACGGCACCGCTCGCTTCGCACATGCTGTTCCGGTGTATCGATGAGGGTGCCGAGGACCTCGTGGTTGGCGTTGAGATTTGCGAAGACCTGTGGGTTGCCGACCCGCCGAGCGTGCGCATGGCGCGCGCCGGTGCCACGGTGATGCTCAACTGTTCCGCCTCGGACGAGATTATCGGCAAGCAGGCGTATCGCCATAGCTTAGTGAGCGGGCAGAGCGCGCGGCTGTATTGCGCGTATGCGTACGCGGACGCCGGGGAAGGCGAGTCGACAACCGATTTGGTGTTTGCCGGCGAGAATCTCATTGCCGAGAACGGTTCGCTGCTCGCGCGCACCGACCTTTTCACCTGCGATATGGCCGTGGCGGATGTCGATATCGATCGCTTGGCTGCCGAGCGTCGTCGCTCAACCACGTGGGTGCGGCCCGCCGCCGAACAGCGGGGTGTGCTCGATATCGAGTTCTCGTTCGCCGACCTCGATATCGAGTTCTTCTTCGATGATGGCGAGGTTGACGCACTCGATGCGCTCGACGACGAGCCGATTGAAGGGCCACTCATGCGCACCGCGCTCGAGATCGATCGCGTGTTTCCGCGCACGCCGTTTGTGCCCGCCGATGCTGGAGATCTTGCCGAGCGCTGCGAGGAGATTTTCAACCTGCAGGCATCGGGACTTGCCACGCGTCTTGCTCATACGGGCACCAAGCGCGCGGTCATTGGTCTCTCCGGCGGGCTCGATTCCACGCTTGCACTCTTGGTGACCGTGCGCGCCTTCGATGCGCTCTGCTATGACCGTCGCGATATTACCGCGGTTTCGATGCCGGGGTTCGGTACCACGGCGCGCACCAAGTCCAATGCGGAGAGCTTGGCAGAGCAGCTGGGCGTCTCGTTCCGCGAGATCTCCATCCATGCGGCGGTCGAGCAGCACTTCCGCGATATCGATCACGATCCTGCTGTGACCGATGTTACCTACGAGAACAGCCAGGCGCGCGAGCGCACCCAGATTCTCATGGATCTCGCGAACAGCCAGGGCGGATTCGTCATCGGTACGGGTGACCTGTCGGAGCTCGCGCTTGGATGGGCAACCTACAACGGCGACCATATGAGCATGTATGCCGTAAACGCGAGCGTGCCCAAGACGCTCGTGCGGCATCTGGTGCGCTACGCGGCGACGCTGTTCGGTGGCGATATCGAGCGCGTGTTGCTTGATGTGTTGGACACCCCGGTTTCACCCGAGCTGCTGCCGCCCACCGGCGACGGGCAGATCGCGCAGAAGACCGAAGATCTTGTGGGTCCGTATGAGCTGCACGACTACTTCCTCTATCACCTGCTGCGCTTTGGCTTTGCGCCGGGCAAGATTTTCCGCATGGCGCTTCGTTCGTTCGAGGGTGTCTTTGATCATGAGACCGTTCTCGTGTGGCTGCGCGTGTTCTACCGACGGTTCTTTGCCCAGCAATTCAAGCGCAGCTGCCTGCCGGACGGGCCCAAGGTTGGCTCGGTTACGCTTTCGCCTCGCGGTGACTGGCGCATGCCAAGCGATGCCTCCGCTACGCTGTGGCTTTCAGAAATCGACACGCTGTCCTAAAAGGAGTTGACCTGCTATGCAGTTCTCGAAACGACTCGATCAATTCGGCGAGGAGGTTTTCGCTTCGCTTAACCAGAAGCGTTTGGCGTTTGAGGCCCAAGGGCGTCGCATCTACAACCTTTCGGTGGGTACGCCCGATTTTCACCCCTATGCACACGTGGTTGATGCACTGATCGACGCTGCACGGGACGCCGATAACTGGAAGTACAGCCTAGGCGACCTACCCGAGCTCAAGCAGGCTGTTTGCGACTACTACGAGCGCCGGTTCGGCGTGGGCGGTATCACACCCGAGATGGTGACTTCATGCGCGGGCACGCAGGAGGGCATGGGTCAGCTGGCGCTCACGCTGCTCGATCCGGGCGACATCGCGCTGGTGCCCGACCCCTGCTATCCCGTGTTTGCCGGCGGTGTGAAGATCGCAGGAGGGGAGTGCGCGTACTACCCGCTTTCCGCCGAGCACGACTTTTTGCCATGCGTGGCAGACATCGACCCCGCGCTCGCCGATCGTGCGAAGTACATGGTGGTGTCGCTGCCGGCGAATCCGGTGGGCAGCGTGGGCACGCCTGAGGTCTACGACGAGATCATTGCCTTCGCACGTGAGCACGACCTGCTCATCATCCACGATAATGCCTATTCCGATATCGTGTACGACGGTCCGCGCGGCGGCAGCTTCCTTGCGCGTCCGGGCGCGCTTGAGGTGGGCGTTGAGTTCTTCTCGCTCTCTAAATCGTTCAACGTCACGGGCGCGCGCGTGAGCTTTCTGGTGGGTCGCCCCGATGTGGTCGCCGCGTTTGCTAAGCTGCGCGGCCAAACCGATTTCGGCATGTTCTATCCCATTCAGCGTGCTGCCATCGCCGCGCTTACCGGCCCGCTCGACGAGGTAGAGCACCAGCGCCATCTCTACCAGGAGCGCCGCGATGCGCTGTGCGACGGGCTTGAACGGATTGGCTGGGAGCGACCCAACGCGCACGGCACCATGTTCGTGTGGGCGAAGCTCCCCGGCGGCAGGACCGATTCCATAGCGTTTTGCGAGGAGCTCATGGAGCGTGCCGGTGTCGTGGTGACGCCTGGTGCGAGCTTCGGTCCACACGGCGAGGGCTTTGTGCGCATGGCGCTCGTGCTGCCACCTGAGGGTTTGCAGGCGGCGGTTGCTGCTATCGAGGCGGCGGGTATTCGCTGATGGCAGACGCGGCAGAGCGAGCAAGCGAGGCGGGGAACTTCGTTACCTATGCGAAGACGCAACTTGAGCCGCTGCACGAGCGGCCGCTCTGCGCCGTCGACAGCTTGGTGCTCTCGTGGCTCTCGTATTTCAAACTGAATGATCAAAGCTTCGTTTACCAGGGATTTTGCTCATGGGACGGTTTGCCGGTTAGGGAGCTGTTGCGCGCTGAGGATTTTGAAGCCATGTTCGGCGATAGCTGGGATCCCGAGGGAAGTCGCGAGCTCTTGTTCGCCGTGTGCTCGAGTCCTCGTTTTCGCGATATGCGCGTATGCGGCTACCGTACGAGTTTTTCAGAGGAAGCCGAGGAGCAGTTCGCTGCCGTGACGTTTCAGCTGCCGGACGGTTCGGTGTACGCGGCGTTCCGCGGCACCGACTCCACGCTTGTGGGCTGGAAAGAAGACTTCAACATGGCGTTCCAGAGCCCTGTGCCCGCACAGGTCTCGGCAGCAGAATATCTCGAAGAGGCGGCACGCGCGTTGCCAGGCACACTGTATGCCGGCGGTCATTCCAAGGGTGGCAACTTGGCGGTTTACGCGGCGATCATGTGCCCGCATGCCTTGCAAGATCGTATTGCGCGCGTGTTTTCGCACGATGGTCCCGGCTTTAACGAGCAGTTTCTGCGCGGCAAGGGGTTTGCGCGCATGCGCGGGCGCATCGACAAGACGCTGCCGCGCTCCTCGATGTTTGGCATGATTTTCGAAGACCAGGAAGATTACGCCATCGTGGACAGCACAAGCTTCTCGCTGTTGCAGCATAACCCGTTCTCATGGGTGGTCGAAGGCACCGACTTCAAGCGTGTCGAGCGCATCTCCGCGGGCGCTCGGTATCTCGATAAAACGCTTTCCGACTGGATGGCGCGCATCTCACCCGAGGAGCGCGGCAAGGTCATCGATGCCGTCTTTGATGTGATCGGCGCGACGGATGCGATGTATTTCGCCGAGATACGTGATAGCTGGCAGGAGAGCCTGCCGAAAATGCTTGTGGCGGCAGGCGAGGTGCCGCCCGAGACCTGGGATCTCTTCAAGCGTCTCGTCAAGGCACTCGTGCGCACAGCGACGCTCGGCCAGGTTGCCGAAACGGCGGGCCGTGCCGCTGATGCCGCTGGTAAATTCGTGGAGTCGGCGACGCAGGCAGCGAGTAGAGCCGCATCGTATCTGCAGGGCGCCGGCGCGCAGCAGGATGCGTCGGAAGAAGGGGATGGGGCGACGTCCGACTTCGGCGGGTTGGTGGATATCGACGCGCTCGACAGGCTTGGCGAGCTTATTGCCGAGTTGCGGGAACGTTATCCTGCTGCGTGACCTCTTGCCACCGTGGCATTGCGTCGCATTGCAGTGTCGCAAGGTGTGGCGTCGTGCCGTTTGGCGCACGCGCCGCGCCGCACCGCGTGCGCGGCCTTGCGCGATGGTCACGATCGCGGACGTATGGGCGCTCACGTCTTAGCATCATGCTGCTGATGGTCACGAACGGGGACCTATGGGTTCTTGGAGCGTAGCATGCCGTGTTCGATGGTCATCATCAGGGACCTATGGGTTGTATGGACGTAAGCGGCAGCGTACCAGAGCCATCTATCCAAGCTTGATGT
The DNA here is from genome assembly GCA_944320725.1 of uncultured Coriobacteriaceae bacterium. GTDB lineage: Bacteria > Actinomycetota > Coriobacteriia > Coriobacteriales > Coriobacteriaceae > Coprousia. Next base: position 149,628 of record CALUIM010000012.1, on the reverse strand, counting down.
GGTATTTCGCCATAAAATATGGCGATTTGAGTGCCGTTCTCCGTGCTCCTTACGGATCTTCCACCCATATGTCCTCATTCGTGACCACCAAGGTGGATGTGCTACGCCGAGATCACCCATAGTCCCTCAGTCGTGACCATGGATGCGGTAGTGCTGCGGGGCGCTCACCCATACCCCTAGGCAAATGACCACAAGGTTGCATGGCGGTGGGATTTCGCCTTGCCGGGAGCCCCGCACGCGCCGCCTGCGCATGAGCGTGTGCTATTCTGTTACGCGTTTTGCAACGAGCATGCCATGACGCCGTTGGGCTGACATGTTGTCGAGCGTGCGCTCGGCCTCTCACGGCAGCATGCGCACGTAACAGGTATCCATATTAGTTTTGCAGGTAGTGAGGGTATTTCATGCAGATCAACCATGCTGTCTTGCACGTGCTGGACTTCGACTCTGCGGTCAATGTGTTCTCCGAGCGTGAGCTCGACCTTGATACCCGCGCTGCGCGGTCGTTTGTGTCGAGGCATCTCCTGCGCGCTCGCTCGGCGGCCGACAATCGCCTTGGTTCATTTGCCGAGCAGAGCGCGTTTGCGGGTGAGATCAAGCGGTATCTGTTTGGTGAGCGGGAGTTCCTGGATCTCTCGCTTGATATTGCTGAGTTTTTGAGTGGTGAGCTCTCGCGGGCGGAAAAGCTCGAGTCGAGCGATGTCCTGATCGCAGATTTCGACGATGAGGACGACGTGCGCTGGTTTGCCATCTTGCTGCTGAGCAGCCGTCAAGCATTCATGCACGAGGTGGAGAGTGCTTCAGGCTCAACGAGCTGCGGCATTGCGCGCCACTACGCTATTCTGCCGAATCCCTCGCAAAAGGTGGCATCGTATGCGCTCGTTCGCGCGAGCTCGCTTGAGGTGCTCTACCGCGATAAGGAGCGCGTTATCGCCGGCGAGCGCAGACAGGTTATTCCCGAGGGCTTGCTTCAGTGCACCGAGGGCGTTTCGAGCAAAGAGGTTATCGAGCAGGTATCGCGTGTGGTGACCGAGGTTGCCGAGGAGCATGGTGCGAACACTGCGGTGGCGCTCGCAGCGGCGAAGGCGGCTATGGTCGAGGCGATTGAGGAAGACGAGGAGCTTCCGCCGTGGGATATCGTGGACGAGGCATTTGAGGACGAGCCGCAGCTGCGTGACGCTGTGAAACAGGCACTGCGCGATGAGCAGGTTCCTGAGCGCGTTCATGTGGAGCGAGCTCAGGGGCGTCGTGCCGCCGTGCGCAACGTGAAGATTCGCACTGATACCGGTATCGAGATTACGCTTCCCGCCGAGCTGGCGCACAACTCGGAGTACGTATCGTTCGTGAACGAGCCGAATGGCCTCATTTCAATCGAGCTCAAGCAAATCGGCAGCATCGAGAACAGGTAAGGCCGTACGGGTTCCACGGGGCTTTTCCTGACGAACGTCCTCGCCGCGAGGCGGCTGCGGATGATTCGCCAGGAAAAGCCCCGTGGGGCCTAGGTGCCCTTCCTTTCTCGATGCTGCCGGTCTACTTGAAGGTCTCGGCACGGAGAGTGGGGGACACGCGGTTATCTTACTTTGGGGCACGTTCGAGGATCCCTGCGTCATGGAAGGCCTCCAAGTGCGAAGGGCCCTCCCGGATGCCCTGCCAAACCATCCGCAGCCGCAACTCGGCGAGGACGTTTGGCAGAGCACCCGGGAGGGTCCGTTCTATACCGGTATGTGGCCCTACAGTTGGCGCAGGGCGTCTTCGAGGCCGGTTTTACTGTTGGTCTGCTCGTCCCGCTGCTTGATGACGCGCGCCGGAACACCCGCGACCACGGCATTGGCGGGTACGTCCTCGACAACCACGGCGCCGGCGGCCACCACGGCATGTTCACCCACATGCACGCCCTCGAGCACAACGGCGTTGGCACCAATCATCACGTCGTCGTCGATGCGTACCGGTGTGGCGCTTGCGGGTTCGATAACGCCGGCCAGCACGGTTCCCGCGCCAATGTGGCAGCGTTTACCCACGGTAGCGCGCCCGCCCAGCACGGCACCCATGTCGATCATGGTTCCCTCGCCAATAACCGCGCCGATGTTGATAATCGCGCCCATCATGATGACCGCGTTATCGCCAATCTCCACCTGGTCGCGAATGATCGCGCCGGGCTCGATGCGCGCATTGATGTGCTTCAGGTCGAGAAGGGGCACCGCGGTGTTGCGGCAATCGTTTTCTACGACCACGTCTGCAATCGCAAGCGCATTGCGCTCGAGCACCGGTTCGATATCCTCCCACGTGCCGAAGAGGATGCGTCCGTCGGGCGTTCCAAACACCTTCACGTGATCGGTGTTGCCGGCATGGTAGTCAATGTGGCTGCCCGGCTGCTCGCGGACATACACCTTGACCGGGGTCTTCTTGGGTGCGGTTGCAATATAGTTGATGATTTCCTGGGCGTTCATGAGGGTTCCTCTCGATACGTAGTAAGGTCTTGCAGCGTTTAGGAGGCCGACTCGCCAAACATGATTTCGTCAAAGGTGTAGACGCCTGCGGGTCGACCGACGAGCCGCTGGACGGCTGCGAGCGCGCCGTTCACGAAGATCTCGCGGCTCTCGGCTCGATGGGTGAGCGTGAGCTCTTCGCTGGGGCCGAAGAACGACACGGTGTGCGTGCCCGCTACCGTGCCGCCACGCAGCGAATGCATGCCAATCTCGGTCGCCTCGCGCGCGCCGCACATGCCTTGGCGCCCGAAGATCGGATGCCAGGGGGCATCTGTGGGCTCTTTGGCACTGGTTACCGCATCGAGCAGCATGTTCGCTGTACCGCTGGGGGCATCCGCCTTCTTGTTATGGTGCGTCTCGCAGATCTCGACATCAAAACCGGGTAGCTCGCGCGCAGCCATGGCAACGAGATGCCTGAGCGCGGCAACCCCGATCGAGTAGTTGCCCGAGTGCAGCACCGGCGCCTGTGCGCCCAGAGCATGGAGCGTCTCCATCTGTGCAGCGGAGTAGCCCGTGGTACCCGATACGAGAGCGGCTCCCGTGCGTCGAACATAGCCAGCGACGGCTTCGAGGACGGCGGCGTTGGAGAAGTCGACGATAACGTCTGCCGCCGGGGCTTCGGTGAGTTGATCAAGGTCGAACCCCACCTGGGCAACGATTTCAAACAGCTCTGCGCTGCTTGCATCGCGCGCGGCTTCGGCGTGCTCTCGGATGAGTGTTCCCATGCGGCCGTTTCCCATGATAACGAGGCTAATCAAGGATACCAGCCCCCTTCATGGCCTCAATGAGGCGGGCGCGCGTGTCCTTTGCCATGGGGCAAAGCGGCAGGCGATAGTTGGCTTCGATGAGCCCCATCTGGGCGACGGCCTCCTTCACCGGAATGGGATTGACCTCGGAGAAGAGGGCGTGGATGAGCGGAATGCCCGCGATCTGTATCTCACGGGCGCGCTCGATATCGCCGTCGAGGAAGGAGCGGCACATCTCGTGGACGAGCGCCGGCTGCACATCTGCCCATACCGAGATCGTGCCCGATGCACCAAGTGCCATAAGCGGCAGCGTGAGCGCGTCCTCACCGGAATACATGCGAAAATCATCGCTCAGCAGATGGGCGATGCTCGCTGCGAACGAGACGTTGCCGCTGGCCTCTTTGATGCCCATGATGTTGGGATGCTGGGAGAGGCGCTCGACATTGTTCACCGATATCGAGCAGCCGCAGCGCCCGGGGATGTTGTAGAGGATACAGGGGATATCAACGGCATCGGCCACCACCTTGAAGTGCCGGTAGATGCCCTCTTCACTCGACTTGTTATAGTAGGGGGTGATGGTGAGCAGACCATCGACACCAATCTTTTGATAGGCGAGGCTTTTCTCGAGCATGGTCTCCGTGCAGTTGGAGCCCGAGCCAGCGATTACGGGCACGCGTCCCGCCACACGCTCGACCACGCACCGCGCGACCTCGTTGTCTTCCTCGTGCGTCATGGTCGAGCTCTCGCCGGTGGTACCCAGCGCGAGAATGGCGTCGGTTCCCGCTTCAATCTGAAAATCGACCAGGCGCTCAAGCGCCTCGAAATCCACCTTGCCCTGGCGGTCGAAAGGTGTCACGAGTGCGACGACGGATCCTTCGAGCTTTCTGATGTCCATGGCCGCCATCCTTTCTACTTGATGTGGTATCCATTCGCCTCCCGTGCGCGAGCCATAGCTTGCAGCTCGCGCCCAACAGGCGCTATACCGAGGGTTGCAAAATAATCGTGGGGTGTTTCGGCGCGTCTGATGAGTTTGCATGAGCCGTCCTCACGCAACAGGACCTCGGCTGAACGCATGCGCCCATTGTAGTTGTAGCCCATGGCGTAGCCGTGCGCGCCTGTGTCGTGGATAACCAGAAGGTCACCCGGCTCGATTTCGGGTAGCGCGCGATCTACGGCGAATTTGTCGTTGTTTTCGCAGAGATTGCCGGTGATGTCGTAGACGCATGTCGCTGGCGCGGCCGATTTGTCGGGGCCATGCTGCTGCCCCATGACCGTGATGTGGTGGTAGGCACCGTACATCGCCGGGCGGATGAGATCGACGGCGCTCGCGTCGACGCCGATATAGTCTTTGTAGATGCGCTTCTCATGGATGGCTCGGGTGACAAGGCAACCATATGGTCCCAGCATAAACCTGCCCATTTCGGTGTAGATGGCGACGTCATCCATGCCTGCGGGCACAAGCACATCGTCGAAGGCTCGCTGGACGCCGGCGCCGATGGCGCGGATGTCGCAGGGCTCATCGTCAGGCCGGTAGGGGATGCCCACACCGCCGGAGAGGTTGATGAAAGCAATGTGCGCACCCGTCTCGCGTTCAAGGCGTACCGCGAGCTCAAAGAGGATGCGGGCGAGTGCGGGGTAGTAATCGTTGCCGCGCGTGTTGCTGGCGAGGAAGGCGTGGATACCGAACCGTTCCGCTCCGCGCTCATGCAGCATGCGAAATGCCTCAAAGAGCTGGGGTTCGGTCATGCCGTACTTCGAGTCGCCGGGGTTGTCCATGATGCCGTTGGCGAGCTTGAAGAGCCCGCCGGGGTTGAAGCGGCATGAAACAGTGCGCGGAATGGCGCCCGCAACCTGTTCAAAGAAGGGGATGTGCGAGATGTCATCGAAGTTTACGATGGCACCAAGGTCACGCGCCATCGCGAAGTCGAGCGCGGGCGTATCGTTCGAGGAGAACATGATGTCCTCACCGCGCATGCCAAGCGCCTCGGCGATCATGAGCTCGGTTGCGCTGGAGCAGTCGCAGCCGCATCCGTAGTCGCGCAGGATGGAAATGAGCGCGGGGTTGGGGTTTGCCTTGACGGCGAAGAATTCCTTGAACCCGGGGTTCCAAGAAAAGGCATCGCGAACAGCTTCCGCATTGGCGCGGATACCGGCTTCGTCGTAGAGATGAAATGGCGTGGGAAACTCGTTGGCAATGGCAACGAGCTGGTCTTTCGTAACAAATGGGCGCTTCATGCAAGCTCCTTGGGTGATAGCGCTCCTGCAGGGACACCGCAGACAGTCTCGCGGGTGTTTCCCGCGAGCCCACCCGGCGAGCGCGCCCGCTCGGCCGAGTTCGGCGGAATCGCCCCGGCGCGGGATCCTTGCCTGCCGGCTCGCCCGCGCGTCTTCTCATCCGCGCCTCTATCGTGAAGGTCACTGTACCACATGTTGGGGTGCAGGTTTGCTGCATGCGGCGTTGTGTCGGGAGTGTTACGGGCGGCAGCATGTCGATGCTCGCGGCAGCAAAATCCCGCAGCGTGTTTCCGTGGGGCTATACTGGCAGGAAACCATCCTGTTCCGTGCACACGATCGCCGCGGCGTCGCACCGCCGTCGCAAGGGAGACGTCATGAACGATTGCCGAGATACAAGCGCCGAGGCGGCGTGCGAGCTCGATGCCCTCACGCGGTATCGGCGCGACCTGCACCGCATCCCCGAGCTTGACGATGATCTGCCCCAAACGATCGCCTATGTGAACCATGTGCTCGAAGGCTTGGCCTGCACGGTATTCGAGCCCTGTGCGAGTACGGTGTGCGCCTATTTCGATTGTGGCCAAGCGCGCACCGTGGCGATTCGCGCCGACATGGATGCGCTGCCGGTAACCGAGGCCACGGGGCGCTCATTTGCAAGCACCTGCTCCGGCAGGATGCATGCCTGTGGACACGACGGCCATATGGCGATGGCCCTTGCCGCCGCCGCATGGATCGATCGCGTGCGTGCGGGCGATATCGCGGGCGCCGGATCGGCAGATCTTCCTCGCAACGTCCTCGTTATCTTCCAGCCTGCAGAGGAGACAACCGGCGGAGCGAAGCGTGTATGCGAAAGCGGTATGTTTGAACGGTTACACGTCGATCGCATTTTCGGATTTCACCTCTGGCCCGACCTTCCGCAAGGCGTGATCGCATCTCGTCCGGATGCGCTGTTGGCGCGATCAAGCGAGACGACGGTCGAGTTCCATGGTGCCTCCGCTCATATCGCGAAGTGGCGCGAAGGGCGTGATGCCCTGGGCGCCGCCGCGCGGTTCATTGTGGGGGCGAAGTGGCTTTCCCGTCGTTTGGAGCAAGATGAGCCGTGCACCCTGCGGTTCGGTCACCTGATGGCAGGAAGTGTGCGCAATGCGGTGGCGGCGTCGGCCCGCGCCGAGGGAAGCCTCCGGGTGTTTTCTGATGCGATGTTCGATCGTGCGACGCGCGAGATTCGCGCACTTGCCGAGACGGCGGCGTCTGAAGAGGGCTGCACATGCCATGTGACGTTTTCTGAAGGATATCCGCCGGTCATCAACGATGAGGGTCTTTTTGAACAGGCATCGGGTGTGCTGCCGGGGCTCGAGCGCGTAGAAGAGCCCTTGCTCATCGCAGAGGACTTCTCCTTCTACCAGCGCTGCCTTCCCGGCGTGTTTTTGTTGCTGGGCACGGGGACAGGTATTCCGCTGCATGCCGATACGTTCGATTTCGATGAGCACGTGTTGCTTGCTGGCCTCGATGCGTATAAGCGACTGCTGCTCATGGCATGAGCGAAGCTCGGTGCCCATATATCGGATGAAATGGAAAAGGGCACCCCGCGAGGTGCCCTCTCAGCCTCTATGGCGTGTGGCGAATCAAACGCCCTTAGAGCTTATGGACGTTCGAAGCCTGCAGCTTGCCGTTCTGGCCTTGGGTGATCTCGAACTCGACGGCCTGACCCTCATCAAGGGTCTTGTAGCCGTCCATCTGAATCTCGGAGAAGTGAACGAACAGATCGTCGCCATCTTCGCGGGAGATGAAGCCATAACCCTTGTCGGGGTTGAACCACTTAACAGTTCCTTGAGACATAACGTGCCTTTCTATCTTGCCAAAATGGCAACTGGTGCGCTCATGCGCGTTGACGATGCGGCAATACCGCGAGGGTTATGGTACCCCATGTCTCGTGCGTTTAACACATAGGTTTTGCGCCCATCGCGACGCTTATCAAGATTTATTTGACCCCGCGTGTAACGGGCAGGTCAGAGGCTTGGCAATGGTGTGCTACACGGTGATTTCGATCTGATTGTTTTCGGGTCCTACGATACAGCTTTCGTAATAGCCGCCACCGGTGGCGCGTGGGCCGCTCAAGACCTCGTAACCATCTGCACGCAGCTGCGCCGTGAGCTCATCGACGCGCTCGGAACTACCTACGGAAAACGCCACATGAATGAAGCCGGTGCGTGTGAGCGTCTTCTCGGGGTTCTCCATATGCTCTTTGTTCATGATCTCGAGTCGCGCTCCGTCTTCGAAGGTGAGGAAGTACGAGCGGAAGCCCGTGGCGGGGTTGTGGTACGGCTCGTCGGGGCACGAGGCACCGAAATAGCGCTCAAAGAAGGCTTTGGTGCCCTCGAGGTCGTTTACATACATGGCGAGGTGCTCGATGTGCATCGTTGCTCCCGTTCTGCGCACGGCTCCGTGTAGGCGCCGTAGCCGATCCTATCTCGAAGCCATGATACCCCGCTGCAGGGGTTGCAGGCGCGGGGCGTTGAGATGGCATGACGTGCATCCAGATCGGCATCGCGTGCCTTAGCTCCGAGCTAATGAAACGCATTTTGAGAATCCCTAGCATGAGTTTCATCTTTTGTTGGAACACCAACCGATAGGAGGAATCATGGCTGAGGGGAAGAAAAAGGGGATTGGCAAGATCATATTGGTCGTACTGGCCGTCTTGGTCGTGGTAGGCGCAATCGGCTCGATGGCGAATGGGGCAAATAGCTCTTCTGGTGATGCTTCGGCGGCAGATGCGAACCAACCCGCAGAGCAGGCAGCCGAGGTGCAGGCACCTGAGCCTGAGCCCTATACCGTTACGGAGGAGGTTATGGACACCTCGAACGGTTTCGCTGTCTATATCGATGGGACTCTGACCAACAATACCGAAAACGAGGTTGGCTACATTCAGGTTGAGTACAACCTTTACGATGCGGATGGGGCGCAAGTTGGCACGGCGCTTGCCAACACCAACAATCTTCAGCCGGGAGGTACTTGGAAGTTCGAGGCCCTCGGTACAGCTTCCCCCGACGAAGTCGTCTCGTTTGAACTCATCGATGTTACGGGCTTCTAAGCTATTAGATGGGTGAGAAACGCATAGCACGACAGGCATGTTCAAGATGAACAACATGCCGAGGCATCCCCATAGCGAGGACCGTGGTCGTGACCGGGCGCGTGAGACGCGTGCCCGGTCACGCGTGCGTAGGCGGCGGCGATGGGATACAGTGAAAACGGATCTGGCTGATGGCGTAATGGGGGCACAGCAGATGGCGGCATGGAAGATGGATGAGACGGTGGGCGCAGGGGACGCGCGCGTGGCGCGCTCCACCGAGCCGCTTACCGAGGAGCTGCTCGATGAGCTGCTTTCGTCGTCAAGCCCAGCGGCATTCGCTGCAGCGCGCGGTATCACCCATCGTTCGCTCGATACCTATCTCAACGAGCTGCTTGCAGCAAAGGGACTCAAGCGATCTGAGGTGGTACGTGCCGCAGGCATCAACGAGACCTTTGGCTATCAGATCTTCAAGGGGCAGCGCAATCCTTCGCGCGACAAGGTGCTGCAGCTCGCCTTTGCCATGCGCTGCAGCTTGATTGAAACCAATCGCCTGCTTCAAGCGGCGGGTGTCAACGAGCTGTATTGCAAAGACCGGCGCGATGCCATCATTCTGTTTTGCATCGACCGCGGCCGCTCGTTGCAAGAAACCGACGAGGAGCTGTACCGCTTTGGGGAGACGACGCTCGGCTCGTAGCGTCCTGTCGCTCTGATACCATGGGTGCCATGGATACGCATGAAGACACAACCGATGAGCTTAAAGACTATCTTGACGCCGTTGCGCGTTCAGATAGCTATGTGCCCGTCCGGAGGCTTTCGACAGGAGAGGGGAGCGTAACCGAGCTCGTGCGCTTCAAGGGCGAGGGCGGCGCCTCCCTTGGCCCGTTTGTGCGCAAGGTGATCGATATCGATCAAGGCACAGGTTCGGTATATGAGGACCTGTATCGCGCGCAGCGCACCGGGCGCCGTTTTGCCCACATTCCACGCGTGTTGGAATGCTTTAAGACGGGGCGCAATCTTGTAGTGGTGAGTGAGTTTATCGAGGGCGACACGCTCGATACGCGCGTTGCGCAATGCCTGTCGTATGCGTCGCCGGATCACGTTGACCAGGCGGGGTATGAGATAGCATGTGAGCTCTTTCCCCAGATATGCGATGCGGTGGCAGAGCTGCATGAGTCGTTTGATCCACCGGTGATTCATCGCGATCTTAAGCCGCAGAACATCGTGGTCACTCAGGCGGGTGTCTTTCTCATCGACTTTGGCATTGCGCGCAGGTATCGTGTGGATGCGTCCCGCGATACGATTCGTTTGGGCACGCGCGCCTATGCGCCGCCTGAGCAGTATGGGTTTGGGCAGACGGGCATCGCGAGCGACGTGTTTGCGCTCGGCGGCATACTTGCCTTTTGTCTGACGGGTGCGGAGCCTGCGGAGGGAGCGGGCTGCTTGGAGCTGCCTGCAGCGATTGACAGGCGGCTTGTTGCGGTGGTACGTACAGCGACCGCGTTTGACCCTGCGTCCCGCTACGCTTCGGTACGTGAGCTGAAACACGCGTTTATCGATGCTGTTCAACCAGGCGAGCATACTCGCACGAGCTCAAAGCGGAGCGATCTTGCGCCGGCACCGCCCGCGCCTGTGACGGCCCCGCCCGCACCGCGTGCGCGATCGGAGCGCGCCGCGCTGGCGTGGAACATCGTCGTTGTATTGATTGCCCTGCTGTTTGCCGCCGTGTGTGCGCAGGATATTCAGGATCCCGGTGAGGCGCTGGCGGGCAAGCCGATGTGGTATATCGTTGGTCTTGAGGTTGGCTTCGTATTGCCGCTCATCTGGGGATGTCTGTATTTCATGCTCGATAAACGCGCGCTCTACCGGCAGTTCCCCCGTCTGGCGGGGAGAAGCTGGAAAGATGATCTTTTGACGCTCGGCGCCTATCTGCTCATCGTGTTTTTCGTGCTGGTGACAGCATCGGTGGCAACCGGAGTTTCTGTGTAAGGCTGGCGTTTACGGGGCGTCTTTCCATGTGAGGTATAGCAAAAGAGGCCGCGAGGCGGCCTCTTGCTTGATGTAGGTTAGAGAATGTACCGCTAGATCCGGTTCATCTGTCCAGAAACCTTGTTGTACCAATCCTGCCAGGTGGGCGGGCAGTACTTCTGGGCAGCCGCAACGGTGAGCGTGGTACCGTACATGCGCTTGAGATAGGCGACATGGTAGTTGATAGCCTCGGTCCAGCTGCTGAAGCCAAGCCAGCCGCCGCCCTTCTTGCTCATGCCCCATGCGTTGTAGCTGTTGGCGCAGTGCGCGCCCTTGGTGCTCTCGATGCAGGCAATCGCGGGCGACCAACGCGGGTCGACGCCGTTGTTCCATGCGGCGATGGCGAACGTCTCGCCGTAACCGGCAAGCGGGGAGCCAGCAAGGTAGTTGTTGATGCGACCGGTCCACTCGCTAATGAAGGCGTCGTAGTCGCTGTTCCAGTCCACGGAACCACCGCTGGGCTTGCTGCTCGTATCGACGGACTGGTTGGGCTGGTTGGCGGTGCTGTTGGGGTTCTCGCCGCTCTCGCCGGTGCCCTCGGCAGGTGCCGTTGCCTCGGCGGAGTTCTGAGCCTCGAGCTCGGCAAGCGCAGCGAGCTCGGCCGCAGCTTCCTCCTCGGCCTTCGCCTGCGCGGACGCACGCTGAGCCTGAGCCGTTGCCAGGGCATCCTCGGCGGTCTTCTTCTCTTCCTCGATCTGCACCTTCGCCTGATCGAGTTCGGTCTGCTTCTGCTCGAGCTCCTGCTGCATGCTGTTGAGCTCTTCGATGGCGCCAACGTTGGAGGAGGTAATCTCGTCCATGTAGACGCAGGTGGTGATGAAATCGCTCAGGCTTTCGGAGTTGAGGACAAAGCTCGCGAGCGGGTTCGAGCCCTTCTGGAACTTGTACAGCTCGCGCATGGCCTTGCCGGCCTCTTCCTGCTGCGCGGGGAGCTCAGACTCGATCTCGGCGATGCTCGCGGTGTTGTCGTCGATCTTCTGCTGCAGCTCATCCAAGCGCGCGACGGCGTCGTTGTACGCTGCGGCGGAATCCTCGACCTGCTGCGCGGCAGAGCTGAGCTCGTCTTGCGTCTGAGCGGAGACGGCATACGCCGCAACAGGGGAGAGCACCGGGGTTGCCGTGAAGGCGACGGCGAGCGCGGCGCACGTGAGCGCGCGGGCCGGCTTCGTTGCAATCACGCTGATAATCGAACGTTTTGTATCTCGCATAGATGTCCTCGACATTCTGCTTGCCTGAAACGCAAAACGATTATATTACGTGATCTAAAACGAATAACCCCCTGTGCAATCCTTAAGGCTCAAGTTGAAGGTTTAGGATGGCGATTGACCTGCGCCTTTAATGAGTCGTTAAGAAACGATGGAGTTTCAAGTTCATGTTTAAGGTTAAAGCTTGACACGGTGCGCCAAACGATGCGCTGGTCAGCGCCGAGTTTGCGTAACGTCGATATGGAAGAGGGGCACCACTAAACGCAGGCGCGTGTGAAAGGATCGGAGCTTATGCCCTGGTCGAGCACGCGCCGCGCCCATTCCTGAGCCGAGAACAGCGAGTGATCGCGATAGTTGCCGCAGCTTTCGGGCTCGGTGCCCGGGACATCCTCCCATGTCGTGCGGTAGGCGATGTCTTCGAGCGCGGCCTTGAGCGCGCACGCCACCTCGTGCGTGTCATGCTCGCCCCACAGCAGCAGATGGAACCCCGTGCGGCAGCCGAACGGCGAGCAGTCGATATACCCTGCAAGCCGCGGGCGCAGATACGTGGCGAGCATGTGCTCGAGCGTATGCAGGCCACCGGTCTCGATAGCGGTCTCATTGGGCTGTGCAAGGCGGATGTCGTAGTTGGAGATGACGTCGCCTGCGGGCCCGTGCTCGCATCCAATGAGGCGCACGTAGGGTGCCACGACCTTGGTATGGTCGAGCTGGAAGCTCTCGACCTCTGCACGCTCGGGTTTGGCGGCGTGGGGCTCATGTGCCTGCGGCATGGGACATCCTTTCTAGATCGTCACCTGCCGTTCAGGATATGGCGGGCGATGAGGGCTTGATCGTCACGCATATTATGTCTGATAAGCAACTCTCGTTTGCGCATCCTGCATTGTGCTCACGAGAATCACAGGCAGTACATGCTGTGATAGCATGAATCCCGATTGTAGTTTTGGCCTAGATGGTGGTGCGGAGACGCACGGGCGCATGCAGCCCAGGGGAATGGGGTTCAAGTCCCCAGCTATACCAGTAACCGTGATTCGCATGGCCGCGAACGGCGCGTCGCAGATCGGACGGCGTGCGCGGCTAGATGCGCGATAAGCCGGATCGCCTCCCATCTCAAGCGCTTAGGCGCGGGCCCTGGACAGAGAGGACCCAAATATGCAGGGGTCAAGCTGGCGCGATAATGCGCCTGAGGCGTTGCAGCGGGCTCGTTGCGCGGCTTCGCGCGTGGCGGTTGTTGCGTTGAGCGCCATATTGGTATTTGGACAAACTCCGGCGCAGCTTTGGGCGGATGGTGCCGAGGGCTTGGTTCAGGCGTTCTCCGAGGCGAGCGGTATCCAAGATCAGGGATCGGGCGAAGGATCTTCGTCGATTACCTCCCCAGATACGGTGGAATTTGAGACCGAAACGACGGGGACAGGTGACGGCTCGGGAGACAGCGCTCAAAACGACGCCGGTGCTGCCGCTGAGGCGGGCGATACCTCTTCCGAGGGTAACGAGGCCACGCCGTCGGGCGATACGACGCAGCCGCAGAATGCTGAGACAAAGAGTGCGTCGCGCTCGACCCAGGCCCCCCCTCAATCAAAGAGCGGTGTTGCCGATATAGCTGGTAGCGGGGGAGCAGACGGCGGGGAGGAAAACCGCGCGCTCGCCGAGGACGCGTTCCTGCTCATCCAGGACACGAAAGACAAGGATTCTACGTACAGCTACGTCTCGGGAGCAGTGTCTGCCGGCGCCGTGCTTTGGGCAAACATGTACGAGCCGTCCGGCTACTACGGGGCCGATGTGGTGCCGGCGGAGGATGGCTGGTCCTACCAGTGGCTGCAGAGTGACAAGAAATCGGGCAATGCGAGTGACTTCACGCCCATCAGCGGCGAGACGGGCCAGAGCCTTACCGTAACCGATAGCCTGGCGGGCAAGTACATCGCTGTTCAGGTAACGGTCGACGGGTCAGTGCATTACGGTCCACGCACAAGCAGCACCTATACCGACATCAACATGAACTACCTGCCCGGTCCGGTGATACAGGCGGGCATGGTCGAGCTCTACCAGGTGAGGCTCAGCAACACGAGCCCCAGCGTGGGCGACACGCTCACGGCGACGGCTTACACCGATTACTCCACCCCGGTGGGCGAGGGTGTCAATGTCACGTACACATGGCAGCAGGGCGACTCGCGTTACGGCACCTTCACCACCATCGAGGGCGCGGGCAATGGTAACGCGTTCACGCTCACCGAGGCGCAGCAGGGCAAATACATCAAGGTCATCGCCAGTGCCGGCGTGAACGAGAAGGAGGCGACCACCTCCGATGCCGTCATGGCCGAGGGTGCCGTCAAGCTGGCGGGCGTGGGGCTCGAGGCACCGGACTCGCTCCAGATGCCGCTCACGCTCACGGCGAAGGCCTATACGGGCAGCTCCTATAGCCCCACGTATGTCGACGACAGCAAGGTCACCTACACCTGGAAGTACGCCAAGACCGCCTCTCCGAGTTATAGCACCGAGTGGACGACCATCGAGGGCGAGACCGGTTCCACGCTCGTTATCGATGACGAACAGTACGCGGGCTGCTACTTCACGGTGTTCGCCAACGCCGGCGCCAACGACGTCGAAGTGAGCTACTACAACGCCGTCGGCCCCGTGAAGCTTGAGGGCCAGGTTGACATCTATTCCGCGTTTCTCGCGGCGAGCAGCGACGCGTCCAGCGGCGGCTACGTGTACACCTCCGACCAGACCGTGTACGCCAAGGCCAAGGAGAAGGGTGCCAGCACTACCATCGCGTCCGAGAACCTGACCTATCAGTGGCAGGTCAGCTGGACGAGCCGCGCCGGCGACGACAATTTCGAGAACATCGATGGTGCCACGTCAGAGTCCCTCTCGCTCTCAGGGTACGAGGGCGCCTACGTGCGCTGCGTCGTCACCGCCAAGGTGGGCGGGAGCACCTATCCCACCACGGCCACGATGAAGATCGCGGCGCCTGGTTCGCTCAACATCACCTCGGTGCGCGTGAGCCCCACCGGCAAGGTCAACGTGGGTGATACGCTCACAGCCACGGCAACGGCCTCGACGGGAGACGTGACCAACGACAGCCATGTGACCTGGTCGTGGTACTACGGCGACAGCTCCTCATCGATTGACACCAAGATCGAGAACGCAACGGGCAGCACGCTCGTGGTGACGGACGCCCTTCTCGGCAAGTACATTGAGGCGCGAGCGGACGGCGGCTTCGGCGAGGAAGCCTCCACGGGCACCGTCGGCCCCGTGATTGAGCCGGGCTCGGTAGAGCTCTACCAGGTCACGGTTTCCGGCGACGCGCGCGTGGGCTCCAAGCTCACGGCGACGGCCTACAAGGGGAACTCGTACACCGAGGTTTCCGCAAGCGACAAGGTTCACTACCAGTGGCAGTACGCCAATACCAACACTACGTCCGACTCGGCGTTCACGGATATTCCCGGTGCGACCGCCTCGACCTACGTTATCGGCGAGGACATGCATGGCAAGTACCTGCGCGTCAAGGCCACAAGTGACGGCTCGGTGGTAAGCACAAAGAAGCCGAGCTACTACGGGACGACGTACGTTGATCCCATTGGCCCCATCATGCTCGAGGGCCAGTACACGCTCTCGGGCGTGGAGCTCGAGTCCTCCGGCCAGGCCGCGCAGGCGGGCAACACCATCACTCCCACGGCCATGGTCGAGGGCGAATACTACGGTGATGACCCCGCGCCCTCCGATGCCAAGCTCACGTTTACGTGGGAGGAGCGCGGCGAGGACGGCGTGTGGACGCCCCTGATCGAGGGCGTCGAGGACATGCCTCAGGGCAAACTGCTGCTGCTCGATAGCTATGTGGGCAAGATGCTGCGCGTGAGCGCCTCGGCGCTCGACAACGAGGTCACGTCAGACAGTTTTACGGTTCTGCCTGAGGGCGTCTACGACCTGCTGCGCGTGACCACCTCGCCTTCTATCAACAGTACTGCCACGCAGCTCTTCACGGGCGATACGCTCACGGCGACGGTGCAGGCGCGCGGTATGGACACGTCCTCGTCCTACGGGGATGACGTTACCGAAGATGTTGAGGTGCAATGGTACGCTTCCGACGCGCCCGACGGCGAGTTCGCGGCCATCGAGGGTGCCGACTCCGCCGAGCTTACGCTTACCGCAGACCTTGCGGGCAAGTACCTCAAGGCCGTGGCGACGAGCGGTTCTTCGCAGGTAGAGATCGCATCTGTCAACCCGGTTATCGATGCGAACTCGCTCGCGGGTATCGTGGCCAAGCTTGAGGACGAGAACTGGCGTCTGAGCCTCACCTATGGCGAGGATACCAACGCAAACGATGTGCTTCTCGCCAAGCTTGCGGCCATGGGCGTCGAGGACGTCACGGTGCGCACGACTGCCGTCGAGGTAACGAATCCCAACGAGAAGGCCACCCTCGGCATCTCGACCGGTGATGCTGACAACGGCGCCATCACCTACTTCTTCATGGACCCCGACGACCTCACTGGTTGGAGCGGCTTTACTACATATCAAACGTTCACGCCCACGTTCGAGCTTTCGCGCGACGGTGAGACCGTCACGTTCACGCCCGAGCGTACCACCACCATGCCGTGGGACGAGGCGCGCGTTGTCGAGATGCTCAAGGTCGAGGCTGCCGAGGCGCTCGCCATCGCGTATGCCGAGGGCGATACCGCTGCGTCCGTTACGCAGAACGTGACGCTGCCGCTTGAGCTTACAGACAAAGACTGGTCGAAGGTCAGCTGGTCCTCATCCAACGAGGACGTCATCCAGATCACCGGCTACGCATGGGATGAAACCAACACCGGCAAGGTGGCACGTCCCTCGGCCGACACCAAGGTAACGCTGACGGCGAGCGTGAGCATCATGAAGTCGGGCGCCCCCGAGCTTTCGGTCGAGGTGCCCTTTGAGGTGACCGTCAAGGCGGATCCCGAGGCCATCGAGGCGGCCCGGGCCGAGTTGCAGAAGAAGGTCGACACGGCGTTTACGGCCGTGGCGCTTACGTATGCCGAGGATGGTTCCAAGGTCGATGCTTCGGCGGTTGCGGGCGACCTCCAGCTGCCGCGCACCTCTGCGATCGACATCGACGGCAAGTACTACACGGTCGAATACACCGCTTCCAACGATGCCATCGAGGTCAATGGCTACCGTGCCAACGTGTATCAGCCGCTACCGGGCGGGGCGGGTGCGTCGGTCGAGCTCACGCTTACCGTAACATCCAAGGAAAACGCCGAGATCAAGGCGGCTAAGACCATTGAGCTCACGGTGGCGCCGCTTGAGGCAGACGCCATCGAAGCCGAGCTCACCCTTATGGAGCAAGCGAAGGCAGGCTATGCTACGGCGCTTCTCAACGGCCAGAGCGCAGATGCCGTAACGCGTAACCTTTCCATCTTCCAGAAGGCGTACCTCGACGAGAGCGGTGAGCTCGCCTGGGCGCGTAGCTACGATGAGGCAAACGCCGCCGGTGACGGTATCGTCACGGACGACCTCGAACCCGGCGATGAGATGGGCACCGTGCCCGGCCACTGGTTCAAGTCGAGCAACGCGAGTGTGATCGCGCACGATACGCTGCTGGTGACCAAGCCCGACTACGACACGCAGGTCACCGTTACGAGCAAGCTTTCGAGCGAGAAGTACGCGCGCTACATCGAGCGTTATGCGGGCGATGCCACGTGGGGCGAAACGTTTGCCCAGCTTGCCGGCCAAGAGGTGAGTGCTACCTTCACCGTGGCAGGTGCCAAGGGCGCTGAGAACCCCAACGTCGAGGCCACCATCTCCGTCGTGGGCACGGACGCTTTCGGCGATGACCAGGTGTGGACGGCATCCACGTCGTACGTGCTTGAGAAGGGCTCTACGGCAGCCGACCTCACCGAGGCCATGCTCGCTGCCATGGGCCTTAAGGCCGACTACGGTGAGGGTGCCTACGGATGGTACCTCAACACCATCACCGCCCCCGACGGGCGCGTGCTCGGCTATGATGCGGCCACGGGCAAGTATTGGCAGCTCTTTGTGAACGGCAGGGCATCCGATCTTGGTGCGGGATCTGTCACGCTCAATCCGGGTGACGAGGTGGTGTGGTACTACTCCGCCTACGGCACGTCGCTCGATGATATCGGCCAGGCAAAGATAACGGCGACCGTGCAGATCATCGGTCCAGATGCAGAGGGCGCCGACACCTCGTGGATGAACCTCACCGAAATCTCGCTCCCACAAGGATCCACGGCGGCAGACCTCACCGAGCGCGCGCTTGAGCTCGCGGGCCTTGAGGCAGACACCGGCACCGGTTCGTACGGCTGGTTCCTCAACAGCATCACGTCGCCCATCACCGGCGAGGTGCTGGGCACGGTGGAAACCGAGCCCAAAGTATGGTCGTACTGGCAGCTGTTCGTGAACGGCGAGGTGTCCGAGCTGGGCGCCGGCAACGTGGAGCTTCAGCCTGATGACCAGGTGGTATGGTTCTACTCGTCGTACGGCGAATCGCTGCCCGAAAACGATATCGACCTGAATCCCGATGCATGGGACGACCGTCCGAGCGACTGGACGGCGGAGTGGGACGGCATCTCGTCCGGCGCGCTCGACGGCGTCGCTACGCCCACCGAGGGCGGTGAGCTTGCTTGGAGCGTCGACCTGGGCAGCAACATTGATACATCCATCTACGCGAGCGACCCCATCATCGCGGGCGGTCGCATCTTCGTGGCGGTGGGCGACGAGCTGCGTGCATACGACGCGACCACGCATGAGCAGCTGGCCACCGCGAAGCTTGCCACGGCCATCAATTCGGTCGCGCGTATGGTGTATACGGACGGCTTGATCGTAGTGCCGCTCGACGGTGGGCGCATGCAGGTGCTTACGGCTGACGCGCTTACCACGGTATCACTCACTGAAAAGCTCAGTCAGGGTCAGCAGTCGCTCTCGTCGCTCACCGTGAACGGCGGCTATGCGTACTTTGGTACGACGGACGGTGCCGGCACGGAGGGCGCGTACTTCTGCGTGAACCTGCGCACGGGCGCCGTGGTGTGGTCCAGCGAGGACGCGGGCAACTACTGGACCGGCGCTGTCATGGCCGGGCAGAGCCTGGTGACGGTGGATAACGCCGGCACGGTGTGCGTGCGAGACGCCCAGACGGGCGAGACACTGAGCACGCTCGAGCTGGGTAGCACGGTGCGTGCTCAGCTGGTGGCAGACCCCGCGGATGCCTCGACCATGTATGCCGTTACCAATGATGGCACGCTGCATCGCATCGCGCTTGCGGAGGATGGCTCGCTTGAGCTTGCGGGCAGCGTCAGCTTCGCGGCAAGCTCTACCTCCACGCCCACCATTGTGGACGGTCGCGCGTACGTGGGCGGCGCCAGCGCCGATTTCACAGGCGTGCTCGCGGTGATCGACCTTGCCAGCATGACGGTGGAGCATCAGATTACGGGCTTCGCTAGCGGCGCGAATCTTCCCGGCGACGTCAAGTCCACGCCAACGGTGTCGGTGCGAAATGGCGAGACGTATGTCTATTTCACCTGCAACGCGGCGGGCGGGGCGGCGTATCTTTACCGCGTGGGTGAGGCGTTCGCTCGCGTACTCTACCAACCCGAGGACGCGCAGACAGGCTACACCATGGCAAGCGTGGTGGCGGGTGCCGATGGCTCGCTGTACTACATTAACGACAGCGGCCACCTCTTCAAGCTCACGCCCGGTTCTGCGATTGACGACCCTGAGCCGGAGAAGCCGGTAGAGGGGGATACCGCGCCAGATCGCGATGCAGCGTCTGGCGGCGCGACCCTGACGCTCGAGCAGTTGGTTTCGAGGGTCGCGACTTCGATCAGGCTGACGGGCAACGTGCAATCGAGCGAGGGCGATGCGTCTTTATCGTCGCTGCTTGAGGGGTATACCTCGGCAGACGTGATACGCTCGTTGCTCGGAGTGTCTGCAGAGGACAAGATGGGCGCGGAGGGCTCGAGCGCTTCGGCACGCTTGATGCCACTCTGGCCGTTTGCAGGTATGGCGGTCGGCGCGGTCGTGCTTATCGCCCTTGCATTGCGTACGCGTAAAAACGGGGAGGGGTGGTAGCCATGGATACCGAGCGCGCATCGGGACGTGGCCTTAGAATTATTGCCGCCGTGGTCGCGGTTGCGATTATCGCGGTATGCGGTTGGTGCGCTGGCGTCTATGCAAGCGGCGGGGATCCATTCGCCTTCCTTTCGTCGGATGCATTTACCACGGTTGAACATGCCGAAGGTGACGAGACGGTCGAAGCGAGCGAGTCGAGCGAGGTCGTCCTTACGGTCGATGATGTCGAGATGGAGCTCGAAAAGCTCGCGTTTCTGGGCGATGATGTTTCTGTAGCAGCGGATAGCGGTGCGAATGTCGTGCTCGCCGACGGCGGTATTTGGGTTGAGTTGCGCGAAGACGAACCGGCATCCACTCAGGTGGATCTTGCTGCGCGTCGCGCAAGCGCGCTTGCGCAGTGGGCAGCGGCTCAAGAGGCCGGGGTCGAGCGGGTGACGTGGATCTCGGAAGACACCGGTGGCGCTGTGTGTTTGGCGCTCTCGATGGCAACGGATCGCGCCCCTGAAGCGGGGTCGACCGAAGCGCTGCTTACAGCATGCGATGGCTATCGCATCTCCGGCAACACCATGGTCGATCTCGCGGGCGTTGGGTATGCGCAGAGTGGCGGTAGCGCGCCTGTGTTACCTGACGGTTCGGAGATTCCCGTCGAGCTTGATCGAGTGGACGAAGAGGAGGCGCCGGAATCCACGCGCACCGAAGCGCTCATCACGAGTGGCCGGTCTTCATCCGGCGGGGTGCAAACCGGCACATCCGGTCAGAACCTCATCACGGTAAGCGTGACGGTCGATGGTTCCGCTGCGGGCGCCGGCAGCTCTTCCGCCCGGGTATCGATCGCCCACGGCTCATCGGTCTACGATGCGCTCATGGCGTGCGGTGTGAGCGTGAATGCCCAATCAACCGCCTATGGCATGTATGTATCTGCTATTGGTGGCCTTGCGGAGAAAGATTACGGCAGCATGAGCGGCTGGATTTACACCGTGAACGGGTCTGAGCCCAATGTAGCCTGTTCGTCGTATGCGCTCAACGATGGTGACGCGGTGGTTTGGCGCTATGTGAACGTGGAGTAGCGGACAAGGGTTACCAACGCTGCGAGGTGTTGCAGCTGGTGAGCGGGGGTGCGCGGTTTTTCGGCGCGCCCCCGCTTTGTGTTGGCACCGAAATAGCAAGATTTGACCTGTCCCTATCTTGGCGCTACGATGCAGGTGCTGTTTCAGGGCGAGGTGGAATTCCTCACTGGCGGTATGTCGGGTGCAAGCAATATGGAGCTTGCATGCGCAGGGCATGGGGCCGTGCGCTGTCCGGCGAGTCCGCGACCCCGTGCATGCTGGCGCATGGACGGGCTGACCCGGTGAGATGCCGGGACCAACGGTTATAGTCCGGATGGAAGAGGCAGGTGATCATATGTCTGAGCAGTGTCAGCAGACCTCGTATGTCAACACGAACGCATGGAGCACGCGTCAATTGGTAACGATGGCGCTCATGTGTGCGCTTTCGGCGGTCTTCCAGTTCATCCAGATCCCCATCATTCCAGGCGTCACGTTCCTCACGTACGACCCTTCGCTCGTGCCCGCCATGGTGTGCGGATTTGCGTTCGGGCCCGCGGCGGGTATCGTGGTGGGCACCATCGCATCGGTCATCCACGGCTTGGTGCTGGGCGAGTGGGTCGGTTCGCTCATGAATATCGTTGCCACGGTGTGCTACGTGCTGCCGGCGGCACTCATCTACCGCAAAAGCCACACGTTCGGCGGTGCCATTGCAGGTCTCGTGGTGAGCTGCATCGCGGCGACGCTCGGCGCGCTCGCATCCAACCTTACGATTGGCGTGTGGTTCTGGTATGGCTCGGTCGACGTGATTCTGCCCATGCTGCTGCCGGCGATCGTTCCGTTCAATCTGGTCAAGACCATGTTGAACTCTGTGCTGACCTGCGTGGTCTACAAGTCGATCTCGAACCTCATCACGCCGCGCAAGCAGCGCGTGTCCGGCGGTCGCGATGCCCGCTAGCAGTGCGTCGCGCGGCGCCGATGGGGCTTCGGGCGGAGCGGTGCAACCCGCCATTGCGTGTCACGGCGTTTCATTTAGCCACGATGGCGTGACGCGCGCGCTCGATGGCGTGGACCTTACAATCGCTCCAGGGGAGTTTGTCTGCCTGCTCGGCGGTAACGGCAGCGGGAAGAGCACGTTGGCACGCCATCTCAACGCGTTGCTTGTGCCCGATGAAGGTGTGGTCGAAATCGAGGGGCGCGATACCGCGCGTCCCGAGAACGTGTTGCCCATTCGCGCGTGCACGGGCATGGTTTTCCAGAATCCCGATGATCAGCTGGTTGCCTCCCTCATTGAGGGCGATATCGCCTTTGGCCCCGAGAACCTCGGCATCGAGAGCACGGAGATTGCCGCACGTGTCGAAGCGGCGCTTCGAGAGGTGGGGCTCCAGGGGTTTGGCGCGCGCGAGGTGCACGCGCTTTCCGGCGGCCAGAAGCAACGGGTTGCCATTGCGGGCATCCTGGCGATGCGGCCGCGAATCCTTGTGCTTGATGAGGCAACCTCAATGCTTGATCCGCGTGGGCGGCGCGGCCTTATGCGCTTGCTGCACGAGCTCAACGAGGGCGGCATGACGATCGTCATGATCACGCATCTTATGGACGAGGCGGCTGAGGCGTCGCGGGTCGTGCTGCTCGAGCGGGGCCGTATCGTGGCGGATGGTGCACCCGGGGATGTGCTCACTCGCACGGAACTTCTTGCGCGGCAGCATCTCGAGCCGCCGTGTTCGGTGCGGCTTGCCGCAGCGCTTGCGCAGGAAGGTATCGAGGTTGCGCCGTATGTCGATGAGGGCGAGGCTGCCGTATCGATCGCCGCCGCGGTGCGACGGATGCATCGGTCGCAGGATGGGGGCCTGCGCCTCTCACGGGCATGCTCCGCGACGCACCGCGGCGCCGCGTGTGCCGCGACCGCGCACAAAACCCGCGCGTTGCTATCGTTTGATCATGTGTTCTATTCCTATCTCGATCGTGCGCGAAGGCGGCGCCATGAGCGGCGGCGCGCCAAGGTGGGCGATGATCGCGCATGGGGTGCATCGCCCGATGCCGTGTGGGCGCTCGCAGATGTATCGTTCGAGGTGTACGCCGGTGAGTTCTTGGGCATCGCCGGCCATACGGGGTCGGGCAAGTCGACCTTGATTCAACTCATGAACGCCTTGATCGCACCCGAGCAGGGATGCGTGATCGTCGATGGTGTTGCGTCTGCGGGGCGCACTGGTGCCGAGCATGCTCGTCAGCTGGTGGGCGTGGTTTTTCAATATCCCGAGCATCAGCTGTTCGCGCCCACGGTGCTTGAGGATGTGGCGTTTGGCCCCCGCAACCTTGGTTGCACGGATGCCGAGGCGCGTGAGCGCGCGCGGCGTGCGCTCGAGCGCGTGGGGCTCGATGCGGCGCACATAGGAGATGTGAGTCCCTTCGAGCTGTCCGGTGGCCAGCAGCGGCGCGCTGCCATCGCCGGCGTGATTGCCATGGAGCCCCGGGTGCTTGTGCTCGATGAGCCCACCGCCGGCCTCGACCCCGCATCGCGTCGCGAGCTGCTTGGCCTGCTCGACGAGCTCAACCGCGCGGGCACTACCATCGTCATGGTGTCTCATGTCATGGAAGACCTTGCGGCCCATTGCGGACGTATTGTGGTGCTGCGCGAGGGCACGGTGGCATGCGCTGGCACACCCGATGACATCTTCTCGGGCGCGTGCGACCTTGCGGCGTCAGGGCTCGATATCCCTGCGACGGAACGTCTCGCGCGGCGTATCGCCGAGCAGGGCGTTTCGCTTGCACAGCGCGCATATCTCGACGAGCAATCGCTCGCCCGCGGCATCGCGGCGGCCTGCGGCGCGGGAGGTGACGCGTAAGTGGGCACCATCTTCTCGTTTGGCAGCTATTACCCGGGCACAAGCCTCGTGCATCGGCTTGACCCACGCACGAAGCTCCTAGGTGGTCTTGCGTTTATCGTGCTTGTGCTCACCGCGCACGATTGGGCAGGGCTTGCCGTGGTGCTTGCGTTCGTGGGCGTGCTCTACGCGCTCGCGCGCATTCCACTTCATGAGGCGCTTGCTTCGCTCGCGCCGCTCATGGCCATCGTGGTGCTCGCCTCGGTGCTCAACCTGTTTGTGGTCCAGGGCGGCGATGTGCTGTTGCGTTTGGGACCTCTTGTTGTGAGCGAAGGCGGCGTCTGGTCGTGCTGCTTTGTCGCAGCACGGCTGGCGCTCATGATGGCCGGGATGAGTTTGGTTACCTTGACCACGCAGACGCTCGATCTTACCGAGGCCCTCGAGCGCTTGCTCGCGCCGCTTGCGCGCTTCGGCGTGCCGGCTCACGAGATCGGCATGATTATGGGTATCGCACTGCGCTTCATGCCGCAGTTTGCCAGCGAGCTGGTGAATATCTATCGGGCGCAGGTGAGCCGCGGCGCGGGGAGGGGCAGTGCGCTTGCCCGCGCACGCATGCTGCCGGCGCTCATGGTTCCGCTGTTCACGAGCGTGTTTCGCCATGCCGAGACGCTTGCCTGCGCCATGGACGCCCGTTGCTACCATGGTGGTGCTGGTCGCACGCGCCTGCATCCCTTGCGCTTCAGCGCGCTCGATGTTGCGGCGCTCGTGTTGCTTGTGGTATTCGCTGTTTGCCTCATCACGGTGAACGTGGTGTTCTAGCGCTCAGGCGCATCTAAGAAAGGGGTTGCTATGCATGGCATCGACACGGTTGTAACGTATCTCACGAGCGTTCCGGCGTGGTATCTTGCCACGAGCGAAGATGGTCAGCCGCATGTGCGTCCGTTTAGCTTTGCGCAGGTATGCGATGGCAAGATCTGGTTCTGCACTGCGACGACCAAAGACGTGTGGCGCGAGCTTGTTGCCAACCCTCGCCTCGAGGCGACAGCATGGTGGCCTGGTCGCGGTTGGCTCATTCTGCGCGGCGTTGCCGGCCTTGAGGACCGTGTGAGCGAAGAGGTGCGCGAGGCGGGCTATCGACACCTGACCGGGCTCGGGGAGCATTACGAGGGGCCGCATGACCCTACGCTGACGTTTTTCTCGGTTGAGGAGCCGAAGGCGTGGATTTGCGACCACGAACAATGGAAGCCGGTCGAGCTCTAAGAAAACCACATCCTGATCCAGCGGCATGCGTCGAGCCGAGGGCAAACAAGGCCATTATATGCGAAGTGAGTGTCTCGTAAGCGAACTCAAGAGTTTCATGCTATGCAAAAGCTATAAAACCGCAGATAACGCTTTACTATAGCAATGTGGTGTAGTTGGCGTACACCAATCGAGACACTCACATAATGAAAATCGCCGGAAAACGCGCCTAGCTCGCGAGGAAGCGCTTGCGGCTGAAGAAGTTGTACCAGGTCACGCAGAAGGTCGCGACGATCTTCATGACCTGGTATACAACGCCCAAGACCGTGACGCCCACGAACATGAGGGCGTCGGTGAGGGCAAGCCCGATAGCAGAGAGAATTGCGAAGATGGTGAACTCGCGCTTACGGCTCATATCATCGCGATGCTCAAACACAAAGCGCATGCTGAGCGCATAGTTCAGCGCAACCGACGCCAAAAAGGAAATCGAGGTTCCCAAAAGATAGTCCATGTGGAACCCCTCAACGAGCACGATGAGCAACAGCCAATCGACGACGAAGGACACAATGCCCACGATCGCGAACTTGGCGAACTGCTGAGTTGCTGGCTTGTTGATAACCGAGCGCACCGATGCTCCCTTAGCATGAAGGCGTACGATACGAAACATGCCCGCGAACGCCAAAGAAGAGCGCTGCGAGCACGTGTACTATACGGCAGATATCAGGGAAATGTAAGGCGTGAGCGAGCGATTTGCAAAACATCGCAATTTCGCCACGTTGTCCGTACGTTTTCGCCTTATTTGCTCTCGTCGCCTTCGAGAAAGATCTTGCGCGTCACGAAGTTCCACACCATGACCACCGCGGTGGCGACGATCTTGATGATGCGGTAATCGATCGCGGTGAACGCGGTGCCCGCCCACATCATGACATCGTTGATGATAAGGCCAATGACCGAGAGGATAACGAAAATGACAAATTCCCGCTTGCGGCTCATGCCCTCGCGGTGACTGAAGACGTAGCGCATGCTCGCGAGATAGTTGAAGACTACCGAGACCGTGAACGAGATCGTGGCCGAGATGACAGGGTCGATGCCGAAGACCTCGGTTAAAAACACCAGCACGCCGAAATCGATGAAGAAGGCAACAACGCCCACCACACCGAATTTCACAATCTGTGCAAGCAGCTTCTGCATGCTCTCGTCCTTTCTCATCTACGCGACGCAAACGCAACGAGTATACTACGCGCGTTCCTCGAGCAGCCCCGAGCGGTAGGCATCCAACAGCATGCGCAGATCGGCGATCTGCTCGCGTATCTCGGCGCCGGTATCGGTGTCGCTCACCATGATCCGCCGGTCGGAGGTGGCAAAGCGGAACGTTTCGCTTTGGATATCGGCGTTGCGCGCGAGCGCTTCATCGATGCTCTTGAATGCCTCGTGCGCCTTCAGACGCATGCCGCGCGAGCTGGAGATGAGCGTGTAGCCGGCAATGCCCGTGGTGGGGTGGTAGGCGCGGCAGAACCCGCCGTCGATGACGAGTAGTTTGCCGTTGGCACGGATGGGCTTCTCGCCGCTTGTGGTCTTGACGGGCGTATGGCCGTTGATGATATGGCCGTGCTCAGGCGATACGCCAAACTCGCGCAGCACCGCATCGCAGGGGCCCGGTTCATGGGTGAGGGTGAAGTATTCGTCCATGGGCTCGCGCCACGCGCTGCGATCATCGATATAGGAGCGCTCGAAGGTCTTCACCACGCGGCCCGAGGCGGGCGATTTGCACCCGCACCACAGATACCACATCCAGTCGAGCGCCTCTTGGTCGCGGTCGCGCCAGGCGCGCCGCGCAATACGGTCGCAGAAATCAAGGTAGTCGCGACCGGATCGCCAGGTACCCAAGCAGTTCATGCTCGAGAAGGTGCCGTCGGCGTTCATGGGGATGCAGCCATGGAACAGCAGGTTGTCGTTGGCAACAAGATACATCGAACCGTGGCAGTAGAGGAAATCGACGTGTGTTGCGAGGTGCCCCGACGAGGTGAACTCGCTCACCAGCTTGTCGACAATTCCGCGCTCCGCCTCGTTGAGGGCATAGGGGTTGCACGTATCGACGGTGGGGAAGTTACACGTGATGAGCGGCCATGACCTGCCATCAATCTTGACCGTTCCGCGATCGAGGTCAAGTTTGTCGAGGAGCAGCCGCCCGCTCATATCGAATTCCGGATGCCTGCCGATGATTTGTCCTTCAAGCTTGAAGAGCAACACGTTTACGGCCTTCATGAGCGGCGTGAGCGTGCCTTCGGCGTAGTAGGTGCGGTTGGCAAAGGCGAGCAGTTCGCGCAGTGAGATGCCATAGTCGTTTTCCAGGATCTCGTAGTTGCCGTAGCGGAGGTTGTTGCGCAGCACCGTCATGATGCACGCGGGCTGACCGGCTGCAGCGCCCATCCAGAGCAGGTCGTGATTGCCCCATTGGATATCGAGGCGTTGGTGTGTGCACTGCGTGAGGCGGTCCATGATCTTAGCCGCCCCGCCGCCGCGGTCGAAGATGTCGCCGACAAGATGGATATGGTCGACGGCAAGCCGCTTGATGAGCTCGGCGAGCGAGGAAATGAAATCCTCGGCGGCATCCGTCTCCAGAATCGAGGCGATGATGCGCTCGTGGTATTGAACACGATAGCTGTTCTCGTCGGGATGAGTATGCAGGAGCTCATCGATGATGTAGGCGTAGGCGTGCGGAATCGCTTTGCGCACCTTGGAGCGCGTGTAGCGGCTGGAGAGGCGCCGCGTTACCGTGATGAGCTCGTCGAGCATGGCCTTATACCAGCTCGGCGAGTCTTCGTGCGCCCGTCGCACGCGTTCGATCTTTTCGTGCGGATAGTAGATGAGCGTGCACAGATCGGCCTTTTCCTGCTCGGTGAGGCGCTCGCCAAAGGTCTCATCGACATGTTCGCGCACCACACCCGAGCAGTTGTTGAGGATGTGCATGAACGCTTCATACTCGCCATGCACGTCGCTCATGAAGTGCTCGGTGCCTTTGGGCAGGTTGAGAATGGCCTGCAGGTTGATGATCTCGGTGAAGACCGCTTGCTGCGTAGGAAAGTGCTGGGCAAGCAAATCGAGGTATTTACGGGTCTGCTCGGATTGTTCGAATACCATGGCTGGCCTCCGCAGATTCAAAGGATAGTTTCAAGTATAGGTGAATTACTCGCGAGCATTTGCTTTGCCTTGTGCAGACAGGGCTAGAACGTGCGATAATGGCACGCGACTGCGAACAATCGGCGAGAGCTTCCAAGAGGGGGTACTCGCTTGCGAGGTTAGGGGATTGTCATGGCGGATTATATCTTGGCCTGCGAGTCCACGGCAGACTATCCAAAGGAGTTTTTCGAGGAGCGCAACATTTTGTGGGCGCCGTTCCACTACAACGTCGACGGTGGCAGCTATCCGGATGATCTCTACACCTCGGTTACGCCCACGGCGTTTTTTGACATGATGCGCTCCGGCAAGCAGCCCACCACCTCGCAGGTGGGTGTGGGCGACTACGTCGAGCTATGGGAGCCCGCTCTCAAGGAGGGCAAGGACGTGCTGCACCTGGCACTTTCGTCGGGCATTTCGGGCACGTACAATTCTGCCTGCGTCGCTGCCGAGCAGCTGCGCGCCAGCTATCCCGAGCGCCGCATCACGGTGCTCGACTCGCTCAACGCATCGGCAGGTTTCGGTCTCATCATGGAGTACCTTGCCGACATGCGCGACGAGGGCGCGTCGTACGATGAGCTGCTCGCTTGGCTCGATGAGAACCTGCTCAAGGTGAATGCATGGTTCTTCGTCTCCGACCTTGAGTACCTCAAGCGCGGCGGTCGCGTGTCTGCTACGAGCGCGCTGCTCGCCAACGCCCTGAAAATCTGCCCGGTGCTCAACATCGACTACGAGGGCAAGCTTATTCCGCGCCAGAAAATCCGTACGGTGAAGAAGGCTATTGCCGAGCTCGTGCGCATGTTCGAGACACATGCCGATGGCGGCTGCGACTACCAGGGCAAGGTTGCCATCTCGCAAAGCGAGTGCAAGGGCGATGCCGAGGCGGTTGCCCGCGGTATCGAGGAGCTTTGCCCGCGCCTCAAGGGTAAGATCCGCATCACGAATATCGGTACGGTCATCGGGTCGCATACGGGCCCGGGTACCGTGGCGCTGTTCTTCGTGGGCGACAAGCGCGTCGATTAATCGCAAACGCCCCTCAGGTAGCAGGAGTCATCCATGGTAGATATTCTTAGCGAGGTGCTGGGCCCCATCGCGCTCATGTTGGGTGTGGTCGCAGGTGCCGCGCTGCTGTATTTTGTGGTCTCGGCGGTGAAGGCAAAACTCGAGGCGCGGCGGGAGTCACGCGGGGGCCATCATCGTCGCTAGCGCGCGACCTTCTTGATTTTTGCGATATAGAATCCCTCGAAGAGCTGCGAGGGGCATACGGTGAGCGTGCCGGGAAGTTCGTTGGGCAGGCGAGGGATTGCTCCTGCTTCGACGGCGTCTGCGACAGCTTGTGCCGTTGCAGCCCGCGCAGGCGTGTCTTCGGGTACGGGTCCGGTGAGCGGTACCAGCTCGCAATCGCGATGGCGCTTGAGCGCCGTTATCACTTGCCGCTCGTTTTCCTCCGGCATGATCGAGCACGTTGCGTAGACGAGCTCGCCGCCGGGCTTCAGCACGGTAAGCGCGCGGTCGAGCAGTGCCTGCTGTGCCTTGGTCACGCGTGCCAGCAGATGCGAGGTCATGCGCGTCTGCGCCCGCTCATCGCCGATGTGGTAGGTACCGGTGCCCGTGCAGGGGGCATCGAGCAAAATCTGGTCGAACGAGAAGAACTCATCGATGCGTCGCGCGTCGACGCGCATGACATTTGCCGTGTGCACGCCGAGTTTGCGTAGGTTGTATTCGAGTTTGTCTGCGCGGGGTGCTTTCATCTCGCATGCCGTGATGTGAGCACGTGGTGCGAGCGCCGCCATCTCGGATGTCTTGCCGCCCGGTGCTGCACACATGTCCAGCACATCGGCCCCATCGCGTGGTGCCAGCACGAGCGGCGGCAGCATTGAAGAGAGGCTTTGCAGGTAGACGCTGCCATCTTGGTAGATGGGAAGGTCCCAGATTGCGCGTTCGCGAACGTTGGTGAGTACGAAGGCATCCTCAAACCAGGGTACGCGCTCATATGAGATGCCCGCATCCGTGAGCGCTTCCGCAACCTCGTCGCTCGTAGCGCGCAGCATGTTGGTGCGCAGCGTTACGGGACGCGTGGCCGCTGCCTCAAAGCCAGTGCGTATGGCGTCGCTTTCGCGCGTGTCGATTTTGGAGGCGGCGAGTTGTGCAAGGAGCTCGGGAAGCGCGTTGTCGTGGGACATGCCGCCTCCTACAGAATCGCGCCGGCGATGATGAGCGCCACGCAGAGCGCGCCGCAGACGGCATCGCGCGGCGCAAAGGGATACCGGCGGTAGCTGCTGGTGCGGGTGCGGAGATAGAAGCCTCGCTGCTCTGCCGCGAGTGCGGTGGCATCGGTCTTGCCCACCGAGGTTACGAGCAGCGGAATGCAAACCGGCAGCATGAGGGAGAGCTTGCGGAACGGATTCTTGGAATCGAATTCGACTCCGCGTGCGGTCTGCGCCTCCATGATGGCGTTCATCTCCTGGGTGAACACCGGCACGAACCGTAGCGCTGTGGTGAAGGTGAACGCGTACTTGTAGGGGATGTGCAGCTTCTCAACGCACGCGTTGGCAAGGTCGGTTGTCTTGGTCACGGTGAGCACAAGCACAAGCGGTAGCGCCACGCCGAGTAGGCGCAGGCACGCCTTGGTGCCCGAGACGAGACCATCGGTGGTGGCGAACAAAAACACCGGGTCGCCGTGGCGCACGAAAGCGAGCTGGAGCACGAGCATGAGCGCGGCAATGGGCACGAGGACCTTGAGCAGCGAGAGCAAGCGCGTTGCCGTACCTGCGTAGACGCCAAGCAACAAGGTGATGAGCAGCAGCGCGATGAGTGCGGCATAGCCATCTGCCAGGATGGTGGCGATGATGATCGATGCGGCGAGCGCCAGCTTGGTCACCGGGTTGAGGCGATGCAAGACCGTGGTGCCGGGAACATAGTCGATGACATTAAGCATGGCTGCCCTCCTCGTTGCGCGCATGGACGAGCTGCGCTGTGGTATCGACGATGCCGGAGACCTCGGTGACGCCCGCGAACGCCCCCGAGACATCGCGCGCGAGTTGCGCGGCGAGCTCGACGACCTGCGGCGGTTTGACCCGTGCGCGTCTCATGAGCGAGGCGTCGTTAAAGACCTCCATCGTGGGTCCGGCGGCGAGGATGCAGCCGTCTGCCATGACCACAAGGCGCTCGGCGAAATCGGAGACAACCTCCATGTCGTGGCAGACCATGATAACAGCAGAGCCTTGCTCGGCCATCTCGCGCACCGTCTCCATCACGGTCATACACTCGCGATAGTCGAGACCGCTCGTTGGCTCATCGAGGATGACGACCTCAGGCTCGAGCACGACCACCGAGGCGAGGGCAATCATCTGACGCTGCCCGCGCGAGAGCGCAAAGGGCGCTTCGTGGGCGGGCAGTCCAAAGCGATCGATGACGCGGGAGGCGCGCTGCTGCGCTTCGCTGCTCGGGACGCCGGCGAGTTCGAGGCCGAAGGCGACCTCTTCGAGCACGGTGTTCTTGCAGAGCTGATGATCGGGGTTCTGGAAGAGGGTCGCCGTGTGGCGCGCGATCTGCGATACCGGGACATCGCGCGTGTCGAGGCCGGCGACCTCAACCGATCCCGAGGAGGGTTTGAGCAGGCCATTCAGCAGCTTGGTGGCCGTAGTTTTACCGGCACCGTTTTGGCCGACGATACCCACCAGCTCGCCTGGGTAGACCGTCATCTCGAGGTTGTTAACCGAGGCACCGCCGCCTGGATAGGCGAAGTTGACACCGCGGAAGCGCACGACAGGCTGTGCGCCCTCGGCATGCGGCCGTGGTGTGTGGGGCGCAGGCGAGACGCATGTCTCGCACGTGGCGCCGGCGGGCACGATCGAGGCTACGAGCTGCGCTGCCTCCTCGACATTCAGGCACGGTTCGTGTGCCGTACAGAGACCCTTGGACATGAGGCTGTTGGAGATGCGTGCCACACGCGGGCTATCGACGCCAATCGCACGCAGTTCGGCGGCATGGCCGAATACCTCATGCGGCGTTCCCTCAAGTGCAATCGAGCCCTTGTTCATGACCACCATGCGGTCGCAGAACTCCGACAGGAGCGCCACCTTCTGCTCGATAACTACCACCGTGATGCCCGCGCGCTCGTTGAGATCACGCAGGCATTCAAAAACCATGCGCGAACTTACCGGATCGAGCGCGGCGGTAGGTTCATCAAGCACGAGCACGCGCGGGGCGAGTGCGAGAATCGCGGCGATGGCAACCTTTTGCTTCTGTCCGCCCGAGAGCGTGGCGATCTCACGGTCGCGCAGGTCAGCGATGCCCACGGCGTCAAGCGCGCTGGTGATGGTCGCTTCGATGCGGTCGTGGGCGACGCCGAAGTTCTCGAGTCCGAACAACAGCTCGTCTTCAACTACCGAGGCGACCATCTGGGCATCGATGTCTTGGTTGACGCTGCCCACGATGCGCGAGATGTCGGTGAGCGTCATGTCGCAGGTATCGGTGCCGTCTACGATGGTCTCGCCATAGAGCGATCCGGTGAAATGGTGCGGGATCGCGCCGGAGAGCACGGCGGCGAGGGTGGACTTGCCCGCGCCCGAGGGACCGATGATACCGGTAACAGAACCTGCGGGAATGCTCAGTGTGATGTGAGAGAGGGCGTTTTGGGCGTCATGCCCGTACGCGAACGAGACATCGCGCATCTCGATGATGGGCTGCATGGGAACCTTTCGTGACGCGTGCCGCACGATTAGTCGGCGAGCTTGAGCGCGTGCTTGATGGGCAGATACAGGGCGCCTACGAGGATAGCATTGAATACCGCGGTGAGCGCGACGACGGGCAGCATAAGCGAGATGAGGCTCGTGTCAAACTGCATGAGCGCCATCTTGATAACCATGAAGATGGCACCGGAGAGGAACGTCGTCACGAAGGTGCCCACGGTGGGGATGATGGCCTTAGCGCCGGTCTTCATGCCGGCGTTGACGATGAGCGCCATGACAACGGCGGCGATGCCCTCTGCCACGAAGTCGATACCCGGGGAGGTGGTGGTGATCTGGATCACAGCCGCCGAGACGAGTCCGATGATGAGTGCCTGACCGGCATTGGGGCGCACGATGAGGATGGTGAGGCAAAACGCCGAGATGATGAATTCTGGTGCGATGGTGCCGGCGGAGATGGTGGAGATAGCCTTGCCCACGGTGAAGTTCAGGATGAAGCCGGCGGCGAGCAGCACCGCGAGCAGGACGAGGGCCTTGATGTCGAGTTTGCCGCGGTCGACGGTGGATACGGTGCGGGGCTGAGAAGTGTTCTGGGACATGATGATCAACCTTTCTGAATGTGTGTGCGAAAACCGTTGGGGGAGGGAGGCGCGTGGTGCGAACGGGCGAGGCGGCCGATAAAAAAGGCCCCCGGTCAAACCGGAGGCCTGTGCGTGCCAAAAAATGCTGGCGCGAAGGGGCTCACCGACGACCGGCCGAGTTCTCACCACGCCACCACCAGTTCATGAGGGAGTTGCTGTGTGCGTACATCATGCTGGCGGCTCCTTTCGTGTGCTCGGCTCGATGCGGTGTTGCATCGCGTTGAGGGCACTATAGCACAGCTTTGCCGCAGGTCCTGCGAAGATGTTCGATGAGGCGTAAAGATTGCGAGCGTGTTTCGGCACGTTAGGCGAGGTTCGAGAAATCGTCGATGATGATGTCGAGGCAGCTTGGCAGCACGCGCGCGCCAAAGACGCCGGTGTTGTTGGAGATGACCTCGCCGTCGAATTGCATGCCGAGTGAGGGCGTGCAGGTGACCTTGACCTCTTTTGCTTTGAACATCTTGAATTGCGGACGCCCGAGCCCCAAGCCCTGCGGATCGAGGACGCCGGCAAGCACGGTGGGGAGCAACTGCACGAGGGCGGCAGGCTCGATCACGGCGATGTCGATGAGGCCGTCGTCCATGCGGCAGCCGGGGAAGAGGTTGATGTCGTTTTGGATGACCGACGTGTTGGCAACCATGCAGGAGATGCCATCGATCTCGTCGATTTCGCCATCGTGCTCGATGGTGAAATGTGCCACATCGGGTTTGAGCGTCGAGAGGGCGGAGAGGAAGTAGGCAATCTCACCGATCTCGCCCTTTGCCGGCTCGGCTTTCTCCATGATCGTAGCGTCGAAGCCCGAGCCGGCGATGATGATGAACCCATGGCGTTTGAGCTCGCCGGCGCCGTCTTTCCAGAACAGCTCGCCCATGTCGACCGATGCGGTGCGCCCCGCGCGGCACGCACTCGCCAGCGCGGCGATCTCGGGGGCGTTGCCGATGTTGTTGAAGAACAGATTGGCGGTTCCCGAGGGGAACACCAGAATGGGGACGTGGGTGTCGCGCAGACAGTCGAGCAGGTTCGAGACCGTGCCGTCGCCGCCCGACACGACAACGCGGTCGAACGAACGGACATCGGCAACGACCTCGTCGTTTTTCACCGCAGGCCCTAAAAAGCGCATGACGATCTCGTCGCCTGCTGCCGAGAGCGCGTGGGCGAACGCGAAGATCTCGTCTGAGCGGGGGCCGGACACCGGATTGTGGATAATGAGGCAACGCATGCCGTGGTTTCCTAATCGTGAGTTGGGAATGTATAGTTACGTTGTTGTATCCTACCCGCGTTTCCCTCGCGACAACCCCTGCATCGGACGTGTATGTATATTTCCACAGTTGAGGATTTACAAGCATTCTGCTCCCGCGCGGCCACCTATCCCGCCGTTGCGGTGGATACCGAGTTCTTGCGCGAGCGCACCTATCATCCCAGGCTCTGCCTGGTACAGGTTGCCACGCCGGATGAGTGCGTGGCGATTGATCCTCTTGCGCTTTCCGATACAAGCGCGCTCGAGGAGCTGCTCGCCAACGAGCACGTCCTCAAGGTGTTTCACGCGTGCCCCCAAGATATGGAAGTCTTGCTGCATACGCTGGGCGTGCTGCCGGCACCCATCTTCGACACCCAGGTTGCGGCGGCGTTTTTGGGCGAGCGCCTGCAGATCTCGTACAACGGGCTCGTGCATGCATTCTGCGGGGTGACGCTGCCCAAAACCGAATCGCTGACCGACTGGTCGCGCCGCCCGCTCTCGTCGAAACAGATCGAGTATGCGCTCGACGATGTGCGCTATCTCATCAAGGCCTACGACGTCATTCGCTGCCGTCTCGAGGCGGCTGGCAGACTGTCGTGGGTTGCCGATGAACTGCGGCCGCTCACACAGCGCGCGCATTACGTGGTCGATCGCCGCGAGGCGTACCGACGGGTGAAGCGCGTGAACTCGCTCACGCGGCGCCAACTTGCCATCGCCCGCGAGCTTGCGGCGTGGCGCGAGGCGCGTGCCGAGAAACTCGACATACCCCGCAAGTGGATCATGTCAGACGAAGTGCTGCTCGCGCTGGTGAAACGCACACCTCAAAGCGCCGCCGATTTCCGAAGCATTCGCGGTACCGAGCAGTTGTCCGAGGCCGATGTCGATGCGGCGCTCGTCGCGGTGTCGCGCGGCATGCGCTGTCCGGCAGAGCGTCTGCCCGAGGTGCACCATGCGCGCAAGTCGCCCTCGAGCGACGTGGAGAGCGTGAGCGACCTCATGTATGCGCTCATCCGCTTGGTGTCCGAGCGTTCGGGGGTGGCAACCGCCATGATTGCCTCGCGCGACGATCTTGTCGACTATATCGAGTGCCCCGAGCGCAGCCGCTTGCGTGAGGGTTGGCGTTTCGAGTTGGTGGGAACGCGTTTAGACGATCTGCTTTCGGGGAACATGGGCCTTACGGTCAAAGACCGTCGCGTCGAGATACTCTAGCGATTCGGAGGGCATGCAATGCCGCTGTACTATGGCTATGGATTCGGGATCGATCCGGCGTACCTCATCTTGGTTGCCGCCTCGATCGCGTTGGGTTTTCTTGCTCAGACCTATATCAACAACACGTACAAGCGCTGGGCGCAGGTGCCCTCTGACGGCGACACCGGCTCCGAGGTGGCGCGTCGCATGCTGAACGAGGCGGGATGCACCGAGGTGGGCATCAAGCACGTCGACGGCAGGCTCACCGACCACTACGACCCGCGCGACAACAATCTGTACCTCTCGACCGAGAACCTGTCGGGCGGCTCGGTGGCAAGCGTGGCGGTTGCCTGCCACGAGGCGGGCCATGCGGTTCAGCGCGCACAGGGGTATGGATTCATGAAGGTGCGCCAGACGCTCGCGCCGGTGGTGAGCTTCACGCAGAGTGCGTGGATCGTGGTCTTCATGCTCGGCGTCGCCATGAATCTCGCCGGCCTTCAGACGCTCTCCATTGCGCTGTTTGCCTTCTCTGTCATCTTCCAGCTGGTCACGTTGCCTGTCGAGATCGATGCAAGTCGCCGTGCCGTTGCCTATATCGAGGACTCCGGCATGAGCGTCCAGCAGATCCAGGGCGCGCGCAAGGTGCTCACGGCTGCCGCGTTCACGTATGTGGCGGCTGCGCTGACCTCGATTATGCAGCTGCTGTACCTCATGGGGCGCCTGCAGCGCTCCGATCGGTCGTAGCAGAAGGGGCGGGCCGCCTCTCTCGGGTGGCATCATCGCGTGCTGTTGGCCGGCATCGGCCAAGGGAGCTGCTGGATGCGTGTCCGGGCGATGCCGTATGCTTGTCATCGACGAATCGAAGGATAAGGAGGCTTCGTGGGCGCTTGGAATCTAACGGGTACAGCCGCGTCCGCACCGCGTGGCACGGCGAAAGACGCGCTTTCCGTCACCCAGGCGGTTGAACTCGCCGCCGGTGCGCTCGATGCGTTGCCGCAGATTACGATGCTCGGCGAGGTGACGGGTTTTCGCGGCCCTAACGCACGGAGCGGTCACTGCTACTTCCAGATCAAGGACGACTCGAGTGCGGTTGACTGCATCGTGTGGCGCGGCGTCTATGCGAAATGCGCGTTTGAGCTGCGCGACGGTATGCAGGTGCTGCTGACCGGCGGCTTCAATCTCTATAAACCCACGGGCCGTATGAGCTTCGTGGCGCGTTCGCTGGCGCTGGCGGGGGAGGGATTGCTGCGCCAGCAGGTTGCAGCGCTTGCCGAGAAGCTGCGGCGCGAGGGCCTTATGGACGACGCGCGCAAGCGGCGCATCCCCGCGTTTTGCACGCGTGTTGCCGTGGTGACGTCGCTTTCCGGCGCCGTTATCGACGATGTGAAGCGCACGCTGCGCCGCAGAAACCCGCTTGTGGAGCTCGTATGCGTGGGTGCGAAGGTACAAGGCGACGGTGCGCCCGCCGAGCTCATCGAGGGGCTTGCCCGCGCCGCGGCGCTCGACCTTGCGCCCGATTGCATCTTGCTGGTGCGCGGCGGCGGTTCCTTCGAGGATCTCATGACCTTCAACGATGAAGAGCTTGCGCGCGCTGTTGCCGCGTGTCCCGTCCCCGTAATCACGGGTATCGGGCACGAGCCCGATACCTCGATTTGCGACATGGTAAGCGATCGGCGCTGCTCGACGCCTACGGCGGCAGCAGAGTCGGTGGCTCCTGCCATCACCGAGCTTGCCGAGCTGCTTGCCACGCGCGAGCGGCGCTTGGCGACGGCGACCTCTGGCATCGTGCAAGCCGCCCGTCGCGACCTCGTTGCGTGTGCGCAGCGCGCTCGCCAGGCGATTTCGGCGACGCTCGCGCAGGAGCGGCGCACAACCGAGGCGTTTGCTCGACATGGTTGTCTTACCAGCCCAGGGTACATCGTCGAGCGTCGTGCCTCCGAGCTTGTGCAGACGGCCGACCGCTTCGAGCGCGCAGGCGTGCAGGCGCAGGAGCGATTCGCGCGTGCGGTTGCCGATCTTGCGACGCGTCTCCGTGCAGCGAGCGCATCTATCTCTGCACCGCGCCCCGCCCTTGAGCTTGCCGCCTCGCGGCTCGATGGGGCGGGTGAGTCGTTGCTCGCCGGGCACCGCGCGGGCCTTGCGGCACAGGCGGCGAAGCTCGATGCGCTCTCGCCGCTCAAGGTGCTCGCGCGCGGTTATGCCATCGCGTACGACGAGCGCGGAGTTGCGACGAGTGCCAAGAACTTCGCGCCGGGCGATGCGCTGCGCGTGCGCTTTGGCGATGGCGAGGTTGCCGGTACGGTAACCGGTGTGGTAGACAACGGGTAGTGCATACCCTGAGAGAAAGGCATAGAGCATGGCAGATCAGAAACCCGTAGCAGATCTGAGCTACAAGGAGGCGTCTCAGGAGCTCGAGCGCATTATTCGCGCACTTGAATCGGGTGATATGGAGCTCGAGGAGTCGCTCGAGAGCTATACGCGCGGCGTCGAGTTGTTGCGCAGCCTTCGTGAGCGCCTGGCCGATGCCGAGCAGAAGGTGAGCGTTCTTATGAAGGACGTCGACGGTGGCGATACCCTTGTCGATGCTGGCCCCGCCGACACCTCGGATGAGCTGAAGCTGTAAACTACCGGTAATGCACGAGAGGAGCTTCCATGTCTGATTGCATTTTCTGCAAGATCGCCAACCACGAGATCCCGTCCACCGTTGTGTACGAAGACGAGCTCGTCATCGCATTTGACGACCTTAATCCCCAAGCGCCGGTTCACACGCTCGTCGTTCCCAAGCAGCATTTCGAGAACATCGTCGACGGTGTGCCCGGAGCGGTGCTCGAGGCGATGACTCACGCCATCGCCGAGGTCGCACGGATTAAAGGCCTCGACGAGGGCTTTCGCGTGATCGCCAATACCGGCGCCGCGGCGGGTCAGACGGTGATGCACCTTCATATGCACGTGCTGGGCGGCAAGGACCTTGGTGAGGGTCTGGTCTAAGCCGCGCCCGTCCTTCATTCTGCGGTATGATTAAACTGTATGTGGCCGCCGTGTGTGACGGCCGATGGTCTTCACGAGGGGAGTCTCATGAACGTTCTCGTTATCAACGCCGGTAGCTCGAGCCTTAAGTTCCAGCTGCTCGACACCCAGACCGGTACGGTCTTCGCCAAGGGCAACTGCGAGCGCATCGGCATCGATGGTTCGTTCATCGGTTACACACTGAACGGCGAGAAGGGCACGCTCGAGGTCGAGATGCCCGATCATCGCACCGCCGTTGGCCACGTATTCGATCTACTCAAGGGTGTCGACGCCCCCATCGAGGGCATCGGCCATCGCGTGGTGCAGGGTGGCTGGTACTTCCCCGAGTCCGCCGTCGTGACCGACGAGACGCTCGGTTGGGTGCGCGAGGTTGCCCCGCTGGCGCCGCTGCACAACTACGCCGAGGCCGACGTTATCGAGATCTGCCGCGATATGTTCCCCGATCTGGGCAACGTGATCGTTCCCGATACCGCGTTCCACTACAACATGCCCGAGCACGCATGGCGCTATGCCCTGCCGCGTGACGTGGTCGACAAGTACCATGTGCGTAAGTACGGCGCTCACGGTACGAGCCATCGCTATATCTGGCGTACCGTCAACGAGTTCTTGGGCGGCGAGGCGCATAAGGTTGTCAGCTGCCACCTGGGCTCCGGTGCGAGCCTCTGCGCCATCGAGGATGGCCGCTGCAAGGACACCACCATGGGTCTCACCCCGCTCGACGGCCTCATCATGGGCACGCGCTGCGGCACGCTCGATCCGGCGACGGTGTTCTACCTCTATCGCGAGGCCGGCATGTCCATCGACGAGATCGATACCATGATGAATAAGCAGTCCGGTCTGCTCGCCGTTTCTGGTGTCTCGAGCGACTCCCGCGACGTTATCGCCGGCATGGAGGAGGGCAACAACGACTGCAAGGTCGCCGTCGAGATGTTCACCTACCGCGTGGCGCAGCTCTTCGCCGAGATGGCTGCTTCCATGGAGGGCGTCGACACCATGGTGTACACCGCTGGTATTGGCGAGAACTCCGACTACCTCCGTGCTGCCGTTGCCGAGCGCCTGGGCTGGATGGGTGTGAAGATCGATCCCGAGCTCAACGCGGTGCGCTCGGATGATCCGCGCGTCATCTCTACGCCCGACTCGGCGATCAAGGTGCTCGTCGTTCCCACGAACGAGGAGCTCATGATTGCGCTCGACGTCGAGGCGCTTCTGGGCTAACGTCAAAGCTATCGCAAGACGACTTGACGGGCCGCCGGCATTTCAGCCGGCGGCCTTTTTGCGTTTGGCGTGCAAGGGGAGCGTCTTGCCCGCGCCATCTCTGAACAATGCTGAAAACAAGCGCTCGTATGCAGCCGCATTGCGCCCAAGGCATACCATGAAGGTGAAAAAGCGCGCGCTGGAAAGATGCCAGCGGAAGGAGGACGTGATGTCAACGGTGTTGATCTGCGATGACGAGCCTGATGTTGTTGCCATCGTGGCCGAGCTTTTGCGACGTGAGGGAATCGAGGCGCTCACCTGCACAAGCGGACGGGCGGCGCTCGCGCTGCTCGAGGAGCACGACATCGACATGGTGGTGCTCGACATCATGATGCCCGAGATGGATGGCTACGAGGTGTGTCGTCGCATCCGCGCCACCTCACAGGTTCCCGTGCTGTTTCTTACGGCGAAGGACACCGATATCTCTCAAGTTGCAGGATTCGCCGTGGGTGCCGACGATTACGTAACCAAGCCCTTCAAGCCCCGTGGTCTGGTGGCGCGCATCAAGGCTCATTTGAGACGCGCGCGTGGCCATGCTGGTCCTGAGAGCGCAACCGTGGTCCGATGCGGTCCGGTGACGTGCGATCTTATGAGACGCACCGCCGAGCTCATGGACGTTGCGCTCGAGCTCACGCCCACGGAGTTCGATCTGCTCGTTGCGCTTGCGCGCGCCGGTGGAGCGGCGGTACCAACCGGCGAGCTCTACCGAAGCGCTTGGCACGAGGATCCGCTTCCGTCCTCGCGCAACTCCGTCATGGTTTATATCCGGCGTCTTCGTCGCAAGCTCGCGGCGGTCGACCCTGCGAGCGAGCATATTGTGACGGTGTGGGGTGTGGGCTACCGCTTGGCAACGGGCGTATGTAACACCAAGCATCCGCTACCACCAGAAACGGAGGGTTCATCATGCTAAATCATGCGAAAGAATGCGCCATTCGTTCTCGTTACCACCTTTCTGCGCGCGGTGTGCGCCTGTTCAAACGCGAGATGGTGCGCGTCGTTGCCCTGTTTGCACTCTTTTTCGCGGTACTCGCTGGCATGTGGTTCGTGCTGCTCGAGCTCAATCAGAGTATGACGTTCTATACCGCATTTCGATCAGCCGTGAACACAGAAGAGGAGGTCTCGCCCGACGAGCTTGGGTCCAGCCTCAAGCTTGAGATTGCTCGTGCCCAGGAGGATGTCAAGAAGGATCTCGTGTCAACATACCTCGCGAGCTGTCTCGAAGGTTCGCTCCAGCCCACATCGGCGGACATGCAATCGCTGCTCGCCTCAGCGCAGCAGGCTCGCAACGATATGGGTGAGCTTTGGGAAACATGGACGGACCAATGGGGGATCGAGAGCATCGCGTATGACCTGGCGCGCGTCACGTTGCGAGCAGCGCTTGAGCAAGATGCTGGTTTGCTCGACCGGGTTGCCCCCGAAGCGGCGCTCGCTTTGGCAGATGACCTCGAAAGCGCGGTCGTCTATTCATGGGCAGATGACAGTAACCCCTTTGTAACGTACAACGCCTACGGAGACGGGCACGTTGTCCGTACGGATAGCACCCTCTACGAGCTGTTGGGATGGATGCTGCGCATAGGCACCGTAATCGCGATCATGGGCGGCCCGGTGCTCATCATTGCCACATCGCTGCGTCGTCCGCTCGTGCGATACGATGCGCTTTACGAGATGGTGCGGGCGGTCGTCGACGGGCGTGATCAGCTGCCCGATCTTCCCGATGACGTTACCGAGGACCGCGCGATGGTCGAGGACGTACGCAAGCAGCAAGAGCAGCGCGAGCGCGCGGCGCGCGAGGCGGAGGGGCGCAAAAATGAGCTCGTTGCCTATCTCGCGCACGATATCAAGACGCCCCTTACATCGGTGATCGGCTACCTGTCATTGCTCGACGAGGCGCCAGATATGCCTGCTCAGCAGCGTGAGCGGTATATTTCATCAGCGCTGAACAAGGCCTATCGCCTTGACGAGATGATGGATGGGTTCTTTGACATCACGCGCTTCAACATCGGTTCGCTCGAGCTGGAGCGCTCCCGGTTCGACCTTGCGACCTTCTGCGAGCAGCTTGCCGATGAGTTTCAGCCGGAAGCGGCGCGGCGCGCCATCCAAATCGCTGTGAGTGCTCCGGAGGAAACCGATATATTCGCCGATGCGGAAAAGCTGTTCCGCGCTATGGGCAACATCATGCGAAACGCTCTGGCTTATGCAGATACGAATTCCGTGGTACAGGTCATCGCTCAGGTGGATTCAACTGCAGATTCCGCTGCAGAGCACAAGTCGTGTGGCAACTGCTCGATAGCCGTGGTGGACCACGGCAAGGAGATATCGCCCGCCCACCTTGAGAGGATCTTCGAGAAGTTCTACCGCGAAGGCAGCGCGCGGAGTGCAAGTACGGGAGGTGCTGGCCTTGGCTTGGCGATCGCCCGCGAGATTGCTCGCGCGCACGGGGGAGACATCACGGCTAGGAGCGAGAACGGCGTTACGACCTTTACGCTCACCATTCCGCAGCGGGGATGAGCGCTTGGGGAACAGGCATATCGATTAAAAAAACGAATCACAGCCTGAAATATGTCATTTAGTTCAGATTCCGGAGCTTTCAAGGCGCATCAGCCTTTCAAAGCTGGTCAAAGTGGCGGCATAATTCTAGATATTATAGAATTATGCCGCCTAAATTAGATACATTCCTAGTAATATGGCCTATCCAGGGCCCCAGCGCTCCGGAATCTGAACTAAATGACAAAAATGATCGTAGAAATGAGAAAAACGCGGCGTGCATGGAAATCCGCAGCGAATGTTGACCCAATCAGCGCGATTGTAATTATCTGATGAAAGAAAATGGGAAGCCCCGGAAAAGAATCCGGTACATCCGAAGCAAGGGCTTAGAGGATGGCCGAAAAGACTTTCCGGGGCTTGGGGTGCGATTATATTGCGCGTGTGACTACTCGGCCATCTGGGCCTGAACGGCGGTGATGGCCACGACGCCCACGATGTCGTCAGCGGAGCAGCCGCGGGACAGATCGTTTACCGGCTTGGCGATGCCCTGAAGGATGGGGCCGTACGCATCGGCGCGCCCGAAACGCTGGACGAGTTTGTAGCCAATGTTGCCGCACTCGAGGTTGGGGAACACGAGCACGTTGGCATGGCCGGCCACGGCGGACTCAGGAGCTTTGAGCTGCGCTACCTCGGGCACGATGGCGGCATCGAGCTGCAGGTCGCCATCGATGGCGAGCTCGGGAGCCTTTTCCTTGGCGAACGCGGTGGCTTCCTGGACTTTCTTGGCCGTGTCGCCGCCGGCCGATCCCATGGTGGAGTAGGAGAGCATAGCGACCTTGGGCTCGACATCGCCCATGAACGTCTTGAAGGAGTTGGCAGAAGCAATGGCGATCTCGGAGAGCTCATCAGAGGTCGGGGCGATGTTCAGGCCGCAGTCGGCGAAGACCAGCGTGCCGTCGGCACCGAATTCGGGGGTCTGGGTGCACATGACCATGAAGGCGGAGACGAGCTTGGTGCCCGGGGCGGTCTTCAAGATCTGCAGCGCCGGGCGCAGCGTGTTTGCCGTGGAGTGGCACGCGCCGGAGACGAGGCCGTCGGCATCACCCATCTTGACCATCATGGTGCCGTAGTAGGTGGCATCCATCATCTGGGCGCGGGCCTGCTCGATGGTCACGCCCTTCTTAGCGCGGAGCTCGGCGAACTTCTGCGCATAGGCCTCGTGCTTGGGGGCGGTGGGGGAGGTTGGATCGATAACCGTGACGCCCTCGACGTCAATCTTTGCGGGATCGCCCAAAATAACAAGGTTGGCGAGACCCTCGGCAACGATCTTCTTCGCCGCCTCGATGGTGCGCGGGTCCTCGCCCTCGGGCAGGACGATGGTCTTGACGTCGGACTTGGCGGCGTCTTTCATGCGTGTCAGGAAATCGCTCATGATGCTCCTTGAGATCTTGCTCACGTACACAGACCGCTTTTTGCAGACCGGCAAGTGAGCTTTCCTTGTGTGGCACATCTATTATAGGCCGCTGAGCGCTATAATCGCTCTGAACAATTCGGCGGTACGCGCCGAGCTGGCTGGAAGTTCCATGACCGAGCTTCCCGAATAAGGAGTGTCGATGCACATCACATCTGGTCTTCCCGAGACCTTCAACCCCG
Organism: uncultured Coriobacteriaceae bacterium; assembly: GCA_944320725.1. GTDB lineage: Bacteria > Actinomycetota > Coriobacteriia > Coriobacteriales > Coriobacteriaceae > Coprousia. Next base: position 105,356 of record CALUIM010000012.1, on the reverse strand, counting down.
ACTCGTATGACATGATCGTTGTGGGCGCTGGCTACGCTGGTTCCGTTTGCGCCCGTCGTCTCGCCGAGAGCGCCGGCTTCCGTGTTGCCGTGCTCGAGCGCCGCGACCACATCGCGGGCAACGCCTATGATTGCGAGAACGAGGACGGCATCCTTATTCACGTGTACGGTCCACACATCTATCACACCTTCGATGAGCGCGTGCACAACTTCCTGTCGCGTTTCACCAAGTGGACCGACTACCAGCACAAGGTACTTGCGAACATCCACGACACGCTCATGCCCGTGCCCTTTAACCACACCTCGCTCAAGCTCGCCTTCGGTGAGGAGCGCGGCGAGGAGCTCTATCAGAAGCTCGTGGAGGCCTTCGGTGAGAACAAGAAGGTTCCCATCATGGAGCTGCGCAAGAAGAACGACCCCGACCTCCAGGAGGTCGCGGACTACGTCTACGAGAACGTCTTCCTCTACTACACGATGAAGCAGTGGGGCCAGACCCCCGACGAGATCGATCCCTCCGTTACGGGGCGCGTGCCGATCTTCATCGGCGACGACGATCGCTACTTCCCGCAGGCACCGTTCCAGGGCATGCCTGCCGAGGGCTACACGAAGCTCTTCGAGCACATGCTCGATCACGATCTGATCGACGTGTTCCTGGACGTCGATGCCCGCGATATCTTCGAGATCACCGACACGAATGTCAACGTGTGTGGCAAGTGCTATGGCGGCGAGGTCGTCTACACGGGTCCCCTCGATGAGCTCTTCAGCCTCGATCTGGGTGCGCTGCCGTACCGCACGCTCGATATGGCCTTCGAGACCCTCGATGAGGATCAGTTCCAGCCGGTGGGTACCGTGAACTACACCACGAGTGAGGACTTCACCCGCATCACCGAGTTCAAGAACATGACCGGTCAGGTGGTGCCGGGCAAGACCACCATCATGAAGGAGTTCAGCCACGCCTACGAACCCGGCAGCGGCCAGACCCCGTACTACGCCATCATCGATCCCGAGAACCAGGCGCTCTACGAGCGCTATCTCGAGCGCGTGCAGAACCTCACCAACTTCCATCCGGTGGGCCGCCTTGCTGAGTATCGTTACTACGACATGGATGCAGTAACGGCTTCTGCTCTCGATCTTTCGGATGAGATTATCGCCTGCCATGCATAAGATCATCAGCTTCGGTATTCCGTGCTATAACTCCGCGGCCGATATGGACCGCTGTATCACCTCGATTCTCGAGGGATCGGGGTATGCCGGTGATATCGAGATCATCATCGTCGATGACGGCAGCGTGGACGAGACCCCTGCGAAGGCAGACGAGTGGGAGGCGCGCTGCCCCGGCATCATTCGCGCCGTGCATCAGGAGAACGGTGGGCACGGCATGGCGGTGCTCGCGGGGCTTCGCGAGGCACAAGGCACCTACTACAAGGTGGTCGACTCAGACGACTGGCTCGATGCCACGGCGCTCTCTACGATGCTCTCCATGCTGCGCGGTTTCGAAGAGCGCGGCGTGCGCGTCGATCTGTTTATTTCGAATTACGTGTACGAGAAGGTTTACGAGAACAAACGCAACGCGGTGAGTTATCGCTCGGCGCTGCCTCGCAAGAAGGTGTTTGGCTGGAACGAGATCGGACATTTCCGCCCCGATCAGAACCTGCTCATGCACAGCCTGTGCTATCGCACGGACGTGCTTCGCTCTGCCGAGCTCCCCATGCCGGCGCATACGTTCTACGTCGATAACATCTACGCCTACGTGCCGCTGCCACGCTGCAAGACGCTCTACTATGCGGATATCGACCTGTACCGGTACTTCATCGGTCGCGAGGGGCAGAGTGTCAATGAGGCGACGATGGTCAAGCGTCTCGACCAGCAGTTCCGTATCACGCGTATCATGATGGAGTCGTATCACCTCTATACCGAGGTTGCCGAGCCGCGCCTGCGCGCATACATGATGCACTACTTCACCATGATGATGACGATCTGCTCGGTGTTCACCAAGCTTTCCGATGATCCTGCCATGCCGGGGAATCTGCGCAAGCTTTGGGACGATCTTAAGCAGTTCGACGAGAAGATGTATCGCAAGGCTCGTTGGGGCCTGCTGGGCATCGGCACGAATCTTCCCACCAAGGCGGGGGAGAAGATCACGCTCGGCGGCTACCATCTGGCAGAGAAGATCTTCAAGTTCAACTAGGCGAGATCGCACGCGGCGGGGATGCCGTGGAGCCCGGTTGCTTCGGTGACGCCGGCAACGAGTGCCGCCTCGAGGGCTCGCGTAGCGGCAAGGCCCATGACGTCGAGCGGGACCGTCTCATCGATCTCGCCCGATGCGAGCACGTAGATGGTGTCCCCGTCGTTTGTGGTGTGCGTGGGTCGAATAACGTGCGCATAGGCGTCTGCGGCCATCTGCGCCACCTTGGTTGCCTGCGCTTTGGTGAGGCGTGCGTTGGTCACGATGCACGAGATGGTGGTGTTCGTGCGGTCGAGCGGCATCTGCGCATGCAGGCCTGCGGCAAGCATGGCCTCTTCCATGTTGACGATCTCAGAGGAGTCGGGCGTGTGGCGCATGCCGGCGATCGCGTTTCCCGTCACAGGATCGCAAACATTGCCGCACGCGTTTACCACGGCGATAGCACCAACCTTGAGCGTGCCGAGCTGATAGGCGCGTGCTCCAAGGCCGCCCTTCATGGCGCATGCCGGCCCGTTGAGCTTGCCCACGGTGGCACCGGTACCGGCGCCCACGCATCCTTCTGCGAGCCCGTTTTGCGATGGGCCATCGAGCGCGGCGCGTGTGGCGGCGATGCCGTCTGTTGTGCCTGGGCGCACGTGAGCGTCGCCGAAGGCAAGATCGAAGATGCAGCTCGAGCACACGATGGGCACGAGTGCAGGGCCGGTATCGAGCCCGATACCACGCTGTTCGAGCTCGCGCGCTACGCCGGAGGCAGCTTCGAGCCCGTACGCCGATCCACCCGAGAGGCATACGGCGTGAATTGCCTCGACGGTGTTCTCCGGGCGCAAGAGATCGGTTTCGCGTGAGGCGGGAGCGCCCCCGCGTACGTCCACGCCGGCAGCGGCGCCGCGGGGCGCTACGATGACCGTGCAGCCCGTGCCTGCCTCGAGGTTGGTGGCATGGCCCATGCAAAAGCCCTCGATCGAGGTGATGGGCAGGGGTGTGAGCTGGGGTGATGCAGACATGGAGTGATTGTTCCTTTGCGCTTGGGGCTAGAAACCGCCCTGTCTCATAAGGTGGTTAATCGTGCGATAGGCCTTTGCGATGGGCAGGCCGACAACGTTGTAGAAGTCGCCGGCGATGCGCTCAACCAGGAGCCTGCCGCCCGCTCCCTGGATGCCGTAGGCGCCGGCTTTGTCGAGCGCCTCGCCCGATCGAACGTAGTCGACCATTTCCTGCTCGGTGAGCGGGAAGAACGTGACATCGGAGATGTCGATAAACGAGCATGTCGGCAGCGCACCGTTTCCCGTGGCGATGCAGACGCCTGTGGCAACCTGATGCGTTTTGCCGGAGAGGCGCTGCAGCATATCAAACGCCTCGTCTTCGTCTGCGGGCTTACCGAGCGAGCAGCCGTCAAGGCAGACGGTCGTGTCTGCGGCAAGGACGATCTCGCCAGGAGCAGCGTCTGTGCTGCAGATGCACTGCGCCTTCTCGTTCGCGAGACGCTGCACGAGCGCAAAGGGGTCTTCGCCTGCGTGAGGGGTCTCGTCGATATCGGCGGGGATGACGCGGAACTCATAGCCCGCTTCGTGCATGAGTTCGATACGGCGCGGGGACTGTGAGGCGAGGATCATAGCTGGATACCCTCGCGAACCTTGGCGACAGCGGTCTTGCCGGCGATATCTTCGAGCACGGCGAGTGCAAACGGCAGCGCTTGCCCCATGGCGGATGCGGTGATGATATTGCCGTCGACCACAACGGTCTTGCCGCCCGCATAGGTGCCCGCGGGGAAGGTCTTCTCAAAGCCGGGGAAGCACGTGGCGCGACGTCCCACCAAAAGTCCAAGTTCGCCCAAGATGGAGGGGGCGGCACAGATGGCGGCGACGTGCTTGGTTGTGGCAAATTCGCTCACCAGATCGCAGACGCGCTGGTTGCGGCGGAGATTCGTGGTGCCGGGAAGCCCGCCGGGCAGCACGATGTAGTCGTACTCGTCAAAATCGACCTCGTCGAGTGTGTAGTCGCACACGATGCCAATCTGCTGGGAGCTCACCGCATCGCGCGTGGACATGGTGGACACCAGCGCGACGCGCACGCCGCCCCTCCGAAGCACATCGACAATCGTTAAGCATTCGATGGTCTCGAAACCGTCGGCGACAAGCACGGCAACAGCGGACATGGGGCTTCCTTTCGCGCGCGTGCCCCAAAAAGGGGCGAGAGGTACGAACATCTTGGGTTATACCCCGCTCTGCGCGCCGCTATCAGCGCGTGCGCGTGAGATGTCCTACGGTTTCGCAGTGGAACGTCTGCGGGAACAGGTCGACCGGCGTGGCCGAGACGAGCCGGAACGTCCCCTCGTCGTGGAAGCGCTTGATATCGCGGGCAAATGTTGCGGGATCGCAGGAGACATACGCCACGTCGCGCGCAGCGGTCTGCGCGATGAGGTCGATTGCTTCAGGCGCAAGTCCCGCGCGCGGTGGGTCGACCACAAGCACGTCGATATCCTGGTCGGGAAACTCGCGCACCGCATCGCCGCCAATCACATCAACATTGTCGAGCCCCGCAAGGTCGATGTTGCGTCTGAGATCGCGCACGGACGGGCCATACGCCTCGACGGCGGAGACAAACGCCGCACGGCGGGCAAGCGGAATGGTGAACGTGCCGGCGCCGCAGTAGAGGTCGCAGGCGAGTTCATCTTCGCGCGGGTTGAGGGCTTCCATGACAAGCTCGATGAGCAGCTCGGCAGCGGCGGTGTTGACTTGGAAGAACGAGGGAGCCGAGATGCGCATGCGCTCGCCTGAGATGTGCTCTTCCCACGTGGGGTTGCCCGAGAGTACCTCGAGCGCGCTCACGCGCCTGGCCGCAGCGTCTCCCTTGCTCATAACGCGCACCACGCTCGAAGGCGCAAGCGCATCGCCAAGAACGCGTGCGACCTGCGCGCGCGGGAAGCCGCCCGTGGGCGTCCAGAGTGCTACTTGGAGCTGCCCGGTGCGGCTGCTGGCGCGGATGCCCACGCGCTCGAGCGCAAGGTCGCGCGAGTTGCCCATATAGGCGAGCGCCCCGGCTACGGATTTCACGGCGCGCGGGAATTTCTTCTCGAAAAGCGGGCAGCGATCGACCCGGATGATCTGCGCGGCGTCGCGGCCGTGCATGCCGAGGGCGAATTTGCCGTTTATTTCGGTGGGCGAGAGCTCGACTTTGTTGCGATAGCCCCAAGCGGCTTTTGCATGGCGGAGCGGCTGCACGATCGAGGCGACCTCAGAGGGCGTGAGTTTGCCGGTGCGTTCGAGCGCGCTTGCGAGGTTTTCGGATTTTGCGGCGCGCTGAGCGGAGATGCTGAGCGCACCCCACGGGCAACCGCCGCACACGCCGATGTAGGGGCAGGGGGCGTCGACGCGAAGGGGCGACGGCTCGAGGATGGCGGTTGCCTGCGCGCGGGCGTAGCTCTTTTCCTCGCGGGTGATCTGAGCTTCAACCACGTCACCGGCTACGCCGCCGGCGACGAAGACCGTCTTGCCGTCGGATGTGTGCGCCAGCCCATCGGGACCATATACCATGCGCTCGATGGTTAGATTCATCTCGTGTCCTCGCTGCCTGTGTCCTCGCTACTTGTTCTTGTTGCCGCGGATGAGCGTTTTGATGCCGAGCCCGATGAGCGCAAGCCCCGTGCGCACGCGTCCCGCAGGTCGCTTGGCGAGCGCGGCGCGCTTCGTTTGCTGCGGGCGCTCAGCGTGTGCATCTTCTTGGGGTTCGATCAACGTTGCCTGCACGGCGATGTCGGGTGCAGCCTGCGCCTGGGGCGTCGATGTGGGCTCGGGTGCGGTGGCGGCCGCCTCGGCGGAGGGCTCTGGATGCGCGGGCGTTACGGGTGCTGTTGCCGTGGCGGGTGCGGCTGGCGCTGCTGGAGCGGCAGATGCCGCGGGCCGCACCGGCGAGATGCGATCGGCTTGCTTTGCTGCCTCGCGGCCAGCCTTCTCATAGGCTTGCGCCAGTAAGACCTCTTGGGAGTTGAACGGCTCGGCACCGGGCTCTACCTTCACATGCTCCCAGGTGCCGGCAGGCGAGAGCTCGCGTGCTTTGACGTTGTCTTTGAGCTGTGCCTGGATGTAGCTTTGCACGAGCGCGCGGCAGGCGGGGTCGAGCACCGGATAGGCAATCTCCACGCGATGCTCAGTGTTGCGCGTCATCATGTCTGCGGAGGAGAGGTAGATGAGGTCGGAGTCGACGCCGAACGAATACACGCGGGCGTGCTCCAAGAACCTGCCCACGATAGAGCGAATGTGCACGTTCTCGGTTTTGCCGGGGATGCCGGGCAACAGGCAGGAGATGCCGCGGATGATCATCTGGACCTCGACGCCCGCCGAGCTCGCCTCGGCAATCTTGTCGATGATTTCGCGATCGGTGAGCGAGTTCATCTTGAAGAACACGCGGGCCTTCTCGCCGGCGCGCGCACGCTCGATCTCGCGGTTGAGACCGTTCATCACCATGGGCTTGAGCCCCGCCGGCGCCACGCCCAGGTAGCGGTAGTGGCCGCGTAGATTGCCGAGGGTGAGGTTGCGGAAGAACGAGTTGGCATCCTCACCAATGCCGGGGTGCGCCGTCATGAGCATGAAGTCGGAGTAGAGGCGTGCCGTCTTCTCGTTGAAGTTGCCGGTGCCGAGCAGCGTGATGCGGGTGAGCGCCATGCCGTGGCGATAGGTGATCTGGCAGATCTTGGAATGGACCTTGAACCCTTCGGAGCCGTAGATGACAGTGCAGCCCGCCTCCTCCAGGCGCTCCGCCCACTCGATGTTGTTTTGCTCATCGAAGCGCGCGCGGAGTTCCATGAGCACGGTGACCTCTTTGCCGTTCTCGGCGGCATCGATGAGCGCTTCGCACAGGCGCGACTGCTTCGCCACGCGGTACAGCGTGATGCGCATCGAGATGCACGCGTCGTCGAAGGCGGCCTCGTGCATGAGGTCGAGCAGGGGATTCATCGATTCGTACGGGTAGAACAAGAGCTTGTCGCCCTCGATGACCTGCTCGGAGATGGGCCTGCCTGCCTCGAACATAGGGCTCGGCTGAGGGCGGAACGGCTTGAACAGCAGTGCCGTGCGCGCCGCCTCGGGCACGTGGCTTTCGAGCGAGTAGACATACCCCAGATCGAGCGGGATGTCGCGCACCATAACCGAGCGCGCGGCAAGTCCGAGCGACTTGCGAATCATCTTGAGCGTGCCTGTTTCGAGCGATCCGCACACGTTAAGACAGACCGGCTGGAGGCGCAGGCGCTTCTTCAGGATCTTCTTCATGTGCTGACGGTAGTCTTCCTCTTCCTCGACGCCTTCGCCATCGGGATCGATGTCGGCGTTGCGCGTGACGCGGATGACGGCGCGGTCAAGCGGCGTGAAGGAGCCAAAGCAGCTCGTGAGGCAGGTGAGGATGATGTCCTCGAGCAGGATGTAGCGATACAGACCGGGCGTGCTGGGAATCTCGACCACACGATTCATCGAGGGTGGAATCTCGATGAGGCCCAACAGGCGCCCTTCCTCATCGCTGTCGAGCGCGCATACCAGATAGAGCGCACCGTTGCGCAGGTTGGGGAAGGGATGGCGGGGATCGATGACGAGCGGCGAGATGACGGGCGACACGTAGGACTGGAAGTAGCGTTCCACGAAGGTGCGCTCATCGCCGGAAAGCTCATCTGGACGCGCACGCGACATCCCGTAGCCGTCGAGCGCCTCCTCGATATCGTGGAAAACCGAGACCGCGCGATCCCAGAGCGGCGGGAGCGTCTTGAACACGGCGTCGATTTGCTCGGACGGCGTGAGGTTGCTCTTGTTGTCGACCGGCTGATGTTTGAGCGTGGCCAGATCGGAGAGACCGCCGATGCGGATCATAAAGAACTCGTCGAGGTTCGACTCGAAGATTGAGACGAACTTCATGCGCTCGAACAGCGGCACGCTCTCGTCGAATGCCTCGTCGAGCACGCGGTTGTCGAAGCGCAGCCAGCTCAGCTCGCGATTTTGCGTGTATGAGTAATCGTAGCGATCGGAGCGCGAGATGCGCATGCCCTGCTCCTTGCGCTTCTTCTTGCCCTTGTCTGCCGCTTTATTGTGTTTCGATGCCATGACGACCTCGTCTCTTCATCGCTCGCTATCCCTCTCAGTATATAAGCTCTCTAGTTATACGCGCACCTCGATGCCGCTGCAGCGGGGATGCAAAAGCTTTATCAAGTCCTTACGAGCGGGAGCAGGATGCTTGCTGTCGCGTCGCGCGCGAGATGCCAATTGTTTCCATCTGCCTTCGCGACGGTATCGCCCGTGGCGCGTGGTACGCTGATTCGAACGCGGCGGCACCGCTGCGTCGATGCAACCCGGCGCGCACGCGCGCGATCGTATATGGTAGCCGCAAGGAAGAAAGGACGATGACGATGGGTGTCAACCTCTCCGGTCGCAGCTTTCTGAAGCTGCTGGATTTCTCTACCGAGGAAATCGAGTACCTGCTTACGCTTTCCCGCAATTTCAAGGATCTCAAGCGCACCGGTACTCCGCACCGCTACCTCGAGGGCAAAAACATCGTCCTGCTCTTCCAGAAGACCTCAACGCGTACCCGCTGCGCCTTCGAGGTGGGCGCGATGGATCTGGGCATGGGCGTGACCTATCTCGACCCCGGTTCGTCGCAAATGGGCAAGAAGGAGTCCATCGAGGACACCGCGCGCGTGCTCGGCCGCATGTACGACGGCATCGAGTTCCGCGGATTCGCGCAGGAAGACGTTGAGGAGCTTGCCGCCAAATCTGGCGTACCCGTGTGGAACGGCCTCACCGATTTGTGGCATCCCACGCAGATGCTCGCCGACATCCTGACCGTCCAGGAGAACTTCAACTACGACATCAAAGGTAAAACGCTGGTCTTTATGGGCGATGCGAAGAACAACGTGGCTCGTTCGCTCATGGTGGTATGCGCGAAGCTCGGCATGAACTTCGTTGCCTGCGGACCCGAGGCATGCATGCCCGCCTCCGATGTTGTCGAGGCGTGCGAGCCCATCGCCGCTGAGAACGGGTGCACCATCACGCTGACCCAAGATGTTGAGGCGGCATGTGCTGGCGCGCATGTCATCTATACCGATGTATGGGTCTCGATGGGCGAGCCCGACGAGGTATGGGCCGAGCGCATCGAACAGCTCGAGCCCTATCGCGTTACCACGCAGGTTATGGAGCTTGCCGACCCCTCGGCGATTTTCCTGCACTGTCTGCCCAGCTTCCACGACACCAATACCACCATCGGTGCCGATATCGCCGCCAAGTTTGGTGTCACCGAGATGGAGGCCGAGGACGAGGTGTTCGAGTCGCGCCGCTCCAAGGTGTTCGACGAAGCGGAGAACCGCATGCACACCATCAAGGCCGTGATGTACGCCACGCTGAAATAGGCCACGAACACGCGAAGGGCACGCTCGCAGGTGCAAGCGCGCCCTTCGTGCGAAATGCCCACGTTGGGTGTATGGCAGGCGGTGCGCCGGTGCGCCGCCTACTTGTGGTAGTAGCCGCTCCGCTCGAACTTGGGCTCGCAGCATACGTTGATGCCGAGGCGCTTGAGCAGCGCTTCATCGGTGGAGGAGATGATCACCGAGAAGAACGCATCGCAGCCGCGTAGCTCGGGCAGGCCGGCGAGCACGCGCGCCGCCACCTCGCTTGTGGCCGAGGTGATGGAGAGCGCGATGAGCGTCTCATCGGGGTGCAGGCGCGGATTGCGGCTGCCGAGCTGCTGGGTTTTGAGACGGCTGATGGGTTCGATGGCGTCGTCGCTGATGACCTCGAGCTCCATGTCGACACCCGTTACAGCCTTGAGGGCGTTCATGATGAGCGAGCTGGCCGCGCCGAGGCGCGTGGAGGTTTTGCCCGTTACCACGTGGCCGTCGGGCAGGATCATCGCACCCACCGGCGCCCCGGTGGTCTCTTCTTTAAGCAGCGCTGCCGAGCGAGCAGGCGAGTAGTCCTTGTCTACACCGGCCTTCTTCATGATGAGCTTGAGCTTGTCCACATGATCTTGGCCCATGCCGGTGCGCTTCACGTTGACCGCTGCGGTGAAATAGCGGCGCACAATCTCCATTTTGGCAGCTTCGCGGCACGCCTCGTCGTCGGAGATGGCGAAACCCACCATGTTCACGCCCATGTCGGTGGGGGACTGGTACGGACTCTCGCCCAAGATCTTCTCCATAAGGGCGTGCACCACCGGGAAGGCTTCCACATCGCGGTTGTAGTTCACGGTCGTCTCGCCATGTGCTTCGAGGTGGAACGAATCGATGATGTTCGAGTCGTCCAAATCGACCGTCGCCGCCTCGTAGGCAATGTTGACGGGGTGATTGAGCGGGAGATTCCACACCGGGAAGGTCTCGAATTTTGCATAGCCGGCTGCCACGCCGCGCTTGTGCTCGTGGTAGAGCTGGGAGAGACAGGTGGCGAGCTTGCCCGAGCCGGGGCCGGGCGCGGTGACCACAACGAGCGGGCGCGTCGTCTCGACGAACTCGTTTTTGCCGTAGCCCTCTTCGGAGACAATCGACTCGATGTCGTGCGGATAGCCCTCAATGGGGTAGTGAAGCTTGCAGGAGATGCCGAGCATCGCCAGGCGCCGGCGGAAGGCCTCCGCGGCAGGCTGTCCCGCGTATTGGGTGAGCACGACGGCGGCGATTTTGAAGTCGTTGCTGCGGAAGATATCGGCAAGGCGCAGCACGTCCTCATCGTAGGTGATGCCCAAATCCCCGCGTGCCTTGTTCTTCTCGATGTCGTTCGCATTGATGGCGATGATGACCTCGACGTCGTCGGAGAGGCTCTTGAGCATGCGGAACTTGCTGTCGGGCTCGAAGCCGGGAAGCACACGGCTGGCATGGTAGTCGTCGAAGAGCTTGCCGCCGAACTCGAGATAGAGCTTGCCGCCGAATTGTGCGATGCGCTCTTTGATGTGGGCAGCCTGGGAAGAGATGTAACGGTCGTTATCGAACCCTTGACGCATAGGTATGCCTTTCTTACGCGGCGAACAGGCGACAGATGCCGGTAGATTCCAAGCGGCTCCGCGGTGCGGGCCAACGGTCTCAATTGTGCCACAACGAACGGCCGATCGTGCGTTTTGCGCGAGAGCAACATGCGAGCCGTTTCGTGCGAACGCACATGTTACGGTTTGCGGCACGTCGTGCCTGTATCGACCTAGCGTGGCGGCATCTGCTACGATGCAGGAACGGCTCGGATTCTGGACATGGGCGCAACGGTCTCGTTGCCGCTCTCAGGTTCGCGTGCCGTTTTGATCCGTTGCAAGGAGGCTCGTCATGCAGAAGAAGCTCGCGCTCATTGGTTGCGGGAACATGGGAAGCGCCATCGTGAAGGGCATCGTGTCGGCAGGGCTCATCGCTCCCGACGAGATCGTGGTGTCCGACGTGGCTGCCGCTTCGCAAGAACGCCTTGCGGGCGAGCTGGGATGCACGGGGACGTGCAACAACACCGAGGCGGTTGATGGGGCCGAGATGGTTCTCATCGCGGTCAAGCCACAGTATCTCGATGATGTGGTAGCGGGGTTCGCGCCTGCTCTCGGCTCGGACACACTGGTCATCTCGATTGCCGCCGGCGTTACGATAGCGCGACTCGAAGGCCTGGTGGGTCATGACCGCAAGATCGTGCGCGTCATGCCCAACCTTCCGGCGATGGTGCTCGCGGGGATGAGCTCGCTCACGCCAAACGCCAACGTTTCGCCCGACGAGATTGTCTACGTGAAGCGGCTGTTCGAGAGTTTCGGGCGCGCCGAGGTGGTGCCCGAGCATCTGATCGATGCGGTGATCGCGGCTTCCGGTAGCTCGCCGGCGTACGTGTGCGTGTTTATCGAGGCGCTTGCCGATGCAGCCGTTGCCGAGGGCATGCCGCGCGCCCAGGCATACACCTTTGCCGAGCAGGCCGTGCTCGGTACGGCGAAGTATCTGCTTGAAACCGGTACCCATCCGGCGGTGCTCAAAGATATGGTGTCTTCGCCGGCGGGCACAACCATCGAAGCGGTTGCCGCACTCGAGGCGGGCGGCATGCGTGCCGCCGTGATCGATGCCGCTCGCGCCGCGGCACAGCGCAACCGCGACATGTAGCATTGTGCATGAAACGCCGCGCGGGCGATTTCAAATCGATAAACACATTGTGTTGCGTACCGCCGGGGCTGCGGAGTGCTACGATAAAGACCCGTAAGGACGAACGTTCCAAGCGGGAAAGCGCAGGTACAACATATGACGAAGCACATCTTTGTTACTGGTGGCGTGGTGTCGTCGCTCGGCAAGGGCATCACGGCGGCGTCGCTCGGGCGACTGCTTAAGAGCCGTGGCTACAAGGTCACCATGCAAAAGGCCGACCCGTATCTCAATGTCGACCCCGGCACCATGAGCCCGTTCCAGCACGGCGAGGTCTTCGTAACGGAAGACGGCTATGAGAGCGACCTCGACCTGGGGCATTATGAGCGCTTCATCGACGAGAACCTCACGCGCGACTCCAATTTCACCACGGGCGCTATCTACCAAAGTCTCATCCGTCGCGAGCGCCGCGGCGACTTTCTCGGCGGCACGGTGCAGGTCATCCCGCACGTCACGAATGCCATCAAGGACAAGTTCCGCCGCATCGAGGAGCAGACCGGATCCGATGTGGTCATCACCGAGCTCGGCGGCACTATCGGCGATATCGAGAGCCAGCCGTTCGTCGAGGCGATTCGCCAATATAAAAAGGATGCCGGTCCCGAGAACGTCTGCTATATCCATGTGTCGCTCGTGCCCTACATTTCCGCGGCTCACGAGGTGAAGACCAAGCCGACGCAGCATTCCGTGAAGGAGCTGCGCAGCTTCGGCATTCAGCCCGACATCATCGTGTTGCGCAGCGACCACGAGATCGACGACGCCATTCGCGCCAAGATCGCGAGCTTCTGCGATGTGGATGTGGACTGCGTCTTCACCAACGAGGACTGCAGCTCGATCTACGATGTTCCGCGCATGCTCGCCGAGCAGGATTTCGACCTGCGCGTCTGCGAGCGGCTGGGGCTCGACCCGCGCGAGCGCCATATGGAGGACTGGTCGCGGTTCCTGGAGAAGCAAGATCACGCCAACCATCATGCCGATACCATCAAGGTGGCCGTGGTGGGCAAGTACACCCAGCTGCCCGATGCCTATCTCTCGGTTATCGAGGCGCTGCATCATGCCGGTATTTACTTCGATCGTCACGTTGACGTGCGCCTGGTCGATGGCGAGGCGCTCACCTGGGAGACGTGCCCGGAAGTTCTGGGCGACGTTTCGGGCATCGTGGTGCCGGGTGGATTTGGCGTTCGTGGCCTCGAGGGCAAGATCGCGGCGGCGCGCTTTGCCCGCGAGCGCAAGATTCCCTATCTGGGACTCTGCCTGGGCATGCAGGTGGCCGTCTGCGAGTTTGCCCGCCATGTGGCCGGCCTCACCGATGCCAACTCGACCGAGTTCGAGCCTGCGTGCGCGCATCCGGTCATCGACCTCATGAGCTCGCAGGAAGACGTTACCGAGAAGGGCGGCACCATGCGGCTCGGCGCCTATCCCGCGAAGCTGGCACCGGGCACGCTCGTGCGCGAGGCCTATGGCGAGGAGCTCGTCTACGAGCGTCATCGCCATCGCTTCGAGTTCAACAACGCCTTCCGTGACACGCTTGAGGAGCGGGGCCTCGTCATCTCGGGTATCTCGCCCGACGAGCGCTTGGTCGAGATGATCGAGCTCCCCGAGGACGTGCATCCCTGGTTCGTAGCCACGCAGGCGCACCCCGAGTTCAAGAGCCGCCCCACCAAGCCGCAGCCGCTGTTCCGCGAGTTCATGCGCGCGGCCGTGGGCGAGCACGAGGGAATCGAGCGGCACCAGGTCACACCTATCAACGCTCCGGTTGACTAGGCAGGGTTTGTGGCTGGCACGCGAGTACACGATGAGCTCGACCGCGCGGTGGGGGAGTACCTCGATTACCTTGCGGTCGAGCGTGGCCTTTCCGAAAACACCATCAAAGGATACCGGCGTGATCTTGCGGCGTATGCGGCGTTTCTCCGGATACGCGGTATCACCGACCCCGACGGCGTTGCACGCGGCGATATCGACGACTTCGTGGCCGACCGTCGGCAGGGCGGGTATGCGTCCAGCTCGATCGAGCGTGCCCTTTCCGCCATCAAGGGCCTTCATGCCCATCTGGTGCGCGAAGGAATCTCCCAAAACCAGCCGGCATCGCTTATCAAGCTGCCAAAAAAAGAGGAGCGCCTGCCCGACTTCATTACCGTTGAGGAAGCGCGTGCCCTGCTCGACCAGGTGTTTCCCGCGTCGGCGGCAGGCGAGCGCGACCGCACCGAGCTTGAGATTCTCTACGGGTGCGGTCTGCGCGTCAGCGAGCTCTGCGGTCTTACTATACGTGACGTCTATCTTGACGAGGGCTTTCTGCGCGTGTTCGGCAAGGGCTCGAAAGAACGCCTCGTGCCAATATTGGGTTCAGCGGCGAGCGCGCTTGCAGAGTACCTTGCCCATGCGCGCGCCGAGCTTGCCGCCCATGCGCGGCGCACCCCGGAAACCGATGCAGTCTTTCTCAACAAGAATGGTGGCCGCATCTCACGCCAATCGGTGCATGCCATGTGCGAACGGTACGGTCGCGCCGCGGGTATCGAGGGGCTCCATCCACATACGCTGCGCCACTCGTTTGCCACGCATATGCTCGCCGGTGGCGCCGATCTCCGCGTTTTGCAGGAGATCCTAGGCCACGCCGACATCTCGACCACGCAGATCTATACGCACATCGATCGCACCCAACTGCGCGAGGTGTATCTCGCCGCCCATCCGCGCGCGTAGTTCGTGCGCACACCCAGCGCCGCAGCACGAGCTGCGGCGTTCTTCGTTTCGACACAAATGAAATCGCATCCTCAAAAAACGGTTCAACCTCAGCTCGAAGGTTAGGGTTTGCCGCCGGTTGCTCGACCGGTGGTGCCAACGTATGCCCTCAGCACAACATCTTGTGTTGTCGCCTCGCTGCCGCGTACCCATCATGCTGCGCCGTCGGTGGGTCAAATGAAGCCGGTGGGGGAGAAGGTGGGAGAAAGTGTTGCGAAAAATCGCTCTCGCCCATAATATGTAAATCGTCGACACCGGGGTGGTTCCCCGTTACCTTGCCCGCACCGAGCAACCGAGAGGAGGGCGCAGCAGCCATGTTGACCGGCACATTCGAGCGCAATCTCGACGCCAAGGGTCGTCTTTCGCTGCCTGCCGCCGTTCGCTCCGAGCTTGCCGAGCATGTGTACGTGTTGCCCGCACCGGATGTTGATGCCCTGTACGTGTTCTCGAAGGACGAGTTCGAGAAGTGGGTCCTGGGGCTCTTCGAGAAGCGCGGCGGCTTCAATGCCCGTTCGCGTGCCGATCAGGCGCTCATGCGCAAGGTCACCTCGAAGGCAACGCCGCTCGACATCGACTCCGCCTCTCGTATCGGCATCTCGGAGCAGCTCCGTGAGAAGGCCGGTCTCGTTCGCGAGGTGACCGTGGTTGGTAACTGGGATCACCTCGAGATCTGGGACCGTGACCGCTGGAATGCCGCCGAGGCCGAGGAGGACGACGATGAGAGCCTCTTCTTCGACGAGTGATCGAGACGCAAGGCAGGGTGGGACATTGACACACGAATATCGGCATGAACCCGTGATGCTCACGGAAGTGCTCGATGCACTTCGCCTCCACGAGGGCTCCTGCGTGTGCGACTGCACGCTCGGTGGCGCCGGCCATTCCATTCATATGGCGCGGGCCATCGGGAGCGAGGGGCTGCTCATTGGCATCGACCAGGACGACATGGCGCTCGCTGCTGCCTCTGCGCGCTTCGAGCGTGAGGCACCGAACGCGCGCATCAAGCTCCTCAAGGGTAACTTTGGGGATCTTGACGAGCTCCTCTGCCAAGCAGAGGTGCCCGGCGTCGACGGCATCCTGTTCGATCTGGGCGTTTCGAGCCCGCAACTCGATATCCCTGGAAGGGGCTTCTCCTATCACGAGGACGCCCCGCTCGACATGCGGATGGATTCGGGAAACAACACCCTAAACGCAGCTGAGGTCATTAACACCTATAACGAAGCCGACCTCGCCCGAATCCTTCGCGTCTATGGTGAGGAGAAGTACGCTCGACAGATCGCGCGCCAGATTGTGCGCCGTCGCGCCGAGCAGCCGATCCGCACCACCGGCGAGCTCGTCGAGGCAATCAAGGCGGGCATTCCCGCCTCCGCGCGTCGGCATGGACACCATCCTGCGCGCAAGAGCTTCCAGGCGATTCGCATCGAGGTGAACCACGAGCTCGACGTTCTCGAGCGTGGCCTCGACGCCGCGATTCGCTGGCTCAACCCCGGCGGGCGCGTGTGCGTCATCAGCTACCACTCGCTGGAAGACCGCATCGTCAAGCATACGTTCCAGGAGCGAAGCCGCGGGTGCACTTGTCCACCGGATATTCCGGTGTGCGTGTGCGGCAACGTGCCGGTACTCAAGGTCATAACCCGAAAACCGCTGGTTGCATCGGCCGAGGAGGTGGAGCGCAACCCGCGGGCGAGATCGGCGAAGATACGCGTCGCCGAACGACTGTAGTTGTCGAGACGCGCCATTCGAACCATCCCGCAGCAGCATGAACAGAGCTTAAACGAACCACCAACACACCCATGGGATGGGAGGCATGCATATCATGGGCTACCACACCACAAACGCAGCTTATGCCTATGATATGCAGGCAGCCCCGTCGCGCGCGCCGCGCGAGGCATCTCGTCCCCGTTTCGACGTCTACACCGGCGAGGGCCGCGAGGCAAATCAGCAGGCGAGCCCCGCATTCGTCCATGTGATCAAATTGTTTTGCGTGCTCATGGCGCTGTTCTGCGCCATCGGTCTTGCGCGCGTAACCATCGCCAGCTTCACGACCGCCGAGCTCAATGCCGGCGCCGAGGCCAGCACGAGCCTCACCGCCGCGCGCGACGCGAGCTCCGAGCTCGAGGTGATGCGTTCCGTCTACGGCGCCGATTCGCGCATCTACGACCTTGCTACGGGAACCCTCGGCATGGTCGAGGCGCATGAGACGGTCACGCTCGATCTGGGCGCTTCCGCCGCCGGCGATGCCGCGACGGGTGCCGCCGCCGAGTAGGCGCAAGGAACACATACGCCATGGCACGCGATTCCAGAGATTCCCGATATCGTGACAGCGCCTCCTATCGGGGGCGCTCAAACGCATCCCGCGGCTCCTCGGGCGGCACGCGCCCGCCACGGGGAGGACGCGTGAAAACCGACTTGTTCCATAGCGATCTTGCCCACGAGCCGGTCTCACGCCGTACGGTGGTGCTCGGCCTCATGGGCTTGGCTTCGCTGGCTGGTGTCTTCAAGCTTGCCGATTACCAGATTATCAACGCAGGGACGTACCGCAAGCGCGCCGATGATCGCCGCGTGTCGAGCCAGACGCTCTATGCAAAGCGCGGCACCATCTACGACCGCAACGGCAACGTGCTTGCTGCAAGCGCCGAATGCCGCAACGTCTACGCTAACCCCAAGCTCATCAAGGATCTCGACGACGCGGTTGCCGCGCTTGTCGAGGTCTTGGTGCTTGACGAGCAGGAGGTGCGCGAGAAGCTCGAGCGCGACACCACGTTCGTCTACCTCAAGCGCCAAGTCGATATGGACGTGGTGGAGGAGCTGTCGAACCGCGAGATCGCCGGCATCGAGTTCGAGCAGGCCATCAAGCGCGTGTACCCTTACGGCAACCTTGCCTCGCAGATCATCGGCGTGGTGAACACGGACAACAAGGGCGTGTCCGGGCTTGAGGCGTATTACGACGACGTGCTCTCAGGCGTCAACGGGTCGCTCGTGCGCGAGCGCGCCCGTGACGGTTCGTTTATCGCCGGCGGTGCCTACGAGCGTGTGGAAGCGCAGGACGGCACCGATATCATCCTCACCATCGACGCGAACATCCAAGCGGCGGCAGAGGAGGCGATGGCGCAGGCGGTGCAGGATATGAGCGCGTCGTATGGCTCGGCATGCGTGACCGATCCGCGTACCGGCGAGATTCTCGCATGCTGCTCCAACCCGACCTACGACCAGACAGACCTTGCGAATACAAGCGCGGAGGACATGAATCTGCGCGTGGTGACCGATTCCTACGAGCCGGGATCGGTGTTCAAGGCGCTCGTGTGCGGCATGGCGATCGATTTGGGGCTCGTAACGCCCGATACCACGTTTGAGGTGCCCGCGAAGATCGAGGTGGGCGACTACATGGTGGGCGACTCCGACCACCGCGACTATGGTATGACCATGACCGTACGCGAGATCATGCGCCGGTCGTCGAATACCGGTATGGTGCTCGTGGGGCGCAAGATTGGTGCCGAGAACTTCGCGAAGTACCTCGACACCTACTGC
This sequence comes from uncultured Coriobacteriaceae bacterium, assembly GCA_944320725.1. Classification (GTDB taxonomy): domain Bacteria; phylum Actinomycetota; class Coriobacteriia; order Coriobacteriales; family Coriobacteriaceae; genus Coprousia. Next base: position 86,806 of record CALUIM010000012.1, on the reverse strand, counting down.
ATCGGCGAGCTCTCGGGCGTCGATTTTCCCGGCGAGTCCACCGGCACGGTGCGCGAGCTCGAAGACTGGGACGGCTCGTCGCTGGGTTCGATGTCGTTTGGGCAGGGTATCGCGGTATCTCCTATCGAGGTTATGCGCGCCGTGGGCGCGATTGCGAACAAGGGCGTCATGCGCACGCCGCACTTTTTGCAGGCGAAGGGCGGCGAGAACGTAGCGTGGGACGAAGAGGTTCGCGTAATCAGCGAGGAGGCGGCATCCGAGGTCACCTCGATGATGGTTACGGTTGTCGATGAAGGTACGGGCGAGGATGGCCAGGTCGAGGGCTACGACGTTGCCGGCAAAACGGGCACGGCGCAGCGTGCGAGCGAGTCGGGCGGCTATGCCGAGGGCATCTACATGGCATCGTTCATGGGGTTTGCTCCCGCTACCGATCCGCGCGTTCAGGTGTACGTGACCCTCGATAAGACGCCGCAGGGCTCGAGCGCGGCCGCCATCCCGTTCCAGCGCATCATGTCGAGCGCGCTCTCGACGCTGCACGTCCCCAAGACGCGCTAACTCCATAGGGCCTGCATGCGCTAGGCGGTATGCCTACGCTACAATCATAGGTTGGCAAGGTAGGCCAAAACGAAGGGGATCGCATGGTAGAGATCGCCGTGAAGTATATCGAGGGGGTTACCGGCGCGCGCGGTGTTACGGGCGTTGCCGATCGGCTGTGTCGCGGGTGCGTGATCGACTCCCGCGCTGTCGAGCAGGATGCCATCTTCGTCGCATTTCCGGGCGAGCGTGTAGACGGAAACGATTTCGCCGCCCAAGCTATCGAGGCGGGGGCTGCTGCCGTGGTGATGACGCGCGAGCCCGATCGCGCGCTCATTCGACGTGCCGACGATCACGAGGCAGCGCTCTTTGTCACCGATGACCCGGAGGAGTTTCTGCTCCGTTTGGCGCAAGGGTATCGCGCCCGCATGCGCTGCACTGTGGTGGGTGTCACCGGCTCGATTGGCAAGACCACGACCAAGGACATCCTGGCGCGCCTGCTGGCGAAGCGCTACCGCGTGCACGCTACGCGCGGCAACTACAACAACCTCATCGGGCTTCCGCTCACCATCCTCGCTGCTCCAAAGGATACACAGGTCATGGTGCTCGAGATGGGTATGGACGGCGCGGGGCAGATTGAGCGCCTCTCGCGCTGCGCGCAACCCACGTATGCCATCATCACCAAAATCGGCACCTCGCACCTTGGCATGCTGGGCAGCCGCGAGAACATCGCGCGCGCCAAGGCCGAGATCATCGCGGGTATGCCGGCATCGAAGATCAACTTCGAGGGGCATCATGCCGCGCTCGTGCTCTCGGGCGAGGACGACTTCACCCCGTTTATCATCGAGCAGTTCGCGCGCCCGGCGGGTATCGACGTTGTGCTCGCGGGCATGAATGCCGACGATGACGTATCGGCGCGCAACATCTCGGTTGACGAGGAGGGGTGCGCGAGCTTCGATATCATGCTCGAGAACGGCTCGCAGTACCGCACCGGGCTTTCGATTCCGGGTATGCCGGCGGTCCATAATGCGCTGCTCGCCGTGGCGGTAGCGCATCGTCTGGGCGTGCCCCAGTTCGAGATCGACGAGGTGCTCCACGAACTGTCGATTACCGATCGTCGCCAGCAATCGAGGACTGCTGCGAGCGGTGCGCGCATCATCGATGATTCGTATAACGCCAGTCCCGAGTCGATGGCTGCCGGCCTCGACCTGCTGGCGGGACTGCAGGCTTCCGGCGCACGCATCGCCGTGCTTGGCGAGATGGGCGAGTTGGGCGATGAGGCCCCGCGCATGCATGCGCTCGTGGGCGCGTATGCGGCTGCGAAGAAGCTCGATCTGCTCGTGTGCGTGGGCGGCGCGCATGCTCGTGAGATGGCGGCTGCGGCGCGCCTGATGGGCATGAACGACGACCGCATCGTGCATGTTCCCGATGCCGCTGCGGCGACCGCGCGCCTGCGCGATGCGCTTGCTGTTGGCGATATCGTGCTCGTCAAGGCCTCGCGCTTCGTCGGTCTCGATCGCTTCGTTGAAGAGGTGTGCTCAGATGCTCGCTAACCCGTCCTACCCAACGTTCATGGCGTTTTTCGCGCTTGGTATCGCCGCGGCCGTGGCGGCACTGCTCATGCCCCTGTGGATTCACCTGCTGAAGTACGAGGGTATCGGCCAGCAGGTTCGTGCCGACGGCCCTCAGCGCCATCTCGTCAAGCAAGGTACGCCAACGATGGGCGGCGTCATCATTCTCGTCGCCGTGCTCGTGTCGTGCCTTATGATGGGGCGCCTTACCACCGAGCTCGTGCTCGTGCTCGCAGCGACCATCGCCACGGGCCTGCTTGGCTTCATCGACGATGTCACATCGGTGACCCATGGCCGCTCGCTCGGCCTCACCCCGCACGCCAAGATGATCGGGCTTACCATCATCTGCGTGCTGTTCTGCCTGTTCGCGGTCAACTGGTGCGGCGTTGCTGCCGAGGTGCGCTTTCCGGGCGGTTTCGCCATCGACCTCTCGGCGCTTTCCACCACGGTGCACATCGGTGGGGAGCCATTTGTCATTCCGTGGCTGTATGTTGCGTTCACATGGCTGCTGATCGCCGGCCTTTCGAACGCCGTTAACCTCACCGACGGCCTCGACGGCCTTGCGGGCGGTACCTCGATGATCGCGATGCTCATCATGGCGGGTATTGCCTTTTTGCACGGAGATGTGAACCTCGCGGTGTTCTCTGCCGCGTGCGCCGGAGCGTGCCTGGGCTTTCTGTGGTTCAACTGCTATCCGGCGAGCATCTTCATGGGCGACACCGGATCGCTTGCGCTCGGCACGGCGTTTGCCTGCGTTGCCATCATGACCAATACCGAGGTCGTTTCGCTGATCATCGGTGGTCTGTTCATCGTCGAGGCGCTCTCGGTGATGATTCAGGTGCTGAGTTTCAAGGCGACGGGCAAGCGCGTCTTCCTCATGGCGCCCATCCATCACCATTTCGAGAAGATGGGCTGGGCCGAGACGAAAGTGGTTATTCGCTTCTGGATCATCGCCGCCGCGTTCGGCGCGTTGGGCCTGGCATTGTTCTTCCAGTTGGGATAGTGAGAACATGACGTTACCGGATCATATGGATCTTCTGGTGCTGGGACAGGGAACCTCGGGACTCGATGTGGTGCGCTGGGCGGTGCCGCATCTAGGCGAGGCCGTGGCCTCGATCACCGTCTACGGCGGAGCCACCTCGACGCCGTCTGACGCCACGCGTGCGCTCGAGGATGCGGGCGTGCGGTTTGTGTGGGGCACCGAGGACGTCGAGGGCAGCTACGACGTATGCGTGGCAAGTCCCGGCATCTCGGAGTTCTCGGCATTCTTCGAAAGCGGGCGCGCGGCGTCGCACGAGATCATGGGCGAGCCCGAGTTTGCCTACCGGCTCTCGCCCGAGCGCTGGGTGGGCATCACCGGCACGAACGGCAAGACCACCACAACGGCGCTCGCGACCCATCTGCTGCGTGCGGCGGGTATGGACGCCTGCGCGGTGGGCAATATCGGCGATACGCCAACGTCGCAGGTGGCGAACAGGCCTGGTGGCTCCTGGTTCGTCGCTGAGCTCTCAAGCTATCAGCTGGCAACGTCGTCGACGCTTCATCCGCGCGTGGGCGTGCTGCTCAACATCACCCCCGATCATCTTGCATGGCACCGCACGCACGAGGCGTACGCGCTTGCCAAGTGTCGCCTGTTCTCGCATATGGGCCCGGACGACCTCGCTATCGTGGATGTCGAGGACCCAGGTGCCGCATCGATGCTTGCGCATATCGCGCACGATGGCGTGCGCGTGCTGTCGCTCGGGCTTGCCGATGCGGGTACGCGCGATGCGGCGTTTGTGCGCGACGGCACGTTGGTCGTGCGTCTTGACGGTACGGAGACGCCGCTCGTCGCGGTCTCTGAGCTCAAGATCGCCGGTCAGCATAACTGCATCAACGCCCTTGCCGCTTCGGCGATCGCGCTCTTTTTGGGCGCCGCGGCAAACGACGTGCGCGCGGGCTTGAAAACGTTCGCGGCGCTCGAGCACCGTATCGAACCGGTGTGCACGATCGATGGCGTGCGGTTCTACAACGATTCGAAAGCCACTAACACCGATGCGGTCGAGAAGGCGCTTACGGCCTTTGCGCACGATGAGGTGGTGCTGCTGCTGGGCGGCCACGACAAGGGTACGCCGCTCGACGAGTTCGCGGCGCACGTTGTTGCAAGCACGGTGCGCGCGGTTGTGTGCTATGGCGAGGCGCGCGAGCGCTTCCTGCAGACATTCGTCGACGCTAACCGTGCGGGTGCCGTCGAGCTGGCTGAGGCCGAGAACATGTGCGATGCGGTGGATGTGGCGCGCAGGCTCGCACGACGCGGTGATGTGGTGCTGCTTTCGCCGGCGTGCTCGTCGTTCGATGAGTTTTCGGGATTCGAAGAGCGCGGCAGGGTGTATAAGGACTATCTCGCGCGCCTGCGCGACGATGCCGCAGCTGCAGCTGAGGAGCAGCAGTGACGGGGGAGTCCCGCAAGACCGCCCGCGCGACGTCTGGCGGCAGGCAGCGGGCTGCATCGCGCCCGTCGCTTGAGGAGCGCTATATCGCGGGGGTGCCGGCGCGCGTTATGCGTCCGCGTCTCGTCTTCCTGTCGTGCTTGGGAGCGCTGCTCGCCTTCGGCCTGCTCATGGTCTATTCTGCCTCGTCGGTTGAAGCGCTGAAGGAATACGGCAGCTCAACGTACTTTCTCGAGCGTCAAGCCTTTTTCATCGTCGTTGGTCTTGCGGTGATGATCGCCATCTCGCGGGTGCCGCTGTACGTGATGCGCTCGCCGGCCATGTGGTGGATCTGGGCGGCCACGCTGGTGGTGCTCATGCTCGTGCTTGTGGTGGGCACCGATGCCGGCGGCGCGCGCCGCTGGATCGACATCGGCTTCACGCAGCTGCAGCCCTCTGAGTTTGCGAAGTCGGTGGTTATCGTCACCGCGGCGAAGATCATGTACGAGTTCTACGAGGCACGTTCGCTCGATGTGCAATCGTTCCTCGTGCTGCTACTCGCCTGTGTGGGCCTACCGCTCATCTTCATCATGCTCGAGCCCGACTTTGGCAGCTGCGTGATCATCGCCGCGACGGTGTTCGTCATGTGCTACTTCGCGGGATTCTCGTATAAGCTCATCGCGCTCCTTGTCATCATCGGCGGACTCGCGGCGGCGGTGCTCGTGTTGAGCTCGGGATACCGCTCGGCACGCATCTTGACGGCGAGCGATCCGTGGGCCGACCCGTACGGCGATGGCTATCAGGCGGTACTCGCCATCATGGCGTTTGCGTCGGGAGGGCTCACCGGTCGCGGCATTGGCAACTCAACGATGAAGTACAACTACCTGCCGGAGGCGCACAACGACTACATCCTTGCCATCATTGGTGAGGAGCTGGGATTTGTGGGCACGCTGGTCTTTTTCGCCATCGTGGCGGGACTCGTCATCTCGGCCTTTCATATCGCGTCGCAATCGCCCACGCTCCAGGGCAGGCTTATCGCCAGCGGTTCGGCCTTTCTCATTGCCTTGCAGTTCTTCATCAACTCGTTAGGTATTCTTGGTGTGACGCCCATGACGGGCAAGACGCTTCCGTTTATCTCGTACGGTGGATCTTCGATGATCGCGTCGCTCATCTTGATGGGGCTTGTGCTGCGCGTCTCGCTTGAGAGCTCGGCTGCGACGGTGCACGATGTTCGTCGCGAGAGCATCGAGCTCGTCGACGAGAGCACCGCGGGTGAGCCGCGCGTGCGTTCGGGTTCGCATGCCGGCTTCAGCGTCGTCGATGGCACGTCGCGCCCCGCGGCGCCTGCGCGGCCACCGCGCCGCGGGCAAGACAGCCGCTCGAGCTCGCGTGGCGGCTCGGGCGCCTACGAGCGCGTCAACCTGGGCTCGGACCCCGCAGACCGTTTGCGTAGCCGGGGGCCGCGCGTGAGTGCTTCTCGCACGGGGGAGGACCGTCGGCGCGACGGGGCTTCGAGAGGGAGGAACCGAAATGGCAGATAAGCTCAAGATCGCAATTGCCGCCGGTGGTACGGCGGGACACGTCAACCCGGCGCTGGCGCTTGCCGAGGAGCTGCGCGACCGCGGGCACGAGGTGCGTTTCTTCGGCGAGGAACGCCGCCTCGAGGGAACACTGGTCCCGCAGGCTGGCTTTGCGTTCTTCCCGGTCAACGTGACCGGCTTCGATCGCCAGCGCCCTTGGACGCTCGTAACGGCGCTTGCGCACCTGGCGCACGAGGAGCGGCGTATCGTCAAGGCGTTCCGCGATGATCCGTCGCTCACGCCCGACATCGCTATCGGGTTTGGTGCCTATGTCGAGCTCCCGCTCATGCGTGCCGCCAAGCGCCTCGGCATTCCGCTTGCCCTGCACGAGCAGAACTCGGTACCCGGGCTCGCCAACAAGCAGACGGCGCGTGATGCGGCGCTCATCGCCATCGCTCAGCCGAGCGTCGCCGGCGTGTTCGAGCGCGCCGGTGCCGCTCCAGACGCCATTCGCTTCACGGGCAACCCGGTCCGCTCGTCGGTGCTTGCCGGTGATCGCGCGCGCGGCAGGGGCGGCATGGGAATTCCGGATGATGCCACGGTACTGCTGGTGTTCGGCGGATCGCTCGGTGCCCATCATCTCAACCAACGCTTGGCGCAGCTTAAGGATCGTTTGCTTGCGGTCGACGGACTCTATGTGATTCATTCGACGGGTGCCGAGGATTATGAGGAGACGCGCGGCGCGCTCGCCCTCACCGATGAGGAGGCGCGCCGTTACCGCGTGATGCCGTATATCGACAACATGGGCGATATGCTTGCTGCCGCCGATATCGTGCTGTCGCGCTCCGGCGCCTCCTCGGTGGCCGAGATCGCGGCGCTCGCGGTGCCTGCGGTGCTCGTGCCGTATCCGTTCGCCACGGCAGACCATCAGACCACGAACGCCCGTTATCTTGTTGATGCGGGGGCGGCCGTGCTGTTTGCCGACGATGCCATCGATGCTGAGGATTTCGCAACAACCCTGCTCGACCTCGTTGTGAACAAGGACCGACGCGATGAGATGCGCGCTGCTGCGCGGGGTCTGGGCCAGGATACGGCGGCGCAGAAGCTCGCCGATGCTCTCGAAGGTTTGGCGCGTTCGTAAGCGCGCGGTTGAAGCGTCTCGTCGCGCATACGGTCAAGTTGCGGTAAAGTACCTAGCATCTATGGAACAAACCGCACAAGAGGAGATGTACGGCATGACAGAAACTTCCACTTCCTCCGCCGCTCCGATGTTCAAGAAGGCGCACTTCATTGGTATCGGAGGTGCGGGCATGAGTGGCATCGCGCTCGTGCTGCACGAGCGCGGCTATGCGGTGAGCGGCTCCGATCTCAAGACGTCCCGCTATATCCGGCAGCTCACGCGTGCCGGCGTTGATATTCATATCGGCCACCACGCCGAAACGATCGACGAGGTCGCTCCCGACGTCGTCGTGGTCTCCACGGCGATTCCCGAAACCAATCCCGAGCTCATGCGCGCACGCGAGCTCAACATCCCGGTGTGGCCGCGCGCGAAGATGCTCTCGGCCCTTGGCCATGGCTATACCACCGTGGCGATCGCCGGCACGCATGGTAAGACGACCACGTCGTCAATGTGCGCCACCATGCTCGATCGCATGGGGCTCTCTCCGAGTTTTTTGATCGGCGGTATCGTAGAGGGGTACGATACGAACGGCAAAAACGGCGAGGGCTCGTATTTCGTTGCCGAGGCAGACGAGTCGGATAGCTCGTTTTTGTTCCTGGATCCCAATGTGGTCGTCGTCACGAACGTCGAGGCCGACCATCTCGACCATTACTCCTCCCTCGAGGAGATCGAGGAGACCTTCGTCAAGTTCATGAAGCTCGTACCCGAAGACGGCACGGTGATTGTGTGCGGTGACAGCGCGCACCTGGCCGAGCTCGCGCGCTCTGCGGGACGCCCCGTGGTGACCTACGGCTTCGATGAGAGCAACGATATTGTTTGCGTGCCCGAGCAGCGCGAGCGCTCGATCGAGACGCATTTCACGGTGCGCTTGCCCGAGGGTAACGCGTGCGCCGTCACGCTTTCCAGCAATCCCGGCCTGCACAACATGCTCAACGCGACGGCCTCGCTGGCGGTTGCGCGCGCCTTGGGGCTTGATGTGAACGACGCCGCCCGTGCGCTTTCCACCTTCGAAGGCGTTCGCAGGCGCTTCACGCATGTGGGCGATGTGCGCGGTGTCACCGTCGTCGATGATTACGGCCATCATCCCACCGAGATCGCCGCGACGCTCAAGGCGGCTTCCGGGCTTGGGTTCAAGCACGTCGATGTTGTCTTCCAGCCGCATCGCTACTCGCGTCTGCAGGCGCTCGTCGATGATTTTGCCGATGCGTTCGCCTGTGCGGACCGTCTCGTGCTCATCGATGTGTTCTCTGCCGGCGAGATGCCCATCCCCGGCGTCACGAGCAAGATGCTCGCCGACGTGGTGCGTGCGCGCCACCCCGAAAAGGAGGTCGTCTATGTTGCCGACCGTATGAGCCTCTACGAGACGCTCGATACGGTGGCCGAGCCGGGCGACTTGCTGATCACCATGGGGGCGGGCGACGTGACCACGGTGGGTCCCGACTACATCGAGTACGTCTCCAAGCAGGAGGCATAAGGGCCCATGGGTCTTTTCAACGCCGTGATGTCGCTGTCGGGCACCGCCGACACCGACGTGATTGAGAACGAGCGCCTTGCGCGTCATACGAGCTACCGCATCGGTGGCAAAGCCGCGCTGTTTGTCGTGTGCCATAGCTATCACGCGCTGCGCCGCGCGGTCGATGTTCTTCAGAAAGAGCAGGTTCCGTGGGTCATCGTTGGCAAGGGGTCGAATCTGCTCGTTGCCGATGAGGGCTATGATGGCGCGGTCATCTCGCTGGGCAGGGAGTTTTCCCGCACAGTGGTCGCCGAGGACGGATGCACCATCACCGCGGGCGCGGGCGTGATTCTGGCACGGCTGGTGAACGAGACGTTTACCCGCAGCCTCACGGGGCTCGAGTTTGCCGTGGGCATTCCGGGCACCGTGGGCGGGGCGGTTTCCATGAACGCCGGTACGCGCGATGCGTGGATTGGGTCGCTGGTGAGCGATGTCGTGACCTTCAAGGAAGGGCAGGGTATCAAACACTATGCACACGGCGACATCGACTGGGAGTATCGACACTGCTCTCTGCCGCGCGACGAGATCGTTTTGGAAGCCACGCTCAAGCTCGAGCCGGGCAACAAGGCAGAGATTCGCGCCAAGATGGAGCAGCTGCTGTCGCGGCGACGTCGCACGCAGCCCATCGGGTGCGCCACCTGCGGCTCGGTGTTCAAGAATCCGCCGGGCAATAGTGTGGGAAAAATGATTGAGGACTGTGGATTGAAGGGTTTTTCCGTGGGAGGTGCCGAGGTCTCTCCGGTTCACGGTAACTTTATCGTCAACACGGGTACTGCTACCGCAGCAGATGTCGTAGCAGTCATCAAGCACGTCCATGAGAAGATTCGGGAGGTATACGGCGTTGAACTCCAGCCGGAAGTCAAATTCCTCGGGTTCTAGCGCCTCGAAGCCCACGTTTCGCCGAGCGGGGGGTCGAGGTGCCCTCCGCGTTTCGTCCGCCAGCGCTCCGCGCGCATCGAGCGGCGGCGCCTCCCGTGCTCCCCAGCGCAAACCCATCAGCTCATATTCCACGCCCACCAAGAGCACCCGCCGCAAGGCGGTGACGGCGCGTTCCGCATCAGCTTCGACGGTAGCCAAGCCGTCCCCGCGTAAGATCTCGGTGCAGAAGGCATCGAAGCCCAAGCAGAGCACCTCGACAGCAACAACGCTCGCGCGAGGTGCGGCTGCACCGCAAAAGGCGCGCCCCACCAAGCGCAAGGCCGTCCCGCACGCATCGGCACCGGTGCTGAAAAAACGCACCGCGCCTCGGAATGCGCCGGCGACCTCGTTCGTCTCGGTTGCGGCTAAACCGCGCACCGTGAAGGAGAAGGCCGCGGGCGCGCCGGCGATCAAGCTGCCACGCATACCGCTGCCGAGCGTCAAGCTGCCAGGCGGAATCATTGCGGCCGTGGTAGCCGCCGTCGCCGTGGTGGCGGTGGTTGCCATCGTCGTGGTGAATGCACCCATTTTTGCCGCGACCAACATTCAGCTCAACGGGAGCGCGCATGTGTCGCAGCACACGGTGGAACAGCTCGCGCAGATTCCCGAGGGCACGACGCTGCTCAACGTGAACGCCGAGAAGATTACCGAGAGTCTCGAGTCGAATCCCTGGGTCGAGGGCGTCGATATCGAGCGGCAGTTCCCCAACACGCTCGTCATCACGCCACACGAGCGGACCATCGCTGCTATCGCCTATATCACCGCCGATGATATCGCGTGGGCAATCAGCGACGACGGTATGTGGATCGCGCCCATTTCGCTCGCTGTCACCGTAGATGCCGAGGGCAATGTGGTGGGAAGCGGCGCGGGCAACCCTGCGCCGGTTGACGAGAACGATACCGCGGCACATACGGATGAGCCGTCGAGCGATGCGGCTGTCGATGGCGATGAGGGCTCGGATGCCGCAGGAGATGCGACCGATAAGGGGGCGACCGATGATGATCAGTCGTCCGACGATGCCGACACGGCGGACGCCGCGGGGGAGGGCGATGATGCCGCCCAGCAGACCTCGCAGGATGGCTCCCAGCAGCTGAGCGGCCTTGATGCGGCGCTTGCGCTTGCGCGTCAGAACGGCGTGCTGCTGTTCGCCGATGTTGCGGCCGATGTTGACCCGTCGTCCAACCAGCCGGTGACCTCGGAGGTCATGCTCGCCGGCATCGACTACGCCAACGGATTCTCAGACGAGTTCATCGCGCAGATCCAATATCTCTCGCTTCCCTCGGTCGAGGCAATTACGGCCTATTTGACCTCGGGTGTTGAGGTCGCGCTTGGTGCGCCCGACGATATTCAGAACAAGGAGCTCATCGTTACGCGTCTGCTCGAACAGGAGCAGGGTGTCACCTATATCAACGTTCGCACGCCCGATAGCTACTCGTTCAGGAGCGCGCCGGGGGAGTAGGCCCTGAGCATCGTGGCTTCGGCGAACGGTTAAGGCATCTACCTGCGAATTGTTGTGCACGTTCACAAATTGGTGAAAGTCGATTTGACTTTGACCTGCATTTTGTGCAAACATATGCCGATTTACCTCGACGTTTAACGTGAACTTGAGGGTTATACTTAAGGCGTTCGACAATCCATCAAGCGGAGGACCGACATGCACGAGAACGAGATCAACAACTATCTTGCCGTCATCAAGGTGGTCGGCGTCGGCGGCGGCGGAACCAACGCGGTCAACCGCATGATCGAAGAGGGCATCCGCGGCGTCGAGTTCGTGGCCATCAACACCGACGCGCAGGCGCTTGCGATCTCGGATGCTGACATCAAGGTGCACATCGGCACCGATCTTACGCGCGGCCTTGGCGCCGGTGCGAACCCTGAGATCGGCCGTAAGGCTGCCGACGAGAGCCGTGACGACATCCAGGAGGCGCTCGCTGGCGCCGACATGGTCTTCATCACCGCGGGCGAGGGTGGCGGCACCGGTACGGGCGCTGCGCCCATCGTGGCCGATATCGCGATGAACGACATCGGCGCGCTCACCGTCGCCGTGGTGACCAAGCCCTTCACCTTCGAGGGCCGCAAGCGCAAGCAGGCCGCCGAAGAGGGCATCCGCACGCTGTCGCAGAGCGTCGACACCCTCATCGTCATCCCGAACGACCGTCTGCTCGCCACCGCCGAGAAGAAGACCACCATGCTCGAGGCCTTCTCGAACGCCGACGGCGTGCTTTCCCAGGGTACCCAGGGCATCACCGACCTCATCACGGTCCCCGGCGTCATCAACCTCGACTTTGCTGACGTGAAGACCATCATGAAGCAGGCCGGTACCGCCATGATGGGCATCGGCACCGCTTCCGGCGACAACCGCTCGGTCGACGCCGCTCAGCAGGCCATCTCCAGCCCGCTGCTCGAGAGCTCCATCGATGGTGCCACCCGCGTCCTGCTTTCCATTGCCGGTTCCAAGGACCTTGGCATCCAGGAGATCAACGACGCTGCCGACCTCGTGGCCAACGCGGTCGATCCCGAGGCGAACATCATCTTCGGTACCGTGGTCGACGAGTCGCTCGGCGACCAGGTGCGCATCACCGTCATCGCCACCGGCTTCTCCGATTCGAACGTCAACCGCCAGGATGATCTGTTTGCAGCTGCGCATGCTCCCAAGAGCTCCGAGCCCGCAGGTGCGCACAGCACCCAGCAGGCCGCGCCGGCGAGCACGTCCAGCAGCCGCACCATCGGTGGCACGGAGGTTCATAACTTCGGTAACGATCAGTTTGAGCTGCCTGATTTCCTCAAGCGCGGCAGCTTCTAACATGTACGTCGCCCATGCGGCGGCGCAAACATCGCAACGTGCACAAGGGCGCCTCATGGGGGCGCCCTTTTGTATGGCGCGTGTCACTCACCTAAGAGCCATCTCCAATACGCGATATGGCGCGTATTGGTTGCGAGAGAGCAGTCGAGTACGCGATGTTTCGCGTACTCGATCGCTCAGACGTCCCGAGTACGCGAAACATCGCGTACTCACGTCTTGGGCGCGCGGTGCAGGAGGTGCAGTGCGCCCGAGATGGGTACAACATGCTCGAAATGAATCGATTGCAGGCGGAAAGGGTGCCCCATGAAGCTTGAGCGCAGAACATATGCGAACGGCATTGCGATGACAGGTGTGTTCGAAGGGCCGGTTCGCTTTGGATTTACCGAGCGCACCGGTGGTGTCTCGCAGTCGCCCTATGCTTCGCTCAACCTTGGCTCGCATGTGGGCGATGATCCTGCCGCGGTTCGCGAGAACCGCTTGCGGGTGCTCGAGGCGCTGGGGGCAAGGGAGGATGCGGATCGCCTGCTCGTGCCGAATCAGGTGCATGGCGATCATATCGCGTGCGTCCAGGACAGTTCGCCCGAAGCGCTTGCGCGGGTCCGCGAGGAGATTGCCCACGGTGCCGACGGCATCATCTGCACCGTACCCCATGTGCCGGTCATGCTGTGTTTTGCAGACTGCGTCCCCGTGGTCATAACGAGCCCTCATGCTGTGGCGGTTGTTCATTCAGGCTGGAAGGGCACGTATGCAGGCATCGCGGGCAAGGCTGCTTGTATGCTCATGGAGCTCACGGGCTGCGCGGCGGGCGAGCTTGCGGCGTTTGTTGGCCCGCATATTCTGGGCGATGAATACGAGGTGTCCGAGGAGCTTATGGATCGCTTCCACGAGCACTTCGGCGAGGTGTGCGCGGCGGGCGACCGCCTGCTCGATTTGGCGGCGTGCATCCGTACGTCGCTTGTCCAAGCGGGCATAGCGGCTGATGCCGTCTGCGATCCTCAGCTTTCAACGATGAAGCTTAACGACCGGTTCTACTCATACCGTGCCGAGCATGGCTCGTGCGGCAGGCATGCGGCGGTGGCTGTTGTTGGGGAGAAGGCTCGCTAGGGGGGTCGGCGACACACGCACGCCTCCGCTCATCCATCCGCCCGATGCCCCAGCGATTCGCTTATCAACGCACGTCATTCCCTTTACAGCCAGCTTACGATGGCTTGCTAGACTGAACCGCGTTACGGCAGGCACATCGCGCCTGTCGGCTGTCGGCTGTGCCGCCAGTGCCTACCGGTTGCGGGGCACGCGCGTCCCGCGGGCATCTGATTGGAGCTCTTTATGCGCAAACTGTTCTCACGCCAGCTGATCGAAGCGCGGCACGAGATGCTGTCTATCTTTGAGGCGCTCGACTTGACGCTGCATGACGCCATTACGGCGTTCAACACGGGCGACAAGAAGCTTGCGAACAAGGCGAAGAAAAAGACGCTGCAGATCGATGCACGCTGTGCGAACCTCGAGGCGGTATGCTACAACCTCATCGCCACGCAGTCGCCGGTGGCTTCGGATTTCCGCCTGCTGCAGACGATTATCTACGTGAACTTCAACCTCCAGCGCGTGAGCGACCATATCCGCTCGATTGCGCGCGGCGCCAAGGCGAAGGCCAAGGCGGAGGTAGAGATCCCGGCTGAGCTCATCGAGCTGATCGATCGCGAGGCGGGCTATGTGTACCGGGTCATGGGCGCTTCGATTTCGTGCCTCGTGAACAACGATCTTGCCGAGATGCGCGCCCTCATCACGCTCGACGAGCCGGTGCACGACGTGTACGAGGAGTTCTTCCGCGTCTATAACCGCATTGTTTCAGCCGATGACCCCGCGCCGGAGAACTACGATCACCTGCGCCGTGCCATCATGACCTCGCGCTATCTTGAGCGCATCTCGAGCGTGTCGGTTGAGATCGCGACTCGTCTCACCTTCCTGCTCACCGGGCAGCGCTTGAGCGCCTCGGATATCGCCGAGTCCGACGAGGACGAGCTCGAGAGCTTGCGCGTGCCATCGGGCGAGGGCGTGATCCTCGAGCCGAAAAACGACGCGCGCTACGTGGCGGCGCTGCCGCTCGACGAGGTGGGCGAGGATCTCAAGCGCCTCATTGAGAGCGTCCAAAACGGCGACGATGATGAGGATGATGAGTAGTTCGGCGCGGGCCTGACTCATTTGGGAAACTCTGGTAAATCGAGCGCGGTCTCGCAGTGTGCGGGGCCGCGTTCGCGCTAGTATGGGTACATCATGAAACGATGAGAAGGTGTGCCCATGAGTGGCTATGAAGAGCAAATAAAACGCCGTCGCGAGGAGATTGTCGCGCGTGTTGAAGCGGCGCTCGAGCGCAGCGGCCGTTCGCACGATGCCGCGCGCATCATGGCGGTCTCCAAAACCGTGGATGTTCCCGAGGTCCTGGCAGCAATCTCCGCAGGATACCGTCTGTTTGGCGAGAACCGTCCCCAGGAGCTGGTGCGCAAGCTCGAGGGGCTCGCCGGCGAGGCGAATCTCCCTGAGGTTCGTTTCGACATGATTGGCAACCTCCAGACCAACAAGATCAATGCGGTGCTGGGGCGGGCCTGCTGTATCCACTCGATCAGTTCGCTGCATCTGGCCCGAGCGGTCTCATCGCGCGCTGAGCGGCGGATGGCCTCGGGTGAGCTTGCTGCCGCGCAGGATGTGTTGCTTGAGGTGAACGTCTCGGGGGAGGCGTCGAAATCCGGCTTTTCGCCCGATGAGCTGCGCGCCGGCCTCGATGAGCTGCGGTCGTATCGTGGAATTCATGTAATCGGGCTTATGACCATGGCACCTCAAGGGGATAAGAATATCGCCCGCAAGACCTTTGTCGGTCTTAGGGAGCTGCGTGATGAGCTCGTGGCGCGCTGTCCTGAGCTTGAGCTCGGCGAGCTGTCGTGTGGTATGAGCGAGGATTTCGAGGAGGCGCTCGAAGAGGGGTCGACCCTGGTTCGTCTGGGGCGAGTGGTCTTTAGCCCGTCTTTTGAGCTAAAATAAGGCAAAACCGCCATGTAGAGAGGTTGCATCGTGAGCTTCTTAGATGACATCAAAAGCAGGCTGCCCTTTGGTCAGACGCAGGACGCCTACGGCGCGGACGAGTACGACCAGGACGGCTATGAGGACGATTATTACGAGGACGATGGCTATCAGGAGGGGTACGGCGAGCAGGCCGACGATTACACTCCTGCCGTTGCCGCCCATGACCCTTCGAACGGCATGCTGGGCCAGACGCGCCGCGGTGAGGCTGAGTCTGTCGCCGTGTATACGCGTTCCGGCCAGCTGGTAGGCGACGCCGATCGGCACGCCACGACCTACAACCCGCCCGCACGCTCGCAGGACAGCTATCGCCCCGGTGCGTATGACACGCCCTCGAGCTATGCTGCTCAGGTGCGCGTGCACGCTGCGAATGCGAGCGCGCCTACAACGCAGGCCGCTGAGTCTCGTGCCAACGCCATCCTGACCTCCACGCCGCAGCTTCCCGCATACGTGCTTCGTCCCGAGAGCTATGACGATGTCGAGACCGTCGTGCGTCGTGTGCGCACCAAGCAGCCTGTGGCGTTGGTGTTCGTGGGCGTGCGGACTGAGGTCGCCAAGCGCGTGCTCGACTTCAGCTACGGTTTTGCCTGTGGGCTGGGTGCCTCGGTGCGCGAGGTGGGCGACCGCGTCTTCATGGTGCTGCCTGCCGGCTGCGAGGTAAAGGATTCCGATCTTTCTAAGCTGCGTGCCGACGGCTATCTCAGCTAATTCAGGGGCTCTGATCACCATTTATCAACTTGCTCAGATTATCAGCACGCTCGTCAATTTCTACGAGACGCTGATTCTTGTCTATATTCTTATGTCGTGGTTCCCCATTCGTCAGGGTGGTCTTGCGTACGATATCGCGATGGTGCTTCGTTCGATATGCGAGCCGTGGCTGGGCATCTTCCGTAGATTCATCCCCCCGTTTGGGGGTATAGATTTCTCGCCGGTTATTGCTATTCTTGCGTTGAACGCGGCAGCCCGCTTGCTTATAGGTATACTTGTCTAAACGCATGGCCGGCCTGCATGGGGGTTCGGCCCAGGCGACGAAAAGGAGTTTCTAGATGGCTATCACACCTG
The DNA here is from genome assembly GCA_944320725.1 of uncultured Coriobacteriaceae bacterium. GTDB lineage: Bacteria > Actinomycetota > Coriobacteriia > Coriobacteriales > Coriobacteriaceae > Coprousia. Next base: position 70,225 of record CALUIM010000012.1, on the reverse strand, counting down.
CAGACATCCAGGCCCAGACGTTCTCTGAGGCAAAGCGCGGTTATGATCCCGGCGAGGTTGACGTTTTCCTCGAGCAGCTGTCCGCCGAGGTCGATGCGATGCTGAACAAGATCGTCGACCTGAAGAACCGCCTGACCGCAACCGAGCAGCAGCTCGCCGATGCTCAGGCCCAGCTTGCCGCTGGCCCTGCTGCTGCGCCCGCAGCGCCCGCGCAGCCGAGCTTCAACGCTTCCGAGCGTCAGATCTCTGCGGCGCTCATCGCTGCTCAGCAGACCGCCGAGGCCATCGTGAACGAGGCGCAGCAGAATGCTGAGCGCATCAGCAACGAGGCGGATGCCAAGGCTCGTGACGTCATTCGCCAGGCGCTCCAGGAGAAGCAGGAGGAGCTCAAGGAGATCGATCGTCTCAAGGCATCCCGCGAGGAGTTCAAGGACGAGTATCTCAAGCTTCTGCAGCACTTCATGGACGATGCTCAGAATTCCTTCCCGTCCGATCTGCTTTCGTCTGCGCCTGTGGGTTCCGCTCCCGCGCAGCCCGCGCCCGCACCGGCTCCCGCGCCTGCACCGGCTCCCGAGCCCGCTCCCGTTGCCGATCCGTTCGCTCCGCTCGACAATTTCGGCATGGACGATCTCGACTAATCTTGCTTTCGTAACGGCTTGTTGAATGCTTTGCGCGGCAACGGGCCGTAGATAACCGATTGCAGTGCCAGGGCCCCGTCTCGTACGGGGCCCTTTTTATGTTTGGGTATACTGCTGCTACGTTGAGTTGATGAAGGGAGCTTGCTGTGGGCAGGTCTGGTGGCGGAAGATCGGGCGGTGGTCGCAGCGGCGGTTTCTCCGGCGGCGGCAGATCGTTCGGCGGTTTCTCCGGCGGTGGCGGCGGCAGGAGCTTCGGCGGTGGTCGGAGCTTTGGCGGCGGCTTGGGCGGCTTTGGGCACAGAGGGCCGGCACCGCGGCCATCTATGGGTGGCGGTTCGGGTAGCAGTTTCTGGCCGTTTCTTGCCGGCATGAGCTTGGGACGCTCGTTTTCGCGTCGCTCAGCTGCTCCGGTGGCCCCTCCGGGAGGTCCTGTTGCTACCCAACGTAGCTCGGGGGGCTGTTCACTTGGCGGATGCTTGGGCCTCGTAGCCGCATTCATCGTGCTTGCCTTGATGTTCTCCCTGCTTGGTAGCGCATCCTCCTGCGGATCGTCGTTCTCTTCCGACATCGCGGCGTCCACCGTCGCGCGCGAGGCGCTTCCCGATGGTGCTGCGCAAACGACGTCTCGCCATGTTACCGACGAGGATGGCGACTGGATTTCTGACACCAATACGTTTGAGTCGGGTATGCGCACGTTTGCCGATCTCACGGGTGTCGAGCCCTATGTGTACATCCTGCCCAACGGTTCGGTTACCTCGACGGCGGAGCTCGGCAGCATCGCCCGGGCGGCCTATGATGAGCTATTCGATGACGAGGCTCATTTCCTGCTCGTGTTCTGCGATGATGGCGCGGGTTCATTCAACTGCGGCTATGCGGTGGGAAGCCAGGCAAAGACCGTGATGGACGACGAGGCAATCGGCATCTTGGCGGATTATCTCGACCGGTATTATCAGGATATGTCGCTGAGTGAAGAAGAGATCTTCTCCAAGGCTTTTGCCGATACCGCCGAGCGCATCATGACCAAGACCACATCGCCACTTGCCTATATCGTGCCGGGCGTGGTGATTATTGTCGTGGCGGCAATCGCATATACGGGCGTGAAGCGCTACCGTGCCTCGAAGGAGCGCGAGGCTGAGCGGATGCAGGAGATTTACGACACGCCGCTCGAGACGTTTGGCGATACGGATATGGACGAGCGCGCGAAGAAGTATCAACAATCATCTGAAGACGATACGAACGCGTGATATCCGCAGTGAGATAGGGTAGAACTATGGCATCTGCGCAACGAGCGCAGTGTCATGAAACGAGACAGCAAGGGAGCTGCACCATGGGAATGCTCGATAGGTTCGCCGACATCGTGAAGGCCAACATCAACGACCTGCTCGACCATGCCGAGGATCCGGCAAAGATGGTCGATCAGTACCTGCGCGACCTTACCGAGTCGCTCGCTGAGGTGAAGCAGGAAACTGCCGGCGTTATGGCGGAGGAGACGCGTACCAAGCGGCTGGTGGACGAGAACACCGCCGAGGTTGCCAAGTACGACGACCTCGCGCGTCAGGCGCTGAAGGCGGGCAACGAGGGCGACGCCCGCGCCTTCCTCGCCAAGAAGCAGCAGCTCGCCGCGAAGGGCGAGAGCTTGGCGCAGGCCTACGCCGCCGCGCATGAGAACGCATCCAAGATGCGCCAGATGCACGACAAGCTCGTGAACGATATCGAGACGCTCAAGGGCCGTCGCGAGGCCGTGAAGGCGAAGGTCGCCGTTGCCAAGACGCAGGATAAGGTAAACGACGTTACCTCTGCTGGCGACCGGGCCGAGGGCGCCATGGCTGCGTTCGACCGCATGGAGGCCAAGGCCGACGAGATGCTCGATCGCTCGAATGCCATGAGCGAGCTGAATGCCCAGAAGGTCGATACGGCAGCCGAGCTTGAGAAGAAGTACGCCGAGGCTGGTTCCACCGCTGCAGTGGACGACGAGCTTGCGAAGCTGAAGGCCGAGATGGGGCTGTAGCGTAACGGGCTACATACCCAACGGTGTATGAGCGGGGCGGGAACAGGCTAGTTCCCGCCCCGTTTGCGTTAATCGTTACAAACTGAGGAACTGCTCGCGCTTGATGCAGCGCGCCTCGCGCGCCTCGGGATCGGCGATCGTGTCGGCGGGATAGCCCATGGTGAGCATCGAGACGGGGAGAACGCCCTCGGGCATGTTGAACTCCTCGCGCGCGATATCGGGATCGAACATGCATACCCAGCAGGTGCCAAGGCCAAACTCGGTGGCCTGCATCATCATGTGGTCGACAACGATCGAGGTGTCAATAAGCGAGGAATTCATCTCGTCGCCGCGGCGGACCCATGCCTCATCGGTAATGGCGCAGGCGATGAGCACAACGGGCGCCCCGAAGACGCTGCCGTCGTGCTCGAAGCGATAGGCGGCCTTTGCCGCCTTTGCGCGCAACTCGGGCGTGTCGCACACAATGACGCGCGTTGGATGGTTGTTGTGCGCAGAGGGTGCGATGCGGCCCGCCTCGAGCACGAGATCGAGGTGCTCTTGCTCGACAGGGCGATGCTCATAGGTGCGGCATGAATAGCGTGCGCGGGCAAGTTCAATAAAAGACATGGCAGCTCCCATCATGGTGGCGGATGTGCTGTGACCATTGTACCCACTGTGAAAGCGAGCCTGCCGCGCGTGCATCGATTGAGATGAGGGGCAAAGCGGGCCGATAAGCCGGGTTCTGTCGAGGACGGTCATTTATCTTGGCGCACACGTCACCGTGTGGCTCCTCGCACGCTACCCGGATGCGGTGCGGGCAACACCATAGCATCCCTATTCGCGCTTGCTCCGGATGGGGCTTGCCAAGCCGCCGTGTTGCCACGACGCTGGTGGTCTCTTACACCACCGTTTCAGCTTTTCCCTTTGCACGGCCCAAGGCCGGCCAGTGGGAGTCTTCTTTTCTGCGGCGCTTTCCGTCGGGTTGCCCCGCCTGGCCGTTAGCCAGCATCCTGCCCTTGGGAGCCCGGACTTTCCTCACGCCGGTAGAACCGGTCGCGCGACCGTCTGGCCCGCTTTGCGAGAGGCCATTGTAGCACGAGCGCGCGCTGCTGTGCGCAGTGGGGTCAACGCAGGTCCGCAACGCGTCACAGGTGCACCCTCGCAGCGCGTTCAGCTGGGGATATGCCGTCAGATGCAGGTAAGCCGAATGTAAGGAGTTGGTAAGCTTACGCATGACGTGATAGGAAATATGCAGCTACAGCGCGTGAAACAGTGCAATGATACCCAAGAAGCGTCATTAAAATGTCAACTGAGCATAAGCGCGAGGTCAAGAACAGCTAGAATATTGCCGTATTGTACGCGCGTGCGCACGCGAGGGCATGCGTATCGCAAAGGAAGCGAGAGATCTTGGACGTTTCGTTAGCGACTTTCGTGGCCCAGGTGGCGAGCAATCCCATCTTGGCCGTTACGGTACTGCTTACGCTCGGGGTTATCTTCGTAAACGGTTGGACCGATGCTCCCAACGCCATCGCGACGTGCATCTCAACGCGATGCATGAATGTTCGCCCGGCAATCATCATGAGCGCCATCTTCAATTTCCTCGGCGTGCTCATCATGACGCATCTCAATGCATCGGTTGCATCCACCATCTCCAACATGGTCGATTTTGGTACCAACACGCATGAGGCGCTTGTTGCGCTGTGCGCGGCGCTCTTCTCGATCGTGGTCTACAGCGTGGGCGCTTCGGTATTTGGTATCCCCACGAGCGAGAGCCACAGCCTCATCGCCGGCCTCACCGGTGCTGCGCTGGCAATTCACGGCGGCCTTGATGGTGTGAATGGCGCCGAGTGGGTCAAGGTGCTCTATGGCTTGGTGCTGAGCCTGGCAATTGGCTTCGCGCTTGGCTGGGGACTCTGTAAATTGATCACGTTATTGTGCGCCGGTCTCGATCGAAGACATGCCAATGGGTTCTTCACGGGCGCGCAGATCTTCGGTGCAGCGTTCATGAGCTTCATGCACGGCGCACAGGATGGCCAGAAGTTCATCGGCGTGCTGTTGCTGGGTGTTGCTTTCTGCAACGGGCAGCCCGATCTCACGAACGCCATCATTCCGGTATGGCTCATGCTGCTGTGCTCCACGGTTATGGGCGTGGGCACCTCGGTTGGCGGCGAGAAGATCATCAAGTCGGTGGGAATGGACATGGTCAAGCTCGAGAAGTATCAGGGCTTCTCTGCAGATCTCGCCGGAGCCATCTGCATCCTGCTTTCCACCGTGTTCGGCATTCCCGTTTCCACCACCCATACCAAGACCAGCGCCATCATGGGCGTCGGTGCGGTGAAGCGTCTTTCGGCAATCAACTTCAGCGTGGTGCGCGACATGATGCTCACCTGGATTTTCACCTTCCCCGGATGCGGCCTTATCAGCTTCGTCATGGCGAAGCTCTTCATGATGCTCTTCTAGGGATTCCCGCAACGAATTGGCCGAACGGCCGTATCAAGATGCAGTGCCATCGACAGTTTGGAGATTGAACATGGCCAGGAAAAAAGATTCCTACTACTACGACACCTTCTGCGAGTGCGCCGACCTTTCGTACCAAGCGGCGCAGGTGCTTGCAGAGGCGATGCGCTCGTTTGATCCCTCGCGTATCGGTGAGGCCATCGAAGCTATGCACACCATCGAGCAGGCTGCCGACGAGAAGAAGCACGAAATGCACGATGCGCTCGTGACCGCCTTCGTTACGCCGATCGAGCGTGAGGACATCGCCGCGATGAGCGAGAACCTCGACACTGTGACCGATCGGATCGAGGGCGTGCTGCATCGGATCTACTTCGATAACATCACCTCCATCCGTTCCGACGCGCTTGAGCTCGTCGACATGATCGAGCGGGCGTGCAAGGAGATGCGCGCGCTGCTCGAGGAGCTTCCGCAGTTCAAGCGTTCGAAGAGCCTGCGCCAGCATGTGATCGAGATCAACTCGATTGAAGAGGAAGCCGATCACCTCTATATCAAGGCGATGCGCAATCTCCATACCACCTGCGATGATTTCCGTGAGGTGTTCGCATGGCACGAGGTCTACACGTTCCTTGAGTACTGCGTTGATTCCGTCGAGCATGTTGCCGACACCGTCGACAGCATCGTGATGAAGAACAGCTAGTCTCAGTTTTTCAACCGTCCTTGCGCCCTGGTACGCGTGCTTCGCGGCTGGGGCGTTTTTCTTATCCCGACCCGTCGTGCAGAGCTTCCGGTACCATAGTCGATGGGAACTCAAACGAGATGAAGGGGCGGGATTCGTGGAGCACTATCTTACGATGCGCACGGGGGTCGAGGCGACCGGCGAGGTTGTCGATCGCAAAAGCCGTTTCATCGCCCAGCTCGTGCACGTGGAGACGCCGGAGGAGGCATCGGCGCATCAAGATGCCGTGCGTGCGCGTCACTATGATGCACGGCACAACGTGCCGGCGTGGATTCTCGCCGACGGTACCGAGCGCGCGAGCGACGATGGCGAGCCCCAGCGCACGAGCGGCATGCCAACGCTTGAGGTTCTGCGCGGCGCAGGGCTCAAGGATGTGTGCTGCGTGACGACGCGTTACTTTGGTGGAACGCTTCTGGGACCGGGTGGGCTTGTGCGGGCCTATACCGCTGCCGCGCAAGCGGCCGTCGAGGCTGCGCGTGCCGCAGGCAATCTGGTCGAGATGACGCAGATTACCCCTGTCGATATTTCAGTTGCCTATCCGCTGTTCGAGCAGGTGCGCCGCGAAGTTGAGCAGCGTGGCGGCAAGATTGCCTCGACAGATTTTACCGAGACCGTGATGATTCATGCCGTCTTCAAGACGGGGGAGGAGCGGCCGTTTCTCGAATGGCTTCGCGAGGTGATGGCGGGACGCGATTGCGCAACGACGGGGCAGCCTCGGTTCGGCGAGTTCTGAGTCATCCGCAATCGTTATAGTGACGCGTCGTCTGAGGTCCCAGGGACCGGGTCTCCGCGCAAACTGGTCACGGCGCGAGGGGTATGGGCGATGCGGCCGCAGCCTGACGCGGTGCGTGGTCACGGCGCGAGGGTTATGGGTGAAACAGCGGTAGGATGCGCGCAGCGATGGTCATGGGCCGAGGGTTATGGGTGCGCGCAACGTAGGAAACGGGCCTCGAAGGCGCATATCCGACCCATATCCCGCCTTCCGTGACCACCGGGCGGCGATTTCTGGCGCCCGCGCACCCATAACCCTCGTTCAATGACCACCGCGCGGCTCTCCGTACGCATGATTCGCCCATAAGTCCCCGGTGATGACCACGGGGGCACCTCCCTAGCGCCTCGTTCGCCCATAAGTCCCGAGCGGTGACCACCATCTTGGGGGAGGCGCCGGATTGCGGCTGCGTGCGCGACGCTTGTTGCGGTCGCAGCGGCCGGGGATGCGCGTCCCGTTAAATGTCTCGGTGAGATGCGCGTCGCGCCCACGAGAGACGGCGCGTTGCAGTATCCTTGAACGCGCACGCTGTCGAGTGGGGAGCATCCGCCGAGTCGATGCGCCCCGCTCCGGTATAGATGATTCGAAGATCAAGGAGGCCAGATATGGCAGAGCATATCGGAACCACGTGTGTTCAGGGTGGCTATCGTCCCGGTGACGGTGAGCCGCGCCAGGTGCCCATCTACCAGTCAACCACCTGGAAATACGATACGTCCGAGCACATGGGCCGGTTGTTCGACCTCGAGGAGGCGGGGTATTTCTATACACGCCTGCAGAACCCCACCAACGATTACGTTGCGGCAAAGATTGCGGAACTCGAGGGCGGCACGGCGGGCATGCTCACCAGCTCAGGACAGGCGGCCAACTTCTTCGCGCTCTTTAACATCTTGGGCGCGGGCGACCATGTGGTTGCGAGCTCGGCCATTTATGGTGGAACCTACAACCTGATCGCGCACACCATGCGCCGCATGGGCGTTGAGAGCACCTTCGTTACGCCCGACTGCACCGATGAAGAGCTCGAGGCAGCATTCCAGCCCAATACGCGCGCTGTCTTTGGCGAGACGGTTGCCAACCCGTCGCTCGACGTGCTCGATATTGAGCGCTTCGCTGCTGCCGCGCATGCCCACGGCGTCCCGCTCATCGTTGACAACACGTTCCCCACGCCCGTGCTCTGCCGCCCCATCGAATGGGGCGCCGACATCGTGACGCACTCCACGACCAAGTATATGGACGGTCATGGCGCAGCCGTGGGTGGTGCGATTGTCGATTCGGGCAACTTCGACTGGGATGCGCATGCCGATAAGTACCCCGGCCTGACGACGCCCGATGAGACCTATCACGGCGTGGTGTACACCAAGAAGTTTGGCCAGGGTGCTGCGTTTATCACCAAGGCAACCTCTCAGCTCATGCGCGACCTCGGCTCTATCCAGAGCCCGCAAAACGCGTTTTTGCTCAACATGGGCCTCGAGAGCCTGCATGTCCGCATGCCGCAGCACGTAAAGAATGGTCGCGCTGTGGCGGAGTTCTTGTCCGAGCATCCCAAGGTGCGCTTCGTAAAGTATCCCGGTCTCCCCGGTGACCGCTGGTATGAACTCGCGCAGAAATACATGCCTCAGGGCACGTGCGGCGTGGTGAGCTTTGGCTTCGAGGGCGGGCGCGCCGCGGCGGAGACCTTCATGAAGAGCCTCAAGGTCGCGCAAATTGCCACTCACGTCGCTGATGCACGCACCTGCGTGCTGCATCCGGCGAACGCCACGCATCGCCAGATGAACGATGCCGAGCTCGAGGCATGCGGCATCGCGCCGGATATGGTGCGTCTCTCCTGTGGCATCGAGGACACCGATGACCTCATCGCCGATGTCGCGCAGGCGCTCGACGCAATCTAGGTCTTCCTGCCACCACGCGTGTCATAGAGCTATGAAAAAGCACCCGCTGACGCTATGAGACGCGTCGGCGGGTGCTTCTGTAAACGTTCGCTGTGAGGAGCGGCTACTCCTGGGCGTTCGCGTAGCCCTCGAGCTTTGCGGTGCAGTGCGGGCAGCGGGTCGCGTCGTCGGCGATCTCCTGCTTGCAGTAGGGGCAGGTGCGCGGCTCGGGCGCGGCCTCCTCCTCGGCCTCCTTGGCGAGGCCCGCCTTGGCAAGCGCGGCCTCCTTCAGGTCGTTCAGGGTGTTCATGCCCTTCACGATGGCGAAGACGGCAGCGGCGGTGATGAGGAAGCTGATGACGGCGGAGATGAAAGCACCGAAATCGATGGTCTGGCCGTTGAGTACGAGCGCCATGCCCTTAACCTCAGGGTTACCGCCGATCGCGCTGATGAGCGGCTGAATGAGGTTGGTGACGAGCGAGTTCACCACCGAGGTGAACGCGCCGCCGATGATAACGCCGACGGCGAGATCCATCACGTTACCGCGGCTGATAAACTCGATAAACTCCTGAACGATGCTCTTCTTTTCCATGAATCCCCCAAGTTCTTATACGTGGTCAAAGGTTTGTGAGCGGCAATTTGCCAGCGCATATCATATGCGTATCCGCTGTACACCACCATATTCGTTGCTATCCTAAAATACGAGTTGAAGCAAAGCGCGGATGCGGCTTATTGTGTCTGCTGCCTGCCGCCAAAGCTTTGGGGCACGAGGACATCGAGCGCGCCCGGCAGCATCGTGATCGAGAGACGGCGTGCGCGGAGCTGCTCGCCGTCGGCCTGTATGGGATAGGCGTCTTCAGCGAGTTCGAGCTCAACGGAAGCGGCGCGTGTGGTGTGGATGAGCTTCGAGCCCATGTGGTTGCCATGCTTCGCACGCAAAAAGAGCGGAACGGTAACCAGTCGCGGCGCGGGGCCGACGGCATAGCAGATATCAAAGAGGCCGTCGGCAGGATCGGCGGCGGGACAGATCTGGTAGCCGGAGCCATACGTGGGCCCGATCTGGATTGCGATGAGGTAGGGCCGCAGGCGCTCGGCAGGTGCACCGTCAAACGAAACGCTCATGGGATAGTCGCGATAGCCGGCACCGAAGACCCTGAGCCCGCTTGCAGTGTAGAGCGCGCTGCCACGAAGATGGGTGGACGTGCGCAACTCGTAGGTATCGATGGCAATGGCGGCATCAAGGCCGATGGAAAGCGTTTCGATGAAGTATTCGGTGAAGTGGCCCGCATGGCCACCTGCGCGTTCAAAGTCCGCACGTCCAACATCGAGCGGGGTTGCGCGACTCTTGAGCAGCACCTCGAACGATGCGTCGCCGCGCTCGGTGATGCCTAAGGTGCGTGCGTAATCATTGCCCGAACCGACCGGTATGATGCCGAGTGCGGGACGCGTGGCGCGTGGATGGCGCATGAGCCCGCCGGCGACTTCGTGAATGACGCCGTCGCCGCCGAGGGCAACGACGGCGTTGTAGTGCTCAGCGGCCGCGGCGAGTTCGGTGGCGTGGTGGGGTCGTTCGGTAAACACGAGCTCAAACGCATCTGGGTCGTCGAGATACATGCTCAAGAACCGCTTGAGCTGCCAGGCGACCGCCTCGCCGGCACCGGATTGCGAGGCAGGGTTGGCGATGATGAGCGTCCGTCCCAGTGTTCTGGCGTGATTCATGATGCAGCCTCCTCGTCTGCGGTGTCTTCGCCGCGTTGATGATGCGCGATGGCCTCGTCGAGCGTAAGCCCGCCATCATGGGCGAGCGACCTTCGCTTGGGCGTGACGATGCGCTGCGCTGCGTAGACGCCGCGATGGCCCGCAACCAAATAGCTCACAAACGCAACAATCACAAAGTACGGGGCGCCATGTCCGCCGAACATATCGATGCCGAGCATGATGGTCGTAATGGGAACGTTCAGCCCAGCGCCAAAGACGCCGAGCAGGCCGAGCGCCGCCATGAAGGCGGTCGGCATGCCGGAGACAGTCCCGAGCCAGCCTCCAAGTGAAGCGCCGATGCCAAAGAGCGGCGTGACCTCACCGCCTTGGAATCCAGCACCGAGCGTAAGCGCGGTCATGACGAGCTTGAGCGCTGCGTCTCCCAGCGTGGTATCACCGGAAAAACCTGCATCTACAAGCCATGTCGAGAGTCCGGCATAGCGCGTGAGTCCGCCCACGCCAAAGGCGGCGAGCACCACGAGCGATCCCACAAGTGCAGCGACGAGATAGTTGGTAATGCGGTTGGCGTAGAAGCGCTTGATTGTGCGGATGGCGAGTGAAAAGAGACGCGCAGTAAGGCCGAATATAACTGCCGCGGCAACAGCGAGCGCGATCGTGCGCGGTTCAAGCTCGGGGATGGTGCCGATCATGTGCTCGGCGTGCTGCGTTCCAAGTGCGCGGGCTACGGTGTCGCCCGTGAAGGAGGCGATGAGGCAGTAGATGCCCGCACTGTAGTTGAGCTTGCCCACAAAGCACATCTCCATGCCAAAGAATGCGCCGGCGAGCGGTGTGCCGAAGACACCGCCAAATGCGGCGGCAATGCCCGAGAGCAGGAGGTCTTGATGATCGCGTGTGCCAAGGTGCAAACGTCGGGCAACATTGTCGGCGATGGTACCGCCAATCTGCACCGCGGTTCCCTCGCGACCGGCCGAACCGCCCGCCAGATGCGTAGCGACTGAACAAAAGAAGGTGAACAGCGCCATACGCGCAGGAATCGCCTTGCCCGTCAGAGCGCTGTCGATGACAAGGTTGTTGCCGCGGGACGCCTCGCCTCCGTGCGTGCGATAGAGCCAGGCGGTGCCCACACCCACGATGGGGAGGAACAGAAAGCACAGCGGCTGTGTCGTGCGTGCCGCGCTCACCGCATCGAGGCTGGTGAGGAAAAGCCAGGCGGCGATACCCATGGCAGCAGAAACGACAAGCACCAGCGTGAGCAACCACAGGCTTTCTCGTGCGTTGCGCAAATCGCGCTTGGTATCTGCAGCAAGCAGGCGCTCGTGTTGCACCATGCTCGCGCTCGCTGATTCAAGGGTGTCCGAGAGCGCACTGAGAGGCTTGGCGGTATGGGATGAATTGCCGTGCACGTTTTATCCCTTCGTAGTAGGCATGGGCACGTTCTGGCGCGCCCTATGATTCTAGTACGTGTAGGTGCGCGTACCAAATAAGCGAGACCGATGCACGGATAGTTGCCAGAGGCCACCGCCACCACAAGTGCGCCATGAAAAAAGCGCCCCGGAGGGCGCTCATCATGCAGATGCAATGCTCAACGAGAGGGAAGTCCCTTAGGAGCGAGCCACCTTGCCAGACTTGAGGCACGTGGTGCAGACGTTCATCTTGCGACGATGACCATCGACAACGCAGTACACGCGCTGGATGTTGGGACGGAACTGGCGATTGGTGACGCGGTGGGAGTGGCTGATAGAGCGACCAGCAACGGGGTGCTTACCGCAGATCTCGCAAACTTTGGACATGACTAAACCCTCCTTGGGCGGTGTAGACATAACCGCTTGAACAAACAGATAGGAACTATAGCACAAATTGCGCTCGCTACGTGCAATCTTCACATCGCCACCGACAGAAGCAGGTCCGCAGGCGCAGCGACGGGCTACGTGCGGGATGTCGAGGCGCGGACGCGGCACGGTGCGTTCGCGGTGCGCCCATGCATTATCGCAGGTGACACGTGGTATTGCAAGTAAGAACTTGAGGTATTTGCAGAGAGCGGGTGCGTATCGTCAAGGGGGTAAATCGTTAGGTGCCTCATGGATGGAGTTTGTATGCGCAGCTGCCCGCATGGAGCGCTCCGGCGCTTCGTGGCGGCGGGTAGGGGAATAATCATCCATCGTGTCTGTATCTGAAAGGGGGATACTCCGTGAAGATCTTCGGATTCATGAAGGGACACGGCATCAACTTCCTCATAGCGCTCGTATTGCTGTTCGCGCAGGCGAACTGCGAGCTCACGCTGCCTGGACTGATGAGCGATATCGTTGACGTGGGCATCAGCCAGGGCGGCATCGCAAGCCCGGTGCCCGATAAGATCACGCAGGACGATCTCGATCGCGTCGAGCTCTTTCTCGATGTCCACGAAATCGAGCGCGTGGAGGCCGCGTACACCGCTCCCGACGAACAGGGTGTGAGGGCCTTTACCGGCGACGAGCAAACGCGATCGGACCTCGCAGGTTTTCTTGGCGAGGCGGAGACGCTTGCGTACCAGTTCGAGCAGGGTATCCCTGTCGATGAATGGGCGGCGGGCGAGAGCTCCGAGAACGTCGAGGCGCTCATGGAGGCGTTGGGCGATACGGTTGACCTTAAGGAGTTTGAGGCGGCCGCATCGGCGTTTTCCGAGGCCGAGGGTCATGGCCCCGTCACGTTTGGCCCCGGATCGCTCTATAGCATGAGGGAGGCGCTTGCCCAGGAGCTTGGCGCCGATGGCGACTCGATCATCACCTCGCGCGCGATCGCGTTCGTGAAGTCCGCATACGAGCATGCGGGGCTCGACGTGGGGCAGGTGCAGGCGGACTACCTGCTGCGGCAGGGCGCGACGATGCTCGCGTGCGCGCTCTTCGCCGCGCTGTGCGCGGTGCTCGCCGCGCTCAACGCATCAAAGACCTCTGCGGCAATTGCACGCGACCTGCGCCACGACCTTTATAAGCGCGTGCTCGACTTCTCACCGGCCGAGATGGGTAAGTTCTCTGCTGCATCGCTCATCACGCGCGCCACCAACGACATCCAGCAGATTCAGATGGTGCTCGTCATGTGCCTGCGCATCGTTCTGTTTGCCCCGTGCATGGGCATCGGGTCGCTTGTGCGCGTGCTCACGAACCCCGTGGGGCTCGAGCCCATTTTAGTGGTGGCGGTTGCTGTGATCGCCATCGCCATTGGCGTGCTCATGGGTGTCACCATGCCAAAGTTCCGCATCATGCAACAGCTCGTTGACCGCAACAATCTCGTTGCGCGCGAGATTATCACGGGCATCATGCCCATTCGCGCGTTTGGACGGCAGGATTTTGAGCAGCGACGCTACGACGAGGCGAATCGCGAGCTTACGAACACCTATATCTTCACGAATCGCTGCATGGCATTGCTCATGCCCGTGATGCTGCTCGTTATGAACGGATCGACCGTCGCCATCGTGTGGTTTGGCAGCCAAGGCGTTGATGCCGGCGCCATCCAAGTAGGAGACCTCATGGCCTACATCAACTATGTGATGCAGGTCATCATGAGCTTCATGATTATCACGATGATCTCGGTGATGCTGCCGCGCGCCGATGTTGCCGCCGAGCGCGTACACGAGGTGCTCGTTACGCAATCAAGCATCGCCGATCCGGCACCCGAGACGCGGGTATCGCGCGAGGCGGATGCGGGATGGCGCGGCGTCGTCGCGTACCACGATGTGACATTCACCTATCCAGATGCCGATCTGCCCACACTCGAACATATAAGTTTCTCGGTAGAACCCGGCAAGACCTGCGCGATTATTGGCTCCACAGGCTGCGGCAAGTCGTCGCTCGTGCAGTTGTTGCCACGCCTGTATGACGTGACGGCGGGCTCCATCACGCTCGATGGCGTTGATATTCGGAATATCCCGCTCGAGGAGTTGCGCCGACAGATTGGCTACGTGCCGCAGAAACGCATGCTGTTCTCGGGCACGATCGAGAGCAACATCAAGTACGGCGATCCTGCGATGTCCGATGCCGCTATGGTCGAGGCCGCCGAGATCGCACAGGCGACGGAGTTCATCTCTGCGAAGCCCGATGGCTACCAAAGTCCCGTCTCCCAGGGCGGCACGAATGTCTCGGGTGGGCAGAACCAGCGCCTTTCCATTGCGCGCGCCTTGGCAATCCGCCCACGCGTGCTCGTATTCGACGATTCGTTCAGCGCGCTCGACTACAAGACCGACGCGACGCTTCGAGCCGAGCTTGCCCGGCGCGCGGCGGATACCGCGGTGATCATCGTTGCCCAGCGCATCGCCACGGTCATGCATGCCGAGCAGATCATCGTGCTCGATGACGGCAGGGTTGCCGGTATGGGCACCCACGAGGAGCTCTTGCGCACCTGCCCGGAGTATCTGGAGATTGCGAAGAGCCAGCTGAGCCCCGAGGAGCTGGGGCTTGAGGAGACTGCCTCCGATACGGCGCGCGAGGCTGGACGTGTTCCGGATGCCGCTTGGGAAGGGGGTGAGCGCTGATGCCGGGACCTATGGGAGGGCGTCGCGGGCCTGCCGCCGAGCGCGCCAAGGATTTCAAAGGCACGATCAAGCGTCTCATTGCGTATATCGCTCGCGACCGCGTAGCGCTCGTCATCGCGGTGGCGTGCGCGATGGGATCGGTTGCATTCAACGTCATCGGTCCGCGCGTACTGGGACAAGCAACCACCGAGTTGTTCCAGGGGCTCGCGGCGAAGGTCGCAGGAACCGGCTCGATTGATTTTGCCAAGATCGGCACGATTCTCACCGCGCTGATGTGTCTCTATGCCTGCGCAGCCGGCCTGAACTTCATCCAGGGCTGGCTCATGACGGGCATCACGCAGCGCGTGTGCTATCGGCTGCGGCAAGAGATCATGGCCAAGGTCGATCGCATGCCGCTTTCCTACTTCGAGACGACCGCCGTGGGCGATGTGCTCAGCCGCGTGACAAACGACGTCGATACGCTCGGCCAGTCGCTCAACCAGAGCGTGACACAGCTCATCACCTCGGTGACGCAGCTCGTTGGTGTCACCGTCATGATGCTTTCTGTCTCGGTGGTGCTTGCCGGGGTCACCTTCCTCACCATTCCGGTGTCGCTGGTGTGCGTGGTGCTGGTTGTGCGCGTGTCGCAGCGTCATTTCCGCCGGCAGCAAGCGTTGCTGGGCAAGGTGGACGGCATCATTGAGGAGAGTTTCTCCGGTCAGACGGTCATCAAGGTTTTCAACCGCGAAGCGCGTTCGCTCGACGAGTTCGATGTCGAGAACCGCGGGCTCTATGATTCGGGGTGGCGCTCGCAGTTCACGAGCGGCCTTATGCAGCCCATCATGAACTTCGTGGCGAACCTTGCCTATGTGGCGGTCGTGTCGGTGGGCGCGTTTCTTGCCGTCTCTGGTGCCATCACCGTGGGAGACATCCAGGCGTTCATGCAGTACGTGCGCAACTTCACGCAGCCCATCACGCAGCTCACGCAGGTTTCGAACATGCTGCAGATGCTCTCGGCTGCCGCGGAGCGCGTCTTCGAGTTCTTGGCCGAACCCGAGGAGACGCCCGACGCGCCCGCCCGTGAGCTGCCAAGGTGCGCGGGCGCCGTTGCGTTCGACCACGTTCGCTTTGGCTACGTGCCAAAAAAGACTATCATCCACGATTTCTCCTGCGATGTTGCCCCGGGTCAGACGGTGGCTATCGTGGGGCCAACGGGCGCTGGCAAGACCACGCTCATGAAGCTGCTCATGCGCTTTTACGATGTGGACGGTGGATCCATCTCAATCGATGGCGTCGATGTGCGCGATATGCCGCGCGCCGATTTGCGCCGCAATATCGCGATGGTGCTGCAGGACACGTGGCTGTTCAAAGGTTCCATTAAAGAGAACATCCGCTACGGGCGCTCCGATGCAAGCGACGACGAGGTGTATGCTGCCGCCCGCGCCGCGCTCGCCGATCATTTCATTCGCACCTTACCGGGTGGCTACGATTTTGAGCTCAATGAGGACGCATCAAACATCTCGCAGGGCCAGCGCCAGCTCATCACGATTGCGCGCGCCTTTATCGCCGACCGCCCCCTGTTGATTCTCGATGAGGCGACCTCCAACGTGGACACGCGCACCGAGGTGCGCATCCAGCGTGCTATGGACGCGCTCATGCAGGGGAGGACGAGCTTCGTGATCGCGCA
The DNA here is from genome assembly GCA_944320725.1 of uncultured Coriobacteriaceae bacterium. Classification (GTDB taxonomy): domain Bacteria; phylum Actinomycetota; class Coriobacteriia; order Coriobacteriales; family Coriobacteriaceae; genus Coprousia. The sequence goes on along the minus strand of CALUIM010000012.1, from coordinate 53,884 downwards.
CCGGCTCTCCACGATCCGCGGTGCCGACGTGATCCTTGTGCTCAAGGACGGTGACATCGTGGAGTCGGGCACGCATGAAGCGCTCCTTGCCCAGCACGGTTTCTACGCCGATTTGTACCTCTCGCAATTCGCGGAGGGGGAGTAGCCGAGCGGTCGCTTCGTGAGCCGTCTGTGGACGCGCGGGTTGCTGCCGCCGATTTCTCCTGCACCCGCGCGTCGCTCGTAGTAAAATGCAGCGGAATAACTCCCTTGTTGGATGCGCAGCGCGCAAGAGAAGGAGATTCTAGTGTCTGAGACAATAGCCGGTAGCCTGAGCGTTTCGAACGACGTCATCGCCGATATCGCTGGATATGCCGCCCTTTCCTGCTACGGCGTCGTTGGTATGGCCGAGCAGCTCCAGGGAGCTGAGAGCGTCCGTCTGCTCGCAGGCCAGCGCCTGCGCAAGGGCGTTATGGTTTCGAGCGACGAATCCGGTCTTCGCGTCGACCTTCACGTGGTGCTTGAGAACGGTGTGAATATGAAGTCCGTGTGCGCCAACCTTTCGAGCGCGGTGGCCTTCACGCTTGCCGAGATCGCCCAGATCGATTCCGCCAAGCTCAAGATTGGCATTCATATCGAAGCTCTCAAGAGCAACTACTAAGAGCACGCGGATACTGAAGTTTTGGAGATCACCCTGATGATTGCGAAGACCATTCGAACCTGCTTTCCCATTGCTGCTGCCGCGGTATCCGAGAAGGCCGAGGAAATCAACAAGCTGAACGTCTTTCCCGTGCCCGATGGCGATACGGGAACCAACATGTCGCTCACGCTTTCCTCGGTGGTCAAGGAGCTGAGCGCGCTTTCGGCCGACGCCGACATGGCAGATATCGCCGCCGCCATCACCCATGGCTCGCTCATGGGCGCGCGCGGCAACTCGGGCGTCATCACCTCGCAGATCCTCCGCGGTGCCGCCGAGGGCCTTGTTGGCGCGACCGATCCCGCCACCTCTGCCGATGTCGCCGCTGCTTTGCGCAACGCCGTGAAGGTTGCCTTCAAGGCGGTCCGCAAGCCCGTCGAGGGCACCATCCTCACGGTGCTGCGCGACATCTCCACCCGCGCCGATGCGTGCGCCAAGGCGCGCGATTCGGTGGAAGACGCGCTCGACGCCATCGTGGTCGAGGCGTACCAGTCGGTTGCCCGCACGCCCGATTTGCTGCCCGTCTTGAAGGAGAACGGCGTGGTTGACTCCGGTGCGTTCGGCTTCGCCATCTTCCTCGAGAACTTCGTTGCCGCCGCGCTTGGCCGCACGGCCAAGATCGAGGACTTCTCCGCGACGTTCGACGCCGATTCTGCGTCGGCTCGCGAAGGCGCGCTCGCCCAGGTGAAGATCGAGGCGAATGACGACTGGGAGGGTTCCGAGTACCGGTACTGCAACGAGTTCCTCTTCAAGGCAGACGCCCCGTTCGACGAGGATGATTGCCTCAAGTTCCTGGCTTCCATGGGTGACTGCGAGCTGCTCGTGGGTGCCTACCCCGACTACAAGATTCACGTGCACTCCAACACGCCCAACCTCGTGCTCGAGCACATGCTCCAGCTTGGTCAGATCTACGAGGTGTTTATCCATAACATGGATATGGAGAGCGCCGAGCGCACCGCCAAGATTCATGCCGACGAAGACGCTGCGCCGGCCGAGCCCGCCAAGCCGCTTGGCTTTGTAGCCGTGGCAGCCGGCTCCGGTGAAGCCGAGATCTTGGAGTCGCTCGGTGTCGACGTGGTTGTCTCGGGCGGCCAGACCATGAACCCCTCGACGGCGGATCTTCTGGACGCTGTGTCGAAGGTGAACGCCGAGGCCGTCATCATCCTGCCCGACAACGGCAACATCCGCATGGCCGCCGAGGCCGCCGCCTCGGCATGCGAGGACAAGCAGGTTGTGGTGGTACCTACCAAGACGGTGCCGCAGGCCTTCTCGGCGCTCTTTGCCGTGCTGCCCGATGCTTCGGTGGAGGATGCGGTCGAGGCTATGACCGAGGCAATCGCCGAGGTCCGCGACGGCGAGGTCACCTGCGCGGTGCGCGATTCCCAGGCATCCGACGGCACGCCCATCCACGCGGGCGATGTCATGGGCATCATCAACGATTCGATTGATATCGTGGGTAACGACGTCAAGCAGGTTACGCTCGACTGCATTGCCCGCATGCAGGACGAGGAGGAGGGCGATGCGCTCACCATCCTCGCTGGTAAGGATTTCTCGGACGAGGACTTCGAGGATCTTATTGCCCGCATTGAGGAGGCTCAGCCCGACCTCGAGATCGACGCTCACCGTGGCGAGCAGCCGCTCTATCCGGTGATCTTCTCGATCGAGTAGGCGATTGCGCCGTGGCACGCGGCTGCACGCTTGCACCCACGTCCGCTCGGCTCGCTTCGACGGCGGTGCTCGGTGAAGATGTGGGCAGGCTGAAATATGTTTCTGGTGCACGAGAGGAGGCCCTCCGCCGGCTCGGAATCGAGCGGGTGGGGGACCTTTTGCTTCATATCCCGCGCCGCTATCTCGACTTCTCTCATGCGCTCACCATCGAAGAGGCGCCTCTGGGCGAGGTTTCGACCATTGTGGCCGTGGTCGACCGGATCACGGCGAGGCGCACGCGTTCGAGGATGAGTGTTGTCGAGGTGGCGCTTGTCGACGATACCGGCGTGCTCAAGGTCGCATTTTTCAAGCAGCCGTGGATTGCGCAGCAGCTTGAGCGCGGATGCCGCCTTGCCGTGATGGGCAAGGTGGAATTCGCTTACGGCTTCAAACAGATGTCGTCGCCCCATTTCGAGAAGCTGGATGACGCTGCCGGCACAGGCACGCTGTTGCCGGTGCATGCTGTTGGCGAGGGCATCTCGGCGGCGTGGATGCGCCGCATCGTCTCGAGCGCACTCGAGACGGTAGGTTCGTTTGTGGATCCGCTTCCGGCGCGGCTGCGTTCCGAGCGCAACCTCATGAGCGCCGCACGCGCGGTGCGTTCGATTCATTTTCCTGCGCAGATGTACGAGGTGTCGAGCGCGCGACGGCGTCTGGCGTACGACGAGCTGATATATCTGCAGCTCGCGCTGCGCTTGCGCAACGATGCGAATCTGCTCGATGTTTCTGCGACAGCGCATCGAGCACTCGACCACGTGCAGGCGCTGCGCCGTGCGCTGCCCTTCGAGCTCACGCGCGAGCAGGATGCGGCAGTCGCGGACATTTTGGGCGATATGGCAGACGGTACGCACGTGATGAACCGTTTGCTGCTGGGAGATGTTGGCACCGGTAAGACCGCCGTGGCAGCGTTTGCGTTTGCTTCGGCCGCCGATACCGGCACACAGGCGTGCGTCATGGCGCCCACGAGCGTGCTCGCCCGTCAGTATGCTGTCAAATGCGGCCCGCTGCTCGAGCGCGCGGGCATCTCCTGGGCGCTGCTTACCGGATCCACGCCGCCCGCAGAGCGCGCGAGCATCACGGCGCGCCTTGCGTCGGGCGAGCTTACGGTGCTCTTCGGCACGCATGCCGTGCTTTCCGATGATGTAATCTTCGCGCGCCTTACCCTCGTGGTAATCGACGAGCAGCATCGTTTCGGGGTGGGGCAGCGCAATCAACTGCGCGCCAAGGGTCCCGGTGCCGATTTGCTCGTCATGACGGCGACACCCATCCCGCGCACGCTCGCGCTATCGGTGTATGGCGATCTTGACACGAGCTTTATCAAGACGCGCCCTGTCCCCGGCGCCGGCATCACAACGCGCGTGCTATCTGATCCAAATCGCGATCTCGCCTATGGGGCGATACGTGAGGCACTCGAGCGTGGCGAGCGTGCCTATGTCATTTGCCCGCTGGTCGAGGCGACCGACACTGCAGAGGAGCTCGAAGACGTTGCCGGTGCCGCGGCTTCAGACGACACGTCTGCCGGGCCGCGCCTGCATGATGTGATCTCTGAGGCAGACGAGCTTACGCGCATCTTTCCCGAAGCGCGTATTGGCGTGCTGCACGGGCGCATGCGCCCCCACGAGAAGGATGCGGCAATCGAGGCGTTCAGTGCCGGAGACACCAACATTCTCGTCTCCACCACCGTTGTCGAGGTGGGCGTTGACGTGCCCGAGGCAACCGTGATGCTCATCGAGAACGGTGAGCGTTTCGGTTTGGCCACGCTCCACCAGCTTCGCGGGCGCGTGGGGCGCGGCAGCATGCCAGGCACCTGTTTCGTGGTGGCCCATACGTCTGCCGCGGGTGCTGGGACGGCGGAGCAGCGGATGAAGGCGCTGGAGAACACCTCAGACGGTTTTGCGCTGGCCGAGCTCGATTTGAAGCTTCGTCACGAAGGCGAGATCTTGGGGTTTCGGCAGCACGGGGGTGTTACGCTTCGATTCGTAGATTTGGAGAGCGATGTGGACATCATCGAAGCGGCACAGCGCGATGCGCGCGAGCTGCTACGATATTCCCGTGATTTAGGCGCGGTCGCGACGCGCCCACTGCGCATCGAGGTGGTGCGGCGCTATGGTGATGTCTTCAAGGAGGTGAGCGGCGGATGAGAGTTGTCGGCGGCATATGGCGCGGCAGGAAGATCGGCGAGCCGAAGGGCAGCGTTGTGACGCGCCCCACAACCGATCGGGTGCGCGAGGCATGCGCTTCGATGGTGCTCTCCGCGCTCGAGGATGGCATCGAGGGTGCGCGCGTGCTCGATGCGTTTGCGGGTTCGGGAGCGCTTGGCATCGAGATGCTTTCGCGCGGCGCGGCGTCTGCCGTGTTCTTCGATGCCGATCGCGCGGCGGCGGCGCTCGTGCGCAGCAATCTTGCATCCCTAGGGGCCGAGCGCGACATCTGGCGCGTTGTGCGCGGCGATGTGGTTGCTCACGCCGAGCGCGGTCGCATACCGGCGGGGCCCTTCGATCTCGTCCTGCTCGACCCTCCGTACGCTCTTGATATCGCCGTGACCGAGCGGCTGCTCGAGGCGCTGGTGGCGCACGGGGCGCTACGTCCGGGCGCGCTCGTGCTCCATGAGCATGCGGCCTCCGCGCCGGGCGCACGTCCGAGTGCCTTCACGGTGGTGCGCGAGAAACGCTACGGTATCACCGCGGTCGACCTCATCCGCTATACTCCCAACCACGACAGCTAAGCGAGGATATCATGACCGAATGCATCAACCATGTGCTGGTACCCGGCACCTTTGACCCCATTACCTATGGACATATCGATGTGGTGCGTCGCGCGCGCAGGATCTGCCCGCGCGTCACAGTTGCCGTGGCGCGCTCGCTGGGCAAAAACGGCGTAGGCACCACGTTCACACTCGAGGAACGCGTTGATTTTGCGCGCCGCGCCCTCGAGGGGCTTGACGGGGTCGATGTCATGCCGTTCGACGGCCTGCTCGTCAACCTGGCACGTCAGGTGGGCGCGGGTGGCGTGGTGAAGGGCTTGCGCGCCATGACCGATTTCGAGTACGAGCTGCAGCAGGCCGACCTGAACTACCGGCTCGATCCCTCGATTGAATCGATCTTCATCATGAGCAGCCCCGAGTACTCCTATCTTTCGTCTTCGGCGGTGCGCGAGATGGCATCGTTCGGCGGCGACGTGACCGAGTTTGTGCCGCCATGTGTTGCCGATGCGCTCCACCAGCGCTTCAACCGGTAACAAGCCGGTGATGTGGTACCATCGAGAGTTGATATGCACCCGATGAAAGGAGACGGGATGCCGGGCGACATCTTTCCTGGCGAGCGAATCGAAAGCTTGGTAGACGAGCTCGAGGGCATCATTGAAGAAGCGAAGCCGCCGTTTGGCAAAAGCGCGCAGTTCAAGGTCATCGAGACCGAGGTCTTCTTCAACATCCTCGATGAGATTCGCATGAGCTATCCCGAAGAGTGGCAGAAGTCCCGTCGTATCCTGAAGGAGCGCGACGAGCTTATCGCCAGCGCCACCGCGCAGGCCGATTCCATTATTGCCGATGCGCAGCAGCAGGCGCTTACCATCGCCGGCGAGCAGGAGATCGTGCGTCTGGCGCAGCAGCAGGCAGACGATATTCGCGATCGTGCCCAGCAGTACGAGCGCGAGACGCGCTACGCTGCCGAGGACTACGCCGAGCAGGTCTTCACGCATCTCGAGGAGAATCTGAAGAGCCTCACCAACACGGTGACGCGCTGCCGCCAACAGCTCAACGAGGGTGCGAACAACTCGCAGAATGGTGTCTGGTAGCATGGCGTTCGTCGAACCGGTCATCATCGAGCTGCGCGATCGCATTGAGAACCCCGGCGAGAGCCTTCAGTTTGAGGGAACACTCGATGCCGGCACCTATACGGTGGGGGACAAGGAGTTCCAGCTGCCGCAGGGCATCGCCTACGATGTCGTGCTCACCAATGCCGGAGACGGCATCCTGGCGAGCGGCATGGTGCGCGCTCATGTAGAGGGCACGTGCGATCGCTGCCTCGATACCGCCTCGTTTGATATCGCGGGCGAGATTCAGGAGTACTACCTGTTCCACGAGCCCGAAGATGCCTCGGAAGATGAGGATTATGAGCTCCTGGGCGCCGAGCGCACCATCGATCTCGCCGAGCCCATCTCGGATGCTGTTGTGATGGACACGCCGTTCGTGGTGCTGTGCCGCCCCGATTGCGCTGGGCTGTGCCCCACCTGCGGATGCAATCTCAACTACGAGACCTGCGATTGCGCTCAGCAGGCCGAGGAAGCGTGGGCGGAAAGCGACGAGAACCCGTTTGCCGCGCTCAAGCAGCTCAAGCTCGACAACTAATATGGTCAAGCGGTGAGCAGGCGGTATTTTTCCTGTACACGTCTCGGCTGTCTGTGCTAATATCGCTACTTGCGCATATTCGTACCTGTACGTTAGGTCTTAAAGGAAGGTCATCATGCCAGTACCTAAGCAAAAGAAGGGCCGCGGGGCGACCCATTCCCGTCGTTCTGCCAACATGAAGATCGACGCCCCTTCGCGTTCCACCTGCCCCCGTTGCGGCGCTGTGAAGCTTCCGCATCACGTGTGCCCCAACTGCGGGTACTACAAGGACCGCGAGGTCATCGTCACCGAGTAGCATGAAGACCCATCGGTGAGCTTAGCTTTTTGGGATGCACGGGCCGGCTCGGTGAGTCGGCCCGTTCGCTATCGAGGGGAGCCGTTGTGAGCAAGGTTCGAGTAGTCGTAGATGTTATGGGTGGAGACGAGGAGCCCCAGGTGGTCCTCGACGGCATCGATGCCGCGTTGGCGGCCGATGACGACCTGATCGTACTCGCGTGCGGTCCGGAGGAGCTTGTAGAGCCGTTCGCGACGACGCGCGATCGGGTTGAGGCGCTCGTCGCACCCGATGTCATCCGCATGGAGGACGACCCCATCAAGGCGGTCATGACCAAGCGCAAATCGAGCATCGTTATAGCCTGCCGCGCGGTGAAGCGCGGGAAGGCCGATGGCTTCTTCTCCGCAGGTGCCACCGGCGCCATTACGGCGGCGGCAACCGCGTACGTCACGCCGTTTCGGTATGAGGAGGATGGCGACCGCAGGCCCATCCGTCCGTGCATCACCACAGCCATCCCGAACCGCACCGGCTTCACGGTGCTCGCCGACATGGGCGCCAATCCCGATGTCGAACCGGGCGATATCGTTCGCTTCGCGCAGATGGGCGCGGCATATGCGCGCGTGGTGTGCGGCGTGGCCGTTCCGCGCGTGGGCCTGCTTTCCAACGGTACCGAGGATACCAAGGGCTCGCATTTCACCAAGGAATGCTTCCCGCTCATGAAAGAGCAGGTGGAGGGCTTTGTTGGTAACTGCGAGGGAACCGATCTCACCTCGGGCAACTTCGACGTGGTGGTATGCGACGGCTTCGCGGGCAACGTCGCGCTCAAAGCGACCGAGGGTGCCGCGAAGTTCTTCATGTCCGAGCTCAAGGGCGCGTTCATGAGCTCGTTCAAGACCAAGATCGCGGCGCTGCTGCTCAAGGACAAGCTGAAGGACATCAAGGCGAAGCTCTCGGGCGATTCCCATGGCGGCGCTATTCTGCTCGGCCTGCGTGGCGTGGTGCTCATCGGGCACGGCGCGACGTCGGTCGAGGCGGTGAAGAACGGCACACTTGCCACGGCGCGTGCTATTCGCGCCGGGCTCGTCGAGAACATCATCGAGTCGGTTGGCTGCATCGCCGAGTAGCCGCCTCCACGCTTTTTCATTGCGTGCTTTCGGGTAGAATCAAACCGTATTGCTTGAGATACAGAGAGGAGAGCCCCATGGAGCGCTCAGAGTTGTTTGATAAGGTCGTCGAGGTTGTGAGCGACGTGCTGGGCATCAGCCCCGATGAGGTCACCGAGCAGACCACCTTCGACGAGCTCGACGCCGACTCGCTCGATCGCCTCCAGCTCGTCACCGCGTTTGAGGATGAGTTCGATATCGAGTTCAACGAGGAGAACCTCGCGTCCATCACCTCGGTCGCCGATGCGCTCGATGCCATCGAGGCCACGCAGGAGGCTTAAGCCACCCGTGCCTGTATCGAGCAAGCTCGAGCGTGCGGAGGAAATCTGCGGCTACGAGTTCCAAGATAAGAAGCTGTTGCGAAGCGCACTCACGCACCCTTCCGCGGTGGAGGGCGAGCCGGTGTGGGCATCGTATGAGCGCCTGGAGTTTCTCGGCGATTCCATTTTGGGTGCCATCGTGGCGAATGTGCTGTTCGACGCCTATCCGGAGTTCGACGAGGGCAAGCTTACGCGCCTTAAGGTCTCCCTTGTTGCCGGGGCAACGCTATCCGATGTTGGTAGCGAGCTCGGGCTGGGTGAGTGCATCATGTTCGGTGCCTCCGAGACGGGAACGGGTGCCCGTGGCCTGCACTCCGCGCTTGAGAACGTGTACGAAGCCCTGGTAGGCGCGATGTTTCTCGATGGCGGTCGCGCTCCCGCCGAGGCCTTCATCATCCGCACCCTGCGTCCGCACCTTGCGGCAGATCGTGCCGAGCACCCCGATAACCCGAAGTCGTACCTTCAGGAATGCGTGCAAGGAGATGGCGGCGAGCCGCCCGCGTACAAGGTGATCGATACCGCCGGTCCTGCTCACGATCCTATCTTCACCGCCGTGGTGCTGGTGGGTGGCGCGCGTCAGGGCAAGGGGAGTGGATCTTCTAAGAAGGAGGCCGAGGCTGCTGCCGCGCGCGACGCGCTCGAGCGTCTGGGCTACACCAAAGATGGCGTGATAACGCAGCAAAAACGCAAGTAAGCGAGGCATCGTGTATCTTAAGTCGCTCACGCTCAAGGGATTCAAATCGTTTGCCGACCGCGCTCACATGACGTTCGAGCCTGGACTCACCGTCATCGTGGGTCCCAACGGTTCGGGTAAGTCGAATATCTCCGACGCCATTCTTTGGGTTTTGGGAGAGCAGAGCGCCAAGCAGCTGCGCGGCCAGGCGATGGAAGACGTCATCTTCTCGGGGTCGTCTGCCCGCAAGCCGGTGAGCGTTGCCGAGGTTACACTCGTACTCGACAACGCCGACCACGTGCTGCCGGTCGATTTCGACGAGGTTGCCATCACGCGGCGCATGTATCGCTCGGGCGAGAGCGAGTACCTCATCAACCAGAGTCCGTGCCGTCTCATGGACATCCAGGACATCCTGCACGATTCCGGGCTTGGCAAGGATACCCATTCCATCATCAGCCAGGGAAAGCTCGACTCCATCCTTCAGAGCCGCCCCGAGGAGCGCCGCGCGCTCATCGAGGAAGCTGCCGGTATTTCCAAGCACAAGCGCCGCAAGGAGCGCGCTGCGCGCAAGATTCGCTCGATGGACGAGCATCTTACGCGTGCACGAGATATCTCGCGCGAGATTACGCGCCAGCTGCGTCCGCTTGAGCGTCAGGTTGATCGTGCGCGCCGTTACAAGGAGCTTTCCGAGCGCGCTAACGAACTTACCCAGATTCTTGCCGTCGATGAGCTGCGAAGCCTGCAGGCGGCGTGGGGCGAGCTCGAGTCGCGCGCCAAGGAGAACGCGGCGAGCGTGGAGCTTGCGCGCTACCGCATGTCCGAGAAGGAGCGCGAGCTCGAGAAGCTACAGGTCATGCTCGAGGAGAAAGGCCTGTTTGTAGGAGATTTGGGCGAGCAGCGCCGACACATGCAGGATATCGTGGGCCGCATTGGGTCCGATATGCGCCTGCTGGAGGAAAAGGGCCATAACATGGTCACCCGCCTCTCCGAGATGCGCGGCACGCTTTCCGGTTCCGAGCACCAGCGGCGTCGCGTGACCGAGGAGCTCGAGGACGCCAGGCGCCAACTGGACGAGGCGAAGGCGGCGTTCGATCTTGCCGAGGCCGATGTTGCCGAGCTTTCGCCCGCAGCCGATGAGCTGCATGCGCGCCGTGTGGATCTCGACGAGCAGATCTCGCAGCTCAACCGCGAACAGCGTGAGGCACAGCGTGCTGCCGACGATGCGTCGCTCAAGCTCGCGCGCATCAAAGAGTCGCTTTCGAATACCGAGCTCGAGGACTCCATGTATGCTTCGCGTCTCGAACAGATTGAAGCTGGCATCGAGGAGGTCACGGCGTCGCTTGAAAGCCGGCGCGGCCGTGCCGAGGAGCTCGAGGCACAGCTTGAGGAGACGAGGGCGTCGCAGGAGGCGGCGCGCGAGTCGATCGAGGTCGCCACGCGCGCGCTCGATGACCGTCGTTCCCGTGAATCTGAGGCACGTCGCCATTTGGATGAGGTTTCGTCTGAGCTTGCGAGCTTGAAGCGGCTTGACGAGCGCGCGGGCGATGCGTCTCCGCTCGTTGCACGTATTCACGCCGAGCATGAGGGCGGCGTTGCGGGTCGCCTGGGCGATGCCATCGAGGCGCCGCAGGAGCTCGAGTCGCTTGTCGAGGCGCTGCTCGCAGGCGATATTGACGCGCTCGTCATGAGTGACGGGGACGCCCTTGAGCGCGCAGGGTCATACGCCCTTACGCAGACGTCGCTGTCGGGCGACGCGCTGCTTGTTTCCCGTGAGGTTGCCGGCGGCGCGCCCGTTGCAGGTGCTCCTGGCTACCGCCTGATCGATCGCCTCTCGGTTGCTCCGGGCTACGAGGGAGCGGTTGCCGCGATGCTCGGCCATATCTATGTGGTTGCGTCCCTCGCCGAGGCGCTGGCCGCCCCGGTGGTCGATGGCGTGCTCTATGTGACGCCAGACGGCGCGCGGGTGCGTGACGGTGGCGTCGTGCGTGTGGGCACCGCCTCCGATGCCGCATCGGGCGCACTTGAGCGCAAGCGCCGCATTCGCGAGCTCGCCGATCTCACGCCCGATCTTTCGCACGTATTCGATCATGCCCGCGAGGCCGTTGGCGAGGCCGAGGAGGCGCTTGCCGCCGCGCGCGCCCGGGAGAGCCGCCTTGCCGGTGAGATCGCGCGCCTCGAGGGCGAGAAGCGTTCACTGCTTGCCGAGATTGGTCGTTTGGAGCAGGCCCTTTCCACGTCGCTTGCCGAACAACAGCAGGTCGAACGCCGCCGCAGCGAAGCCGCCGAGCAGGTGCGCGCCGCCGCACCGCAGGTCGACGAGCTTTCTCGTACCCGTGATGAGGATCGCGCTCGTGCCGGCGAGCTTGCCCAGCAGATTGCCGATCTGTCTGATGAGCTCGACCGGGTGCGCCGCGATGATGCCGATGCCGCTGGCAGGCTCGGCGACGCAAAGGTGCGCCGCGCACAGGCGCAGGAACGCACGAAGAGCCTATCTGCGCGCGTGCCCGAGCTTGAGCACCGCCTTGAGGGCATCGACCGCCGCATTCGCGCGACGCGCCAGGCCGCGCGCTCGCTCGAGGTGCTCCGCCTGCGCGTCGACCCGTTGCACGATCGGTACCTCGCACTGTCTCAGCGCGCTATGGATTGGGCGGCCCGCCTGCGCGATCAAGCGTCGCTTGAGGAAGCCGATTCCGCCTCGCTCAAGAAGACGATCGAAGACGCCAAGGGCGAGGTCGCTGCGGCGAAGCGCGAGCTCGACGCGGCAACATCGGCGCAGGGCGATCTCAAGGTCGAGCGTGGTAAGCTCGAGGTCCAGGTGGAAAACGCCATCAAGGCTATTACGGCAGACGGCAAGACGGTGCTCGAGGACGCCCTGACGCTTCCGGCGCCCGATGACCGCGATGCTGCTCGCCGCGAGCTCAATGAGCTCGTGACCAAGATCAACAACCTGGGTCCTGTGAACCAGGTGGCCATGGAGGAGTACGAGCGTCTTCGCGAGCGCGCCGATTACATCGCCGAGCAGCTTGCCGACCTCGAGGCCGCCCGCCGCGCGCTCACCAAGATCACCTCGGCCATCGACCGCAAGATGCGCCGCGCGTTCCTCATGACGTTCGAAAAGGTAGACGAGAACTTCCGCGAGGTCTTCTCGGTGCTGTTCCCGGGTGGCAACGCGCATCTCGAGATGACCGACCCCGAGCATCCCGCCGAGACGGGAATCGAGGTTGTGGCCCAGCCCCGCGGCAAGCGCATTGCCAAGATGACGCTCATGAGCGGTGGCGAGAAATCGCTTACGGCGCTCGCGCTGCTGTTCGCCGTCTATCGCACCCGCACGGTGCCGTTCTACGTGCTCGACGAGGTCGAGGCCGCCCTCGACGATTCGAATCTGTCCAAGCTTCTCGATGCGATTGACGTGCTGCGCAAGCAGACGCAGCTGCTCGTGGTGTCGCACCAGCGCCGCACGATGGAGGACGCCGATGTGCTCTACGGCGTTTCGATGCAGGCGGACGGCGTGAGCCGCGTGGTGAGCCAGCGGCTCGATCGCGCAACCGGAAAGGTGGTTGATGCATAAATGGGACTGTTTGACGCGCTCTCACGCGGACTTGAGCGAAGCCGCGAGGCCCTGAATGAGATCTTCTACTTCGGCGGCGAGGTGACCGAGGAGTTCTGGGAGGATCTGGAGGACACGCTCGTCATGGGCGACATGGGCGCCGACATCGCCATGGATGTCACCGACGATTTGCGTGAGCTTGCGGCGCGCAAGAACTTGACGACTGCGCGCCAACTGCGCGGCGCACTTGCCGACCGCCTGGCCGAGAACTTCATCGCGCCAAAGCACGATCCGTTTACCGAGACGCCGTCGTGCGTGTTGTTCGTGGGTATCAACGGCGCGGGCAAGACCACCACGGTGGGCAAGATTGCAAGCTCAGCACACGAGGCAGGCAAGAAGGTCGTCATTGGTTCGGCCGATACGTTCCGTGCAGCGGCGATCGAGCAGCTCGATGTATGGGGCGAGCGGGCCGGTGTGCCTGTGGTGAAGCGCGATCGCGGTGCGGACCCAGCGAGCGTGTGCTACGACGTGCTCGATCGCGCGGATGCCGAGGGTGCCGATTTGGTGCTTATCGATACCGCTGGTCGTCTGCACACAAGCCCCGAGCTCATGCGCGAGCTTGCTAAGGTGGTCAACGTGACGCGCAAGCGCGCCGAGAAGATGCAAGCGGGTCCCATGCCCGTATACGTGGTGCTTGTGATCGACGCGGCGACCGGCCAAAACGGCCTTGTGCAGGCGCAGGAGTTCAACGACGCGCTCGGGCTCGACGGCGTTATCATGACCAAGCTCGATGGCACCGCGAAGGGCGGTATCGCCATGGCGGTCGCCTCGAAGCTCTCCCTGCCCATTTTGCGCGTGGGCGTGGGCGAGCGCATCGAGGACCTGCAGGCATTCGACGCACATGATTTCTGCCGAGCATTGGTGGGGGAGTAACGCATCTGCATGCGCTGCGAGCGCCGGTGCCTGCGCCCCATGCTGCTCGCTCGATATTGAACCGAGGAGTCGATTATGTTCAACTCATTGTCTGATCGTCTGAACGACACGTTTGATCGCTTGCGCGGCAAAGGCAAGCTCACCGAGGCCGATATCTCGAGCGCGATGCGTGAGATTCGCATGGCGCTGCTTGAGGCAGACGTCAACTTTAAGGTGGTACGCGACTTCGTTGCCAAGACGCGCGAGCGCTGCATGACCGCCGAGGTTATGGATTCGCTTACCCCGGCGCAAAACGTCGTGAAGATCGTGCTTGACGAGCTCGTCGAGCTCCTTGGCTCTACGGAGAGCAAGCTTGTGCTCTCCAACCGCATCCCCAATGTGATCATGCTTGTGGGCCTGCAGGGCTCCGGTAAGACCACCGCTGCCGTCAAGCTTGCTTATTTGCTGAAGAAGCAGGGCAAGAGCCCCTTGCTCGCCGCGTGCGACGTGTATCGTCCCGCCGCCGCCGACCAGCTCGCCACGCTCGGTGGCGAGATTGGCGTACCGGTTTTCCGTGGCGACGGCGCGCACCCGGTCGAGATCGCGCAGGGTGCCATTCGCGAGGCGGTCGACCATATGCGCGACGTCGTAATCGTCGATACCGCGGGACGCCTCCAGATCGACGAGCAGATGATGCAGGAGGCCGTCGACATCAAGCGCGCCGTGAAGCCCGATCAGGTCCTCATGGTTGTCGATGCCATGACCGGTCAGGATATCGTGAACGTGGTCTCGACGTTTGCCGAGCGCACGGATTTTGACGGCGTGATCATCTCGAAGCTCGACGGCGACGCTCGCGGTGGTGGCGCTCTGTCCGTTCGTGCCGTAACCGGTAAGCCCATCAAGTTTGTCTCGATGGGCGAGAAGCCCGACTCGCTCGAGGTGTTCCACCCCGATCGCATGGCCAAGCGCATTCTCGGCATGGGCGATGTCGTGGGCATCATCGAGAAGGCCCAGGAGATGGCCGATGCCGAGCAGATCGAGGCTGCCGAGCGGATGCTGCGCGACGGCTTCACCATGAACGATATGCTCGAGCAGATGCGCGCCGTGAAAAAGATGGGCGGCATGAAAAAGATCCTCGGCATGCTCCCCGGTGGTCAGCGCATGCTCAATCAGCTGGGCGGCAATATGGACGATTCGATCTTCGATAAAAACGTCGCCATCATCCAGTCCATGACCTCAGCCGAGCGTCTGAAGCCCTCTATCATCAACGGGCAGCGCCGCGCGCGTATTGCCAAGGGATCCGGCACCTCGCCCAGTGAGGTCAACACCCTTATGAAGCAGTGGGGCGAGATGAACAAGATGATGGGGCGCATGCGTTCCATGGCGAACCAGCAGCAACAGGCCAAGGGTAAAAAAGGCAAGAAGGGCAAGAAGGGCAAGCGCGGCCGCACGGCAATGCCTGGCATGGGTAACCTCGGCAACATGATGGGTGGTATGCCCGGCATGGGTGGTGCGAACCCGTTTGGCGGCGCCGGTGGTTCCGATATGGATATGCTGCGCGCTATGGAGCAGCAGATGAAGGGCAACAAGCGCTTCTAGCTCACACGCGCGCTGTCGCATACGGGTACAATAAGATTTATCCGTATGTAGGGACGCTTCGATAAGGGACGTGTTATGAGCAAAGCCGATCAGCAGTTTGTAACGATGTGCCGCGACATCTTGGACCACGGGACCACAACTGAAGGCGAGAAGGTTCGCCCACACTGGGAGGATGGAACGCCGGCATATACCATCAAGAACTTCGGCGTGACGGCACACTACGACCTTCGCGAGGAGTTTCCGGCGCTCACGCTTCGCCGCACGGCGTTGAAGAGCGCTATGGACGAGATCTTGTGGATCTATCAGAAGAAGTCGAACAACATTCACGATCTCAACAGCCATATCTGGGATGAATGGGCCGATGAGACGGGGTCGATTGGCAAGGCGTACGGTTATCAGATCGCCCAGACAAGCCACTATCCTGAAGGCGACTTCGATCAGATGGATCGCGTGCTCTACGACCTCACCCACACGCCGTACTCGCGTCGCATCATGACGAACATGTACACGTTCGCCGATCTCTCGGAGATGCATTTGTATCCGTGCGCCTACAGTGTGACCTACAACGTGACGCACGAGGCGGGGGACGAGAAGCCGACGCTCAACATGTGCCTCATGCAGCGCAGCCAGGATATTCTCGCGGCGAACAACTGGAACGTATGCCAGTATGCAATCCTGCTCATGATGGTCGCGCAGGCGACGGGCATGATCGCCGGCGAGCTCTTGCATGTCATCGTCGATGCTCACATCTACGACCGTCATGTGCCCATCATCCGTGAACTCATCGAGCGTCCGCAGTACCCGGCGCCCAAGGTGTCGCTCAACCCCGAGGTCACGAACTTCTACGATTTTACAACTGATGACCTTATCGTCGAGGACTACAGCCATGGTCCCCAGGTGAAAGGAATTCCCATTGCCGTCTAATGAGATCGCACCCCTCAAAAACCTTGCCGCCATCGTCGCGGTATGCGATGACTGGGGCATTGGGCGCGCCGGCGACATGATCGTGGCAAACCGCGCCGATATGCGCCATTTTGTACAGACCACCTCGGGCCATACCGTCATTATGGGGCGCAAGACCCTCGAGAGCTTCCCCGGCGGGCGCCCCTTGAAGAACCGCCGCAACATCGTGCTCACGCGCGACATGTCGTTTCAGCGAGACGGCGCAGAGATCGTGCATACCATCCCCGATGCGCTTGCTGCGATTGCAGGCGATGAGGAGGCGTGGGTCATCGGCGGCGCAGAGGTGTATCGCCAGCTGTTGCCGTACTGCACGCGTGCGGTGGTGACGAAGAACCACTGCGTGCGCCCGGCCGATACGTTTTTCCCCAACTTGGATGAGCTTGCCGCATGGCGTGTTGCCACGGCAACCGAACAGCTGGAAATTGCGCCCGGCGAGGGCGATGAAGGGGTATCCTATAGCTTCGTCACCTACGTTAGGAACGATGCATGAAAGCAATCATTCTTTACCGCTCCAAGCATCACGGCAACACGCTGAAGCTTGTTGAGGCGATCGCGAGCACCTTCGACGACGTCGACACCCTCGATGTGGCGACACTGGATAAAAACGAGGTGCCCGATCTCTCGGCGTATCACATCATCGGCGTGGCTTCGGGCATCTACTACGGCCAGTTCGACCGCGACCTCAAGCGCGTGGTGCAGGCTGCCCTGAAACCCGGAGATAAGGTGTTTGCGCTGCTTACGTATGGCGGTGAGGATAAATGGTACGTGCGCGACATCGATGGGTTGTGCCGGGTGTGTCAGGCCGATTTGCTTACCTCATATGGATGTCCGGGGTATGACACCTGGGGTCCGTTCAAGCTCAAAGGCGGTGTCAACAAGGGCCATCCCACCGAGGAGGAAATCCAGGGTGCCGTCAACTTCTATCGCCGTCTTGAGACCGAGTACGGCGAGATACTCGAAGACGACTATGAGAAGCGCATGAAGCGCCGCGCCTATGAGGAGGCTCATCCCCGCGGCGGTCTATGGACGCTCGTGAAGAACACGGCCAAAGGCGTTGCCGGAAAGAAGAAGGGCTGACGCCAGGCTATGGCAGCATCGATTATTCGCATCACGACGCTCGATGACGATCGGCTCGATGCGTATGCCCGGCTTACCGAGCGCGAGCTGCGCTGCGTGCTCGAGCCAGAAAAAGGCATCTTTATTGCCGAGAGTGCCAAGGTAATCGAGCGGGCGCTTGCTGGTGGTATGGAGCCCATCAGTTTTCTGTTGGGTGAGCGCTGGCTCGACCAGATGATGCCCTTGCTCGATACACTCGACGAGCATGTTCCTGCGTTTATCGCGCCGATGGACCTCATGGAGACGCTCACGGGCTTTTCGGTCACGCGCGGTGCGCTCTGCGCGTGCCGTCGTCCCAAGCTTGCGCCGGCAGACCGCTTTCTTGATGAGATGACGCGCCGTGCCCAGGGCCGTCCGGTGCGCGTGTGCGTGCTCGAGGGCATCGTCGACCACACCAACGTGGGCGCCATCTTTCGTTCGGCTGCCGCGCTCAATGTCGATGGCGTGCTCGTGAGTCCCACCTGCTGCGACCCGCTCTATCGCCGCGCCGTGCGCGTTTCGATGGGCACGGTCTTTCAGGTGCCGTGGACGCGTATCGGCTCTAACGCGCGCATGTGGCCCTCCGACGGCCTTGCAACCTTGCATGATGCGGGCTTCACCTGCGCTGCCATGGCGCTTACCGACAACTCGGTCTCGCTCGACGACCCTGCGCTCGCCTCATTTGATCGCTTGGCGCTGCTTATGGGCACCGAGGGCGAGGGCCTGTGCGCGCAGACGATTCAAGGGACCGATGTGGCCGTGCGCATCCCTATGGCAAACGGCGTTGATTCGCTGAACGTAGCCGCTGCCTCTGCCGTGGCATTCTGGCAGCTCTGCCAGCATCCGGCTAATAGCTACCACTACGAGCGCGGGATGTTTTAGAGCGTTGCTTTTGGTGCGCGTCTGACTAGCGCGGAGTGCGTTGGGTATCTTACATAACATTCTGACCACGCACGGGGCTTCCCCAGACGGAGTACGCAACTATGGAAATGGATGAACACAAACGTAGACGCAACATGATCCTCTACGTCTTAATCGCGCTTGCGGTGTATCTGGTGCTCAATACGCTGCTGTTCCCCAACATGCGGCAGCAGTCCCAGATCACCGAGGTGAGTTACAGCACGCTGCTCTCCGATCTCGATGATAAGAAGGTGTCCGAGGTCGATTACACCACCGGCGGCGCCGATGTGCTGTACCGCCGGAAGGGCGAAGGCGACGATGTGGCCTATCACACCACCGCGCTTCCCGGTTCCGAGGATTACCTGCTCGAGAAGATCGAAGCCGCTGGTGCCGAGATTGACGTCACGATTCCCAGCAACGATTCCAGCCTCTGGACCTATTACCTGCTTACCCTCTTCTTGCCCATCGGCGTTTTCCTGCTGCTGGGCTGGTGGCTCAACCGCCGTATGAAGAAGGCCATGGGAGACGACGGCCCCTCGATGAACTTTGGTTCGGGCGGCTTCGGCGGCATGGGCGGCGGTCTTGGCAAGAGCGGCGCGCGTATCGTCGCGTCGAAGGACGTGGGCGTGACCTTCAAGGATGTCGCCGGCCAGGAGGAGGCCAAGGAGTCGCTGAAGGAGGTCGTTGACTTCCTGGAGAACCCCAAGCGCTACGAGGATATCGGCGCGCGGCTGCCGCGCGGCGCTCTGCTCGTGGGGCCTCCGGGTACCGGTAAGACGCTGCTTGCCAAGGCGGTCGCCGGCGAGGCGGGTGTGCCGTTCTTTAGCATCTCCGGTTCCGAGTTCGTCGAGATGTTTGTGGGCCGCGGTGCCGCCAAGGTGCGCGACCTGTTCAAGCAGGCAAATGAGAAAGCCCCCTGCATCGTCTTCATCGACGAGATCGATGCCGTAGGCAAGCGCCGCGACGCGGGGCTTTCTACCAACGACGAGCGTGAGCAGACGTTGAACCAGCTGCTTACCGAGATGGACGGTTTCGATAACCACAAGGGCATCGTCGTGCTCGCTGCCACAAACCGCCCCGACTCGCTTGACCCGGCCCTCTTGCGTCCCGGCCGATTCGACCGTCGCATTCCCGTCGAGCTTCCCGACCTTGCGGGCCGCAAGGCCATTCTCGAGCTGCATGCCAAAGATGTGAAGACCCAGCCGCCGATCGACCTTTCTGCCATCGCGCGCGCCACGCCCGGTGCCTCGGGTGCCGACCTTTCGAACATCATCAACGAGGGCGCACTGCGTGCCGTACGTCAGGGTCGCAGTCGTGCCACGCAGGATGACTTCGAGGAATCGGTCGAGGTGGTCATCGCGGGCCAGCAGCGCAAGTCTACCGTGCTGTCTGACCACGAGAAACAGGTCGTCTCATACCACGAGATCGGCCATGCCATCGTCGCGGCGAACATGAAGGAGGGCGCGCCGGTTACCAAGATCACCATCGTGCCCCGTACCTCGGGTGCGCTTGGCTACACCATGCAGGTCGAGGAGGACGAGAAGTTCCTCACCACCAAGCAGGAGGTGCTCGACAAGCTCGCGGTCTATTGCGGCGGCCGCGCCGCGGAGGAGCTCATCTTCGGTGAGATGACCACGGGTGCCGCCAACGATATCGAGCAGGCAACGAAGCTGGCGCGCAACATGATCACGCGCTTCGGCATGTCCGAGGAGTTTGGCATGATGGCGCTCGGCACCGTGCAGAACGCCTATCTCAGCCAGGACACGTCGCTTACGTGTGCTCCGGGCACCGCTGAGCGCGTCGACGATGCCGTGAAGAAGGTTATCGACGAGGCGCACAAGCGCGCGCTGCAGATCTTGAAGGAGAACAAGTTCAAGCTGCACGAGCTTGCACGGTACCTCTATAAGAAGGAGACCATCACGGGTGATGAGTTCATGACGCTGCTCAAGCGCGAGAACCCGCTCATGCCGCCCAAGCCGCAGGCGTAAGGGCGTTCAACTTACGAGTGGCCGCCCCGACTCGCCCCAGATATCCTCCTGTGCTCAGACAGTCCTCGAAAGCCCCGCTTGTGCGGGGCTTTCTGCGGAACTGCGCCAGACGAATGTGACGGATGGGACAGCCTCCTGGATTGAGGGTCCTAGCCTAGAGTTCCTGTGGGCGCGGCGTCGTGTTGGCTCGCGCGGGGTACCATGGTGAGGACGCATAACTCCAGAAAGGTAGACGACGTGACTGATACCGACCTTCGCTTTGCGATTCTCATCGACGCGGATAACGTGTCCGACAAGTACATCAAGATCATTCTCGATGAGGTTTCGAACCTTGGTATCGCTACCTATAAGCGCATCTATGGTGATTGGACGAGCCAGCGCCTTGCTTCATGGAAGGGCTGCTTGCTCGAGAACTCGATCATTCCCATGCAGCAATACAGCTACACCTACGGAAAGAGCTCGACCGACTCCGCGATGATCATCGACGCGATGGACATCCTGTATTCCGGCAACGTCGACGGGTTCGCCATCGTGAGCTCAGACTCCGACTTCACGCGCCTCGCTGCGCGCCTGCGCGAAAGCGGCATGCATGTGATCGGCATGGGGGAGCAGAAGACGCCCGAACCGTTCATCTCGGCCTGCAACCAGTTCAAATACCTCGATTTGCTCTATGCCTCGCGTAAGGCAGAGGAGGCTGCTGAGGATGCCGGCGACGAAGACGAGGCGACGGATGCCCCGCGTTCGCGTCGTCGGCGTCGCGGTGGCGCGAGCAGGCGGGTGAAGGCTGCGAAGCCAGACGATGCGACGCTTGTGCATGAAGAGAGTGATGCCTCTGGTGAGGAATCTTCTGCTCAGGGCGGGCGTCGACATCCGGGTGACGCGGGCGGTGCGCGCGCGGCAGCAGCCATCGAAGTAGAAGGTGCGCAGGAGCCCGAAGAGCAGATCGAGTTTGCCGAGATGAGCCGTGCGGCACGACGGAACCACATGAAGAAGATTCGCTCTACCATCAACGCCATCGTCGACAAGTTCTCCGATGATGAGGGAAGCGTGCCGCTCGACCGCGTGGGCGACGAACTCTCCAAGCGCCTTCCCGATTTCGATGTACGCAACTACGGGTTCAAGAAGCTGCGTCCGTTCTTGAAGTCGCTCGGTGTCTATGACATCGTCGAACCCGAGGACGCTTCTGGTCAACGCCAGATCTTCATGCGCCTGCGCGATCACGACTAGCATGCGTATCGCGGTAAGCGCATGCCTGCTCGGCGTGGCATGCAAGTACAACGGTGGAGACAATCTCAACGAGCATGTGGTTTGTGTCCTTGAGGGTCACGAGGTGGTTCCGATTTGTCCCGAGCAGCTCGGTGGCCTGTCCACACCGCGCCAGCGTTCCGAGATTCGCGACGCCGAGGTCGTCAACGAGTTTGGCGAGAGTGTCGATGCGGCGTTTCGTGCTGGTGCGCGGCGGGCGTGGGAGCAGATTGAGCGCGCAGGCGGGTGCGATGCTGCGGTGCTGCAGCCGCGCAGTCCATCATGCGGCGTCGGCACGGTGTATGATGGCTCCTTCTCCGGCGTGCTCGTTGCAGGTGATGGCATATTCGCCCAACTTCTGAAGGCTCATAACGTTCCCGTTTTAACGCCTGATCAGTTTCTTGAAGCCTTTGGCAGGTAAGTCATCGTTGGTTTTTCAGCTACACAAGGGTTTGGGGCAGACCTATCAATTAGAGCGTGTTTATTGAAACATGTTGCGACTCAATTACCTGCGTTTTTAACCGCGTGATCTGGTGACTACTTTGGTGCATGCCACATAATCCTTGAATATCTGAATAATCGCTTGCTCTAGATGCAGGGCATCCCCGATACTTCCCGCATCGGGGATGCTCTGCTGCATGCTGATGTGCGTGCGCCGGTGACCATGCGCTTGGTTCGTCGATTGCTCAATGATTCCTGATGAGTACACCTGTGTTCTGCATGGGCGATTCCATGAGATTTCGTTACATCCTCATTTGGAATTCCAATACGCGGTTGCTTACGTGCTACAATACCGCGCAATGGCTGTGATGGGGACGAGTAGCCGGTCTCCGCGCAGATGAGAGAGCGAACCCAAGGCGAGCCGTTTGCGGCCTGCCTTTGGCTGAGAGGTTTGCCTGCGCGCCCGTGTGAAGATCACCCCGGAGCTGCGACCCGAACGGAAGATGTTGCTTCCCAGTAGACGTCGCCGGGACGACCGCCGTTATGTGGTCGGCCGAGTACGGGTGCTTGACGCACCTAAGCTGGGTGGTATAGCGAAGGGCTTTCGCGGGTGCCAGATCCCGCTGCGTCGGCGCTTCGTCCCAGCTTTGAGGGACGGGCGCTTTTTTGCGCCCGATGGGCGGTAGATTCTTGCCGTCTGCGCAACCGGGGCGCTTCGCCAGGTGCTCCGGCACATGAGAAGGAGGGCACATGGCGAAGAAAGAGAAGAGCATCTACCAGGAGACCATGAACCTGCCGAAGACGGGGTTCCCCATGCGCGCCGGTCTCTCGAAGAGCGAGCCGAAGCGCTTGGCCGACTGGAACGAGAATCACCTCTACGAGCAGCTGCAGAAGAAAAACGAGGGCCACGATACGTTCGTGCTGCATGATGGTCCTCCGTATGCGAACGGCCCGATCCATATTGGCCACGCCATGAATAAGATCTCGAAAGACATCATCATGCGCTACTGGGCCATGAATGGCTACCAGACGCCGTATGTGCCCGGTTGGGATTGCCATGGCCAGCCCATCGAGCATAAGGTCGAGGAGGCGCTGGGCACCGAGAAGTTCAACGCCACGCCCACCGCGAAGATTCGCGAGATGTGCCATGAGTTTGCTGTCGAGAACCTCGATTTGCAGCGCGAGGGCTTCAAGCGCCTTGGCGTGCTCGGCGACTGGGACCATCCGTACCTCACGCTCTATCATGAGCACGATGCGGCCGATATCGAGGTCTTCAAGGCGATGTTCGATCGCGGCATGATCTATCGCGGTCGCAAGCCGGTGCATTGGTGCAAGCACTGCCATACCGCGCTCGCCGAGGCCGAGATCGAGTACGCCGACGAGGTGAGCCCGTCGATCTTCGTGCGCTTCGAGATGAACGACGCGCCCGAGGCGCTCCGTGCATCCGGTATGCCCGTCGACGTGGTCATTTGGACCACGACCCCGTGGACGCTTCCGGCGAACTCAGGCGTGGCGCTGCTTGCCGAGGCAGATTACGTTGCCGTTGAGGCTGAGGGGCGCTTGGGCATTATGGCCAAGGCGCTGTGGGAAAAGGTGTTCCACGGCGTTGCCAAGATCGAGGATGCACATCTATTCGTGCCCGCTGGCGCCAGCGAGCCGTGGTGCGTGCACGGTGAGGACCTGGTGGGCCTTACCTACAAGCAGCCCATCTTCGAGGGCGTCTCGGGCAAGGTGGTTACTGCCGACTACGTCACGCTCGAGGACGGCACGGGCTGCGTACACACCGCGCCCGGTCACGGCGTCGACGACTACTACACCGGCATGCGCTGCGATCTGCCCATCATCATGCCGGTCGATGACGACGGCAAGTTCTATGTTGGCGAGGAGTATGGCACGGGCGGTCCGTTCTCGGGCCTCGATACCGATGAAGCCAATCCGAAGATCATCGCATGGCTGCGTGAGCGCGGTACGCTCGTTGCCGAGGTCAAGATCAGCCACTCCTATCCCCATTGCTGGCGCTGCAAGGAGCCCACGATCTTCCGCGCGACCGATCAGTGGTTCGTTTCCATGGACGAGACGGGCCTGCGCGAGCAGGCGCTCGATCAGGTGCTGAACCATGTCGCTTGGTACCCCGATCGCGCGAAGAACCGCATCGGTGCCATGGTGGAGGGCCGTCCCGATTGGTGCATATCGCGCCAGCGCAACTGGGGCGTGCCTATCCCCAGCTTTACGTGCGCCGACTGCGGCGAGAAGGTTATGAATGACGCTACGCTCGACGCCGTGATCGCGCTCTTCAAGGAGAAGGGCTCCGACGCATGGTTTACGGATGCGCCCGAGGAGTACCTGGGCGACGCGTGCGTGTGCCCGAAATGCGGCGGACATCACCTCAAGGCCGATCGCGACATCCTCGATGTGTGGTGGGATTCCGGTGTCTCCTGGAAGGCGGTTTGCGAGAAGCGTCCCGAGCTCGAGTATCCGGCGGATCTCTACCTTGAGGGTTCTGACCAGCATCGCGGCTGGTTCCAGTCGTCACTCTTGACGAGCGTGGGCGCCAACGGTGTCGCACCCTACAAGGCGGTTGTTTCCCAGGGCTTCACGCTCGATGGCCAGGGCCGCAAGATGTCCAAGTCGCTCGGCAACGTCATCGACCCCAACAAGGTCTGCGACGAGATGGGCGCCGACATCATTCGTTTGTGGGTGGCATCGGTGGATACCTCGACCGATGTTGCCATCGATCATGAGATCCTGGCGCGCACCTCCGATGCGTATCGTCGTTTCCGCAACACCTTCCGCTTCTTGTTGGGCGAGCTCGAGGGGCAGTACGACGCTGAGCACGATCACGTTGCCTTCGACGAGCTGCTGCCGCTCGATAAGCTTATGGTCGCCCGTCTCACGCAGGTTCAGGCCGAGGTTGACGAGGCGTATGCTGGCTACGAGTTCAACCGCGCCTACCGCGTGCTCTACGATTTCGTGGTGACCGAGCTCTCCAATGTCTATCTCGACGCCCTGAAAGATCGCCTGTACTGCGAGAAGGTTGGTAGCCTTGCGCGCCGCAGCGCTCAGACGGTGCTCGCCGAGCTGCTTTCTATGCTGCTGCGCGACCTGCAGCCGGTTCTTGCCTATACCTGCGACGAGGTCATGGCCTATGCGCCCGCGGGCTGCCGCGACGGACAGATGTATGCCGCGCTGCTCGATTGGTACAAGGCGCCCATTTCCCTCGAAGTTGCCAACGAATACACACCGGTGCTCGATGCCTCGCTCGAGCTTCGCGCCGTGGTCACCAAGGCGCTCGAGGATGCGCGTGCCGAGGGTACCTTCACGAAGAGCCAGATGGCGCGCATCGTGGCGACGGCTCCCGAGGAGGCCTACAAGCTGCTCACGGGCGAGCGCGCCTGCGACTTGGCCGAGTTCTTCATCGTCTCGGACGTTGAGCTTACCTGCGGAGAGGAGTTCTCCGCACAGGTTGAGGCGGCTCATGGCGAGCGTTGCGATCGTTGCTGGAACTACCGTGAGAACACCGGTGTTCATGGCGTGCATGCGCACGTCTGCGACCGCTGCGCCGAGGCACTTGGGGCGTAATTAACAACGACATCTGAGGGCGCCCGCGCAAACGGGCGCCCCATCGTGTTTGAAAGGGGAGCTGGTGGCAGAGACGGCGTATACGCCTAAAACAAGTTGGCGCTTGATGGTAGGCGCTGCCTTCGCGCTTGCGTTTCTGGTGATCGACCAGCTCAGCAAGGAGTTTGTGCGCAGCTGGGTTGCCGCGCATGGTCTCTTCTTCGTGCACATCATCCCGGGCGTGGTGCATCTCGAGTACGTTGAGAACACCGGTGTTGCCTTTGGATTGGCGAGCGGCTTTGGGTACGCGTTTGTGCTGCTCGCAGCCGTGGTTGTGGTTGCTGTCGTTATCTATCTGCTGCGGGCACTCCGCATCTCGCGCTGTGAGGTCGTAGGCCTCGGTATGCTCGTGGGAGGTGCGGTGGGCAACGCGATTGATCGTGCGGTCCATGGGTTCGTGACCGATTTCATCGCCACGACCTTCATCGACTTCCCTGTGTTCAACATCGCGGACATTGGTATCACCGTGGGTGTGGTAATCGCGCTCATTGGATTCATGTTCCTCTCGCCAGCGGCACGCGACCACGGGGCCGACGATGTGCGCAAGGCGGGGGAGGAGTCCGAGCATGGCTGCTGATTTGCACATCCTCGTTGATGATGCGAACGAGGGTACTCGGCTCGATGCGTATCTGGGCGCTCAGGATGCATGCCCCTCGCGTTCGGCGTGCGCGCACCTTATCGATGCGGGTGCTGTCGCGGTGAACGGTGAGACCTGCGCATCGAAGAAGTACCTCGTGCGCGCCGGCGATCGCATCTCGGTAGAGCTCCCCGAGCAGCGTGAGTCTGGGGCGGTCGTGCCCGAGCCCATTCCGCTCGACATCCGCTTTGAGGATGATTACCTCATCGTGCTATCAAAGCAGCGCGGCCTCGTGTGCCATCCGGCACATGGGCACGACTCTGGCACCCTTGCCAACGCGCTCGTCTACCACTGCGGCATCGATCACCTGGGTACGCTGCAGGGCGAAGACCGCCCCGGTATCGTGCACCGACTCGACCGCGATACCTCGGGGCTCATGCTCGCGGCGAAAGACGACGACACCCAGCGTGCGCTCCAGGACCTCATTCGTCTGCGTACGCTCGACCGGCGCTACATCACGCTCGTCCACGGTGAGGTCACGCAGGACCAGGGCACCATCAACACCGGCATCGCGCGCTCTATAAAAGACCGCGTGAAGATGGCAGTGTCGGACGATCCGTTTGCGCGGCAGGCCATCACGGAGTTCCGCGTGCTCGAGCGCTTCGAGGCCACGCGTGGTAACGATGGTTACACGCTGCTCGAATGTCATCTCTATACCGGGCGTACCCATCAGATTCGCGTGCACATGCGCCACATCAACCACCCTTGTGTGGGCGACCCGCTCTATGGCAAGGGAAAGGGTGCCGAGCGCGCCGACTGCGGGCTCACAAGGCAGTTTTTGCATTCGTGGCATGTGAGCTTTGCGCATCCGGTGACCGGTGAGCTCATCGAGCTTGCCGATGAGTTGCCATGGGACTTGGCCGCGGTGCTCGACGAGCTTGCTCCGCGCTCGCTCGGCCGCACCGAGGCAGGCAAGACGATCATTCCGCAGCTCGGTCTCATGGACGAGAACATGGACTTTCTCTAGGTTTGCATGCATGGAGGTGCCTGCACACGCCCGCGCGGGCGGCAGGTGTCCTACACTGCTTGCAGACGATATCTCGGATGCGAGATGCCCGATTCGCTACGGCTTCACGGGAGCGTACATGTGGACGCGTTCATCGATTACATCATTGGCTACTTCAGCCAGGCCACGCCGATTGTTGTGTTCAACACGATCGTCATGGGGCTGTTTAGCATTTGTTTTCTCTATCAGGTTGTCTTCTTCTTTGTTGGTCTGGTGCGAGGCGAGTGCAAGCTGCCGCCCGCTAAGAAGCTGCATCGCTACGCCTTCTTTATCGCGGCGCATAACGAGGAGCCGGTGATTGCGAACCTGGTGCGATCCATCAAGGCGCAGGATTACCCCGCCGAGCTCATCGATGTCTTCGTGGTGGCCGATGCCTGCACCGACGACACTGCGCGTGTTGCGCGTGAGGCCGGCGCGATTGTCTACGAGCGCAACGATTTGGCGCGCAAGGGCAAGAGCTGGGTTATGGATTATGGGTTCGAGCGTATTCTCAAGGAGTATCCCGACACTTACGAGGGCTTCTTCATCTTCGATGCCGATAACCTCGTGGCCCCCAACTACGTGTCGATCATGAACGATGCGTTCGACCAGGGGTTCATGGCACTCACGAGCTACCGTAATTCCAAGAACTTTGGAAGCTCGTGGATCTCGTCGGGCTATGCGACGTGGTTTTTGCGCGAGGCGCGGTTCCTCAACAACGCGCGCATGCTCTGCGGCACCTCGTGCGCGGTGTCGGGCTCGGGGTATTTGATCTCTGCCAAGATTGTGGAGGGCATGCACGGATGGCAGTTCCACACCCTCACCGAGGACATTCAGTTCTCCACCTTCTGCGCCATCCATGGCGTGCGTATTGGGTACGCGCCGGCAGAGTTCTTTGATGAGCAGCCGGTTACCTTTGCGGCATCGTGGAAGCAGCGCATGCGGTGGACCAAGGGGTTCTACCAGGTCTTCTTTACCTATGGCAAGCACCTCTTGACATCGATTGCCAAGTTTCGCCGCTTTGCAGCCTACGATCTGCTCATGACCATCGCGCCGGGTATGTTGCTGACGCTGCTGTCGATTCTCGCGAATGGCACGTTCCTCATCGTCTCGATGCTGAGCCACGGCTTTCTTGCCACCGATGCCGAGATGGAGATGTGCGTGGCGTCGCTCGTGATGACCTTCGTTTCGATGTACATGACGTTTTTCGTGATGGGGCTGCTCACCACGCTTGTGGAGCGCTCACACATCCATTGCGCCAAGCGCTGGCGTCTCGTATCGAACCTCTTCACGTTCCCGTTGTTTATGTTCACCTACATCCCCATTACCGTGGCGGCGCTCTTCCTCAAGGTTGACTGGGTGCCCACGCCGCACAGTGTTTCGGTGACGCTCGACGATGTGGTGGGTGGCGACGCGGCCTAGACGTTTTGGGCGGGTGCGAGCGGCTGGCTGAATTCTGGGGCGTCCGTGCCGAGCATGCCGGTTGTTCCCAACGACCAGCCAAAGGCCGCGAATACGAAGAGCGTGATGGCGATGCCTAACAGCGCGATGAATCCAAGTACCGCGGCAGTGAGTATGTATGCGAAGTTCGACTGGTTGGTTTGGCAGGCAGTCGATGCGCTCGCGCTTTCAATGGGGCGGTGCTGCTCCATCACGGGTCCCTCCGTATCCTCTCATGCGCCCTATTATATCGATTACACTTAAAGACGCAGACCCTACGTTGCCGAGGAGGCCACATGGATGTCACGCCGTCACCCAAGACGCTGAACCCGCTCGAATATGCGCGCCGCGCTGTGCCATGCGCGCCGCTTGATGCCGTTGCACTGGAGAACGAATACCTGGACATTGCCCGTGAGCTTCACGGTGACGCGGACTCGCACGATGCGGGCGACGACTATCTTGCCGGCACCAACGCGCTGTACCACGGTGGCCCGGTGCAATGGAGCTTCGTGCCCAAGGTGTTCTCGTGCCGCGATGTGGCGTATCTCGCGTGGATTGCCGAGACCATGGGGACGATCATGGAGAAGGTGACCCGTCGCTTTGCAGAGGATGCGGCGTTTCGTCGCATGTTCGGCCTCGATCCGCGCATCGAGCGCCTTGCTGCGCTGCATGTGCCCTACGAGTCGATCATCCCCATTGCGCGCGTCGACATCTTTCTCGATGAGCAGACGGGTGACTTCAAGTTTTGCGAGCTCAATACCGATGGCTCCTCGGGCATGCTGGTGACCGAAGAGGTTACGAGGGCGAATGTGCTTACGCGCACGGGCGCTACCTTCGCCGCGCGACACGAGGTGCGCACGTTTGATGTCTACGGTGCTTGCGCCGAGGCGGTGCTTGGCTGCTACCGCGAATCGGGCGGTACAGCCGAGACGCCTGCGGTGGTTGCCGTCGATTATGCGGAGAGCATCGTGGCGGAGGAGATTCGCGAGTTTTCGCGCGTATTCGAGGCGCATGGTGCCAGCTTGCGGTTTGCGGATATTCGCGACCTGCACTACGAGGACGGCACGCTTCTCGACGCACACGGTCCCATCGATTGCGTGTGGCGGCGCGTGGTGATCTCCGAGATGCTCGAGAAGCCCTGCTCCGGCGCGACGGCGTTGATGGATTGCGCGGCGGATGGAGCCGTTCCTGTCGTGGGCGGGTTCTGTACCTGGCCGTGTGCTACGAAGACGGTGTTCTCGGTGCTGCACGATCCTGTGGTGAAAGATTTCCTCACGTCCGATGAGGTTGCGTTTGTGCAGGCGCATGTACCGGCAACGTATCTGCTCGATGAAACGAGCGATCTGGGTCGATTTGCAGAGCGCGAGCGCCGGATCGCCAAGCCGCGTGATGGCTATAACAGCGTTGGCGTGCGCGCTGGCCGGGATTGCACGCCAGAGGAGTGGGCAGAGGTTCTGCGTGAGATGGCCGCAACCTCGGGCACGGTGCAAGAATATGTGGTGCCGTATGCGAGCTTGAACATGGAAGGTGGTCGTGCCGGCCGTGACGAGGAGCCACGGCCCTACATGAACATGGAGGGGCTGTTCTTGTTCCGAGGCCGTTTTGGCGGCGTCTTTACGCGCTGCGGGCGCGCATCGGTGATCGGTGAATTTGCAGGACGGCTCAACATGGGCTGCCTCGTTGCGTGCGACTAGGGGCTGCTATGGACATGGTCGTGGGCGTAGGTGTGGCGGTACTCGCAGGGGTCTTTGCTGCTGCCGCCGTCATCGATGCACGTACCAGGCGGCTACCCAACGGTCTGGCTGCGACGCTTGCTGTTTGCGCGGCGCTGGTCGCGCTTGCGCGCGGCGGGGCTCAGACGCTTGGCCTTCACGCGCTCGCGGCATGTGCAACGATGGCGCTTCTCGTGGCGTTCGAGTTGGTATGGCGGCATGTACGGGGAAGCTTTGGCCAGGGCATGGGCGATATCAAGGCGCTGGGTGCCGCGATGCTTGCCGATCCCGCTGTGGCGCTTGCGGCGTACGCAGCGGCCATGGTGATGCTCGCCATGACCGGCGCTGCGACGCGAAGCCGCGCGCTGCCGTTTTTACCGTTTTTCGCGACCGTTTTGAGCATCGCGCTCGTGGGGGATTATCTCGTCCGCACGCTGTGAGATGATGGTTGCAAGCAGCTTTGGTGAAAGGGGATGACATGCAGGATCGGCGACATGAGGACGCGGCATTGGTTCGGGCGCGCTTGGATCGCATCCCGGACGTGCTCTCCGATGAGCTCGTTGAGCGCATGCGCGAGGATCGCGCACGCGGATGGGTGAATCCCTATCGCACAGACGATGCGGATGCACTTCGTCGCGAGCAACGCCCCGCCGACGAGGCGAGTATCTGGCGCCCTGCGTTTGTGCGCGATGTCGAGAAGATTATCCACACGCCTGCGTATAACCGTTATGCGGGCAAGACGCAGGTGTTCTCCTTTCGCAGCAACGACGATCTTTCACGACGTGGCCTCCATGTGCAGCTCGTGGCGCGTATTGCTCGGGACATCGGATATGCACTCGGGCTCAACTGCGACCTCATCGAGGCCATTGGACTTGGTCACGATCTGGGCCATACGCCGTTCGGCCACGCGGGCGAGCGATGCCTGAACGACGTCTACCATGCACGCACCGGTCGATGGTTCTTTCATAACGTCCACTCGGTGCGCGTGCTCGATCGGCTCTATGGGCGCAATCTCACGCTGCAAACGCTCGACGGCGCGCTCTGCCACAACGGCGAGTACGAGCAACGCGTCTTCAAGCTGTCCGATCTTGCGAGCTTCGACGAGTTCGATCGCATCGTCGAGAGCTGCCGTGCCGAGGGGGATCTCGCGATCGGTCATCTGCGCCCCATGACGCTCGAGGGCTGCGTGGTGCGCATCTCAGACATCATTGCCTATGTGGGTCGCGACCGCCAAGATGCCATCGCTGCGGGCCTGCTCGATGAAGATGCGTTTGAGGACGGTCTGGGTGGCGGGTATAACTCGTGGATTTTGGAGCACGCCTCGGCCGATATCATCGAGCACAGCTACGGGCGCGACCGCATCGAGATGAGCGAGGACCTCTTCTTGGAGATTCGCCGCGCTAAAGCGGAGAACTATGCCAAGATTTACCGTTCAAGCGGGATCGAAGGGGAGCGTGCCGAAGAGCTTGCCCGCGCGTTCGAACTCGTCTATCTCAAGTGTCTCGACGATCTTGTTGCCCGTGATGAGACGAGCTTCATTTACCGGCACCACATCTTGCGCATCGAGCAGGCGCTCTCGCATTATGGGCGCTCGTATGCATGGGAACGCGATCTGGAGCAAACGGTGGTGGATTACATCGCCAGCATGACCGATGGGTACTTCGCCGAGCTCGCCCAGCGTTTGTTCCCCGAGATTCGCTTCCCGCAGCGCACCTATATCAAGGCTTCGAACGAGGGGTTCCATGGAAACGCTCTTTAGCAGCAACGATAACGCTCGCGCTCTCAAGCATGCGCCGCTTGCAGTGCGCATGAGACCCGAGAGCCTCGACGAGTACGTCGGGCAGGAAAAGGCCGTGGGTCCGGGCTCGTGGTTGCGGTCGGCGATCGAGCACGATGTGCTTTCGAGTGTGATCTTCTATGGGCCGGCGGGTACCGGCAAGACCACGCTTGCGCATATCATCGCCGCGCATACGCGGAGTGAGTTCGTCGAGGTGTCTGCCGTTACCGGCACGGTGAAGGACCTGCGTCGCGAAATCGAGGAGGCGCGCCGTCGCCTCATGGCCTATGATCGCCGCACGATTCTGTTTATCGACGAGATTCATCGCTTTTCGCGCTCCCAGCAAGATGCGTTGCTGCATGCCGTGGAGAATCGCACCGTCATCATGATTGGCGCCACGACCGAGAATCCGTATTTCGAGGTGAACTCCGCGCTGCTTTCTCGTGCGCGCGTGGTTGAGCTTGAGCACCTCACGACCGACGACATCCGTGTGCTCATTCGCCGTGCGCTCGAGGCGCCGCAGGGCCTTGATGGGCGCTATAGCGCAAGCGATGAGGTCGTTGACGCCATCGCCATGCTTGCCGCGGGCGATGGGCGAGCGGCGCTCACGACGCTCGAGCTGGCAAGCGAGATGGCGCTTGTGCGCAGCGACGATGGCTCGTCGGTCGATGCGCCGCTCGAGATCACGCTCGACGACGTGAAGATGGCCAATCCCCGGCGCGGGCTCAGCTACGATAAATCGGGCGACATGCACTTCGACATCATCTCCGCGTTCATCAAGTCGATGCGCGGCAGCGATCCCGATGCTGCGGTGTACTGGCTCGCGCGGATGATCGATGCGGGGGAGGACCCGAAGTTCATCGCGCGGCGCATCATGATCGCCGCGTCGGAAGACATCGGCAACGCCGACCCGCAGGCACTGCTCGTTGCGGAGGCGGCGTTCAAGGCGGCTGAGGTCATCGGCTATCCTGAGTGTCGTATCAACCTGGCGCAGGCGGCTATCTACAACGCGCTTGCGCCCAAATCGAACGCCTGTGAGGCTTCGATTGATGCGGCACTTGCCGATGTGCGCACGAGCGGCATGCGCGAGGTGCCCTCGCATCTGCGCGATCGGCATCGCCCCGGCTCGCATGAGTATGATCCCTACCTGTACCCCCATGATTACCCAGAGGGTTGGGTTGAGCAGCGCTACTTGCCAGACGGTCTCGAGCGCGGGGCATTCTGGAAGCCCTCGGGGCGCGGCTGGGAGGAATGGCGCGTTGAGCAGACCGCGCGCGACCGCTCAGGCAGGGCTCCGAAGACAGATGAATAGCCTTGAGAGGTTTGCCATCCATGGTCGTTTGCGGGGCGCGCGGTAGAATCGCGCGCAAACGGGTATCATTGATGCCTGTATAGGAACCGCGCGGCAGCCTCTGCCGCAAACAAACAGGAGGCACCATGGAACCCCTCCAGATTATTCTCATCGTGCTGGCTGTTGCCGGCATCTGGGCGCTCGTTGAGCTTGCGGTATCGCTGCGCCGTGCGCGCACCACGATTGGCTCGCTCGATAAGACCGTCGATGAGCTCAATGAGACCATCGCCGAGGCCAAGCCCGTTATCTCGAAACTCGACGGCGCGCTCGACGAGCTGCAGCCCGCGCTCACGCGTGTCGATCCGCTGCTCGAGAGCGCAACGGTTGCCGTTGATGCACTCTCGGCCAACCTTGTTGAGGTCGAGGCCGTGGTGCGCGACGTCTCTGCGGTGACCGGCGCCGCTGCGACCGCCGGCAATGCTGTGAGCGGCATCACCGATTCTGCGACCGAGGCCGTCCAGCGCTTCCTCGGTCGTCGCAAGGGCGCTCCCGCCGATCCCGAGCGCACGCTCGAGGCCGCAGCGGACGGGGCGGACGCTGTAGACGAGTCCGTGCACGACGACGTGCGCCATGAGGACGCCGCCGCTGAGGTCGAGGCTGCTCCGTCGCGCTATTACACCTACGACGCGCCTGCAGCGGCTGAGGCGCCCGAGCCAGCACAGGAGGGCGATCATGAGTAACCAGACCGCTCCCATCTCGCTTGCCGTTACCGCCGATCCCCGCTATGCCCGCCTTGTTCGCATGACCGCAGCCAACATCGCGATGCTCTCGCAGATGTCGGTCGATAAGGTCGAAGATGTCCGCATGGCCGCCGAGGAGGCGTTCATCTACGCGTGCTCCGCGGTGCCTGAAACCGCACTTACCATTTCGTTCGAGGTCGACGAGTCCCATGTCTCGCTCTCGTTCGCGCTCGCTTCAGACGAGTTCCCGTCTGCGGCGGACGGCGAGCCGGTTGCCTATGCCGATCTCATTCTTTCTGCCGTCTGCGATGCCTACGATAAGACGACATCGCCTGCGACGCTCAATCTCTACCTCAAGGCGGACGTCTGATATGCCGGATAGATCTACCAACGGCAAGACCGCATGGGATAAGGAGAAGACACACGAGCTCTTCCGCCGCTACAAGGAAGAGGGCGATACCGACGCCCGCGAAAAGCTCGTGATGTCGCACCTGAACCTCGTGCGCTTCCTTGCGAACAAGTTCAAAAACCGCGGTGAGCCGCTCGATGACCTCATGCAGGTGGGCTATCTCGGCTTGCTAAAGGCCATCGATGGATTCGACCCCTCACGCGGGCTCGAGTTCACCACGTATGCCACGCCCACCATTTTGGGCGAGATCAAGCGCCATTTCCGTGATAAGGGTTGGAGCGTGCGCGTGCCGCGTCGCCTGCAGGAGCTTTCTGCGAAGGTGAACCAGGCCACGGATGCGCTTACCACCACGCTGCAGCGCTCGCCGCGTATCGAGGAGATTGCCGAGTATCTCGACGCCTCTGTCGACGATGTGCTCGAGGCGATGGAGTCCTCCTCGGCCTATAGCTCGGTACCGCTTGAGGGCACGGGTTCTGCCGATAACGACGACGCGCCATCGATTATCGATCGCTATGCAACCGAGGATGCCGACCTCAACCTAACCGACGACCGCGTGCTCATTGAGGATGCACTCGAGACGCTGTCGCCGCGCGAGCGCGAGGTTATCGAGCTGAGGTTCCGCGAGGGCATGACGCAGATCGAAATGGCCGAGCGCTTGGGCATTTCCCAGGTGCAGGTTTCGCGTCTCTTGCGCCGCACGCTCAAGAAGATTCAAGACAAGATCGATCCGTCGGGAACGATGGTGCGCTCATGATGTCGGAGAAGCTTCGCTCCACACAGCTTCTTGCGTTGCGCGTATGGATTGCCGTGGGCGCCATCATCATTGGTTCCGCGGTGCTGAACGTCTTTGATGTGCTTGCACCGGTGGTGGAATTCCTCGCCGTTGGTTCGCTTGTCGCCTTTGTCGCCGCGCCGATTGTCAACGCGCTCGAGCATCGTGGTATTCCGCGCTCGCTTGGCGCGCTCGCCGGCATCCTTGTGGTGGTTGCCGTGATCGCGTGCATGGTCATGGTAGCGGCGCCGATGATCATCGAGCAGATGGTTGAGCTGTTCAGCCGTCTGCCCTCGCAGCTTCGTGGGCTGGGCGACTGGCTTGTCGACCTCACGCGCCAGTTCCAGGTGTTCTCGGGTTCGGATATCGCCAGCGACGTCGACGACGCGTTCTCGTCGCTTGCCGATTTCGCTTCGACCTACGTCATGCCGCTCGCGAGCGACCTGGGGCGCGGTGTGGTGCCGTTCATCTCCGATGTGGGCTCCCAGCTCTTCATCATCTTCCTCTCGCTCGTACTGGGTTACTGGCTTGCCTGCGACTATCCGCGCATACACCGCGAGATTGGCACCATCGTGGGCGAGGGCCGCGAGACGAGCTATCGCTTCATGGTCGCCATTCTCTCGCGCTCGGTGGGCGGGTACATGCGCGGGCAGATCATCACCTCGATCATTGCCGGCGTCCTCGCGTTCGTGGGCTTCTTGCTCATTGGGCATCCGTATGCCGGCCTCATGGGCGTGCTCACGGGCATCTTCCACCTGATTCCCGTTGTGGGTCCGGTGGTGTCCTCGGCGCTTGCTACCGTTGTTGCCCTGTTCTCCGATCCGGTGCTTGCCATCTGGACGCTCGTGGTGACCATGATCGCGCAGAACGTGACCGATAACGTGCTGTCGCCCAAGATCATGCAGTCGGCGGTCTCGGTGCACCCGGCGATGAGCCTCGCCGCCATCGTGGTGGGCTCTGCCCTCATGGGGCCGTTGGGTATGGTCATCGCTATCCCGCTTTGTGCCGCACTCAAGGGCTTGTTCATCTTCTACTTTGAGAAGCAGACCAAGCGCCAGCTCGTTTCCTACGAGGGCGCGATCTTCCAGGGTACGCCGTTTCATGATGAGGGGGGCGACCCCGTGCCTGCCTATGATGCGCTCGGTGACGATCGCTTCGTGAGCGAGTCTGAGCTCATCGCGAACGACGCTGCCCCTGCTGCCGAGGCGGCGCCACGTCCCGAGCTCGACAACCCTTGGAGTAAGCTCGCCTCGCTCCAGCCGTCTGCGACGGGCATGTTCCGCAATCCGTTCGCCTCCGACGGGCAAGCGGGGAAGGCGGACGGTGCGTCTCGCGATTCGCATGAAACGGACGAGCGCGAGGATGACGGGCGCTAAGCATTCGCTATAATCAATGAGTTCAGAAAGGGCGCAGCCGCGCGCGGCTGCGCCCGATATCGCGTATCACACGCAGGCTATAAAGGAGATGCCTTCATGGCGCACGCAGACATTCCCTCCATGACGACCGCCGAGATCCGCTCCGCGTTCCTTTCGTTTTTCGAGCAGCGCGGGTGCAAGGTATTCCCGTCGTCTTCGCTCATCCCCGATGATCCGTCGCTTCTGCTCGCGAACGCCGGTATGAACCAGTTCAAGCAGTACTACCAGGGCAAGAAGACGATGAAGGAGATCGGTGCCACCTCGTGCCAGAAGTGTGTGCGTACCAACGACATCGACATCATCGGCTCCGACGGCCGCCATGCGTCGTTTTTCGAGATGCTCGGCAACTTCTCGTTTGGCGGTGTCTCCAAGCGTCAGGCGTGTTCGTGGGCGCTCGAGCTTTCCACCGAGGTATTCAAGCTTCCTATCGACCGTCTCTACTTCACAGTCTTCACCGATGATGACGAGACCTATGACATCTGGCGCTCGCTTGGGATCGAAGAGAGCCATATCTCGCGCCTGGGCGAAGACGACAACTTCTGGGCTGCCGGTCCCACCGGCCCGTGCGGTCCGTGCTCCGAGATCTACTACGATATGGGCGAGGATGTGGGCTGCGGATGTCCTGACTGCGCGCCGGGCTGCGACTGCGATCGCTTCCTCGAGTACTGGAACCTCGTGTTCACGCAGTTCGACCGCCAGGAGGACGGTTCGATGCCGGAGCTGCCGCATCGCAATCTCGATACCGGCATGGGCCTTGAGCGCATGAGCGCCATCATGCAGGGCAAGACCTCGTTTTTCGATAGCGACATCATGCGTTGCCTCATCGGGCTTGGTGAGGAGATCTGCGGTGCATCTTATGTGAGCGACGACTACACCGGACCCAGCCGCAGCCTGCGCATCATCGCCGACCACGCGCGCTCGGTGGACTTCATGATCTCGGACGGCGTGCTGCCCGGCAACGAGGGGAGGGGCTACGTGCTCCGTCGTCTGCTTCGTCGCGCGGTGTTCCACGGGCGTCTGCTGGGCGTCGAGGGCCCGTTCCTCACGCGCTTCATCGATCGTGTGAACGAGCTCATGGGCGATGCATACCCTGAGCTGCGTAAGAATGCCACGCTCGTACGCGGCATCGTGGCGGCGGAGGAGGAGCGCTTCTCCCGCACGCTCGATAACGGCCGTGTGTACCTCGACGAGGCGCTTGATAAGCTCGACGAGGGCGCGGTGCTTGATGGCGCCGCCGCCTTTATGCTGCATGACACCTTTGGATTCCCCATCGACCTCACCGTCGAGATCGCCGAGGGTGCGGGCCATGCCGTCGATATCGATGGTTTCAATCGCGAGATGGAGCTGCAGCGCGAGCGCGCCCGCGCCAACGTGAAGGGCGATGCCTGGGGCTCGTTCAACGACGTGTGGGTGGAGCTTTCCGACGCGCTGCCTGCGACGGCGTTTACCGGCTACGATGGGTGCGAGCTTGCCGATGCCCACGTGATTGCCCTCGTTCAGGATGGCGTTCGCGTGGCAG
Organism: uncultured Coriobacteriaceae bacterium; assembly: GCA_944320725.1. Classification (GTDB taxonomy): domain Bacteria; phylum Actinomycetota; class Coriobacteriia; order Coriobacteriales; family Coriobacteriaceae; genus Coprousia. Next base: position 15,718 of record CALUIM010000012.1, on the reverse strand, counting down.
CGGCGCATCCTGGCGAGACGGTTGATGTTGTGCTGGATCAAACGCCGTTCTATGCCGAGATGGGCGGCCAGGTGGGTGACACCGGCACCCTGAGCGCAGAGGGCATCGTGCTTCGCGTGACCAACACAACGAGCCATAACGGCCTGTATGCGCATACCGCGACTGTCGAGGAGGGCACGCTCCACGAGGGTGCGACCTTGGCGGCATTTGTTGACATGCAGCGTCGCGAGCTTATTCAGCGCAACCATACCGCGACGCATCTGCTCGATGCTGCGCTCAAAGAGGTACTCGGCGCCCATGTGAACCAGGCTGGTTCGCTGGTATCCCCTGAGCACCTAAGGTTCGATTTCACGCATTTCGAGGCGCTCACGACCGAGCAACTGCATGAGGTCGAGCAGATCGTGAATCGCGAGATCTTCGCTGCCAAACCTGTGGTCACGCGCATCATGGGTATCGATGAAGCGCGCGCTTCGGGTGCGGTGGCGCTCTTTGGCGAGAAGTATGGCGATGTCGTTCGCGTGGTGTCGGTGGGCGAAGAGGAGCATCCCTTCTCGCGCGAGCTCTGCGGCGGCACGCACGCGCGCAACAGCGCCGAGATCGGGCTCTTCCGCATCGTATCCGAGTCCTCCACCGGCTCGAACGTACGTCGTATCGAAGCGGTGACGAGCTTGGGGGCGGTCCGTTACCTCGAGGAGCGCGAGCAGACGCTGGCGCGTGTCGCACAGACCATGAAGTGCCGTGTTGATGAGGTACCTGCACGTGTTGAGGGCCTCCAGAAGCAGCTGCGCGAGACCGAGCAGAAGCTCAAAGCGGCGCTTACCGGCGGCTCGTCCGACGCGATGGGTCGCGCCATCGAGAACGCCGTTGATGCGGGCGGCTACAAGCTCGTGATCGCACAGCTCGAGGGGCTCGAGGCAGCGGATCTGAGGAGCGCGTGGGACACCGTACGTCAGAAGGTGGCGGGTCCGGTGGCTTGCGTCCTTGCGTCGGTGACCTCGAAGGGCCAGCCCGCGCTTATCGCCGGTGCCACCGATGAGGCGGTCGCCGCCGGCTTCAAGGCTGGCGACATCATCAAGAAGATCGCTCCTGTGGTGGGCGGCGGCGGCGGCGGCCGTCCCACGATGGCGCAAGCCGGTGGCAAGGATGCGTCTGCTATCCCTGCCGCGCTCGATGCAGCGCGCGCCGAGCTTGGTCTCTAGCCATGGTGGCGCTTGCGCTGGATATTGGTGAGAGGCGCGTTGGCATTGCGGTGAGTGATGCTACAGGCGTTGTTGCCATGCCGGTCAAGGTGCTTCCAGCGCACGAGGTGGAAGGGCTCAGCAAGAGCTTTCGCTACCTCGTTGAAGATTACGAACCAGATGTGTTGGTATGCGGCCGTCCCGTCTCGCTTTCTGGCGAGGCGGGCCCGCAGGCCGCACGCGTTGAGGCGGTAGCGCGTCGCGTTGCCGCCTCCCTTGATCTGCCGCTCGAATTTGCCGATGAGCGGCTCTCATCTGCCGAGGCGAAACGCATCTTGCGCGAACAGGGCCTGTCCGAGCGTGAGATGCGCGGAAAGGTCGATAGCATTGCCGCAAGCCTCTTTTTGCAAGCATGGCTCGACGCGCATAGCACGCAATGACCATAGCGTATGCACGTATCTGCGTAAAAAAGCAGAAACTAGTCCAGTAATATGCATTAGTTACGCATTTTCAATTCAGCGCTTCAAACGCTGCTACGGAAAACGCGGGCGCGATAAACGGCATATCTAGCAGGGTATTGAATAAAGTTTCATATCCTCTTCTTTTGTCATCCAGATGTCAAGATATGTACCTACCGTTCACCGAATAGTGTGTACCTGCGAAAACTACCGTTCACGGAATGTATAAACGACAAATTCACCATCTCTCTATAATATTTTGCTTGGTGAACACAGTATCTCCATGTGTGCACCGAAGGAAAACCTCTCAAGATTAAGGAGGTAGGTATGGTAGGTATTGTCCTAGCAAGTCATGGCGACCTTGCTGCGGGCATCAAGCAGACGGCCTCGATGGTCTTCGGCGATCAGCCGGACGTCGTGACCGTGAGCTTGCAGCCTAGCATGGGTCCTGATGACCTCAGGGCGGAGATTGAGAAGGAGGTGGCAACACTTTCTGATCAGGAGCAGGTTCTCTTCCTGGTTGATCTGTGGGGCGGCACGCCGTTCAATCAGATTAACGGGCTGCTCGACAGCCATCCCACGTGGGTGGCGGTTACGGGCATGAACCTTCCCATGGTGATTACGGCGTATACGCTGCGCATGAACCCCGATGCGACGGCTCACGAGATCGCGAGCGGCCTCATCGCCGAGTCCCGCGGCGGCGTGCGCGTGAAGCCTGAGGATCTCGAACCGGCTGAGGAGAAGCCGGCAGCCGCGGCGGCACCCGTCGCAGCGGGCGCGATCCCCGAGGGCACCGTGCTTGGCGACGGCCACATCAAGTTCGTGCTGTGCCGCGTCGACACGCGTCTGCTCCATGGTCAGGTGGCGACCACGTGGACCAAGATGACTGGTCCCGACCGCATCATCGTGGTCTCCGACGCCGTTGCTCACGACGACCTTCGTAAGACGATGATCCAGCAGGCTGCTCCTCCGGGAGTCAAGGCCCACGTCGTCCCGATTCAGAAGATGATCGATGTGGCCAAGGATCCGCGCTTTGGTGCTACCAAGGCGATGCTCCTGTTCGAGACCCCGCAGGATCTGCTCAAGTGCATCGAGGGCGGTGTCGACATCAAGAAGGTCAACCTCGGTTCCATGGCTCACTCCGTGGGCAAGGTCGTCGTCACGAACGCGATCGCTATGGATCAGGCCGATGTTGAGTGCCTCGAGACGCTTGCGGCCAAGGGCATCGAGTTCGATGTTCGCAAGGTCCCGGCGGATTCGCCCGAGAGCTTCGATGGCATGATGAAGAAGGCCAAGGCCGAGCTAGCCGCACAGGCATAAGAAGGAGGGAAACATGTCGGTATTCACAATCATCCTGATTGTTATCGTTGCCTTCCTCGCCGGCATGGAAGGCGTTCTTGACCAGTGGCAGTTCCATCAGCCGCTCGTCGCGTGCACGCTCATCGGTTTGGTGAGCGGTCACTTCGAGGCTGGCATCATCCTGGGCGGTACGCTCCAGATGATGGCCCTCGGTTGGGCAAACGTCGGCGCTGCTGTGGCGCCTGACGCGGCGCTCGCTTCGGTGGCATCGGCCATTCTGATGGTTATCGCCATGAACGGCGGTGCCGATCAGGGCGAGGCCATCACCACCGCTATCGCCGTCGCCGTGCCGCTGTCCGTGGCTGGCCTGTTCCTGACGATGATCGTTCGTACGCTCGCCATTCCCGTCGTCCACATCATGGATGGCGCTGCGGCGCGCGGCGACTTCATGGCCATCGACGTGTGGTCCATCATCGCCATCTGCATGCAGGGCGTCCGTATCGCCATTCCGGCTGCTGCGCTTTGCTTCATTCCGTCCGACGCTGTGATGTCGGTCCTCAACATGATGCCTGCATGGCTCAACGAGGGCATGACCATCGGCGGCGGCATGGTTGCTGCTGTTGGTTACGCGATGGTCATCAACATGATGGCCACCAACGAGGTCTGGCCGTTCTTCGCGCTCGGCTTCTGCCTCGCTGCCATCTCCCAGCTCACCCTCATCGCCCTTGGTGTCATTGGCATCTCCTTCGCCCTCATCTATCTGGGCCTCAAGGACGTTGCTAAGTCCGGTGCCGGTGCTGCCGGCTCGGGCGACCCGCTGGGCGACATCCTGGACGACTACGAGTAAGGAAAGGGGGAGATATCATGGCAGAGAATAAGGTTACGCTGTCTAAGAACGACCGTCTTGCCGTTTGGTTCCGTCATCAGTACCTCCAGGGCTCCTGGAACTACGAGCGTATGCAGAACGGCGGCTGGTGCTTCTCGATGATTCCCGCCATCAAGAAGCTGTACACCAACAAGGAAGACCAGATCGCAGCGCTGAAGCGCCACATGGAGTTCTACAACACGCATCCGTACGTGTCGTCTCCTGTCATCGGCGTCACCCTCGCACTCGAGGAGGATCGCGCCAACGGTGCTCCCGTTGAGGATGCGGCCATCCAGGGCGTTAAGGTTGGTATGATGGGCCCGCTCGCCGGTGTTGGCGACCCCGTCTTCTGGTTCACCCTTCGCCCGCTGCTCGGTGCTCTCGGTGCCTCCCTCGCTATGGGCGGCTCCATCATGGGCCCGATCCTGTTCTTCGTGGCGTGGAACGTCATTCGTCTTGCGTTCGAGTGGTACACGCAGGAGTTCGGTTACAACCTTGGTACCTCCATCACCAAGGACCTCTCCGGCGGTCTGATGGGCAAGATCACCGAGGGCGCTTCCATCCTCGGTATGTTCGTCATCGGCGCGCTTGTTGAGCGCTGGGTGTCGATCTCCTTCGCCCCGACGGTTTCCACCGTTACGCAGTCTGAGGGCGCCTACATCGATTGGAGCGCCATCGCCGACACCGCCAATGGCGGCGGCCAGGGCGTTGCCGACGCTATCCATAGCGCGCTTTCGCAGTACGCCTCGCTTGGTGCCACTGGCCTCGAGGTCGAGAAGGTCACGACCCTTCAGGCCAACCTCGACAGCCTCATCCCCGGCCTTGCGGCCGTGGGCGTGACGCTGCTGTGCTGCTGGCTGCTCAAGAAGAAGGTTTCCCCGATCGTGATCATCATCGGCATGTTTGCCGTTGGCATCGTGGGTCACCTCGTCGGCCTGCTCTAAGTTGCGCTGATACGCATCGATGTGCGGGGTCGCGTTGCGGCAGGATTGCCTGCCTGCGCGGCCCCGCGCTTTTCATCATGTAGAGAGGATTGCTCGTCTCATGGCTCAATCGCAGAACACCAAAGTGGACCTTACCATCCCGGCTTCTTCATTTTCGGGACTCTCGTCTACGGGAAAGATCATGATCGGTGACCGCGCATTCGAGTACTACAACGACCGCAATGTGGAGGATTACATTCAGATTCCTTGGACCGAGGTCGACCACGTTGCAGCATCGGTCATGTTCGGCGGTCGTTTGATTCCGCGGTTTGCGGTCTTCACCAAACAGAACGGGCGTTATGCGTTCTCTGCCCGCGATAACAAGAAGACGCTTCGCGCCATGAGATCATATCTGGGAGGGGAGAAGCTGCAGCGCTCGCTCAACTTCTTCGATGTGCTTCGTTTGGGCGCACAGGGCGCGGTACGGCGCATAACGGGACTTTTTCGTAAGTGAGATGGAGGTCTTGTAGCGACCGAGGTTCGCAAACCTTCAAGTTTGCATGGAATCTATAACGCCCTGCATGTCCTGAGGTACACTAACAGGCGTTTATGACGAATGTGATTCACGCAGACGATGTGGAGGGACCTCGTGGCAACGAGACAATCCAACGACCATTTCAGCTCGCGGCGCAGCGCCTCCGCGCCTACGGGCGCACGTCCCGCCGGCACCAGGTTCAAAGATCAGCCAACGCCGAGAAGCCGGGTGACCCAGAGCTCCTATACTAAGGGTGCGCAGGCAGGTGCACGCACATCGCGCTCGCATGCTGCCCACGCGTCGCAGTCGAGGACCGGTGTGCAGGCTGCGTATACGCGCCGTGCACCCCAGAAGCAGAGCAAGGCCTCGGCACTTCCCGTCATTATCGCCGTCATCGTTGTGGTGGGCGTGGTCGCCGGGTTCGTGACGTTCGGTTTGCCGGCGATCGCCAACCTCTTCACGGCAGGCGAGCAGTCTACGGTTGAGGCGGGCATCGAGGTGCAAATCAACATCCCCGAGGGTGCTTCGGGCGATGTCATTGCCTCGACGCTTTCTGAGAACCACATCATCGAGGATCCGCAGGTGTACTACGCTACCGTGCGCGAGATGCGCGCGGATGCCTCGCTCAAGCCGGGCGACTATATCTTCACCACGCTGCAGGACCCCAAGGAGGTTGTGCAGCAGCTCGTCGACGGTCCTAATGTCGACACGATCAGCGTGACGGTGGCAGAGGGTCTTACCGTCGATCAGACCGCCGCTCAGGTTGAGCAGGCGTTCGGTATCTCGGCTGATGAGTTCCTTGCCCAGGCGAAGGCCTCCAACTACGCTGCCGACTATCCCTTCCTCGAGGGGGCGTACAACGATTCGCTCGAGGGCTATCTGTATCCCAAGACCTATTCGTTCACGCACGAGCCCACGGCGGATGAGGTTATCCGTGTCATGCTCGATCAGTTCGAGATCGAGACGGCCGACCTCGCGCTCGCAGACGGCGCGAACGGCTTGTCCGAGCAGGAGATCGTCACCTTGGCCTCGCTCATCGAGCGCGAAACGCGTGTGGATGACGAGCGCCCGCTTGTGGCGAGCGTCATCTATAACCGCCTCGATGAGGGTATGCCGCTTCAGATCGATGCGGCCATCGTCTATGCGCGCGGCGGTGGCAACGATGCCGTGACCTACGACGATCTCGAGATCGATTCGCCGTACAACATCTATCAAAACAAGGGCCTGACCCCCGGACCTATCTGCAGTCCTTCCGTCTCGTCGATTTCGGCCGCCATGTCGCCCGAGAGCACCGATTACCTCTACTATGTGCTCTCTGCTGAAAACGATGGTACGCACGTGTTCAGCGAGACCTATGATGAGTTCCTCGCCAACCGCAAGGCCTACCAGGACGCGCGCTCATGAGTATCTTTACCCCAGGACGCTATGTAGCTGCGGTGGAGCGTATCGATCTCGATGAGCTTTGGGAATCTGGTAAACGCACCATCTTGCTCGATCGCGACAACACGCTCGTGCCGCGCGACCGCGCTACGGCGCCGGAGGCGGTATCCGCGTGGCTCGATCGTGCGCGCGAGCTCGGGTTCGATCTGTACATGGTCTCAAACAACTGGCATCGCTCGCAGGTTATGGCGTCGGCGGGTCAGTTAGGGCTCGGTGCGATCAGCCATGCCATGAAGCCTGCCCCGTTTGCGCTGCGCGCCGCGCTTAAACGCCTCGGTGCGAACCCAGCGCAAGCTGTGATGATCGGTGACCAGCTCTATACCGATGTTGCGGCCGGCAATCTTGCTGGAATCGATACGATTCTCGTCAAGCCGCAAGCCACGGCCGACCTGTGGTATACGCATATCTTTCGCATCTTCGAACGGCGCGCCCTGCGCGGGGTGCCCTGCGAGGAGTAGCCGCGATGGCTGGATGCGAGAAGCGCGGATGCGACCATATCTTTTTCATCGGGTTTCTGGGGACGGGAAAGTCCACGCTCGCGCGTAATCTGGGTAAGCTCTTCAACCGCCGCTATACCGACACCGACCGCATGGTAGAGCGTCTTAGTGGTAAAAGCGTAGGTGCGCTGTTCGCCTCGTGTGGTGAAGCTGGTTTTCGCCAGCTTGAGACGCGAGCGCTTAGAAGGTTGCGCTCGGAGCGCAGCCTTCTGGTCTCGTGCGGCGGCGGTATTGTGGAGACGCCTGAGAACATCGAGCTCATGCATGAGATGGGGTACTGCGTGTATCTCGACGGTGATCTTGAGGACTCCATCCGCCAGATTCGTTCGTTCGCCGCGCGCCCCGATTTCCAGTCTCCCGAGCATGCGCGCGATCTTTTGGCCGCTCGTCGACCGCTGTACGAGCAGGCGGCCGATGTCACCATCGATATCAGGGGGCGCACCTTTGAAGAGGTTTCCTATGGGTGCGCCGAGGTTCTATTGGAGCGTGGTTTGCTATGACGGTACGGCGTCAGCTGCTGAGCTTTGCTGGAAGAAACGTCGATTTTCGCGTGGGGGCAGGTGCCCTCGATTCGTTTGAGAGCATGGTGCGCCGCGCGGTGGGCAAGCCCGTTCGGGCGCTCATGGTCTCGGATGGCAGTATCGGCGAAGAGCGTGAGCAGTACCTTGAGCGCTGTCTTATCGACGTGGGGTTCAGCGTCGAGCACTGTGCACTGGAGGCTCTTGCGACTCCGGCCACCTTTGAGGATATCGCGCACCTTACCGATGCGATTGGACGCGCCCACATTACCGCTGATGACCTGGTATGCGCGGTAGGGGGTATGCGCACCTGCTCGGCGGCTGCCTTTGCGGCTCGTCTTTGGCAGGGCGGTACCCCCTGCGCGCTCGTTCCCGTGACGCTCGCCGCCATGGCGCTCTGCCCGACGTCCATGCAACCCCTCGCAACCGTTGCCACCTCGGGCATGGTCTCGATGCGCTGCGAGCCTTCGCTTGTGGTGTGCGATCTCGACCTTGTGCGCGACGCGGCCGATGATGCCGTAAGCGAGGGCCTTGTCGAGGTTGTGGCAGCGGCAATGGCCGATAGCAAGCGCTCATGGGATCGGTTGGGAACCCAGCTTGAGGCGCTCGCCAGCCACGATGAGCTTGCGCTTACCGATGCGCTCTGCATGGTTCAGACGGCACGTCGCTCGGTGATGATGGCGGCGAACCCTTCAGCGCGCCACGCGCTCAGCTATGGTCACATCACGGCGGGTGCGCTTCGTGCGTGTCTGGGCGATGCGATTCCCGCATGGCAGCTTCTGGCAGAGGGCATGCGCTTTGAAGCGCGCCTTGCGGTCGATGCGTGCGAGTTCTCGGTCGATGATGTTTTCGAGCAGGACGACCGTCTCGACGACCTCGGTATTCCCGAACTGCCATTCGAGCTCGATCCGGCTCGCTTTATCGAGGCGTTCCGCGCTCAGCAGGCGCTGCGTTCAAACCGCCTGCTCGTTGCGTTGCCGCGCACACCGGGTACCATTCGCCTTGCCGGGGTGGAAGACGATGTGCTCGAACGCCATGCGCAGGCCTACACCGCATCGCGCGCAGACCTGCTTTCATCGTAAGGTGTATAGTTGCGTGTGCTAGATAGCGTCAATTGAAAGGATGATTTGATATGAGTGCAGCTGTGGCTGGTCCGTGTGGTCGCATTGCCCGCGTTCGCGCGCTTATGGAGGAGCGCGGCTACGATGCCGTGGTCGTGCGCGACGAGGCGAATCTGCGCTGGCTCACCGGTGCCGAGGGCGTCTTCGATTTTACCGGCGAGCTTCCGCATGCCGCATTCATCACGCAACAGGAGACACTGCTGCACACCGATTCGCGGTACTTCAATAGCTTTCAGGAGCACCTCGCCACCGATACGCCTTGGACGCTCGATATGGACGTCATCGATATCCCTCGTTGGGTGGGTGAGGCTGCCCGTGCGCACCGCTGCCATGTGGTTGCTGTCGAGGACACCATGGAGCTCTCGTTTTACTTCGGCATGTTGCGTGCGTTCGAGGATCTCTCGATTGCGGTGACGGTTCCGCAGATGCACGGCGACCTTCGTCTCATGCGCGCAATCAAAGACGACGAGGAGCTCGCCCTCATGCGCCATGCGCAATCGATCACCGATGCCGCGTTCCAGCATATGCTGGGGGAGATTCGCCCGGGTCGTACCGAGAAGGAGCTCAAGCTCGAACTCGAGCGCTTCATGTTCGAGCACGGTGCCGATTCGCTCGCGTTCGGCACGATTGTGGCCTCTGGCCCCAATACGGCCAACCCGCACGCCATTCCCAGCGATCGCGTGGTCGAGCGCGGCGATTTCGTCCTCATGGATTACGGCGCGGGCTATCACGACTATCGCTCCGATATGACGCGTACCGTGGTGGTGGGCGAGCCCACGGCGAAGCAACGTGAGATCTACGATATCGTGCAGCGCACCCACGAGACGTGCGTCGAGGCAATTCACGCCGGCGTTGACGGACGCGATATCCACATGCTCTCGGTGAAGCTCATCTCGGAGGCCGGCTATGGTGACTACTACGGTCACGGCTTGGGTCATGGCGTGGGCATCGATATTCATGAGCTGCCCAACTTTGGTCGCAAGAGCAATATCGTCGAGGAGGGTGCGGTCATCACCGTCGAGCCTGGCATCTATCTGCCTGGTGTTGGTGGCGTGCGCCTTGAGGACTACGGTGTTGTCACGCGCGATGGTTTCGCGCCCTTCACCACGTCGCCTCATGAGCTCCAGATCATCGACTGCTAGTACACCTCGACTCGTTGGCTATGGTTTTCTCGCTCGACGCCCAGCTGAGGCTGTCGGCAGAGTATACTGATAAAGATTGAACGTCATCGCGCTGGGCGCATGGTATAGAAAGGTTTGGCATGGCAAGCATCACCACCGCTGATTTCAAGAACGGCATCGGTTTGCGTATCAAGGACAAGGTTTGCACCATTGTCGAGTTCCAGCATGTGAAACCCGGCAAGGGCGGCGCTTTCGTCCGCTATAAGACCAAGGACATCAAGACCGGTCGCGTGGTCGAGCAGACCTGCAACGCCGGTACTAAGTTCGAGAGCGTTACGCTCACCACCACCGAGATGCAGTATCTCTACAACGACGGTGACAACTACGTCTTCATGAACATGGAGACCTACGATCAGGTACCTGTCCCTGAGGACTTCATTGGCGACAACGCCAAGTGGCTCAAGGAGAACGACATCTGCCAGCTGCTCTATGCCGACGACGAACTCATGGGCGTGAACCCGCCGATGTTCATCGAGGTCGAGATCACGCAGACCGACCCCGGCTTCAAGGGCGATACCGTCCAGGGTTCCACCAAGCCCGCCACCATTGAGACCGGTGCTACCATCCAGGTGCCCATGTATCTCAACCAGGGTGAGCGCATCAAGGTTGACACGCGTGACGGCAAGTTCGTCAGCCGCGTCTCGTAGTAAACTGGGGCCATCCATCAGCGAGGGAATGAGGAAACCCATGTCACAGGAGATCACCATCGCCGGCATCGGCATCGCTCCCGAGGTCTTGGCCGCCGTTGTTTCGCGCGCGGTCGAAGAGGTCGAGGGCGTGGCATCGGTGGGCGTCAAGGATCTGGCTACCAATCTCGTCTCGATGTTCTCCGCTCGCACCACGGCTGCTGCGCCGTCGGTCGAGGCCGAGGTCATCGACGACAAGCTTGCCATCACCGTGCATCTCGTTGTCTTCTTCGGCTATCCCTTCAAGAAGCTTGCCGAGGCAGTGCGCCAGGCGGTGCTGGGTGTCATTGATGCCCAGGTGGGTGTGGAGATCGAGCGCGTCGATGTGTGCATCGACGGCTTGGTGTTTCCCAAGGAGTAGCGCGTGAGTCTAAAAGTTGAACGCGGGCGCACCCTTGCTCGCAGTCAGGCGCTTCAGCTCTTGTTTCAGGCAGAGGCGCTCGATTGTCCGCTTGATGATGTGCTCGATGGCGATTACCTCGTCTCAAAAGGTCCGCTCGATGACTATGCAGTAACGCTTGCGCGTGGCTGCTATCAGTATCTTGGTCGCATTGATGCGGCGCTGCGTGCGGTGCTGCGCAATTGGGATCTTGATCGGTTGCCCGGCGCTGATCGCGCGCTGCTGCGCATCGCGGTCTATGAGCTGCGCCTGGCAGATGAACCTATCGAAGATGCGGTTGTGATCAACGAGGCGGTCGAGATCGCCAAGGCCTATGGCACCGATGAGTCGGCGAGCTTTGTGAACGGCGTTCTTGGTCGGCTTGCGCGCATGTCCGAGCTGCCCGTACCCAATGATGAGGCTGCCGATACCGTGGAGTCCACGGACGAAGCAGGTGTGCAGTAATGGCTACGGCGGCTCCGCATTCGTTCGAAGACATCACCGCGCGTCTCGATGAGATCATCACAACTGTTCGCTCAAAGGACACCTCGCTTGAGCGGAGCCTCGATCTGTTTGACGAGGCTATTTCGCTGGGTTCGAAGGCGGTCGAGCTGGTGGACAGTTTCGACATGAGTCCCGCCGAGGCAGAGATGCTTGCCGAGGGGGTATCCGAGGACAGCGGCGAGGAGCACCTCGACGAGACGGCGTCGGCACAATGAGGCGCGTCCGTCTCGATGAGGAACTTGTTCAGCAGGGCATCTGTGCAGACCGCGCAGATGCCCAGCGCATTTTGATGGCCGGCTTAGTGTCATCAGGTGGCGAGCGTTTAACTTCGCCGGGCATGAAGGTTGCCCAAGGTCTCGCCTTGCATGTCAAAGGCCATAAACCCTATGTGGGCCGCGGCGGGCTCAAGCTTGCAGGCGCGCTCGATGCGTTCGGCGTTGATCCTACGGGGCTGCGCTGTCTCGATGTGGGTTGCTCCACGGGCGGTTTTACCGATTGCTTGCTCAAGCGCGGAGCGCAGCATGTGCTCGCGGTCGATGTGGGGCGGGCGCAATTCGATTGGTCGCTTCGGTGCGACGAGCGCGTGACCCTTCTCGAACGAACAAATGCCTGCGATCTGCCACAGCTGGGCTATCGCTCGTGTTGCGATCTTGCCGTGTGCGATGTCTCGTTTACGAGCGTGCGCAACGTGCTGCCGGCCGTGCTCGAGGTGCTTAGCGATACGGGAACCTTCCTCACGCTGGTGAAGCCCCAGTTCGAAGCGGCTGCCCGCGATGTGGGGGAGGGTGGCATCGTACAAGATCCGGCAGTTCGGCGTGCGGTGCTGGTCGATATAGTCCGTCATGTGGCAGATCACGGCTTGATACCGCAGGATGTGTGCGTCTCTTCCATTACGGGTACGAAGGGCAATATCGAGTACTTTTTGCTTGCCCAACGGGTGCTTGACGGGGATGGTGAAGCATCCCAGGCACGTGTTGATCGGGTATGTGCGAAAGCGGAGCAGCTATGAAGATCTACCTGGTTCCCAACTATTCGAAGCCCGAGGCGGTCGAGGGGTCGCTTACGCTCGAGCTGTGGCTCACGAGACAGGGCTTCGACGTGCTGTGCGCGCGCGACACGCGCTCCGGCATCGCGGAGCAGCCGCCGGTCGATGCGTGCGATCTGGTGATTTCGCTCGGTGGCGACGGAACGCTGTTGCGTGCGGCGCGCTTGGTGGGCTATCGCGAGATCCCCATTCTGGGTCTTTCCTACGGCCACGTGGGATTTCTTACCGCAGCGCGTCCCGATGAGACGAATATCATTCGCGTGGTGAGCGATGCGCTCGCCGGTGAGCTCCATGTGAGCCGACGTGCCACGCTGTCGTGCACCGTCCATACGGATGACGGTGCGTCCTGCACCTCATTTGCGCTCAACGATCTCGCACTTACTCGTGGGCCGCTCTCCGATATGGTCGAGTTCGACATCACCGTTTCCGGTCACCATATCGATCGGTTGCGCGGCGACGGTGTGGTGGTCTCCACCGCTACGGGCTCCACGGGATACGCGCTTTCTGCCGGTGGTCCCATTGTGAGCCCTGATTATACGGGCATGGTTTGCGTACCCATTGCACCGCATACCATCCAGGCGCGTGCGTTTCTTACCTCGCCGTCCGACATCGTTGAGATCAGCATGTCCGACGACCGTCCCTCGGTGCCGGCCATCGCGATCGACGGGCAGTTCTACACCGGAACGGGAACGCCTGAACGCGTGACGGTGTGTCGCGGCAAGGGCGACGTGCTGTTGCTCGATTACGGCCCGGAGAGCTTCTATAACTCGGTTTCTCGTGTGTTTTACGGGGTGCGCCATGATTGACGAGGTTCATGTTTCAAACATTGCCTTGATCGAGGATGCGACGCTGGTTCCCTCGCCACGCCTCACGGTCCTCACAGGCGAGACGGGTGCGGGCAAGACAGCGCTGCTCTCTGCCTTCAAGCTGCTCATGGGCGAGCGCGCCGATGCCTCGATGGTGCGCGAGGGCGCGGCGTCGGCGAGTGTCGAAGGCAGGATCTTCGATGGACCGCATGATGTCGAGGGCTGTGTTGTCGAGCGCACGCTCGGTGCTGGTGGGCGCAGCAGGGTGCGTATCGATGGGAAGATCGCCAGCGTTGGTGAGCTTGCCGCCCAGGTGGCACCGCACGTCGATCTATGTGGCCAGCATGAGCATCAGCGTCTTTTAGATGCGAGCTCGCATGTGGCTATGGTTGATGCGTGGGCGGGCGAGGCTGTCTCGCAGGCGCTTGCCGCATACCGCGCGGCGTTCCAAGAGACCGCTCAGGCCGAGCGTGAGCTCGAGCGTGTGCGGGATGCGGCGCGTGCGCAGGGCTCGCGCGTCGAAGAGGCTCGCTTTGCGGTTGAGCGTATCGACGAGGTGGATCCGCAGCCAGGGGAGCTCGAGCAGCTTGAGGAGCTGCTGCCGCGCGCCGAACACGCCGAGGCACTTGCTCAGACGGCTCATGAAGCGCAGGAGGCGCTTTCGGGTGAGGGCGGTGCCCTCGATCCGCTCAATGCCGCGATTGCCGATCTTGCGCGCATGGGTGCCGTCGACGGGAAGCTCTCTGAATTCGCCGATACGCTTGCCGGAGCCGCCATCACGCTTGAAGACGCGGCGTCTGATTTGAGGCGGTACCGCGATTCAGTTGATTTTGACCCTGCCGAGCTCGAGCGCATGCATGAGCGCATGAGCCAGCTCAAGGGCTTGCTGCGTCAATTTGGCCCCACGATGGATGATGTTGTGCGCCGTCGTGAGGAAGCGGGCGAGCTTTTAAGCTTGGTCGATGACGGCGCCGCGCGTATCGCTGCGGCGGAGCGCACACGTGCTGCGTGTGAGGAGCGCCTGCTGGAAGCTGCACGCATGCTGCGGAAGCGTCGTGGTGAGGCGGGCCCGCGTTTCTGCCGTGAGGTGGTCAAGCAGATGGCACGTCTTGAGATGGGCCGAGCCGAGCTGGTATGGGACGCTCGCCATCTGCCGCGGGAGCGTTGGTCGGAATCGGGGCCCGATGCCTGCGAGCTGCTGTATCGCAGCGGTCCCGGGCTCACACCGCGTCCGCTTAAGCGAATTGCCTCGGGCGGTGAGCTTTCGCGCGTAATGCTTGCCTGCAAGGTAGTCCTTGGTGAGGCGGATGGTGTCGATACGCTCGTATTCGACGAGGTCGATGCCGGTGTGGGCGGCGCGGTCGCACGCTCGCTCGCCGCGGTGCTCGCAGATCTTGCGCGCACGCATCAGGTGATCGTGGTCACGCATGTAGCGCAAGTGGCAGTTGTGGCCGACGAACACTACATCGTCGAGAAGGACGACAGCGACACCCCGGTGACACGGCTTGAGCAGGTGAGCGGTGATGCGCGCGTGAGCGAGATCGCACGTATGCTCTCCGGTGATGCGAGCGACGCGTCCCTTGCGCATGCGCGCCAGATGCTCGAAGAGGCGGGGACGCTCTAAGGGCGCCCCATCAATGCGTCGCCGCGAGGTGCTCGGCAAGCAGTTCGAGCGCATGGCGGTAGCCAGCAAGACCCTCACCGGTAATCGTTGCGAAGCAGGCGAGGCGGGCGTAGGAAACCTGCCGAAACTCTTCGCGCTCTTCAACCGCCGAGATGTGCACCTCGACAGCAGGGATGTTCACGGCTTTCAGGGCGTCGAGAATGCCCACGCTGGTATGCGTATAGGCGGCAGGGTTGATGACGATGCCGTCGAAGACCCCGTATGCCTCTTGGATCTTGTCGATAATCGCGCCCTCATGGTTCGATTGAAAACATTCGATTTCATTGAAGCCAAGCTCCGCGCCGGCTTGCTTGCAGCGTGTCACAAGGTCTTGATACGAATCTTCACCATAGATACCCGGCTCTCGAATTCCAAGCATGTTGATATTTGGACCGTTAATGACCAGCGCTTTCATGCATCGCTCCTTCGATTGCGTAAACGCCGTTATTATCGCATCTTCGAGGCTTGCGATACGCGTTATTTCACGTTCTCGGGGGATGCGGACATTTTCTTGTACACATCCTACAGCGCCACGCCCAGCCTCCGCCTCCTGCCGGCAATCGTCTCGTAGCGGTGGCCGCCGCCGGGCTCCTCGAAGCGCTTGAGCCTCCCGTCCCTGT
>CALUIM010000011.1 GCA_944320725.1 uncultured Coriobacteriaceae bacterium | reverse complement strand
AGGCCGTCGTGCACATGCCCAAGGGCAGCGTGAAGAGCCGCTTCGACAACATCGCCGCCGAGGGCGCCGAGGTCACGATCGAGGACGTCAACTACGACGAGTGCGTCCGCATGGCCGCCGCCGAGGCTGCAGCCTGCGAGAACGGCGTCGTCGTGCAGGACACCGCCTGGGAGGGCTACGAGGAGATTCCCTCCTGGATCATGGAGGGCTACGGCACCATGGCCTCCGAGGCGGCCGAGCAGCTGCGCGCCGCCGGCGTTGAGCGCCCGACGCACGTCTTCGTGCAGGCCGGCGTCGGCAGCCTGGCCGGCGCCGTGGTGGGCTACTTCGCCAACCTCTTCCCCGACAACCCGCCCACCTTCGTGGTGATGGAGGCCGACACCGCGGCGTGCCTCTACAAGGGGGCGCTCGCCGGCGACGGCGAGCCCCGCATCGTGGACGGCGACATGCCCACGATCATGGCGGGCCTGGCCTGCGGCGAGCCCAACACGCTCGGCTGGGACATCCTGCGCAACCACGTTTCCGTGTTCGTGAGCTGCCCCAACTGGGTGGCGGCCAAGGGCATGCGCGTGCTCGGCGCGCCCAAGAAGGGCGACCCGCGCGTCATCTCCGGCGAGTCCGGCGCCGTGGGCGCGGGCCTCGTCGCGACCCTCATGGAGTCCGACGAGTACGCCGACTTGCGCGAGGCCATCGGCCTCACCGAGGAGAGCTCCGTGCTGCTCTTCTCCACGGAAGGCGACACCGACCCGGTGAACTACCGCAGGGTCGTCTGGGACGGGATCTACCCGGCGGAGTAGCCGCCTCGGGGGCGTCCGGCACATCGCCCCCTGCTCGAACAGTCCTTGCGAGCTTCGCTCGCTGCGGAACTCGCGATGGACGATGTGCCGAACGCCTCAGGCAGCTTTCCGTCATCTTCGACAAGATAGCGGAGGCGTCAGCGGAGGGGCATAGCCCTCCGCGCGCAGTTCCGCAGCGCGAAGCGCGAGGACCTGTCTGGGCACGGAGGGTTATGCCCCTCCGCATCAATACGGGTTTCAATATGTAAGAGAGAGGATAGGAACAATGGCTAAGGAACTGGATTTCGACGCGATCAAGCAGGCAGCGGAGGCGTACGGCAAGGACATGACCGCCTTTCTGCGCGCCATGATCTCGCACCCGTCCGAGTCTTGCGAGGAGGGCGAGGTCGTAGCCTGCATCAAGGCTGAGATGGAGAAGCTCGGCTTCGACAAGGTCGAGGTCGACGGCCTGGGCAACGTCATCGGCTGGATGGGCGAGGGCGACAAGATCATTGCCATCGACTCCCATATCGACACCGTGGGCATCGGCAACCGCGACAACTGGGAGGCCGACCCCTACGAGGGCTACGAGACCGACGACATCATCTACGGCCGAGGCGGCTCCGACCAGGAGGGCGGCATGGCCAGCGCCACGTACGCCGCGAAGATGATGAAGGACATGGGACTCATCCCCGAGGGCTACAAGATCATGGTCGTGGGCTCCGTTCAGGAAGAGGACTGCGACGGCATGTGCTGGCAGTACATCGTCAACAAGTACTTCGACGGTCCCGAGGATGCCCGTGAGAAGATCGAGTTCGTCATCTCCACCGAGCCCACCGACGGCGGCATCTATCGTGGTCACCGCGGCCGCATGGAGATCCGTGTAGACGTGAAGGGCGTCTCCTGCCACGGCTCGGCCCCCGATCGCGGCGACAACGCCATCTACAAGATGGCCGACATCATCGCCGATGTCCGCGCCCTCAACAACAATGGCTGCGACGAGTCCACCTCCATCAAGGGCCTCGTCAAGATGCTCGACCCCAAGTACAACCCCGAGCACTATGAGGACGCCTGCTTCCTCACCCGCGGCACCTGCACCGTTTCGCAGATCTTCTACACGAGTCCGAGCCGCTGCGCCGTGGCCGATAGCTGCGCCATCTCCATCGACCGTCGCATGACCGCCGGCGAGACCTGGGACTCCTGTCTCCAGGAGATCCGCGATCTGCCGAGCGTCAAGAAGTACGGCGACGACGTCAAGGTCTCCATGTACATGTACGACCGTCCCAGCTGGAAGGGCACCGTCTACGAGACCGAGGCCTACTTCCCCACGTGGATCAACGCCGAGAACGCCGCGCATGTGCAGGCGCTCGTCGACGCGCACCACGCGCTTTATGGCGATGAGCGCATTGGCTGCGAGGCCTCCATGGACAAGCGCGCTGGTCGTCCCCTCACCGACAAGTGGACCTTCTCCACGAACTGCGTGTCCATCCAGGGCCGCTACGGCATTCCGTGCGTGGGCTTTGGCCCCGGTGCCGAGGGCCAGGCGCATGCGCCCAACGAGGTCACCTACAAGCAGGACCTCGTGACCGCTGCCGCGCTCTACACCGCCGCGCTCAACCTCTACGATCCCTCCAAGGCAACCGGCGACGTCACCGTCTTCCGCGCCGGCACTACCGATAACGACATCCAGTAGCGCATGGGTCAGATGGGGACGGTCCCCATCTGACCGCCGAACCGATCCATATGCCTCACCTATTCGACCGAAAGGAACCCACCATGGCTAAGGACTTCTCCGCACTGCTCGACGAGCTCGCTGGCTACGATTTCTCCGGCATGTACAACGCCGATTTCCTGCACACCTGGGATAAGACCACCGACGAGCTCAAGGCCCTCTACGCCGTGGCCGCGGCCCTGCGCAACCTCCGCGAGCGCAACATCTCCTCGCGCATCTTCGACTCGGGCCTGGCCGTCTCGCTCTTCCGTGACAACTCCACCCGCACGCGTTTCTCGTTCTCCAAGGCCACGAATCTCTTGGGCCTCCAGCTTCAGGATCTCGACGAGGGCAAGAGCCAGATTGCGCATGGCGAGACCGTCCGCGAGACCGCCACGATGATCTCTTTCATGGCCGACGTCATCGGCATTCGCGACGACATGTACATCGGTAAGGGCGACGCCTACATGGCCGAGGTCGCCGAGTCCGTGGACGAGGCCTATCACGATGGCGTGCTCGACCACCGTCCCACCCTCATCTCCCTGCAGTCCGATTCCGACCATCCCACCCAGTCTTCCGCCGACATGCTCTACCTCATTGAGGAGTTTGGCGGCCTGGAGAACCTCCGCGGCAAGAAGGTGGCCGTGACCTGGGCGTACTCCCCGAGCTACGGCAAGCCGCTCTCCTGCCCGCAGTCGCTCATCTCGCTGCTGCCGCGCTTTGGCATGGACGTCACGCTGGCCCACCCCGAGGGCTACGACCTCATGGGCGACCGCGTGGAGGCCGCCAAGACGTACGCCGCCGAGTCCGGCTGCACGTTCCGCCAGGTGAACAGCATGGCCGAGGCCTTCGAGGGCGCCGACATCGTCATCCCCAAGAGCTGGGCACCGTATGCCGCCATGGAGCGCCGCACCAACCTCTATGCTGCGGGCGACGACGAGGGCATCAAGGCGCTCGAGAAGGAGCTCCTTGCCCAGAACGCCACGCATCAGGATTGGTGCTCCACCCATGAGCTCATGGCTAAGACCGCGCACGGCGACGACACCATCTTCATGCACCCGCTGCCCGCCGACATCTCCGGCGTCTCCTGCGAGCACGGCGAGGTCATGGCCGATGTCTTCGACATGCATCGCATCGGCATGTACAAGGAGGCCAGCTACAAGCCGTACGCCATCGCGGCCATGATCTTCCTGCAGAAGTGCAAGAACCCGGTCGAGACGCTGTGTGCGCTCGAGGCTGCGGCCAAGCCGCGCTGGAACCAGGCGTAAGGGCACCCGAGGGCTCTGTCGCGGTTCTCGCTCACGCATCCTCTCTCATACTGGCAGCGCCCGGATGGCGTCGGACGGCCCCGGGCGCTGCCGCATTTGTATTCTTTCGCTTTGAAAGGTGGTTGCATATGTCGCACCGCATCGTTGTCGCCCTGGGCGGTAATGCCCTGGGGTCCAACCTTCCCGAGCAGATGGCCGCCGTTAAGATCACGGCGCGCGCCATCGTTGACCTGATTGAGGAGGGAAACGAGGTTGTGATCGTGCACGGCAACGGCCCGCAGGTTGGCATGATCGCCAACGCCATGGCCGAGCTGACCCGCTCCGACCCCGAGCGCTACATCCCCTGCCCGCTTTCGGTGTGCGGTGCGATGAGCCAGGGCTACATTGGCTACGATTTGCAGAACGCCCTGCGCGAGGAGATGCTCGACCGCGGCATGGACAAGGGCGTGGCCACGGTGCTCACCCAGATTCAGGTCGATCCTAACGATGCGGCATTCGCCCGTCCCACCAAGCCCATCGGCCCGTTCATGAGCGAGGCGGAGGCCGAGGAACTCGAGCGCGACCGCGGCTATGCGTTCATGCACGACGCGCAGAAGGGCTACCGTCGCGTGGTGGCGAGCCCCAAGCCCGTCTCCATCGTGGAACTCGACACCATCTCGTCGCTCGTTGCGGCAAACCATGTGGTTGTGTGCTGCGGTGGCGGCGGTATTCCCGTCGTTCCTACCGAGGGCCATCACCTCAAGGGCGCGGCCGCGGTGATTGACAAGGATTTCGCAGCCGAGAAACTCGCCGAGCAGCTCGATGCCGATGCCCTCATCATTCTCACCGCCGTCGAGAAGGTTGCGGTTGGGTTTGGAACGGAGCGCGAGCAGTGGCTCGACGAGCTCTCGGCTGCGCGCGCCCGCGAGCTGGCCGAGGCGGGCGAGTTTGGCGAGGGCTCGATGAAGCCCAAGGTCGAGGCCTGCGTTGCGTTTGTCGAGTCGGGCGAGGGGCGCACCGCGCTCATCACGCTGCTCGAGCGCGCCCGCGACGGCATCGCCGGTAAGACGGGCACGCATATCGTGCGCTAAGCCGATGCGAGGTGCGCGGCATCGAGCACGCGGAATCGGGTGCGCAGCGCACTATACTAAAACCAATGAGACGCTCAGCTGCCGGGCGTGGCCCCGGTGCAGGGTAGGGGGTTGTGATGATCATCGTGAAGGGCGGCTGCGCCGTGACACCCGAGGGCACCATCCAGGCCGATGTGGCGGTCGAGGGCGCGCGCATCTGCCGCATTGCCCCCGATATCGAGCCGGGTGCGGGCGACGAGGTACTCGACGCGCACGGCTGCTGGGTCTTCCCCGGGTTCATCGACGCGCATACGCACCTGCAGTGCTGGACGGGCATCGACTGGACGGCCGATAGCTTCGAGACGGGCACGCGCGCCGCAGCCTGCGGCGGCACGACGACGGTTGTGGACTATGCAACGGCCGATCGCGGCGTCACGCTGCCGGATGCGCTGGCCGAGTGGCATCGCCGTGCCGACGGCACCTGCACGGCGAATTACGGCTTCCACATGGCCATCTCGGAATGGAACGAGCGCAACGCCCACGACCTCGATGTCATGGTGGAGGCGGGCGTGTGCTCATTTAAAACCTACCTCGCCTACGACCATCTGCGTCTCGACGATGCCGAGACGCTCGAGGTGCTCGAGGCGATGGCGCCGCACGCCTCGGTGCTGTGCGTGCATTGCGAGAACGGCACGCTGGTAAACGCCCTGCAGCGCCGCATGCTCGAGCGCGGTATCACCGGTCCCGAGGGTCATGCGCTGTCGCGACCTGCCGACGTCGAGGCCGAGGCCATCGGGCGCGTGCTGCACCTCGCGCACCTGGCGGGGGACGCGCCGGTGAACATCGTGCACCTCTCGACCGAGCTGGGCCTTGAGGAGATCCGCGCCGCGCGCGGGCGCGGGCAGCGCAACATCTATGTCGAGACATGCCCGCAGTACCTGCTGCTCGACGAGAGCCGCTACCGCGAAGCGAGCGATGATGGGCTCGCCGGCGCGAAGTACGTGATGAGCCCGCCGTTGCGGACCCCACGCGATGCGGCCGCCCTGCGTGCGGCGCTTCTCACGGGCGAGATCGACACCATCGCGACCGACCATTGCTCGTTCAACCTCCATGGCCAGAAGGACCGTGGGCGCGACGACTTCACGCGCATCCCGAATGGGGGAGCGGGCATCGAGCACCGTCCGGCGCTCATCGCGACGGCGCTTGGCGATGAGCTGGGGCCCGAGTGCCTGGCGCGCCTCATGAGCGAGAACCCGGCGCGCGTCTTTGGCATGTGGCCGCGCAAGGGCGCGCTTGCCGAGGGCGCCGACGCCGACATCTGCGTCTGGGATCCCTCGGTGAGCTGGACCATTAGCGCGGCAACGCAGCACCAGGCGGTTGACCACACGCCCTACGAGGGCTTTGCCTGCCGGGGTCGTGCCCGCTTCACCCTGGTAAACGGCGTTGTGGCCGCGCGCGATGGCGAGCCTACGGGCGAGATGCCCGGCACGTACGTGCCGCGGAGCCGCTGAGCGCGTGCGGCGCGCGCCACGACGCGAAAAATCGCGTAGTGGCGCCGCGGCAGCAACGAATACGCGATAAATCGCGTAGTGGAGTCCGGGGGCGCGCCCAATACGCGAAAAATCGCGTATTGGGCGCCGCCTGCCTGTCCGTCCACCCGCGGGCTCGCCAAACACAGCGCAGCGCGCCACTGTACCGCCGTGCTAAATATGGAGATAGGCAGGTGCAGAGATTCTGCTGGCTTTTCGCTGCCGAGACGCGTATCATACCGACTCGTATTGCCCGGCTCCTGTCGGCGATTCGTCGTGCCGCGAACAAGCCAGCGCGCGCACGGCTCGGCAGGAGGCACGAGGACAACCCGCGCAGCGGGACGTACCAGGCAAAACACCCGGTACGCACCCGCGGCACGTGGCCACGCCCCGTGCTTAAAACCCCATAAGGAGTGACCATGGCTGAAGAGAAGTATGTTCCGCGCCTGAAGACCAAGTACCTCGAGGAGGTCAAGGGCCAGCTGCAGGACAAGTTCCAGTACAAGAACGTCATGATGATCCCGAAGATCGAGAAGATCGTCGTGAACATGGGCGTCGGCGAGGCCGCGACCGATTCCAAGGCTATCGACGGTGCCGTGCGCGACCTGCGCGCCATCACCGGCCAGCAGCCCATGGTGACCCGCGCCCGCAAGTCCATCGCTTCGTTCCGCCTTCGTGCCGGCATGCCGATCGGCGCCAAGGTGACCCTGCGCGGCGACCGCATGTGGGAGTTCTTCGATCGTTTGCTCTCCGTGGCGATCCCCCGTATCCGCGACTTCCGCGGCATCTCCCCCAAGAGCTTCGACGGCCGTGGCAACTTCTCCATGGGCGTGACCGAGCAGCTCATCTTCCCCGAGATCGATTTCGATTCCATCGACCACACCCGTGGCATGGACATCACCTTCGTCACCACCGCCCAGACCGACGAGGAGGCCAAGGCCCTGCTCGACGGTTTCGGATTCCCGTTCAAGAAGTAGTCAATTTTACGTTTCGGCACGGTGCGGGGACCCGATGCCCCCGCATCGCCGAAGCGAACGATAGCAATCGTTAGGAGGTAATAAGTGGCTAAGACATCGATGATCGTCAAGTGCAATCGCAAGCCGAAGTTCTCGACGCGCGCTTACACCCGCTGCCAGCGCTGCGGCCGTCCGCAGTCGGTGTACCGCAAGTTCTGCCTGTGCCGTGTCTGCTTCCGCGAGCTGGCCCCCAAAGTCGAGCTTCCCGGCATCAAGAAGGCCAGCTGGTAACCACTGCCAGCGCTCGCGCGAGCGAGCAGGGAAGAACGTGCGCGGCTGGCTTCGCTGCCATGGGTGGCGAAGGACCGAGTGCACGAGTTCATCAAGAACGAAGGAGAATCTGCATGAACCTCACAGACCCGATCGCAGATATGCTTACGCGCATTCGTAACGCAAACGCTGCGAACAAGGCCGCGGTCTCGATGCCGAGCTCGAAGAAGCTCGTCGAGATCGCTCGCGTTTTGTCCGAGGAGGGCTACATCGAGGGGTACACCGTCGAGGATACCACCCCCCAGAAGACCCTCCACATCACCCTTAAGTATGGTCCCAAGAAGCAGAAGGTCATTTCCGGCATCCGCCGTATCTCCAAGCCCGGCCTGCGCAAGTACGCCGGCGTGGCCGACCTTCCCCGCGTCCGCGGCGGCCTTGGTACCGCCATCGTTTCCACCTCCAAGGGCGTTATGGCCGATCGCGACTGCCGCCGTGCTGGCGTCGGTGGCGAGGTCATCGCCTTCGTGTGGTAAACGGCTCGGCGCGTAGAAGGAAAGGAGAACACCGTGTCCCGTATCGGTAAGAAGCCTGTCCAGATTCCCGCCGGAGTCGACGTGGCAGTGAACGGCAACCATGTGACCGTTAAGGGCCCCAAGGGCCAGCTCGAGCTCGATTTCTACAGCAAGCTCACCGTTGAGGTTGAGGGCAACGAGCTCACCGTTGTTCGTCCCGACGACGAGCGTGAGACCCGTGCCCGCCACGGCCTCACCCGCGCCCTCATCCAGAACATGGTGACGGGCGTGTCCGAGGGCTACACCAAGGCGCTCGAGCTCGCGGGCGTGGGCTACCGTGTCCAGCTCAAGGGCAAGAACCTCGAGCTGTCCCTCGGTTACTCGCACCCCGTGCTCTACGATGCCCCCGAGGGCATCACCTTCGAGGTGCCCGACAACACCCACATTAACGTCAAGGGTATCAACAAGCAGCAGGTCGGCCAGGTTGCCGCGGAGATCCGCAGCAAGCGTCCGCCTGAGCCTTACAAGGGCAAGGGTATCCACTATGTGGGCGAGCACATCCGCCGCAAGCTCGGCAAGGCTGCCAAGTAAGGTCG
This sequence comes from uncultured Coriobacteriaceae bacterium, assembly GCA_944320725.1. Taxonomy (GTDB): domain Bacteria; phylum Actinomycetota; class Coriobacteriia; order Coriobacteriales; family Coriobacteriaceae; genus Coprousia. Next base: position 90,980 of record CALUIM010000011.1, on the reverse strand, counting down.
CCTAGGCTCATATAAGTCCAGCACCCCGTTAGGTGCTGGCGACTAGACTTAAGGAGTCGATAGTATGAACAAGCAAAAAGCGAAGGCTGCCGGCCTCAAGCGTCGTCAGCGTCGCGTGCGCGGCAAGATCTTCGGCACGGCTGAGCGCCCGCGTCTGCGCGTGACCCGCACCAACGCCAATATCTACGCCATGATCGTGGACGACACCAAGGGCCACACCCTCGTGTCCGCCTCGACCCTCGAGGCCGACTTCAAGGGCACCCACACCTCGAACAAGGAGGCTGCCGAGAAGGTCGGCGAGCTCGTTGGCAAGCGCGCCATCGAGGCCGGCATCACGAAGGTCACCTTCGATCGTGGTGGTCGCATCTACCATGGCCGCGTCAAGGCCCTCGCCGACGGTGCTCGTGCCGCCGGTCTCGAGTTCTAGGAGGTATTGAGCACATGGCTCGTAATCGAGATAACAAGCAGCGCGAGGCCTCCGAGTTCGAGGAGCGCGTCGTCTTCATCAACCGTGTTTCCAAGACCGTCAAGGGCGGCCGTCGCATGTCGCTCGTCGCACTCGTCGTCGTAGGCGACGGCAAGGGCAACGTCGGTCTGGGCATGGGCAAGTCCGCCGAGGTGCCCCTGGCCATCTCCAAGGCTTCGCTCGACGCCAAGAAGAACATGTTCCATGTTCCCGTGACCGAGGAGGGCACCATCCCGCACGAGGTCATCGGCCACTTTGGCGCCGGTCGCATCATCATCAAGCCCGCTGTCGAGGGTACCGGCGTCATCGCCGGCGGCGCGGTGCGCCCCCTCTTCGAGCTTGCCGGTATCAAGAACGTTCTCTCCAAGTCGCTCGGCACCGACAACGGCCTCAATATCATCAAGGCTGCCGCCGAGGGTCTCAAGGAGCTCTCGAGCCCCGAGGAGGTTGCGGAGCGCCGCGGCCTTACCGTCGCCGAGATGTTCGTTGGTAAGGAGCAGTAAGCATGGCTGACACCATCAAGATCAAGCAGGTCCGCAGCACCAACGGTGCCAAGCAGGATCAGGTTAGGACCGTCAAGGCCCTGGGTCTCCGCCGTATCAACCATACCCGCGAGATCCCCGACAACGAGTCCGTTCGCGGAATGATCTTCAAGGTCAAGCACCTTGTTGAGATTGTGGAGGAGTAAACAATGCAGCTTCATGACCTTACTCCCGCACCGGGTTCTACGCATCGTCGTAAGCGCATCGGTCGCGGTAACTCCTCTGGTCACGGCACCACTGCGGGCCGCGGTCAGAAGGGCCAGCTTTCCCGCTCCGGCGGCGGCAAGGGTTCGGGCTTCGAGGGCGGCCAGACGCCGCTCGCGATGCGTCTGCCCAAGCTCCCGGGCTTCCGTAACCCCCGTCGCATCGAGTTCACGGCTGTCAACATCGCTCGTCTCGACGAGAAGTTCGAGGATGGCGCTGTGATCGATGGTGCCGCGCTCAAGGCCGCCGGCATCATCAAGAAGGAGTTCCAGCCCGTTAAGGTTCTTGGTGAGGGCGAGACCACCAAGAAGTTCACGGTCAAGGTCGACAAGGTCTCCGCTTCCGCGAAGGCCAAGATCGAGGCCGCAGGAGGGTCGGTCGAGCAGCCGTGCTAACTGGCTTGAAGAACGCGTTCCGCATCAAAGACCTGCGGGACAAGATTCTCTTCACCATAGCCATGCTCGTTGTGTACCGTATCGGTGCACACGTCCCTGTGCCCGGTATCCCCTTCCAGGGGATGCTGGGCCTTTTCGGCGGTAACGATTCCGTTGCTGCCGGGGCTATGGCGCTGCTGAATCTCTTCTCCGGCGGCGCGTTGAGCTACGTCTCGGTCTTCTCGCTCGGCATCATGCCCTACATCACGAGCTCGATCATCCTTCAGATGCTCCAGAGCGTGGTTCCGAGCCTGCACGAGCTTGCCCGCGAGGGTGAGGTCGGCCAGACCAAGATCACTCAGTATTCTCGCTATCTGACGCTCGCGCTTGCGCTGCTCAACTCCATTGGATATCTGTTCCTCTTCAAGAGCTACGGCATCAGCTTCAACGGCGCCGGCGCTCCCGAGATCATCTTCGACATCATGGTCGTGGGCACGCTTACTGCGGGCGCCATGCTCATCATGTGGATCGGTGAGCTCATCACCCAGCGCGGCATCGGCAACGGCATGTCGCTCATCATCTTCGCCAACATCATGGCGGGGCTGCCCCAGGCGATCGTGTCGTCCATGCAGACCGGCTCCATGGGCCTGGTGATTACCGCGGTGATCTTCGTCATCATCCTGTGCGTCATCCCGCTCATCGTGTTCCTCGAGCGCGGTCAGCGTCGCATTCAGGTGCAGTACGCCAAGCGCGTGGTGGGTCGCCGCATCATGGGCGGTCAGGCAACCTACCTGCCCATCAAGGTGAACACCGCCGGCGTGGTGCCCATCATCTTCGCGAGCGCCCTGCTCTACTTCCCGGCGCAGATCGCCGTGTTCTTCCCCGGCATCGGCTGGGTGCAGGCGGTCGCCGGTGCGCTGAGCTCGGGTTGGCTCAACTGGATCCTGAACGTCGTGCTCATCGTGTTCTTCGCGTACTTCTACACCTCCATGGTGTTCAATCCCGATGACACCGCCGACAACCTCAAGAAGCAGGGTGGCTTCATCCCGGGCATCCGTCCGGGCAAGGCTACGGCGGCCTACATCAAGAACGTGTTGAACAAGATCACGCTGCCGAGCGCCATCTTCCTCGCGCTCATCGCGATCGTCCCGTCTGTTGTCTTCTCGTTCACCGGTAATGCGCTGATTCAGTCGTTCGGCGGCACGTCAGTGCTTATTATGGTAGGTGTGGTGCTGGACACCATCGCCAAGGTGGAGAGCCAGCTCAAGATGTACGACTACGACGGCTTCTTTAAGTAAGGTAGTCTTTAAGGATTACGTAGGGAGGACACGACCATGAACATCGTTTTGCTCGGAGCTCCCGGTGCCGGTAAGGGCACCATGGCACAGCTCCTCGTCGCCGACTACGGGGTTGCCCACATCTCTACGGGCGATCTTCTGCGCGCTGCGGTGAAGAGTGGTTCCGATCTGGGTGTCCAGGCCAAGAAGTACATGGATGCCGGTGAGCTGGTTCCCGATCAGCTCGTGATCGATCTGGTGAAGGAGCGCTTGAGCCATGACGATGCCCAGCGCGGCTTCATCCTCGACGGGTTCCCCCGCAATACCATGCAGGCGGTCACGCTCGATTCCGAGCTTGGCTCGCTGGGTCGCGCCATCGATGCGGCACTGCTCATCGATGTCGAGCCCAAGGTCATTATCGATCGTCTCTCTGCTCGTCGCACCTGCCGCGCCTGCGGCCACACCGGCACCGCTGCCGATGCCGTGTGCCCCGCCTGCGGTGGCGAGATGTACCAGCGCGACGACGATAAGCCCGAGACCATTAAGAATCGTCTCGATGTGTATGAGAAGAACACCGCTCCCTTGATCGAGTACTATCGCGGCCAGGGCCTGCTCAAGGCCGTGGATGGCGACGACGCGATCGACGCGGTGTATGCAGCGACGAAAGAAGCGCTTGGTCTATGATTAAGATCAAATCTGCTCAAGATATCGAGGAGATGAAGAAAGCCGGAGCACTGTCGAAGATGGTGCTCCGGCATGTCGGTGCGATGGTTCGCCCGGGCGTTTCGACGTTCGAGCTGGACCAGCTCGCCGAGCAAATCATCCGTATGCACGGCGGCATCCCGGCCTTCAAGGGCTACGGCGGGTTCCCGGGCTCCATCTGCGCATCGCTCAACGATGCCGTGGTGCACGGCATCCCGAGCCCCGATATCATCCTGCGCGATGGCGACATCCTCTCGGTTGATACCGGCGCGATTGTCGACGGCTGGGTGGGCGATAACGCGTGGACCTTCTATGTGGGCAACCCCTCTCAGGAGGTCAAGGCTCTCTGCGAGGTCACGCGCGACTGCCTGAAGGCGGGCATCGCCGAGGCCGTGCCGGGCAACCGCATTGGCGATATTGGCCATGCGGTGCAGTCGCTCGCCGAGCGCCATGGCTATGGCGTGCTGCGCGACTATGTTGGCCACGGCGTGGGCCGCGTGATGCACGAGGACCCCAACGTTCCCAACTACGGCAAGAAGGGTCGCGGCGTGAAGCTCGAGGCGGGCATGGTGATCGCCATCGAGCCCATGATCACGCTTGGCACCCATCATGTCTCGGTGGGGCCGGACGGCTGGCTCGTCACCACGAACGACCATCTGCCTGCCGCGCACTACGAGAACACCGTTGCCATCACCGAAGACGGTCCGGTCATTCTCACGCAGGATGCCCAGGGTCCGTGGTGCTCCATGCAGGGCGGTGTGATGTAGGATTCCCGTGAATGAGGGCGGGATGTTCCTTTTCGAAACCGGGGCCCCGGTCTGGCGACGCCCCAATTTCGAAAACGAGCATCCCGCCCTCTTCGCATCCTACATCAACCCCGCGGACGAATTTACGTGGTAAGCAACTATGGTTTGCTTGCTCTGTTGGGTTCCGTGAGGCACCGCGCGCAGTTCCGCGCTAGAGATTATGTAGTAAGCAACTATGGTTTGGTTTTGTTGGACGGACCCTGTTGGGCTTCAGCGCAGTTCCGCAGCGCGAAGCGCGAGGACTTGTTTGAGCATGAAGCCCAACAGGGTCCGCCCGCGGACAAAACGTCAGACCATGTTGCGACTTTGTGGAGTCGTAACGAAAAATCCACGATAGAATTTTGAGTGCTGTATTATATTCAGCTGCTGTCGTTTCGAGAGAAAGATGTGCTTGTGAAGAAGGAAGATGCCATCGAGTTGGAAGGCACGGTCACCGAGCCGCTGCCCAACGCCATGTTCCGCGTCGAGCTGGAGAACGGTGCCACGGTTCTGTGCTCCATTTCCGGCAAGATCCGCATGAACTACATCCGCATCCTTCCCGGGGATCGCGTCGTGGTGGAGATTTCTCCGTACGACCTGACCCGCGGTCGCATCACGTATCGCTACAAGTAGCGACGGCATATGCGCCCCTGGCCTGCTCAACCAGGGCGTGCATGCATCCAGCCAGTTTGTGTTTCACGCCTGCGGCTGGGCGAGTAGATAGTAGGTTTGTCGTTTGAGCACTACCGAAAGGAAGAACGATGAAGGTACGTCCTTCGGTCAAGAAGATGTGCGATAAGTGCAAGATTATCAGGCGCCACGGTAAGGTGCTCGTGATCTGCGAGAACCCGCGCCACAAGCAGCGTCAGGGTTAAGAGAGGAGAATTAAGTTGGCCCGTATCAGCGGTGTCGATCTTCCGCGCGAGAAGCGCGTCGAGATCGGTCTTACCTACATTTACGGCATCGGCCGCACCACCGCCAGCAAGATCTGCGCGGAGACGAACATCAACCCGGATACCCGTGTCAAGGACCTCACCGAGGACGAAGTTGACGCCATCCGTAAATACATCGACGAGGCTCACCTCATGATCGAGGGCGACCTTCGCCGTGAGCGCAACCAGAACGTCAAGCGCCTTATGGACATCGGCTGCAACCGTGGCCTGCGTCACCGCAAGGGCCTCCCGGTCCGCGGCCAGCGCACCCACACCAACGCCCGTACCCGCAAGGGTCCGCGCAAGCAAATCGGTGCCAAGAAGAAGAAGTAAGGAGCGCTAGATGGCTACTGCAAAGAACAAGCGCGGCCAGGTTACCCGCATCAAGCGCGCCGACCGCAAGAACATCGCCGTGGGACAGGCTCACATCCGTTCCACCTTCAATAACACCATCATCTCGATCACCGATCCCCAGGGGAACGTCATCGCATGGCGCTCTGCCGGCCAGGTTGGCTTCAAGGGTTCGCGTAAGTCGACTCCGTTTGCCGCTCAGATGGCTGCCGAGGCGTGCGCCAAGGCCGCTATGGAGCACGGCATGCACAAGGTCGCTGTGTTCGTGAAGGGCCCCGGCTCCGGTCGTGAGACCGCCATCCGCTCGCTTCAGGCTGCTGGCCTCGAGGTCTCGAGCATCCAGGACAAGACCCCCATTCCGCACAACGGCTGCCGCCCCAAGAAGCGTCGCCGCGTGTAACTGAAAGGATCGCTAAACCATGGCAATTGACAGGACGCCTGTTATCAAGCGCTGCCGTCAGCTCGGGATCGATCCCGTCGAGCTCGGCTACAGCAGCAAGAAGGAATCTATTCGTCAGCCCAAGCGTCGCCGCAAGGAGTCCGAGTACGGTCTCCAGCTGCGCGAGAAGCAGAAGGCTAAGTTCATCTACGGTGTGCTCGAGAAGCAGTTCCGTCGTTACTACGAGCGCGCGCTTCGTATGCCCGGCATCACCGGTGAGAACCTCATGACGCTCCTCGAGAGCCGTCTTGACAACGTCGTGTTCCGTCTCGGCTTCGCTCGCACCCGCAAGGAGGCCCGTCAGACGGTCCGCCACGGCCACTTCACCGTGAACGGCAAGCGCGTCGACATCCCTTCGTATCTCGTCAAGGCCGGCGACGTTGTCGCCGTGGGCGAGAAGTACCGCGACCTCCTTCCCATCAAGGAGGCCCTCATCCAGTCCGAGCGCTTCGAGGTTCCCGGCTGGCTTGAGGTCGACATCGAGAAGCTGTCCGGCAACGTGCTCTCGCTGCCCACCCGCGAGCAGATCAGCACGGATATCCAAGAGCAGCTCATCGTCGAGCTCTACTCTAAGTAGTCCCGCAGGGCTGCTGAGGCTGGAGGTAATACATGTCAGAATTCATTAGGCCTCAGGTTCAGGTCGAAGAGATCAGCGAGACCTCTGCTCGCGTCTCGGTCGAGCCGCTGGAGCGCGGCTACGGCGATACGCTTGGCAACTCGCTTCGTCGCGTGCTGCTGTCCTCGCTCGAGGGCGCTGCCGTCGAGGCTATCCAGATCGATGGTGCGCAGCACGAGTTCATGAGCATCCCCAACATGGTCGAGGATGTCACGGATATCGTCCTGAACGTCAAGGGTCTGGTTTTCAGGGCTCTCGGCACCACCGACGAGGCTACCGCTAAGATCTCGGTTGACGGCCCGTGCGAGGTGACCGGCGCGGACTTCTTCATCCCGTCCGATTTTGAGCTGGTCAACCCCGAGCAGCACATCGCCACGCTCACCGAGGGCGGTCATCTCACGATGACCATGCGCATCGGCTATGGTCGCGGTTATGTGTCCTACGAGGGCAACAAGCGCGACAACGATCCCATCGGCGTGATCCATGTCGACTCGCTGTTCTCGCCCGTGCGCCGCTGCGCCAAGCTCGTCGAGGCCTGCCGCGTGGGTCAGCACACCGACTACGACCGCCTCGTGCTCGAGATCGAGACCAATGGCGCCATCGCTCCGCGTGAGGCCGTGGTGCAGGCTGCCAACATCATCAACCAGCACATGGCTGCGTTCATGAATCTCGCCGACGCCCCCGAGGAGGAGGAAGAGGTTTCCATCTTCGCTCCCGAGGTCACGAGCGACAACGCCGAGCTTGATAAGCAGATCGAGGACCTGGACCTCTCCGTCCGCTCCTACAACTGCTTGAAGCGCGCGAGCATCCACTCGGTGCGTCAGCTTGTCGAGTTCTCCGAGAACGACCTGCTGAACATCCGCAACTTCGGCGTCAAGTCGATCGAGGAAGTCAAAGACAAGCTTGAGTCCATGGGCCTGAGCCTGAAGGCTTAATGCTTCGCGAATAGAGGAGAACGAGACAATGCGTCACAACAAGAAGAAGGGTATGAAGCTCGGCACCGATGCCGCGCATACCCGTGCGATGAAGAAGAGCCTCGCCAAGGCGCTGCTCGAGAACGATCGCATCAAGACCACCGAGACCCGCGCCAAGGCGCTCCGCGGCTATGTCGAGCCCATCATCACCTGGGCCAAGAAGGGCGACCTGCACTCCCGTCGTCTCGCCATCGCCAAGCTCGGCGATAAGAACCTCGTGGCCGAGGTCTTCGACAAGGCCGCGCAGGGCATGTGGGCCGACCGCGACGGCGGTTACACCCGCATCATGAAGCTCGGCCCCCGCAAGGGCGACAACGCTCCCATGGTCATCATGGAGATCGTGTCCGAGCCCGTGGTGAAGAAGGCCCCCAAGGCCGCGCCCGCCGCGAAGCCCGTCGCTCCCAAGAAGGTCGAGAAGGCCGAGGAGGAGGCTCCTGTCGAGGAGGCCGCCGAGGAGACGGTTGAGGCTGCCGAGGAGACCACCGAGGCGACCGAGGAGTAGGTTTCCCGCTTACTCGTAAAGCGCATCAAAGGACCCTGCTCGTGCGGGGTCCTTCTTGTTTTTAAGGAGGTGTTCGACATGCTTGAGCTGCGCGACGTGTCGCTGAGCTACCGGGTGGGGGAGTCTGCGGAGGAGGATGCCCCTAGGGCCGTGCAGGGCGTGTCGGGCATCTCGCTTCATGTGGCGCCTGGCGAGCTTGTGGCGCTCGTGGGCACTAACGGCGCCGGCAAGTCGACCATCTCGGGTCTTATGTGCGGCGCCTTGCTGCCGGACGCCGGTGCGGTGCGCGTGGACGGCCTCGACCCGCAGGTGCCTGAGGAACGTCTTGCCGTGCGCCGCCTCGTGGGACGCGTGCTGCAGATGCCCGAAGACCAGATCGTCTCGACCGTGGTGGCCGATGAGGTGGCGTTTGGCCCGCGTAACCTCGGTCTTGATGAGCCGGAGATCGCGCGCCGTGTGAGCAGCGCGCTTGAAGCGGTCGGGCTCATGGATGCCGAGGACATCGAGGTGCATGCGCTCTCGGGCGGCGAGCAGCAGCGGCTGGCATGTGCGGCCGTGCTCGCCATGGAGCCTGTCTACCTCGTGCTCGATGAGGTGACGGCTCAGCTTGACAGCGCCCTGCGCCCCGGGTTCCGGCGCCTGTTCCGCTCGCTGGCGCGTGAGCAGGGGATGGGCGTCGTGCTCGTGACGCACGATGTGCTCGAGGTGACGCTGTGCGACCGTGTGATCGTGGTCGAGGCGGGGCGTGTTGCGTGGCAAGGCACCCCGACAGACCTCATGCTCGGTCGCGCGGGCTCGCGGGGGCTCTTTGAGCGCACGTTGCCACAGGGGCCGTATGCGCGAGCGCTTCAGATCGCGCTGAAGGTCGGATATCCTCTCGATGCGGGTGCAGAGCCCGAGGACGTTGCATCGTGGCTGAGAGGCGCTTCTGAGTCTGCTGGGGAGGCAATGGCGGCGCTTGCGGACGAGATGACGAGCATGACAGCCTCCGCACAGCATGCGCGCGCCGCTGCGGCACATGATGAGGGGACGTCGCTTGAGCTCGCGGGCGTCTCGTATAGCTATCAGGGCCGCGAGGCTTCGGCGGTCGAGGCGGTGCATGATGTCTCGCTCACGCTTGCGCCGGGAACTATCACCTTGCTCGCCGGTGCCTCCGGTGCCGGCAAGACCACCCTGGCCTGCCTCGCCGCAGGGCTCCTTGAGCCGTCTGCCGGCGCGATTCGCTTAGGCGGCGTGCCGCTTGCAACAGGCGATGTCTGCATCGCGTTCCAGCAGCCCGAGCAGCAGCTCTTCTTGGAATCCGTTGCCGCGGAGCTCGCCTTCGGACCGGGGAACCTCGGATGCGATGCGCAAGAGATCGCGCGCAGGACATCCAAGGCGTGCCGCGCGCTCGACATCGAGGACCTGCTCGACCGTGATCCGTTCTCGCTTTCCGGCGGCCAGGCGCGTCGCGTCGCGCTTGGCAGCGTGCTCACCTTGGAGCCGCGCGCGCTCGTGCTCGACGAGCCCACTGCCGGGCTCGATGCGCCGGGGCGAGCGGTGCTCCACGCGCTCGTGCGCGACCTCGCAGACCGGGGGTTGCCTATTCTGGTGGTGAGCCACGACCTTGAGGAATGGCTCGACATCGCTGATGCCGTGGCGCTCATGCGCCGCGGCGCGCTCGTATGGACGGGCGGCGTGGACGCGTTGCGTGATGACCTCGCGGCGTTCGAGCGGGCGGGGCTGATGGCTCCCGAGAGCTGGCGGCTGGCGCATCTGGTAAAGGAGATCCGGCGCACCGCTCATCGCGATGAGCGCACTGGGCGTGAGCAGGCGGTCGTCGCGTCGATGCCGCGTTCGCGTCCCGTGCCCGCAGCGGGCATCCTCGATGCGCTCGACGCGCGCGTCAAGATCGCGCTGCTGCTTGTGTTCACGGTCGCCATCTTCGCAAGCTCATCGCCCGTTGCGCTTGCCGCATGGGCATGCGTGGCGATCGCTGCGCTGTGTGTTGCGCGCACCGACGTGCGGCGCTTGGCCGCAGCCTGCCGCCCCGTGCTCGTGCTCTTTGTGTTCATGATGGCGGCGAACCTCATATCCTGCGATGGCACGGCGCAGGTACCGCTCGTGGCGCACGTCGGCCTCGCGCCCGACCGAGCCCTGCGCACCATCTCGGCGGTGGTGCGCATCGCGGTGCTCGTGTGCCTCGCGTACGCGGTGTCGACCACCACCACCCCGCCGGCGCTGGCGGGCGCCTGCACGCGCTTGCTGCGCCCTGCGCGCCGTCTTGGCGTGCCGGTCGAGGAGCTCGGCCTCACCATCTCGCTCGCGCTGCGGTTCATCCCGCTTGTTGCGCAGGAGCTGGAGCGCATCCATCTCGCACAGCGCTCACGCGGCGTCGATTTCGAGGGCGGCACGCTTGTCGCACGGATTCGCGTATGGGCATCGGTGCTCACGCCGCTCGTCGTGAGCTTATTCCGGCGAGCCGATCGCATCGCCGCGTCGATGGACGCCCGATGCTATGCTGGGGTCTCGAGAACCGAGACGGCGCCCAAGCCGCTCGATCTCCGCAGCCGTTTGGCGCTCGTTGCCGGGCTGGGGCTGGCGGCGATGCTGGTTGCGCTCGGGCTTGTAGGATAGGGGCGACGATGCCGGAAGGAACGCATATGGCCGAAGCGACGGAGGGCCTTGCGGCAGCAGGGACCATCGTGTTCAAGCTGGGGTACGACGGGGCTGCGTACAGCGGGTTTGCCGAGCAGCCGTCCGTGACAACGGTTGCGGGCGAGCTGCGCCGCGCCATCGAGACCTTTGTGCGCCGTCCGGTCGAGCTCACCTGCGCGGGGAGGACCGATGCCGGCGTGCACGCCATCGGCCAGTATGTGAGCTTCCCGGCGCTCCAGGCGGAGCTCGAGGTCACGCGCACGCGGTGGCTGCGCGCGATGGACGCGTTGCTGCCGCGCGATATCGCACTCGGTGACGTCTTCCATGCCGGCCCGGAATTCTCGGCACGATTTGACGCCCAAGCGAGAACGTACACGTACCGCATCGCAGACCGTCCCAACCGGCCCGTGCTCACACGCGACCACGTGTGGTGGCATCGCATGCATCTCGATGAGGACGCGATGGCCGAGGCGGCGCAGCTGCTGGTGGGCGAGCATGACTTCAAGAGCTTTTGCAAGGTGGCCTCTGCCGTGGGCAAGCCCACGTGCCGCAACGTGATGGCGACCTCGTTCGTCCGCGAGGTCGAGATGGGCGAGGGGGTGCTCGCGTTCACCATCACGGGCAACGCGTTTCTGCACTCGATGGTGCGCACCATCGTGGGCACGCTCGTCGAGGTGGGCATGCACCGGCGCGAGATCGCTTGGGTGGGCGAGGCGCTTGCTGCCTGCGACCGTCGCGCTGCCGGGCCTACGGCGCCCGCGCACGGCCTCACCTTCATCGACGTGCGCTATCCCGAGGGCGCGCTGCACGAGATAGGCGAGGCGCCACGCTGAAGTGTGACGTTGGCGTGATGAACATTTGTGCTAATAATGCAGGGCTTTGCGCTGCGAAGGGCGCGAATCGCACGGTGGTACCATGGGGCGGAACGTCGTGTTGGCAGGAGGCCCAAGCGTGGCGCAATGTGGTTCAAAACGCCCTTTTGTATCGGTGTGCATGGTGGTGCGCGATGGTGAGCGCCATGTGTCACGCGCGATCGAAAGCGTTGTGAACCAGCAGTTCTCGGACGTTCAGCTCGTGCTCGCCGTGATGGACTCGCGCGACCAGTCGCGGTCGATCTGCGAGCGCGCCATGGAGCGCGATATCCGCATCGATATGATCGAGAGCGCCGAGGAGTGTTATGACGCGGCCCTCGATGAGGCGCTCGATGCCGCACGCGGCAGCTACATCCTCTTCATGGAGCAGGACGATTGGCTTGCGCCGGGGTCGCTCGAGGCGCTTGCCCAAGAGGTGCGCGCGCACGACCTTGAGCTTGCGGTGCTCTCGCTTTCCATGGACACCCCGTCGCCGCGTGACGGCGTTCACTCCCATGTGGTGCACCTTGAGCCGCGCCATACCGAGGGGCGCGACGAGTTTCGCGACCTCGTGCCGGGGATGCTCGAAAGCGGCATCATGGGTTCCGTGCGCGGCAAGGTGTTCTCGGCAGACCGCATCGCCGAGCTTGGCCTGCGGTTCGCCTTGGCGCAGGAAGAGACTATCTTTCTCATTCGCTATATCGAGGACGTTCAGCGTGCGGGCGCGGTGCTCGCGGCGCTCTATCACGCCGCGGTGCGTCTCGCCAACGCCGTGCCCGGCAGCCTTGATGCCTACATGCTGTGCGAGCGCGAGTACGCCGCCTATTGCGAGCTGGCGCAAAAATGGTCGCGCGAGCGCGATGAGCATTTCATGCGGGCCATTCACACGCGGCACCTGCATCGTTTGATTGCGTGCATCAAAGATGCCTACGGCATCGCGGGGCTCTCGGGTATCGAGCGCACCGAGCGCGTTCGCGACATCCTGGAGGCGCCCTCCACCCGCGATACGGTGAGCGCGCTGGGGAAGAACGGTTACGGCAGTCATCGCGACTTCGGGTTCATGTATGCCCCCATCGCGCAGAGGAACGTTCCGGCATGCTATATCGGCATGTGTCTCGATTCGTTCGTCAAGCTCCCGAAGCTGCCGTTTATGCACCCCGTCTCGCGCGTTGCTTTGTAAGCGCGCCGACGCTCACGCCGCTTGCGCCGCTGCTTGATACGACAGGCGCCCGCACGCCGCAGCATAGTTCCGAATGATTCAATCTCGTTACATATTCATGGCGGGTGCAGCTTTTCCCGTAAACTATGCAAGCAGAATGAGAGATTCGACCTGCTTTATAGGGAGATTGCACTATGGCAAAGCGGCGCAGCGGAAGGCAGGGCGCGATTCGCGAGATCGTGCGGAATAACAACATTCGCACCCAGCGGATGCTTGTGGATGAGCTCAAGGTATACGGTTACGATTGCACCCAGGCCACGGTGTCGCGCGACATCGCCGATATGGGCCTGCGCAAGCTCCCCGAAGGCGTGTACGTCCTGGCGGAGGATCTTCATCTGCAGCGCATGGTGTCCGATCTCGTGGTTGATGTGCTGCGCACCGATAACCTCGTGCTCATCAAGGCGCAGCCGGGAACCGCATCGGGCATCGCCGCCGCGGTGGATGCTGCCGAGCTTCCCGACGTCCTCGGGTCGCTTGCAGGCAACGACACCATTCTCGTGATCGCCAAGACCGCCGAGGACGGCGCACGGTTCGAGACGCTCATCGCGAAGCTCGGGAATCTGCGGAAGCAGGTGCAGGCATGATCGCATTCATCCATATCGCTTTGATGGCGCTCATCATCCTGCTGCCCATCGCGCTCGTGGCGCTGCTCGTGTATTACTTCCTGCATACGCGCTGAATGCGCAGGCGTTAAGCATCACGGCGCTGTCTGTGCCGCCCGATACGAAAAGGGACCGAATCCACGAGGACTCGGGCCCTTCATCGTACGTGTTGGAGCTACTCTATCGGTTCGACGGGTTGTCCGCCGGTGTTGCCTCCGTCGCCGGTGTTTCCGGTATCGCCGCCGCCCGTGGTGCCTCCGCCGCTGGGGCCGGTATTGTCGCCGTCACCGGTTCCCGTGCCCGTACCGCCGCCGGTTCCCGTTCCCGTGCCGCCGCCGGGGTTGGTGGTGCCGCCTGTGTTCGGGTCCGTGGGCGGCGTCGTGGTGTTGGGGTCGGTCGTGGGCTGCTGCTGGTTCGCGTTGGGGTCCGTGACCTCGGCCTCGGAGTCATCGATCGTCTCTTCGTCGGTCTCGGTCTCGAAGCCGCCGTACTCGAGCGGCTCGCCGTCGACCTCCCATACCGAGTTGTCTTTGTAGGTGGGACGGTCGTCGCTCGAGGGGAATTCCTCGCGATCGAGCCCGTCGAGGATGTCGTTCAGGAAGGCGCGCGCCATAGGCAGCGTGAGGTCGGTGTTGTGCGCGTCGTGGCCATTGATGCGGATGGTCTCGTTTGCCGTATGGCCGCACCAGATGGCAAGGGTGTACTGCGGGGTCAGGCCGCAGAACCACAGGTCGATGGTATCGGTGGTGGTACCGGTCTTGCCGGCGAAGGGCTGGTCGACCGAGAGGCGCGCGCGGTAGGCGGTGCCGCCGCTGTGTTCGACAACGCCCTCGAGGACCTCGATGATCGCATCGTTCACGGCGGGGTCGATAACCTGCTCGGCGGTGTCCTCATGCTCGTAGATGACCTCGCCCTCGCGGTTGGTGATCTGCGTGATCGCGATGGCGTCGCGGTGCACACCGCCCGCCGCGAAGGTGGAGTAGGCCTCGGCCATCTGGAGCGTGGACAGCGAGGTGACGCCCAGGGTGAGCGAGGGGACATCTTGCATGTCGGAGGTGTCGATGCCCAGGCGGCTGCACATGTTGATGACCTTGTCGTTGCCGATGGCCTTTGCAACCTGCACGTAACCGGTGTTCGACGAGAGCTCGGTGGCGCGGGCAAGCGAGATGGTGCCGTAGCTCGAGCCGTTGACGTTTTGGACCTCGTACTCCTCGCGCCCGTTCTTGAAGGTCTGGGGCGAGTTGCAGTTGATCATGATGTTGGGGTTCATGCCGTCCTCGATCGCGGCGGCAAGCGTGAACGCCTTGAACGAAGAGCCCGTCTGGCGCTGCGCGGTGGCGTGGTTCACATGGCTGCTGTCAGCGTAGTAATCGCGACCGCCCACCATGGCGCGGATGGCACCGGTCTTGGAATCGAGCACGGTCATGCCCGCCTCGAGACCGTCGATGCCCACCTCGGAGAGGCGCGAGACGACCGCGGACTCGGCCGCAGCCTGCACGTTGGGATCGATGGTGGTCTGCACGGTGAGGCCGCCGGAGAAGATCGAGTCGTAGGAGAACTCCTCGTTCAGGAGTTGGCGCACGTAGTCGACGAAGTAGGGGTAGGCATAGACGTCGACGCCGGTGCCCGAGGACTCGGACACGTTGAGCGCGAGGGGCTCGGCCTGTGCGGCATCGTGCTCTTCCTGGCTGATGTCGCCGTTGGAAAGCATGCGGTCGAGCACCGTGTTACGGCGCTGCGTGGCGAGGTCGGGGTTCACCGTGGGGTCATAGCGCGAGGGCGAGTTGGGAAGGCCCACCAAGAGCGCCGCCTCGGCGAGCGTGAGGTCCGCCGCGCTCTTGGAGAGGTACGTGTTCGCCGCAGCCTCGATGCCGTAGGCGCCGTGGCCGAAGTAGATGGTGTTGAGATACATCATCAAGATCTCTTCTTTGGAGTAGATCTCCTCCATCTTGAGGGCGAGGTACGCCTCGCGCACCTTGCGCTCGATGGTGACGTCGAACTGCTCGTCGGAGAGGATCGTGTTGCGCACGAGCTGCTGGGTGATGGTGGAAGCGCCCTCGGAGCCGCCGGTGAGCTGCACGACCGCCGCGCGCGCGATGCCGTAGAGGTCGACGCCGTTGTGCTGGTAGAAGCGCTCGTCCTCGGTGTCCACGGTGCCGGTGAGCACGTACGGGGAGACCTGGTCGATCGTGACGCTCTTGCGGTTCTGCGAGTAGAACGAGGCGATCTCGTTGCCGTGCGCATCGAGAATCGTGGTGGGCTCGCTGGCAAGGTAGAGGTCGGCATTGGTGTAGTCGGGAAGATCCTGCAGCCACCTGCTGACGTTGCCCATCATGCCGATGCCGAAGGCGACGCCGGCGATGAGGAAGAATCCCAAGAACGATAGGGCGATGACGGGTGCGGTATGCGATCTGGAGCGGTTACGGCGCTGACGCTCGCGAGGACCCATGAAGACCTCCTGTTGGTCTGCGGGCATGTGCCCGCGAAAACACGTACAGAAATACATACACATTACCGCAACACGCCTGCAAGGGGGCTCGTGTATCCTTATCAAAGGCAAATTTCAGACTGATTGCATACCTTGTGGGCGCGCCGGCGCCGCATGCGGAGGGGAGGTGCCGAGATGGGGCAGGATACGGAGGCAATTCGCGTGCCCGAGCTGCTCGCTCCCGCCGGCACGCTCGACGCGCTGCTTGCTGCCGTTGCGGCAGGGGCCGATGCGGTCTACGCGGGGCTTGGGGCGCTGAACGCCCGCGCCGCGCTTGCGGGGTTTACCTTGGAGGATCTGGCGCGCGGCTGCGCGGTGGCGCATGCTCGCGGCGCGCGCGTGTACGTGACGCTCAATGTGGTGGTATACGACGCCGAGCTTGTCTACGCGCTCGAGCTCGCCCGCGCGGTGCTCGCCGCAGGCGCAGATGCGCTCATCGTCTCCGATCTGGGCCTCATCCGCCTGCTTCGCGAGAAGCTTCCCGCGGCGGAGCTGCACCTCTCGACGCAGGCGGGCGCGGCGAGCGCGCAGGCGGTGGCGTTTGCGGCGCGCGAGCTGGGTGTGGCGCGCGTCACCTGTGCGCGCGAGCTCTCCTGCGGCGAGCTGCGCCTGCTCGCCAAGACGGGCGTGCCCATCGAGGCGTTCTGCCACGGCGCCATTTGCATCGCCTACTCGGGCGCGTGTGCGTTTTCCGCGCTCAGGCGGGGTCGCTCGGCGCTTCGCGGTGACTGCACGCAGCCCTGTCGGCAATCGTATGAGCTCGTTGACGGCAGCGGCGTGTCGCACATCGCGGACCCGCATGCGCAGAAGTTGCTGTGTCCGCGCGACTACCTTGGCATACGGCATGTTGAGGCCATGGCACGCGCCGGCGTCGCTTCCCTCAAGATTGAGGGGCGCATGAAGAACCCCGACTACGTGTATAACGTGGTGCGCGCATACCGCACGGCGCTCGATGCCGTGCGTGCGGGTGGGCACTGCGATGTCGATGAGCTCGAGCGGCACCTCGGCCGTTCGTTCAACCGCGGTTTCACCGATGCCTACCCGCGCGGGGACAAGAGGTCGTGCGGCGCGGCGCTCATGAGCTTGGAGCGGTCGTGCAACCAGGGCGTCCGTGTGGGCGAGGTCGTCGATCGCCGCCGCCACGAGATCTGCGTTGCCTTCGACGGGTCGGCAGATGCGGGCGACACGCTCGAGGTGCATACGATTCTGCCGGCCGATGCCGGCCGCGACGTGCCACGCCGTTGGCCCATGGTGCCCATGCCCTGCGGCGCGGCGCCGGGGGAGCGCATCTGGGTACGCTGCAAGCGGCGCGTTGAAGTGGGAAGCCAGGTGTTCGTCACGGCGAGCGCCCGCGTGCTGGCCGAGACCGCCGCGGTGCTTGAGCGCATGCGCGCCGAGGCTGCGGCGGTTGAGATCGCGGATGTACCGGCGCTGTCTGCAGCTCCGTCGCTCGACGATGCGCCGGATGCATCTCCTGCCGCCGTGGACGGTGCGCAAGGGGCGCTGCCCGTGCTCGTGGACGATGTGCGCGCGGCCAAGCGCCAGCTCGCGGAGTCGCCGGAGGACGAGGTGGCCGTATGCGCGTGGCGTATCGAGGATGCTGCCGCGTGGGATGATGTGCTGCCCAAGCTCACCGTCATGCTCGACGAGACGATGCGCGCGGCCGATGAGGCGTCCGTGCGGCACCTGTGCGGCCGCGCGCATCGCGTAATCTGTCGCAATATCGGCCAGCTGCCGGCGGCACTCGAGGCGCGCGTGCCCTTCGACGTGGCGTTTCCCATAGCGGTTACGAATGCGCGTGCGGCACAGTTCTTCGCCCGCCTGGGCGCTCGGCGGATCTACCTCGCCGATGAAGTTCCGGACGGCGCGGCAGCGAGCGTGGCGCGCGCGGTGCCGGAGATCGAGGTCGTGCGGGGGTGCCCCGGGGAGCGCGAGCTCATGGTCATGGAACATTGCATCCTGTCTGTAGAGGGGCCGTGCAGCGGCAGCTGCGCATCCTGTGCACGGCGACGCGAGCCCCGCATGCTCGTCGATGCGCACGCCGCGCGCCTGCCGGTGGTCGTGGACGCGCACGGCCGCTCGCGTGTATTCGACGTCCGATAGCCCCTCATCGTCTCGCGCCGGTCGGTGCGCGTATTTCGGCACGCATATTCTGTATTGCAGCTCGTTTTCGGCTACACTAAACAGGTTACGTGTATACGAGCACCGCCCGTACGGCCCGCGTGCGGTAGGGTGAGGGTGCTGGAAATCAGGAGGACAGAACCTTGTTGCCAGTTGACGAGCAGATGCGCATCATCACGTCCGGTGCCGCTCAGATCGTTCCCGAGGCAGACCTGAGGAAGAAGCTCGAGCGCGGCGTGCCGCTCAACATCAAGCTCGGTGTCGACCCCACCAGCCCGGATCTGCATCTGGGTCATGCGGTGCCGCTGCGCAAGATGCGTCAGTTCCAGGATCTCGGTCATAAGGTCACCCTCATCATCGGCAACGGTACGGCCATGATTGGCGACCCCTCGGGCAAGAACGCCACACGCCCGCAGCTCACCCAGGAGCAGGTCGAGGCAAATGCTGCCACCTATGTCGAGCAGGCCATGAAGATTCTCGACCCCGAGAAGACCACCATCGTCCACAACGGCGACTGGATCTTGTCGCTCGACTTGAAGGGCATGCTCGAGCTTTGCAGCAAGTTCACCGTGGCGCGCATCTTGGAGCGCGACGACTTCACCAAGCGCTATCAGTCGCAGACGCCCATCGCGCTGCACGAGTTCCTCTATCCTGTGATGCAGGCGTTCGACTCCGTCCAGATTAAGGCGGATATCGAGATGGGTGGCACCGACCAGCTCTTCAACCTGCTTGCCGGCCGTGAGCTCATGGAGAAGATGGGCATGGAGCCGCAGGTCGCGCTTACGATGCCGCTCCTCGAGGGCACCGACGGCGTGCGCAAGATGTCCAAGAGCTACGGCAACTACGTTGGCCTCACCGACGAGCCGGCCGATGCTTTTGGCAAGATCATGTCCATTCCCGACGAGATGATCGGCAAGTACTATCGCCTCGCCTCGACGCTCTCCGTGGACGAGGTCGACGCGATTGATGCGGCGCTCGCCGATGGCTCGGCCAACCCGTACGAGCTCAAGCGCGCGCTTGCGATAAATATCGTCGATGCATATCACGGCGCCGGTGCGGGCGAGGAGGCGAAGGCAGCCTTCGATCGCGTGTTCAAGCAGGACGAGCTGCCCGAGGATATCGCCGAGGTCGAGGTCGATCTGACACCCAACGACCAGGGGATGGTGTACCTCGCCGGCGTGCTCAAGAACGCCGGGCTCGCGCCTTCGGTGAGCGAGGCCCGTCGTCTTATCGACGGCGGCGGCGTGAAGATCGATCAGCAGCCGGTTGAGCCCAAGGCGTACAACATCGCGCCCGACCGCATTCACGCTGGCTCGGTGCTGCAGGTGGGCAAGCGCAAGTTCGCGCGCATCAAGTAGCTCGTGGCGCTCGCCGCCCATCGCGGCGAGGCTCGTCGAGCTTTCGTCCGACCCTCCCCGTTTCGCATCAGCGCGAAGTGGTCACGAAGCGAGACCTATGGGTGGTTTGCCCGTAGCCTCAGCCGTTCGGTGGTCACGAGGCGACACCTATGGGTGGATCGTCGCTAGCATCTCGCCTCTGATGGTCACGGCAAGGGACCTATGGGCAATCGCTGCGCAAGGAAGGCCCTAGAGGCATCCATAAAGATGCATCTAGGGCCATATTTCATGGAAAAATGTCGCATCAGATGAGGAAAGCAATGTTGACGCTGTGCTTTCGTCACCCATACGTCCCCCGAGATGACCACGGAGCGGCTGTTGCTACGCGTCCGCAACCCATACCCCTCGCGCTGTGACCATCCCGCACGTGGTGCTGCGTGCTGCGCGCCCATAACCCGTGCGTCGTGACCACGGGGCGGGTGTATGCGGTGCCGCAGCGCGTCGAATGCGGCGCAGAGGCTGGCGATGCGTGCCGGAAGCGGTTCGCGCCCGCATAATCCACAAGGCGTTCACATGGGATGAGGGCGCACGCCGGCATGCGCTACCAGCGCGTGTGAGATGCGTGTGAGAAAGTGCACATTATCTGTTAGATTTCCGTTAGACCGAAAAAGAAATTGCAGGTAAAACGCTATGCAGGCCACCAAATCGGTGCTAGCGTGTTTCGCATGGATACCTGTCTTTTTGGCATAACGGCATACGAGGTGCTGCGTGAGAGCGACCGGCTACTGCCCGGTCTTGCGAGCATGCCGCGCACGGCAAAGTTGTCGTCGTGCGGGGTGCCCCGCGCGTCGGATATCTCGGACGCACTCGCCGCCCTTGGCGCAACGACCACGCCTGTCCATATCCTTGTTTCGTCGGCCTCGCATATCCATGCGCCGACGGGAATCGTCAGACACGTGTATAGCGGAGAGGTTCCGCGGCGTTCGCTTATTCGCTGCAAGCGGGATCTGTTGCTGCCGTCGCCCGAACTTTGCTTCGTACAGCTTGCTGGTTCGCATAGCACGCGTGGAGGCAGGCATGCAGAGGGTGCGTATGGCCACTTGAAGCGGGAAATCGAGCTAGCGCTCAAGGGATTCGAGCTTACGGGAACCTACCGGTTGGACCCATCGTCGGACGAGGGCTTCCGGACGATAACCGAGCCGTACTGCGACAAGCGACGCATCCAGCACATCCTTGATGAAATGCCCTATGTTCATGGCAGAGCGCTCGCGCGGCGCGTGCTGGGGCTGGTGCATGAGCGGTCCCATGCGCCGAGTGAGACGGCGATGGCGCTGCTCGTGGCCGGTCCACGGCGTCTCGGCGGTATGGGCTTTACAGGTGCTGTACTGAATTGGCAGGTCATGACGCCAGATGGGGAACGCTACGTTGACCTGGGCTTTCCGGAGCTGTCGCTTGGTATGGAGTACAAAGGCAGACGATATCATCCTGAGGATCGCGCCAACGAGGACGATCGCCGGGTGAACAGGCTCACGGGTTGCGGCATCACCATCTTCAATGTATGGCATGAAGATCTGGCGCGGCCGCATCTATTCGATGCGCTCATGCGGGATGTGGCGCGTGCGGCGGGCGTGCGCATTCGCATCCGGGATGCAGCGTTCAGGGCGCGGCAGAGCTTGTTGAGGTCACTCGTGCTGCCACCGGTAACGCGGTACAACGACATCGCGTAGCACAAAAACGGGCGCGCAACGTGTGGTGTGCACGTCGCGCGCCCGTCTTGCATGAGCGTTGGTATATAGCGCGATTATGCGCTTGCGGAGCCTGCTGTCTGGGCGGCATCACCCGACGCCATGGCATCCGTTGCCGCATCGGCATCCACGCGGCCGGAGTCCTCGGGTGTGATGGTCATGCTCTCGAAGCGATGCTCCATGTAGGCATTGTCGAAGTGCTCGGCGTAGAACTCCTCAACAGGCGAGCTGGCGGCGACGCCCGACAAGCGCTCGAACCAGCAGTCGAGCGCCTCAAGCGTCATGACGCCGTTGACCAGCATGAGCACCGCGCAGATCGTGGTGAGCGAGTAACGCAGGCTCCAGGGGATGAGGTTGATGAGCTTGAGCAGCCAAGGCAGGCAGAACTTGATCCAGACAAACCCGAGGCCGCCCCACATGAGCATGAACGGCGTGGCGGTGCGTCCGCCGAAGATGATGGCGACGGGATCGGGGATACCAAAGATCGTCATGCCGGTGTAGTCCCACGCCACGGCGCCGAAGCCCACCTGCATGAACACGCTGACCGCAGCCTCGAACAGGCCGCCGATGATGGCAGAAACCACGAAGATGATGATGGGATTGGCCTTGTAGAAGCGATTGAGCGCCACGGTCATGAGCACGGCGCCGAAACCGTAGATGGGCGAGAAGGGTCCGAAGAGCATGCCGGCGCGGTCCTGGTACACGCCGGGATCGACGACGACCATGTGGTAGATGACCTCGATGATAAGGCCGAGGATGCAGCAGACCACAAAGACCCAGAACAGGTTGAAGAAGTTGAGCTCGATGTAACCCTTGCCCTCGAGGTCGCGGCCGAGCATACCGCGTGCTGCCGCCTCGCGATCTTCGAGGTCCTCGAGCTCACGCTTCACACGGCGCTCCTGGATCAGCGACGGATCCACCGTGACCGAGAGCGCGATGAGGATGACGAGCTGGATGATCGGCGCGATGAGGTGCGTGCCAATGCCCTGCAGCATGATGGAGATGATGAGCTGCACAACCGATGCGGCAATGAGCGCATACGAGATGCGGGCGGCATTGCGGCGGCGGCTCTTCATGAGCGCGCGTCCAAAGATGATGAGCGCGATGGCGTTTACCACCGTGATGACCACGGAGAGCACGGTCAGGATTACGGGAAGCGTGGGGTCGGTGCCGATACTGATGAGTGAGGGGTCAGTGGAAATCGCCCGGGCAACCATAGCGGCGAAAATCACGACCATAGGAAGCGTCGCGATGCCGTCGATAAGGCAGAGCAGGCCGTACACCTTGACGATGAGTGGAACCTCTTTGGCAGGGCGTGCGTGTTTGGGGGTAGCCGAAGCTGGGGTGTTCGTCATAATCACAATCCAATGCAGCAGGTGGTGTGGTACAAGACGGTGGCTGAACATACTCTCACCATGGTAGCGTATGTTTTGGCCATTTCGTTTCGCTTGTGTTGTTTAGTTTATCGTGCGTATATAGGCATCATTCGCTGAGCAGGTGCTTGAGACTGCGGAACTCGTTGCATACGAAGTGGTTGAGCCTGTCGTACGCGGCGTTTTGGCGCTCTTTGAGCGTTACCATGCACACGGGAACAGGCGGTGCGTCCGCGGGGTCGATGCGGTGCATCGCGGCAAGCGGCTTGATGTCGAGCGCTTTGAGGTAGACGCCGAGGATATAGCCTTGTTGCTGTTCAAGGAAATCGGCAACCTCTTCATCGGTTGAGATTTCCACCACAGGGGACGAAAGCCCGCGTCGCAAGCATGTGTTGAGGATGGTTTCATTGAAGCCGTCGATGAGCTCGTTGTGTAGCACCGGGTAGGGTTCAAGGTCGTCGAAGGTGATGATGCGCTTACGTTTGAGCGGATGTTTCTGCCCCATGAACATACCAATCGATACATTGCCGATGGGCAGGCATGTGCAGCGCTGATCGCGGAGCGGACCCACGGTGAAGACGGCGTCGAGCAGTCCCGTTTCGAGGTCGCGCATGGCGTCGGCGCCGAGTGCAAGGCGCACAGTGACCTTGGCCTTCATCATGCGCGAGATGAGGCGTCCGAGTGCGGCGCAGATAAGTTCATGCTTGGCGAATGGCGGGGTGACCAAGGCGAGGCGGTAGTCTGAACGGCTGGCACTGCCGCCGTGTAAAAAAGATGTCGCCGTAACGGGAACGGCGTCGAAGCTTTCCACGGCGGCGCGTGCCGGCTCGACGAGGGCAGAGCCGAGCGGCGTGAGGACCGCGCGGCGCCCGTCGCGGGCAAAAAGCGACCCTCCCAACTCCTGCTCGAGCTCGATGATGGCTTTCGATACCGCTTGGACCGAGACGTTCTCGGCGCGCGCGGCACCGGAAAAGCTGCCGGTGCATGCCGATAGATAAAAGTACCGAAGCTGGCGAATGTTCACATGGGCACCTATCTCGAAGCGGTTAGCGCGACTGCTTGCAGTCTTCAGAAGCGCGATCGATATGCGTCGCTGCTCAAAATAACAGCATAGATATCATATGTTCAGGCCGTGAGCACACGCAGGAACTATCAACCACAGATTGACAATCGAGAGAAGAAAACGCCCGCCACAGCGGGCGGGCGTTTCGGGCAATGGGCTATTACTGGATGCCCTGCTCATTCATGGCGCGGGCGGTGAAGAGAAGGCCCGAGAAGGCAACGGCAGCGAAGATGAGGTTCGGCCAGACGTTGCCGCTGTGACGCAGCGCGGTCTCGCCGGCGCTGAAGAGGTTGAGCGCGATATCGGCAGCGCACATCCACGAGAAGATCTTGAGGAGGTTTGCGTGCTTTGCGGCGCGGATGCCGAAGATGCCGAAGATGAACTGGCTCAGACCGATGATGCCGAGAATGATGCCATACATCTGCGCGATCTCGGTGCCGTCCTCAATGCCGAGGTCGATACTGGGTGCTCCGAAGAACATGATGGCAGCGGTGGCCATGGCAATGATGCCAAAGAGCAGAAGGCAGAAGCCGATACCCTGCACGCCACGACAATTCTTGGACATAGATGTTCCTTTCGATGCAGACGCCGCGCGCGGCGGCGAGGAGCCCGAGCTCAGGTAGAGCATGGCGGCTCGTGACAAAACCGCGTAAGTGTAGATAAGACGAAATGCGGATGTCAAAGCTCTACCGCAACTATCAACCGATTCTTGAGAGTTGCGAACGTTCTTTTGCTCGATGATGGATGCCTACGGAAATGCGATATCGGGCACAGGCTCTCGCATGTCTGTTTGGCATTTGGCGCGTTGTGTCCCTGCCGGAGGGTTGCCGCGGGCGGACCGGAAAGGGCATCGGGCGGCGTCGCGCCGTACGAGAGCAGTACGCCTTTGCGACGACGTGTGCCAGCTGCTCGTTTGGGTACCATGGCAACAACAGACGTCGATGGAGGGAGCGCCATGGCAGGTACTGCGGAATGTGCGAACATGATCGATGCGGTGGAAGGACGCGTGCCGGTCGACACGCTCTTTGTGAACGCGCAGCTTGTTGATGTGTACGGCGTGCGCGTGGTGCCTGGGCGCGTTGCCGTGAAGGATGGCGTTATCACCTCGGTGCTGTTTGATGACCGCGATGCGGATGTGCCGAGCCCGGCGGCAACGCACGTGGTCGATTGCGCGGGTCGCTACCTTGCCCCTGGGTTCATCGACGGACACCTGCACATCGAATCATCGAACGTGCGGCCTGCGGAGTATGCGCGCATGATGCTGGCGCACGGTACAACCACGGCGATTGCCGACGCGCACGAGATCGCGAATGTCTGCGGGCTCGACGGCCTCTCATTCATGATCGAGGACGCCCGCCGCGCCCCGCTCGACATCAAATTCATGATGCCCTCGTGTGTGCCGGCGCTTCCCGACGAGCAGGCGGGTGCCTCGGTGTCGGCCGAGGACATGCGCGCGTTCATGGACGAGCATCCCGGTGAGGTGTTCGGACTGGGCGAGATGATGAACTATCCCGGCGTGATTGCCGCGGATACCGAGACGCTTTCGCGCATTGCCATGGCATCGCACACGGTGTCGGGCCAGGTGGACGGCCATGCGCCGCTCGTGGCGGGTGCGGATCTCAACGCATACGCAGCCTGCGGTATCATCGCCGATCACGAGTGCACGAACCCTGCCGAGGCGCTCGACAAGCTCTCGCGCGGTATGTATATCATGCTGCGCGAGGGGACGTGCAGCCATGATCTCGAAGCGCTGAGCCCGCTCGTGCTCGAGGATCCGCGGCGCGCGCGGCGGTGCTGCTTCGCGACGGACGACCGCGCCCCTTCGGATGCCATCGCGATCGGTGCCATCGACAACGCGTGCCGGCTCGCGGTGCGGCAGGGAATCGATCCGGTGGTCGCCATCTCGATGGGCACGCTCTCTACGGCGGAGTGCTTCGGGTTCGACCACGGTGCCTCCGATCCGCGCGAGCGTCGTGGTGCGGTAGCGCCGGGCAAGCGCGCCGATATGCTGGTGCTTGACGACCTCTCATGTGCGCGGCCGCCGCATCAGGTGTTCGCTGCGGGCAAGCTCGTTGCCCAGGATGGCGTGTTCACGGGGACGATCGCGCCCGAGACGGAACAGGTGCGTGCGCTCGAGAAGCGACTGCGCGGCTCGGTTCAGTTGCCACAGCTCGCGCCTGATATATTCGACTATCCCTTCGAGCCCGGCAGTGCCGTGATCGACGTCGTGCCCGGAAATGCCATCACCGGCGTGGCGCATCCGGCGAGTGCCGATGGCTTGCGGCGCATTATGCTCATCGAGCGCTATGGGCGCGGCGTTGCAGCGCAGCATGCCGGCGCCGACGGTGATGGTCCAGCAGGTGCGGGTCTCGTGGGCAAACATATCGGTCGTGGCTGGGTGCGCGGGTTCACCATCGAGGGCGGTGCGATTGCTTCGACGATTGGCCACGATTCGCACAACGTGTGTGTGGTGGGCGATAATCCGCGTGATATGCATGAGGCTGTGAAACACGTGGGTCAGGGCGGGTTCGTGCTTGTGCGCGATGGCGTGGTATGTGCGAAGCTCGACCTTCCACTCGGTGGCCTGATGAGCGACCGACCGTGCGAGGAAGTGGCGCGCGAACACGACGCCTTCGTGCGCGCCGGGCGCGATGCGGGTATCAAGCCGCCGCTCGATCCCATCATGGGCATGATCTTCTTGCCCCTGCCGGTGATTCCTGCGCTGCGCATTCGCCCTGAGGGGCTCTTCGACGTCACGACGTTCGAGTACGTTTCATGACAGTGCCTTAACACCCATGCGCTACGCTCGACAGGATGGCGTCCGAGTAGATGACCGATGCTGCCCGCCATCCTCGGCGGTTCGCGTTTTCCATAGGAAAGGATCAGTATGATCAAGCTCATCTCATCAGATATGGATGGCACGCTGCTCGACGAGAACAGCCAGGTACCGCCTGAGACCTTCGACCTCATCCGCGAGCTCCGCGCGAAGGGCGTGCACTTCGCCGCCTCCTCGGGCCGCCGCCTCGACAAGCTCTGCGAGTTCTTCTCGCCGGTCGTGGACGAGATGGATTTCGTCGCGGCCAACGGCGCGCAGGTCGTGGCATCGGGCGAGCTCATCGACCGCGAGGTGTTCTCGCATCTCGCCATCAGGCGGCTGGCCAAGACGGTCGGCATGTTCGAGCACCTGCACCTGGTGCTCTTCGACCGCACGAAGTCCTTCCTGCTCGACGACGAGGACAAGTTCGTGCGCGAGGTGGACAAGGACCTGCCCAACGCCGAGCGCATCTGGTTTCTTCCCACGCCCGACGTGAACATCCTGAAGGCCTCGATCTTCTGCGACGACGGGCACGTGATGGACTACGCCTACGCGCTCTCGCGCGAGCTCGGCGACGAGTTCGTCTTCGCGCCCTCCGGCAGCGCCTGGGTCGACCCCATGCAGCGCGGCGTCTCCAAGGCGACGGGCATCGAGCAGATCATGAATCGCTACGGGCTCACCCCCGATGAGGTCATGGCGTTCGGCGACTCCATGAACGACTACGAGATCATCCGCTTCGCGGGCTGCGGCTGCGCCATGGAGAACGCGCGCCCGGCGCTCAAGGCGGTGGCGAACCGCGTCGTGGGCTCCAACCGCGAGCACGCCGTGCAAAACGAGATGCGCAAGCTGCTGGAGGAGCTAGGATAGGAATCTTTTCTTCGCTTCCGCGGAGGTACAAGGCCTTGCGATCGTTTGATAGTGCTGCTAGATGTCGATGCCTCTGTCAGTACAAATTGCTCGGAAGTCTGCAAGATGAACCGGAGCCATATGTGCGGCGAGCAGGTGGCAAACTGCGATTGACACGTTTATACGCGGTAATTGTTCATTCGAATACGGAGCGTTTGCTTCAATCCAACCCGACTCCATCTGCACGATGCTGTAGGCGAGAACGGACGTAGATTCTCGTTTGAAGTCTTGCCGTATCCAGCCATCATCCCAAAGTGTTTGAAGCGAATGGGTGTAGTAGTGGAACAGCTCAGCAGCAAAATCAAACCCCTTCTGCCGTAGCGTCTCCGATTGCCGCACAATCTCCGAAATGTTCTTAAAGTAGAAGGGGTAAAGTCTCTCATTCTCTTCGTTGAGGAGTACGAGTTCTACAATTCCCGATGCAAGGTCTTGCCCATGGAGGTCGGTACGAAACCTGCCTGAGAAGTTACCGTGCAGGTCAGACAGAATCGCTTGGAGTAGATCGTCCTTGCGAGCAAAGTGGTAGGTGAGATTTCCGATGGTAGTGCCAGCGGCTGCGGCGATTTGACGCAGGGATACGGAATCATATCCATGCTCGTTGAAAAGTCTAACCGCTGTAGAGCAGATCCTTGCTCGCGCTTCACTTGCCATGATGGTCCTCCCGCTATATGCGCAACGGCGCATAGTCGTTGCGCTGGCATATCGTCTCATTCTAGTACGAGTACGGTTCATGCCAAAAGGTACGCGAAGCTTGCCGGCCCCCCGATAATGCCGTACACCGTACTAAAATGACCGTTCACACGAATTGAAAGACCCGTACAGTACAACGTACTGTACGATGGCATCGTCGTTACAGTACATTGTACTGAGAAAGGAGATACCATGGCAGAGCAGGTAAAGCGGGGGCGTCCAGGCGCTCAGAATCCGGGGCGCATGATTTCGGGCGGTATGAACATCGAGGACTTCATTGAGCTCACCAACCGAACGGAGTGCGACTGCACATGTGTGGGGAAGAGCTTCACGCCGATCTCCGAGGATGAGCGGGAGGACTTCGTTGACGTGGCTGAGGAGATTGGCTTGCGTCGGCTTGGGCAAGCTGAAGAGGCTGAGACGGCAGGTAACAATGTCACCGCGTCCGATTTTTATGGTCGTGCCGAGGCGATGTTCCGTGTAGCAGACTACGGCATCCACGATGCCATCACCGACGAGAAGATTCGCATTTATTCTCAGATCCCCAAATGTTTTTCTAAAAAATGGGAGCTCCGTCCCGAGCACGTTGAATGCATCGAGATTCCCTTTGAGGGAAAGACCATGGATGCCTACTACGGTATTCCTGAGGGCACGACGTCCGAAACCCCTGTATTGGTATTCATCCCCGGAGCGACAGGGTTCAAAGAAGAAAACTTCTCGACGGCGTGGTACTTCTTCGAGCGTGGCGTCCCGTTCATCATCTTCGACGGTCCCGGCCAGGGGACATCGCTGTACTTCAAGAAGATGTGGCTTACCGAGACAAACTATGTCGATGCCGTTCGTACCGTAATCGATTATGTGAAGGCCGATGATCGCGTGGGTAACAAGATCGCGCTGTATGGCATGAGCTACGGCGGATTCCTTGCTGCTCAGGCTGCCTGCGCACTTAACGACGATATCTGCGGCCTCGTGGTTCGTGGCGGTACCGATAAGACCGACACGCTCACCAAACACCCCTGGATGGGCATTCCCAACTTCTATCTGGGTGGGTTCCAGCTCAAGTTTGACCAGCCGCTCGAGGTGTGCTCCGAGATGTCAACGCGTATGGATTGTACCGACGATTTGCATAACATCACGTGTCCGGTGCTCATCATCCATAGCCACGAGGACCCGATTATTGGCGTCGAGGGTGCGCACCGCATCTACGACCTCGTCTCTTCAACAGAGAAGCACTATGCCGATTATCCCGGCAACGCGCACTGCGTGAACGATCAAATGGATTCAGCTGGGTGCTTTGGTGCCGATTGGATGGTTCCTCGCATGCTCGAGGCCGCGCGCGGTTAACTTGCTTGGCCGACGGGCTCGTGCTTGCCCGCGGCGAGTTGGATGATACGTGCCTTGAAGGACTTGACATCCATGAAGTCGTGGGTAGCGATGATAACGATTCGATTCCGTTCGAGGGAGCGCACCAATTGAGCTGTGTGCTCCCTTCTCGCGGTATCGAGACCCGAGAAGGGTTCGTCGAGCAGCAGGATGTCATGGGGAGCGAGGAGCGCCCGGGCGAGCGCGATGCGCCGCCGTTCGCCGCCCGAACAGGTGCCGGCGGGATGGAGCATCATCTCGCCGAGACCGAGCGCGCGCAACAGCTCGGGCGCCTCGTGCCATGCTCGGCTGCCGGGTGCAAGGGGGAGCCGCACGTTTGCGATCGCGCTTGCCTGCTCGGCCAGCCGGTCGTCTTGGAACGCCATCGAGACCCGTGGCAGCCAGCCCGGCTCGTCATCCATGGTCACCGTACCGCGATCGGCCCGCTCCAGGCCCGCGACGATGCGCAGCAGCGTCGTCTTGCCCGAGCCGGAGGGCGCCATGAGGCAGACGGGGGTCCCCGGCTGCACGGAGAAGGCGACATCCTCAAGCACGGTGCGTGCGTCATAGGACTTGGATACGCCTTCGAGTACGAGCCCCGCCTGGGTGCCGGTGCCCCCCATCGACGTCGTGACGGAGCCGGCGCTCCGCCCGTCAACCGTCTCGAAGCGCCGCGCATGCCCCGCGCCGCCGCAAGCGGCAGGCTCGAGCGCGCGGAGCGCCGACCGCACGAGCCACGTGGTGAGCGAGCTCGCCGCGACGACGGCGATCGTCACGGCGAAGAGCCCGGCGGTGTCGAAGTAGACCTTCGCGTCGTAGACGGCCTCGCCGAGCGAGCCCGTGGGGATGCCGATGACCTCGGCTGCGACGCCGGCCTTCCAGGCCATGCCGAGGACGGTGCCGAGCGCCGCCTCGAGGTGGGGGTAGAGCCGCGGCATGACG
The DNA here is from genome assembly GCA_944320725.1 of uncultured Coriobacteriaceae bacterium. Classification (GTDB taxonomy): domain Bacteria; phylum Actinomycetota; class Coriobacteriia; order Coriobacteriales; family Coriobacteriaceae; genus Coprousia. Next base: position 60,665 of record CALUIM010000011.1, on the reverse strand, counting down.
AAAAAGCGCAGGAGCCGGCCGCCCCCGATGCCGAAGAGCGCCGCCGCCTCATCGAGCGCGGGGTCGGTCGTGCGCAGGCCGCTCAGCATGCTCTCGTACACCAAGGGCATGACGACGAGCATGACGACGAGCACCGCGAGGTTCGCGGCGCGCAGCCACACGAGCGCGAGCACCGTGATCGAGGCGACCGGAACGCTTTTCGCGAGCGCCATGGGCGGGGCGAGCAGGTCCTCGACGGCGCGCCAGCGCGACGCGGCGAGCGCCCCGATGCCGCCCGCGACCGCCCCCGCCGCGAAGCCCGCGGCGATGCGCGCGAGCGAGAAGAGGACGCGCCGCCAGAACGCGGGGTCGGGCACGAGCGCGAGAAGTCGAGCGCCGACATCGAGGGGGCCGGGGAGCAGCAACGGGATGTCCCAGGCCATCGAGGCGACCTGCCAAAGCGCGACCCAGGCAACGACGGCCCAGGGGGCGAGGCTCTTGCGGGTGCGGCGCATGGGCTCGCCCTTACGTCTCGTAGTAGAAGTCGTCTGCGGGCAGCGCGCCGCCGACGGACTCGGGATCGGCGTCGTAGAGCGTCTCGAGATAGCCCTCGAGGCCGGAGCGCATCTCGTCGCCCGTCATGCAGACGATGTTGCAGTAGGGGATCGCCTTCTCGGCGACCGGGGCGGCGATGATCCCCGCGGCACCGATGAGCTGAGCCGCCGTGGCGGGGTCGTCGTTCACGAAGTCCACAGAGGCGGCGTAGGCGTCCAAGAACTCGGAGACCGTGGAGGGGAACTCGTCGGTGAACGCGCGGCGGGCCACGGCGACGCCGGTGATGAGCTGCGAGTCGGAGCCGTTCGCCTGCGCCGTCTCGTTCCACGCCTCGGTGAGGTCGAGCGCGATGCGCGCGCCTTCCACCTGCGCGAGGGCGCTCGTGGCGAACGGCTGGGGCAGCATGCACACGATACTCGGGTCCGTCTGGAGCGCCGCGAGGCACTCGGCGTGCTCGCTCACCCACTGGATGGTGACATCCGCCTCGGGATCGACCCCGTTCTCGCGGAGCAGGTACTCGAGGGCGTACTGCGGGGTGGATCCGCGCCCGGCCGAGTAGATGGTGCGGCCGGCGAGGTCGGCGATCTCGTGCACGGTATCGCCCGCCTCGACGATGTCGAGCACGCCGAGCGTGTTCACGCAGAGCACCGTGAGCACGCCCTCGGTCTTCTGGTAGAGGGTCGCCGCGAGGTTGGCGGGCACGCAGAGCACGTCGAGGTCGCCTTGGATGAGCTGCGGGGCGAGCTCGTCGGCTGAACCGGCGAGCGTGAACTCGTAGCTGTTGGCGAGCGCATCGAGCCCGGCGGGGTTCTTGCCCACAGGGGAGTCCTCGGTAAGCTCCGTGCCGTTCGCCGCGGCGAGCTCCTCGACCGCGCCGGTGCCGTCCATGAGGCCGATGAGCCCCATGCCGGTGGGGCCCTGGAGTGCGCCCACGCGCATGGTGGTCACGACCTCGCTTGCGGCGGGCGCGCTGCCGGAGGCGGAGCCGACGCTGCCGGTGCCTGCGGGCTCGCCGGTGCAGGCGGCGAGGCCGAGTCCGGCGAGGGTGGCGCCCGCGGCGCCCACGAGGGCGCGACGGCTGATCGTAACCATCTGGGAATCCGTACGCATGGAAGCTCCTTACCGTGGTGGAGGTGTCTTCAAGCCAGTATAGCGCGCAGCTCGGCGCGGCCTCGGCGCACCGCCGGTGGCCGCACCGGTGCCACCGGTGCTCCCAAGGGGCCTTGTGCCGCTTGCGCGGTGCCCGGGCGCGAGCCTGCCCCGGGCACCGCACGCGGTTTGCTAGGCGGGCGCGCCCGCGCGGTCAACGCGGAAGGGCATCTTCCAGTCCGCGTGGTCGGAGTGCAGGAGCTCCTCGGCGCGCTCGGAGAGCGGGGAGCCCAGGAAGTCCCGGTAGCAGGCCTGGACCGCCGGGTTCTCGTGGCTGAAGCGCAGCTCGCTCTGCTCGTCGATGATGCGCAGCGTGCAGCCGCGGTCGGCGGAGAGGTTGAAACCCTCGATGATGGGCTGGCCGCCGCCGCCCACGCAGCCGCCCGGGCACGCCATGATCTCGACGAAGTCGTAGGTGACCTCGCCGCGCTCGAGCGCGCGGCAGAGGACGTTGGCGTTCGCGAGGCCGCTCGCCACGGCGACCCTGAGCGTGCGGCCGTCGAGGTCGAACTCGCGCTCGCGCCAGCCGCGCTCCGGGCCCTCGGAGCGCACGTCGCGGAAGGCGTCCGCATCGGGGTTCTCGCCGGTGACCAGGTAGTAGGCCGAGCGGAGCGCCGCCTCCATGACACCGCCCGTCACGCCGAAGATGTGGCCCGCGCCCGTCGCGATGCCGAGCGGCGTGTCGAACTCCTCCTCGTCGAGCAGGTCGACGTTCACGAAGCGCGACCGCAGCTGGCGCGTGAGCTCGCGCACGGTGAGGACGGCGTCGACGTCCGGGCCGGTGCCCGTGGAGTCCATGCCGGGGTAGGCGGCCTCCATCTTCTTGGCGACGCACGGCATGTAGGAGACCACGTAGATGCGGGACGGGTCCACGTCGAGCAGCTGCGCGTAGTAGGTCTTGGCGAGCGCGCCGAAGATCTGCTGCGGCGACTTGGTGCTCGAGAGCTTGGCGGCGAGTTTGGGGTAGCGCGTCTTCACGAAGCGGACCCAGCCCGGGCAGCAGGAGGTGAACATCGGGCCCTCGGCGCCCTTCTTGAGGCGCTCGATGAGCTCGCTGCCCTCCTCCATGATGGTGACGTCGGCGGCGAAGTCGGTGTCGAAGACGTAGTCGAAGCCCAGGCGGCGGATGGCGGCGACCATGCGGCCGGTCGTGGCGCGCTTGCCGTGCAGGTCGAGGTACTCCGCCCACGAGGAACGCACGGCGGGCGCGACCTGCGCGATGACGATCTTGTCGGGATCGTTGATGGCGGCGAAGACCTCGTCGGTGTCGTCGCGCTCGTGCAGGGCACCCGTGGGGCAGTTCACAATGCACTGGCCGCAATAGGCGCACGCATCTTCTGCCACGGCGTCCACGTGCGCGCGGCTGCCGGAGTCCACAAGGTCCCACACACCAAGCTCCTGCACCTTCTGGCAGGTGGAAACGCAGCGCAGGCAGTTGATGCACTTCTCTGGCTCGCGCACGAGCGGGAAGCGCGCATCGATGGGCTTGGTCTCGAAGAACGTGGTGTAGGGCACCTCGTGCACGCTCATGCGGTCGGCGAGCGCCTGGAGCTGGCAGGTGCCGTTGCGGAAGCACGTGGGGCAGCGGCGGTCGTGACGCGAGAGGATGAGCTGCAGGTTCGCCACGCGGGCGCGCCGCACGCGCGGGGTGTCGGTGTGGATCACCATGCCTGCTTCCACACGGTTGTTGCACGCGGCGACCAGGTGGTCGATGCCCTCGACCTCAACTAGGCATACGCGGCAAGCGCCGATCTCGTTGATCTCGCGCAGATAGCACAGCGTGGGGATATCGATATGGTGCTCGCGCGCGACCTCGAGGATCGTCGCGCCGTCGCGCGCCTCGAGCGTAACGCCGTCGATCGTGATGGTTACCATGACATCCGTCCTTCCTCGTGCAGGATGCCGCAGCCAAAGTGGTCGCAGTTGAGGCATCTGAGCGTTTCTTGGCGAATCTCCTGCTCGGAGAGGCCGTGCTCAACGAGATCGAAGTCGCGTGTGCGTTCCTCGACGGGGCGCTCGCCCAGCACGGAGCGGCCGCACGGCACGCGGTCGTCGAGACGCGGCGTGGGCAGCTCGATATCCACGGAGATGGTGTGGTGGAATCCCAGGTAGGTGTCGATGGACCGCGCCGCCTTCTTGCCGTCGGCAATCGCGAGGATCACCGTGGCGGGACCGCGCATGCAGTCGCCGCCGGAGAAGATGTTCGCATGCTCGCGGACGGCGAGCGTGTCGTCGACGTCAAACTGCTTCCAGCTGGTGGGCAGGCCCTCATCGGCGAAGTACTCGGATTGGATATCTTGGCCAATCGCCACGATGACCACCTGGCAGGGGAACTCGTGCGGTTCGCGCTCGGCGGTCACGGGTGCGGGACGGCCGCGCTTCACCGGACCGATGATCTGCGGCTGCGCCTTGAGCGCGCGCACCCGGCCCGCTTCGTCGGTGAGGATCTCGAGGGGCGCCATGAGGTCGGCGATCTCGCAGCCATCGGCGATGGTGCCCTCAATCTCCTCGGGAAGCGCGGTCATATCGGACGTGCGCCGGCGGTAGACCACCGTGACGCGCTTGGCACCGCAGCGCACCGCGGAGCGCGCGGCATCCATGGCCACGTTGCCGCCGCCGATGACGCATACCTCGAGCCCGGTGTAATCCGGCGTACGCCCCAGGCCAATCTCGCGGAGCATCTGCACCGCCGGCACAACGCCCACGGCGTCCTCGCCGGGCATGCGGAGCTTCTTGTCGCCGTGCGCGCCCATGGCGATGTAGATAACGTCGAAATCGCGTTCGAGTTCCTCGAGCGTGATGTCTTCACCCACGGTGATGCCGCAGCGAATCTCGACACCCGCCGCCTCGATCGAGGCGATCTCGTCATCCAGGATGGTCTTGGGCAGGCGGTAGTTGGGGATGCCGTAGCGCAGCATGCCGCCGGCCTTCTCGCGCTGTTCGAAGGCGATGACCTCGTGTCCCATGCGCGCGAGGAAGTAGCCGCAGGTAAGGCCCGAAGGACCCGCGCCCACCACGGCGATGCGCTTGCCGATGGCAGGCCCCCGGTCGCAGGCGCGCGGGCCGCGGGCATGGTCGACCGCGTAGCGCTTGATGCCGCGGATGTTCACCGCGTCGTCCACCATGGTGCGACGGCAGGTTTCCTCACAGGGGTGCTCGCACACATAGGCGCAGGCAGAGGGGAAGGGATTGTCTTTGCGGATGAGCTCGACCGCCTCGTCGAAGCGCCCGGCGGCGGTGAGCGCGATGTAGCCCGGGATGTCCACGTGCGCCGGGCACGATACCTCGCACGGCACACCCTGGCTCGCGCTGCGCAGGCAGCGTCCGGTGTTCGCGTGGTACTCGAAGTCGTCGCGGAATGCCTTGATGCTCATGATCACCTGCTCGGCAGCCTGGTAGCCCACGGCGCAGTCGGAGCTCACGCGAATCTGCTCGGCAAGATCTTCGAGGCGCTCGATGGTGCCCGCCTCGGCGGTGCCGCCGATGATCTGCTCGAGCATATCGGTCATGGCGCCCAGGCCCACGCGGCACGGCGTGCACTTGCCGCAGCTCTGAGCATGTGCGACGCCCACGAGTGCGCGCGTCATGTCGACCGGGCAGGTGCCTCGGGCGTTTGCTCCCAGGCGCCGGCTCGTATTGGAGCACATCTCTCCGAGTGCGCCGTACGAGCTGTCGTTCTCAAACAGCATGAGCCCCTCCTTGTATATAGGTATAGGCGATGCATCACCTGTGCGGGCGAGATGGCGAAGCGTGCCTGCTCAGGTGAATCTCCAGTGTAGGGGGCGGGGGGTGCGTCGTGTACCAGCAACCGGCGAGCGGCGTGGATTGCACTCTCGGTGCGAGAGGTTGTGTGGGAACTGTAGAGGGGCGCCCGCGATGATGGGGGGGCGTGGAGTGCGTCTAGGCGCCGAGGAGCGTCAGGATATAGGCGCCGGGGCCGCCGGCGTCATTGGCGCCGCATACCTCGTTCGCCGCATCGCGCACCTCGCGCTCGGCGTTTGCCACGGCAACGCCGCGACCGGCCTCCTCGATCATCGAGAGGTCGTTGATGTTATCGCCAAACGCCACGGCGTTGGTACGCGGGATATCCAGGTGCTCGCAGAGCCAGATCAGCGCGTCGCCCTTGGTGGCCTCGGCGTCCGATACCTCGATGTTGGTGGCATAGGAGCGCACGCAGCTCATAGTGGGATCGATGAGCAGTGAGATCTCGATGGCGTCGCGGTCGGCCGGATCGCGCCAGTAGTACGCGATGCGCTCGATGTGCTTGCAGGAGAGCATGAAGTCGCGGACGTCGGCGTCGTAGGGGACGCGTGCGGAAAGCATGCCCTTAAGCATGAAGGGGTCGTTGGGGACGAACTCCTCAAGGCGGTCGTACTGACTGCGCGGCGTGTAGCAGCAGCCGTCGGCGAAGATGTCGAACGTCACGTCGCGTCCCTCGGCGAGCTCATGGCAGAAAAACGCGCGGGCATGGCCCAGGTCCTTGCGGTGGATGACTTTGCCGGTGGCGATGTCGGTTACCGCGGCGCCGTTGGCCGAGACCACGTAGCGCACCGCCGGATGGTCGAGGATCTCGGGATAGATGTCGCTCATGGCGCGGCCCGTGCACGGGACAAACTGGTGGCCCGCCGCCGCGATCGCGTCGAGCGCCTGCCAGTTAAGGTCGCAGACCTCCTTGTGGGAGTTCAGGAAGGTCCCGTCCATATCCGAGAAGAAGATCATGGGTGTCCTTTCAGGCTCGCGCCCGCGCCTCGCGCCTAGCGCTCGGCAATCGGTATGTACTGCACGTCGTCGAGTACAGAATTATACGCCGGCCGGATGATGCGGTTGGCGCCGTAGAGCTCCTCCATGCGGTGCGCCGCCCAGCCCGCCATGCGCGCCACGGCGAAGATGGGCGTGTAGAGGTCTTCGGGCACGCCGAGCATGTTGTAGATGAAGCCGGTGTAAAGGTCGATGTTGGCGCAGATGGGCTTGTCTGTTCCGCGGACGTCGCGCATGACCTGCGGCGCAAGCCGCTCGATGCGCTCGATGAGATGGAACTCGTCGCCCAGGCCCTTCTGCTCGGCGAGATGCGCCGCGTAGCGCCGGCAGAGCACAGCGCGCGGGTCGGAGCGCGTGTAGACCGCGTGCCCCATGCCGTAGATGAGGCCGGCCCCGTCGAACGCCTCGCGGTTCAAGATGCGGGTGAGGTATCCGGCGATCTCGCCGTCGTCGTCCCAGCGGCGCACATGCTCGCGGATGTCGGCATGCATCGCCATGACCTTGGAGTTGGCGCCGCCGTGGCGCGGCCCCTTGAGCGAGCCAATCGCGGCGGCGTAGGCGGAGTAGGCGTCGGTTGCGGAGCTCGAGAGCACGCGGCAGGCGAAGGTCGAGTTGTTGCCGCCGCCGTGTTCGGCGTGGAGCATGAGCATCACGTCGAGCAGCATCGCCTCGTCGCGGGTAAAGTCGTCGCCTTCGCGCAGCACCTGCAGAATGGTTTCGGCCATGGAGTAGGAGTTGTTGGGCAGCGGGATGTGGGCGCGGCGGCCCTCGAACTCGGCGCGGCGCAGGGTGTGCGCGATGGCGGCGATACGTGGCAGGCGAGCGATGAGGGAGAGCGCCACATCGACCTCATGCGCGGGATCGATGTCGTCGGGCGTTTCGTCGAAGGCATAGAGCAGCAGCACGGCGCGTGCGAGCACGTTCATGATGCTCTTCGACTTCGTGGTCATGGGGAATTCTCGGATGTAGTCGCTCGGCAGATGGCGCATGCCCGCGATGCGCTCGCGCAGGGCGTCGAGCTCGTCTTGGCGGGGCAGCTCACCAGTAAGCAGCAAAAATACGACTTCCTCGTAGCCAAAGCGGCCTTCTTGCTGGGCGTTTGAGACAAGCTCGGCGATGTCGTAGCCGCAGATGGTGAGCTTGCCCTCGTCGGGAATTACGGTGCCGTTGGCGTCTTTGCAGTAGCCGTGGACGTCCGAGATGCGCGTGAGGCCCGCCACCACGCCGGAGCCGTCGGCGTTGCGCAGACCGCGCTTGACGTCGTGCGCGCGGAACAGCTCCTCGTCATAGGGAACCATGGCGGCGCCGTCGTACAGGCGCTTCGTGGCGTCGGTGATCTGGCGCGTCTCGGCAAAGTCGACGGTTGAGCGCTCCACGATGCTGGGATGGTTGAGGTGTAGTTCGGTCATGGGCATGGATGTCGCCTCCATTTCCGCGTGTTCCCTCGCGCGCGTGATGATGATGGTTATTGCGCGCCCGCGTGTGCGCCGGGCGCTTTGGCGGGCGAGCGGCTAGAGCCGGTACATGAAGCGGAAGACGTCCTCGCGCTGGATCTGCACGTCTACGCCGATGCCGCGACCCGCCTCGGCAAGCTGCTCCTGGAGCTGCGTGAAGTCGAGCGGGGAGGCGCCCATGTCGGCGATCATGGTCATGGTGAAGATGTCGTCGATGATGCTCTGGGTGATGTCGCGGATGTCCACATCGGCGTCGCCCAGCACGCGGCTGATGCCCGCGACGATGCCGGGGCGGTTCTGCCCGAGGACGGTGATGACGATACGGTTCGAGGCGAGCTCGGCCATGGGTGGTCCTTTCGGTCGTGGCGGCCCCGGTTGTCCGGCGGCCCTATCCGGTTGCGCGGCTCTCGCGCCGCGCGGGGTACTCGTTGTAGCGTACCCAATTGTAGCGCCCTCGCGTAGGCGCGCACCGTTTCCGCACGTAGACGTTACATGCGCGCAACAGGTGCTACGCGTTATCCCGTGGAGCCTTTGTGGTGCGCACGGGCTCTTTTGCAGGCGACGCATCGTGTGCTATTCTAGGCAAGTTGTATTTTGCCTTGGTCGGAAACCAAGGCGCCTTTGTCCTGGTCGGCAACCAGGACGCGACCATAAGGAGTCCCTGCTATGAAACCTGGAATCCATCCCGACTACGTCGAGTGCACGGTGCGCTGCTCCTGCGGCAACACCTTCAAGACTCACTCGACCGTGCCCGAGATCCGCGTCGAGCTCTGCAACGAGTGCCACCCGTTCTACACGGGCCAGCAGAAGTTCGTTGACACCGGCGGACGCGTGCAGCGCTTCGCCGACAAGTTCGGTGGCGCCGCTCAGGCAGCCCTCGAGCGCGAGGCCGCCAAGAAGGCCGAGCGTCAGAAGGCCGCCGAGGAGGCCGCTGCCAAGAAGGCCGCCGAGCGCGAGGCGAAGGCTGCCGAGAAGGCCAAGCGTGCTGCCAAGTACGAGGCTGAGGCCGCGAAGCGCGCCGAGGAGGAGGCCGCCAAGGCTCCTGCCGAGGAGGTCGCTGAGGCTCCCGCCGAGACCGAGGCTGCTGCCGAGTAGCAGCTGCAAACATAGCGAGCTCACAGGCCCCGCTGCGATGTGCCGCAGCGGGGCCTTTTCTTGTTTGGAAATGCTACTCATTTAATATCACATGCGAAGTGTGGATGAACTGGCCGGCGAGGGGCGCGCAATGCGAGACGGCCCTTCAAAGACCTGCGGTGACGATGGGCCTTCATGCCACTCTGAAAGCAGGTCAGAGAAAAAGAGCCACACTTCGCATATGTTTCTTGGGACATAGCATTTTGCAGTGCTGTTTTGCGACGCATATTGCCTTTGGAAAATGAGACTGAAATAGAATCATATGGGGTTAGGCAATTATGGCCTCTTTGTTCGATAAGACAAGGCTTGCCAGATTGCTTTATCTGGGAAAATGCGGGGGCATGATAGCGTGTGGCGCGTAAAGCGTACGGTAAAATTGCCTAACCCCATATGATACATTTCTACTTACATATAAATGGGGCATCGCGCTAGCGGTATTGGGGTTGTTTTAAGAGCTTTATGGCGTTATTGCAGCCTTGTGCGCTTGGGTTCGCGCTGCTTGCCGGTGAACGCGGTAACGTCGATGCGCCAGACGGCAACGCGTTCGATGGCCTCGGAGGTGTATGCGGCTTCCTCGCTGGGCGCTAGGTGCTCCATGATGTGCCCAAGACCCTGACGTTTTTCTGAAGGGCTGGTAACAGCGTGCGCGATGCCGATGCCCATGATTGAGCGATACGCATATGAATAAGCGCAAGCATACGAGCCGTGTATCAGGCCGTCTTCGATATCCATCTCGATGGCAATAGGGGTCGCAGCTGCCTCGGTGGCGGCGAGTGCGGCGGCCTTGCGCCCTTCGGTGGCGGAGTGGATCCAAAGTGTGAGATGGGGCGCTGCGGCGGGGCGGGCGGTTACCGCGCCGGCGCGCGTGCTCATCGAAGCGGCGCCGCTGGGGATGCGCGGGTCCTGCGCGGGCACGTCCCACGTATAGCCAAAGTTCACCGGAACGATGAAGATGCCCTCGCTATCGACGAGCCCCAGGCGCACCGTTTTGCAGGCATCGACCATCGCGCGCAGTGTTTCTGTATCGGTGACCTCGCGTTTTGCCAGCCTCATGAGTCCTCCTAAGCCCGTGGCGCCATGCGAAACACATGACACGGCAAACCCGATTGTAGAGCATGCGCCCCCACCCGTGGTTTCTCCGTGCGCATAGGCGAGCGGCGTCTGTTATGCGCGACAAAGGGATAAAGTAATGCTTGTCTGTCTGTAGCCATTCCGGTGCACGGCAGGCCCGCTCGCGTATAGCGCTGCGCAAACGCGGCGCCGCGAGCGCTGTGAGGTAAGGCCGCACATCACGTGCAAGAGATACAAGAAGAGGGTCGCATGGGATTCGTTTCTAAGCTCCTGTCGATCGGATCGGACAAAGAGCTCAAGCGCTATCGCAAGATCGTCGACAAGATCAACGCGCTCGAGCCCACCTACGTCGCTATGGACGACGCCGAGCTTGCCCATCAAACCGAGCTGTTCCGTGAGCGCTACGCCGCCGGCGAGACGCTTGACGATCTGCTGCCCGAGGCGTTCGCGGTGGTCCGCGAGGCGTCGAAGCGCACCATTGGCCTGCGCCACTTCGATGTGCAGCTCATCGGTGGTATGACGCTGAACGACGGGCGCATCGCCGAGATGAAGACCGGTGAAGGCAAGACGCTTGTCTCCACGCTCGCCGGTTACCTGAACGCCATCCCCGGCACGGGCGTGCACATCGTCACGGTGAACGACTACCTGGCCAAGCGCGACTCCGAGTGGATGGGCCAGATCTACCGCTTCCTCGGGATGAAGGTGGGCCTGCTGCAAAACGGTATGCCGCTTGACCAGAAGCGCCCTGCCTACGAGGCCGACGTCACCTACGGTACCAACTCCGAGTTCGGTTTCGACTACCTGCGCGACAACATGGTGATGCGCGCCGCCCAACGCGTGCAGCGCGGCCATGGCTTCGCCATCGTCGACGAGGTCGACTCGATCCTCATCGACGAGGCGCGTACCCCGCTCATTATCTCCGGTGCCGGCACCAAGAGCGCCAGCACCTATAAGGACTTCGCGCGCGCCGTGCGCGGCCTCAAGCGCGGCGAGGAGATTCCCTCCGATCCGCTCTCGCCCGAGCCCACCCCCGAGCCCGACGGCGACTTCGTGATGGACGAGGCCAAGCACACCATCGCGGCCACCGAGCAGGGCCTGAAGAAGATCGAGCAGCGCCTCGGCATCGACGACATCTACGCCGATCTCTCCGGCCAGCTGGTGAATCATCTCCAGCAGGCGCTCAAGGCGCAGTACATGTTCCATCGTGACAAGCAGTACGTGGTAACCGGCGGCGAGGTAAAGATCGTCGACGAGTTCACGGGCCGCATCATGGAGGGCCGTCGCTATTCCGAGGGCCTGCACCAAGCCATCGAGGCTAAAGAGGGCGTGCTCGTGCGCGAGGAGAACCAGACGCTCGCCACCATCACGCTGCAAAACTACTTCCGCCTCTATAGCAAGCTCTCCGGCATGACGGGTACCGCTATTACCGAGGACGCCGAGTTCCGCGAGATCTACAACCTACCCGTGCAGGTGATTCCGCCCAACAAGCCCGTGATTCGTATCGACCACGACGACCTGGTCTACCGCACCATCGACGCCAAGTATCGCGCGGTGGCAGACGACGTTGCCGAGCGCCACGCCGCCGGCCAGCCCGTGCTGGTAGGTACCGTCTCCATCGAGAGCTCCGAGCGCCTGTCCCGCTTGCTTGACAAGCGCGGCATCAAGCACGAGGTCTTGAACGCCAAGTACCACGAGCGCGAGGCGCACATCGTGGCCCAGGCGGGCCGCTTGGGTGCCGTGACCATCGCCACGAACATGGCCGGTCGTGGTACGGACATCTTGCTCGGCGGCAACCCCGACGAGCTGGCGCAGGAGATGGTCGAGGCCAAGGGCTTGGATCCGGAGGCCGAGGGCTACGAGGAGCGCTACGCCGCCGAGCTCGAACGCGCCCGTGCCGAGGCGAAAGAGATCTGCGCGCGTGAGCGCGAGCAGGTGCTCGCCGCCGGCGGCCTGTGCGTGATTGGCACCGAGCGTCACGAGAGCCGCCGTATTGACAACCAGCTTCGCGGCCGCTCCGGCCGTCAGGGTGATCCGGGTGAGACGCAGTTCTACCTCTCGCTCGAGGACGACCTCATGCGCTTGTTTGGCGGCAACAACATGGAGCGCGTGTCGAACCTCATGGCCACCGCCGATATGGAGGACATGCCCATTCAGCACAAGCTCATCACCAAATCGGTCGAGGGTGCGCAGCGCAAGGTGGAGAGCATCAACTTCTCCATGCGTAAGAACGTGCTTGAGTACGACGACGTGATGAACAAGCAGCGCAACGAGATCTATGCCGAGCGCAACAAGATTCTGGACGGCAAGGACCTCGCCGGCCATATCTCCGAGGTGATCGAGGACACGGTGGCGCGCTGCGTTGCCGGCTTCTGTCCGGTCGATTCGCACGAGGGCGAGCGCGATCTCGAGGGCCTGCACAAGTGGGTGGTCGAGCTTACCGGCCGCCCGGATGCGCCCCGCTTTGCGGACGCGAGCTACGAGGAGCTCAAGTCCAAGACCCTCGTCTTTGTCGAGGAGTGCTACAACGCCAAGGCCGAGCGCCTGGGGCCGGATATCGTCCAGGACCTCAATCGCCAGGTTATGCTGCGCGTGATCGATACCCGCTGGATGAGCTATCTGCAGGAGATGGACTACCTCAAGCAGGGCATTGGCCTGCGCGGCTTTGGCCAGCGCGACCCGCTCGTTGAGTATCGCTCCGAGGCCTATCGCGCCTTCGGCGAGCTCGTTGCCACCATGTACGAGGACTACCTGCGCACGGTGCTGCGCATCGAGGTGCGCCAGGCGCCTAAGGTGACGCACGAGGCCGACGAGGCGCCTGCGCTGCGCGGTGCCCACTTTTCTGGTCCCGCCGAGGTTGATGGCGCCCAGGGCGCGGCCCAGTCCACGCTGCGCCGGGAGGCGGTGGCCAACGCCGCCAACGCTGCCGGGCGCGCCCCGCAGCCGGCCGCCGGCCCCGTGAAGACCTACGTGAAGGCCGAGAGCGGCGACCCGTTTGCCAACGTTGGGCGAAACGACCCGTGCCCCTGCGGCTCGGGCAAGAAGTTCAAGAACTGCCACGGCAGGAATCGCTAATGGCCGAGACCACGTCTGCCGCCACAACGCTCGAGGAGCTCGACGCGCTTGCCGCGCGTCTTGCCGAGGTCGAGCAGTACCTGCATCTCGATGAGAAGCGCGAGCGCATTGCCGCGCTCGAGGCCGAGAGCGCCGCGCCCGGGTTCTGGGACGATGCCGAGCGGGCCCGTGCGCACATGGCGGAGCTTTCGAGCATGCGCGATGACGTTGAGGGCGTGGAGCGTGCGCGCACGGCGCTCTCCGACGCTCGCGCCGCGCTTGAGCTCGCCGGTGAGATGGGCGACGATCCCGAGGCGGGCGACCTGGTGGCCGAGGCAGCCACCACGGCGGCCGAGCTCACGCGCGCCATCGATCAGATGGAGCTCTCGAGCTGGTTTACCGGCGAGTTCGATCATGGCGACGCCATCCTCACCATCAAGCCCGGGCAGGGCGGTCTCGAGGCGCAGGACTGGACCTTCATGCTCTTCAAGATGTACATGAAGTACTGCGAGCGCCGCGGTTGGAAGGTCACCGTGAACGATTGTCCCGCAGCCGAGGTGATCGGTATCGACCGCGCTACCATCACGGTGGAGGGCAAGGACGCGTTCGGCATGCTCCGCGCCGAGGCGGGCGTGCACCGTCTGGTGCGCATCTCGCCCACGGATGCCAAGAAGCGCCGCCAGACCACGTTCGCCGGCGTCGAGGTGATCCCGGTGCTGCCCGACGACATCGATATCGAGGTCGCGCCGGACGATATCCGCGTCGATGTGTACCACGCGAGCGGCCCCGGCGGCCAGGGCGTCAACACCACCGACTCCGCCGTCCGTGTGACGCACCTGCCTACGGGCATCGTGGTGACCTGCCAAAACGAGCGCAGCCAGATTCAGAACAAAGCGGCGTGCATGCAGATCCTGAAGGCGCGCCTCTACGAGCTGGAGCTCGAGCGCCGCGAGGAGACGCTCGATGAGATTCGCGGCCCCAAGACCGAGATCGGCTTCGGCAACCAGATTCGCAGCTACGTGCTCTATCCCTACCAGATGGTCAAGGACCTGCGCACGGGGGTTGAGACGGGCAACGTGGAGAGCGTGCTGGAAGAGGGCGACCTCGATCCGTTCATCATTGGGTACCATCGCTGGGCCACGGGTAACGCCGAGTAGGGCGTTTCGAGCACGCCATCGCGCCGATGGCCCGTGCTACAATGCACCACGCACATCACATCGACCATGCGCCTGTTAGGGTACGGCGGCACACCTGCGTGGTGGCCGTGCGCAGAAAGGACGGGCCACGGTGTCCCGCAGCATCTCCGACCTCATCCGCTCGCAGTTCGTCCACGATCTGCCGCTCGTCATCTTCGGGTGCGCCATCGCGGCGCTTGCGACGGATATGTTTCTCATTCCGCACGGCCTTGCCGCGGGCGGCGTGACCGGTATCGCAACCATCATCAACGAGCTCGCGGCGCGCGCGGGCGTGAATCTGCCGGTTGGTCTTCAGACCATCGTCATGAACGCAGCGATCATGCTGCTCGTGGTGCGTTCGGGTGGCGCGATGTACGCCATCCAGACAGCGACCGGCTTCATGTTCTTCGGCATCTTTTGCGACCTGTTTGCGCCTTTCGTGGTACCGCTGGCACACACGGAGCTGCTCGTGCCGGCGCTGTGGGGCGGCATCATCTTGGGTGTCGGCCTGGGACTCACGTTTCGCTGCGGCGTCTCGACGGGCGGATCCGATACCGTTGCGCAGATCATCGCGCGCAAGTTCTCACTGCCGCTCGGCTCGACCGTCATGGTGATCGACTGCCTCATCTGCGCCGCTTCGGCGCCGGTGTTCTCGGTGGACAACGCCCTTGCCGCCGCGCTTTCCATGGTGGTGACCGGGCTGGTGCTCGACCGTGTGGTCGACGGCGGCAACACGCAGCGCGCCGCGTTCATCATCTCCGAGCGCTACGAGGCCATCTCGCACGACATCCTGCACGGCCTCGAGCGCGGCGTCACGCGTATCCAGGCGCGCGGTGAGTGGACGGGCGAGGAGCGGCCCATGCTCTTTGTCATCCTCGACAAGCGCGAGATCCAGATGCTCAAGGCGGTTGTCGCCGAACACGATAAGAATGCCATCATGGTGATCTCCGACGTCAACGAGGCCCTGGGTGAGGGCTTCAAGGAGCTGGGCGACGAGCGATAGGTGCAGCAAGCGAAGGAATTGCGATGGGTGCCAAAAGCGCAGTGAGCAGAACGAGGGCGCAGGCTGCGTGCCTTGCCGTACTGGTCGCCCTGCTCATGGCGCTTGCGGGCTGTGCCTCCGTTGAGGATACTGCTCCTTCTGGCAGCGCAGCGGCAGCGAATGCCGCGTCTGCGGCCGATGCCCGCACGGCGGTGTGCGTCGAGGGACTCGCCTTTAGCAGGGTCTCGCGTACACAAATTGCGCTCACGTGGCCCGATGAGACGGACGCCGAGGCAACCGCCTACCGCGTGATGCGCGCCAATGCAGGAGATGGCGAGGACACAGCGTCGTGGACGTGTGTGGCCGAGGTCGCCTCCGATGGCGCGGCGACGGGCGAGCCGCATGCGGCAATCGATGAGCTTGCAGACGATACGCTCCGCCAGTACCGGTATCGTGTGGACGTTGAGGTACGCGAGCCGGAGGCGCTGCGCGCGGAGCCGGGTGAGGCGATCCTTGCCTCAAATGTGCTCGTCTGCGTGGATCCGGGGCATTTTGGCGGCGCGAACGTGGTAGACGATCCGGCCGCACCCTATTGCGAGGGCGATTTCACGCTCGAGCTGGCCCGCGCCCTTGCTCACGATCTGCGCCGCAGCTGCGGCATCGAGGTACGCCTCACGCGCAGCACCGGCGACATCACCATCGACGGCTATACCAACAGCGCGCTCGACAGCGGGCATATCGCGTTGCGCGGCGAGCTTGCGGCGGGCTGCGACCTCTTTTTCTCGCTGCACACCAACGCCAACCTCGACAACGCCAACGGATCTCCCACCTTCGAGCAGACGCTCGCTATCACGAAGCCCGTGGTGATTGCAAACACGTGTGCCGCAACGTCGCCCGAGGCCCTGCAGGTGGCCAACGCCATAGGTGCAGAGCTTGCTCGGGCAAGCGCACAGGCGGGTATTGCCACCTGCGACGAATTCGATGCCGTTGCAGGTGCAGATGAGCTCCGCGCATGGTCGGACGCCTATAATGACGAGGTGAACGCGCCGGGAACGGTCTATGTGCGCCTGCGCGACGATGGCGCGAGCGATTACTACGGCGTGCTGCGCGGCGCGGCGACGGCAGGTGTGCCCGGCTTCATTGTGGAGCACGGGTTTCACACGGTGCCCGCCATGCGTGCGCGTGCTGCCACGGGAGACCTTGCCGGCATCTGGGCCGCTGCCGATGCGCGCGGTATCGCCCGCGGCCTGGGGTTTGTGTGCGAGGACGGGGGAGTCTAGCCATGTGGTGTACGAAGTGCGGCGCGGAGTTGCCCGATAACGCGAAGTTCTGCACGTCATGCGGCGCGCAGGTTGTCCAGCGGGCGCAGGCCGCTCCAGACGCGCCCGCGAGCCATCCCGTCCCACCTGCACCGGATACGCCCGCAGCGGTACCGCAGACTCCGCGCCGTCGTGGCCCCATGATCGCCATCGCGGCGGTCTGCGTGGTGGCGCTGCTGGCGCTTGCAGCCTTCGTGGGCACGCAGCTTGGTGGCGGAGGCGCTGCCCCTGCAACCGGTACGTCGCAGCAAGGCTCTGGAAGCGCGGCTGACGTTCCCGCCGAGGTGGCGGTGAGCGAGCCGGCGCGCGATCTTGCCATCTCCGTGCAGCAGGTCGATGCCTCGGCATTCCCAACGGTACGCCTCTACCTGCGCGTTGAGGACCCCGCCACCGGTGAGGTGCCCGAAGGTCTCGACGGCACGCTCTTTTATATCGAGCGGGAAGATGCCAACGCGACCTTCGTGAAGCAGACGGTGGTCACCGCCACGCAGCTCAACGAGAAGGAATCGCTCAAGGTGGGCATGGTGGCCGACGTGAGCGGCTCGATGAGCGGGAGCCCGCTCGACGATGCGAAGCGCATCATGCGCGATTTCGTGTCGAGCATGCAGTTCGATGCCGGCGACGAGGTCGAGCTCGTGTCGTTCTCCACCGGCGTGCGCCTGGAGCGCGAGCTTTCCGCCGACGAAGCGGCCCTCTCCACAAGCATCTCGAATCTTGCGACCGACGACATGACGAGCCTCTACGACGCGCTCTATGCCTCGGTTGAGCGCATGGCGGCGCAGGACGGCGCGCGCTGCGTCATCGCCTTCACCGACGGCGACGACAACTACAGCAGCTGCACCATGGACGATGTGATCGAGGTTGCCAATCGCTACCGGGTGCCGGTCTTCATCATCGGCATTGGCTCGGTGGATGCCAGCGGCGTGCAGGCAATCTGCGATGCCACGGGCGGCGCGTACTATAGCATCGCGAGCGTGGGTTCCATGGCCGAGCTCTACGACTCGATCTATCGCATGGAAAAGGAGCTCTACCTCCTTGAGTTCACCGACTCCACGGGCGCGTCGGTCTCGGACGCCGCCTCCATCCAGGTGGGGTATGCAGGCGAGGACTACACGGGCAGCTGCTCTTATAGCTACACGCCCAACGTGCTCTTGAGTGCCGAGAGCTCGACCATCTTTGCCGATGGGCCCGAGGCCACCGTCGAGCGCTACCTCAAGAACTTCGACGACGCCATGACCTACACGGATTTCTCGCGCATCTCAGACTGCCTCAAGCCCGGCAGCGCCATCTACGCCGAGCAGGAGGCGTATGTGACGCGCGGCATCTCCGAGGAGCTCGACTCCTACGAGATCTCGCCCGCGTCCTACTCAGATGACGCGCACGCTACGGTATCGACGCGTGAGACCTTCTATGTGCAGGTGCCCGGCAAACCGCTGCAACTTATGACGCAGGAGTGCACCTATGCGCTCGAACGCGTGGGCGACACGTGGCTCATGACCTCGTTTGTGGATCTCGAGGTAACCAACCGCATCAACCAGTAGCTGTGGCGCGTCTGTGCTGCTTCTATGGTGCAGGGGGCAACGCTGGTAAAATACATTCCGTCCGTAGCTTTAACGTACGACACGAAGGAGCTCTAGTGGGTAACCACTTCCGCACATCGGGGGCGGACGTCGACGAGCAGCCCATGCCGCAGGCCCGGCCCGCTGCCTCTCATTTCGCCCTTTCCTCAGATAGCGCTGAGGATTCCATGACCACCATCCCCGCCGAGTCCGAGCAGGCTGCTGCCGAGGCACCGGCGGCGGAGCCCGCGTACATGAACGTCAACGCCGCGATGCTCAACATCCCGTCGGTCGACGTGCCCGCGGCCCCGCTCGATCCAAGCGACACGGGCGCCTTCATGGCTGCGTCGAGCGCCGTGCCTGCTGCGAGCGTCGCGGCAGACGATTCGTTCGACGCCGACGAGGCACGCCAGGTGGCAGATCTTGACGCCGCGCTCCAGAACCCGGACTTCACCTCGGTGTTTGCTCCGGTGGGCGAGTCGCGCAAGAAGATGGCGCGCGATGCCGGCGTGGAGCCGGTCATCTTGCTCGAGCACATCACCAAGGTGTATCCGGCACAGCCCAACAAGCCCGCGCTCGACGACGTGAACCTCGAGGTCTATCCGGGCGAGTTCGTCTTTTTGGTGGGCCACTCGGGATCGGGCAAGACCACGCTTTTGCGCACCATGACGCGCGACGTGCGTCCCACCTCGGGTCGCATCCTCGTGGCCGGCCAGGACCTTACGCGCATCAAGAACCGCAAGGTCCCGTTCTTCCGCCGCCAGATTGGCACCGTGTTCCAGGACTTCAAGCTGCTGCCCGGCAAGACCGCGTATGAGAACGTGGCCTTCGCGCTGCAGTGCATCGGCAAGCCCAAGGGCGTCATCCGCTCGCAGGTGCCCGAGGTGCTGCGCCTTGTGGGCCTGGCAGACCAGATGGACTCCATGCCCGACCAGCTCTCCGGTGGCGAGCAGCAGCGCGTTGCCGTGGCGCGCGCCATGGTGAACCGCCCGCCGCTGCTCATCTGCGACGAGCCTACCGGTAACCTCGACCCGGCTATCTCGCTGGGCATCATGAAGCTTCTGGAGCGCATCAACCGCACCGGCACCACGGTCATCGTGGCCACGCACGACCGCGAGATGGTCGACTCCATGCACCGCCGCGTCGTGGCGCTCGAGGCGGGCCATGTGGTCCGCGACCAGGAGAAGGGAGGCTACGGCGACTATGGCACCTACTAATCTCGGGTATTCCCTGCGCGAGGCCCTGAGCCACTTCTTCCGCAACTGGACCACCTCGCTGGGCGCCGTCATCACGATCTTTTTGTCGCTCTTCATCATCGGCCTCTTCATCATCGGCTCCGCCATGGTGACCTCGGTGGTAGGCGATGTCGAGCAGCAGGTCACCATCAACGCCTTCATTGCCGATGAGGCCACCGACGAGCAAATCCAGGCATTCGAGGACAAGCTCAATAGCTGGGACAACATCGCGAGCATCGAGTTCAAGACGAAGGAGGACGCACTTGCCGATTACTCCGGCAACATGTCCAACAACGCCGATGCCACGCTGTCTGCACTTGATGGCGAGAACCCGCTGCCGCGTTCGTTTGTGATCGAGATGAACGACCCCTCGCAGGTTGCCTCGACCGCACAGCGCATCAAGGACGACCCCGATTTCCAGGCGATCGTCGACGACGGTGACGTCGATGCGAGCGTGCTGTACGGCCAGGAGGAAGTGGGCCGCCTCTTCCAGATCACCCGCTACATCCGCTATGCGGCGATCGTGCTCGTGGCCCTACTCACCTTCATCGCCTTCATCTTCATCAACAACACCATTCGCCTGTCGATCACCGCGCGTCGTCGCGAGATCGCGATTATGCGCTTGGTTGGTGCTTCGAACAGCTTCATTCGCGGGCCGTTCGTGACCGAGGGCGTCATCCAGGCGCTGCTGGGGTCGCTGTTTGCCATCGGCGTGCTCGAGCTCTTCCGCAACATGCTCGTGCCCATGGTGCAGAACTCCATTGGCAGCTGGATGTCGATCGAGCTCCCCATCACCATGTATCTCACCACGTATGGTGCGCTGGTTGTTGTGGGCATCGTGATTGGTCTGTTTGGTTCTGCCATTGCGATGAGGCGCTACCTCAAGGTGTAGCTTTTCTAACTGGTACGATGACTGAAGCCGGGGGTTGTACCCGCAGGGCGTTTCCCGCAGCCGCAGCGCGGCGAGGACCACGCCCGAAGGGTACACCCTCGGCTTCTTTGCATGTAGATTGCAGTGTGCTTGAAAGGATGATTGCTGTGGGACGCAAACGGCATGCTGCTCATCGCCGTAAGCCAACGCGTGGCCAGCGTCGGCCGAGCCTTACCGGTACCGTGCGGCTCACTGAGCGCGGCGGTACGGTGGAGACGGCCGAGGGGACCTTCAGGCTCGCTGGCCGGTCGCTGCGGGAGGTCATGGCGGGCGATACGGTTGTGGTGAGCCTGCACCGCGGACAGCATGGTGAGCGCCGTGCGGTGGTTGAGGGCGTGACCGAGCGCGCGGCGACAAGCATCGTGGGCACCTACGATGTCGCCGGGCCCCTGGGCGTGATCCGCCCGCTCGATACGCGCGTGAAGGCCGATTTCTTCATGCCGCCTACAGACGACTCCGCACGTCACGCCGGTGTTGCACGCGGGGATGTGGTCCAAGCGCGCATCGTTTCCTATCCTACGCGCGTGGAATCGGGCGTGGTCACCATCGAGCGGCGCATCGGAGCTGCCGATGCGAGCGATGTGGGCATCCGGTGCATCATGGCGCGCTACGATCTGGAAGATGGGTATCCCGCGTGTGCCGAGGCGGCAGCCAGCCAGCTTGCGCTCGATATCGAGCAGGCGCTTGCCGATCCCGTGCGTCGCGATATGCGCGATCGCTTCTGCTGCACGATCGATCCGGTTGACGCGCGCGATTTCGACGATGCGATCTCGCTTGAGCGCACAGATGACGGCGGATATCTCTTGGCCGTGCACATCGCCGATGTTTCCCACTACGTTGTGTGGGACGATGCGGTAGATCTCGAGGCGCGCCGCCGTGCAACGTCGGTCTATTTGGCCGACCGCGTGCTGCCCATGCTGCCCGAGCAGCTCTCGAACAATCTATGCTCGCTCGTGCCTGATGCCGACCGTCTGGCCATGACGGTGGACATCACGCTCGATGCTGGGGGTCGGTTGCGCGATGCCGTCATGTATCCCAGCGTTATCCGGTCGCGGGTTCGCCTGTCCTACGATCAGGCCGATGCGCTCCTGGCGGGTAACGTGGCCTCAGATACCGCGATGAGCACGCCGGTGGGCGGAGCGCCCCTTGCCGAGCAGGTGGCGCGCGCTGCGACGGCGGGTGTCGATCTGGCCGCGTTCCTTGCGTGTGCCGATGAGCTCGCCCGCGCACGCATGCGGCTGCGCCATGAGCGCGGTGCCATCGACTTCAACACCGTCGAGGTGCATGCCGTCCTTGATGACGAGGGCATGCCGCGCGAGCTTGCGTGTCGGCAGCGCACGGCGGCAACTGGTCTTATCGAGGAGGCCATGCTGCTGGCGAACGAGTGCGTCGCCGCGAAGCTCGCGGCACTCGATCTGCCATGCGCCTATCGCGTGCACGAGCCGCCGGTGCCCGACCATCTTGCCGATGCCGCGCATGTGCTCGATGAGCTCGGCGCGGTGAGCCATCGTGAGGCGGGCGGTATCGCGGCGGGAAGCCAGGCGGCGATGCGCGCGGTGCTTGCTGCCCATGCGCATGATGGCTACGGCGAACTCGTGAACGCGCTGCTGCTGCGCGCGATGCAACGTGCTATCTACAAGCCGGCAAACGAGGGACACTATGCGCTCGGGGCAGATGCGTACTGCCACTTCACGAGCCCCATCCGCCGCTATCCCGATTTAGTGGTCCATCGTGTGCTCAAGCTGCAGATCGCCCGCGAGCGCCTTGGTGCCCGTGCGGCGCGCGAGCGGACCGAAGCGCTCGTAGGCCGCGGTGCCGAGGCGCTCGATGCTGTGCTTTCGCAGGTGTGCCGCACCTCGAGTGAGCGCGAGCGCATGGCCGATGCCGCGGCGCACGCCTCTCAGAAGATCAAGGTCGCGCAATACTATGCCGATCGCGTGGGCGAGCGTTTTGCCGGCACGGTGTCGTGGATCGATTGCGCAGGCGTGTTTGTTCGTTTGGACGAGACCCATGCCGAGGGGATGGTGCACCTGCGCGACCTGGGCGGCGAGTGGTTCGACCTCGATGAACGGGCGCTTACGCTTACCGGTGCCTCGACTGGCCGGCGCATCACGTTGGGCGACCGCGTGATTGTGGAGGTGACGCGAGTCAACACCGTGCGCGGCCATCTCGATTTCAGGCTCATCCATATCGTGGGTACGCTACACTGAAACCTCGAGTAATCAGGAGGCATCATGGAAGCACCCTTTAGCATGAACGATCTTGCCTACGCCGAGAACTTTCTCGCGCAGGATGACGCGCAGACGGCGCTGCCGCTGCTGCTTGATCTGCGCGATGCGGCCGAGGCGTTTATCGATACGTCCTGCACGCCTACCGAAGACACGCAGTACTTCAGCTTTGGCAGCACGTTCGAGCGCCTCGCATACCGCCGGGTTGAGGGCGACCCGCGCACGCTGGTGAACGTGACGGTGCCCTTTGATCGCCTGTACGCCGACCTTTCGTTTGCCTACGTGCGCTTAAACGAGCACACGCTGGCGCGCGATGCGCTCATGCAGGCAGTTCGCTGGAACCCCATGCGCTGCGCCTATCGGCTCGATTTGGCCGAGCTCTTCCGCTTTCTGGGCGATACGAAAGAATGGGCATCGCTCAGCCATTCGGTGGTCGAGCGCGCCTCGAACGCGCGTGATGCAGCCCGCGCCTATGCCAACCTCGGTCTCTTGTTCCTCGATGAGGAGAACCTCGCGGCGGCGAGCGCTTGTGCGCGGCGTGCGTGCGAGCTTGATGATACGTGCCGCACGGCAACGATGCTCCGCGAGCGACTCGACCGCGATTATCCCGAGCATGCCGAGATTTCTGATGAGCAGGCGTTTGCCGAGCTCGAGCAGCAAGGTGTTCCCGCCACGCCCAATGCCGAGATCGCGGTGTGCATGCTTATGTGCGCCACCGACGCCGCGCGTGCGGGCAACGAGCAAGAGGCCACGCGGCTTACGATTGCCGCGCGCGACCTCATTGGCGCCGACGCATCCCGTGCGCTGATCCAACTCATCCGCGAATCGGACGCCGAGCTCGCGAGCGAGCACCGTGAGGAGGGGCGCCATGCCGAAGCCTAAGGAGCGCAAGCTCATTGCCAAGAACCGCGCTGCACGGCACGAATACACCATCGAGGAGACCTACGAATGCGGTGTTGAGCTCGCGGGTACCGAGGTGAAGAGCCTGCGCGAGCGCGCCTGCCAGATCACCGACACCTTCGCGCTCATCCGCGGCGGCGAGTGCTGGCTCATGGGCGTGCATATCCATCCCTACAGCCACGGCTCGATCTTCAACCGCGACCCCGATCGCCGGCGGAAGCTCTTGCTGCACCGGCGCGAGATCGACCATCTCGACGCCAAGCTGCGCATCAAGGGCTACGCGCTTGTGCCGCTTGAACTCTACTTCAACGCCGACGGCAGGGTGAAGCTGCTCTTGGGACTGGGCCGCGGCAAGAAGCTCTACGACAAGCGCGAGGATATGGCCAAGCGCGACATGCAGCGCGAGATCGAGCGCGCCCTGAAAGCGCGCAACCGCTAACCTTCCTCTTTCGGTATGATGGGGAGAGCCCGGGGAGACATCATGCCGTCAGTTGAGGAAGGAAGACCATGGGCGATTGTATGGGCGAACAGCATCTGTTCGATGAGCTGCGGATAGGCTCGTTGCGGGCGCGGAACCGCTTTGTGCGGGCGGCGACCTACGAAGGCGCAGCCGACACGGACGGGCATATCACGCCCGAGGTCATGCGCATCTATCGCGAGCTCGCTCACGGGGGCGTGGGCACCATTATCACGAGCTTTGCGTACGTGCGCGACGACGGCTATCATCCCTCGCGCATGATGGGGCTCGATCGCGATGAGCTGGTGCCGGCATGGCGTGAGCTCGTTGCCTGCGTGCACGAGGCGGGTGCCGCGATCGTGGCGCAGATTGCCTACTGCGGTGCCGGTGCGGGCAAGGGCCCGTTTGCAGCTCCTGCGCTGGGTGCCTCGGATGGCACCTCGCCCGATGGCACGCGTGAGGTGCGCGCCATGACACGCGATGACATGGATGCGATGGCGGCGGACTTTGCCGCGGCGGCGCGTCGTGCCCAAGTGGCTGGCTGTGATGGTGTTGAGATTCACGGCGCTCACGGGTATCTCCTAAGTCAGTTTTTGAATCCGGTGTGGAACCACCGGGAAGACGAGTACGGCGGATCAATTGAGAACCGCATGCGCTTCCCGCTTGAGGTGGCGCGCGCGGTGCGTGCTGCCGTGGGCGAGACCTTCCCGGTGCTCGTGAAGATCAACAGCTCGGACGGCGTCGAGGGCGGTATGACCGAAGACGAGAGCCTGCAGGTATCGGAGGCGCTCGCGGCGTATGTTGACGCCATCGAGGTGAGCGGCACCACGTACGGCAAGGTCAAGATCTCAGGCCCCGATGGACAGCATGGCCTTTACGCCTCGTATGCCGCTGCGCTGGCTGAGCGCGTGGACATCCCGGTGATCCTCACCGGCGGCAACCGTCTGTGTGCCGAGATGCAGGAGCTGCTGGATACCACGGGTATCGCGGGCTTTGGCCTGGCGCGCCCGCTGGCAAGCGAGCCCGATCTTATTGCGCATTGGGAGCGGGACGCCGGCTATGAGCCGCGCTGCGTGTCGTGCAGCCGTTGCTTCCCCGGTCCCGGGAGAAACTGCGTGCTCGATCGCCCGTAGCACGACGCGTGCCGTTGCCGCGCGGCATCCTGTTACAAATCGGTCTGTTGGGGAACCATGCAGGTAAGGGAGACGTGACGGGGCAGATGCTTCGCGCGTTTCCAGTACCGGCAGCGCAAGCGCCGCCCGATGAGAGGGGAGCTCCCCGATGGATGCAACCGCATTGTTCAAGATGACCTACGGGCTTTACGTGGTCTCGGCCGAGGCAGATGGTCAACGGGCGGGATGCGTGGTGAATACCGCCACGCAGGTCACCTCGACGCCGCCGCGCGTGATGGTGGCGGTGAACAAGGAGAACGTCACGGCCGGCGTGATCGCCGCGGCCAAGGCGTTTACCGTGACGGTGATCGACAAGACCGCCGACATGCCCTACATTGGCAACTTCGGTTTTAGGAGCAGTGCCACCTACAACAAGTTCGAGCACTATGGCTGCGAGACCTCCGCGGTGGGCAGCCCGTATTCACCCGAGCACGTGTGTGCCCTGCTTGCATGCAAGCTCGTCGACACGGTGGATGTGGGCACGCATCTGCTGTTCATCGGCGATGTGGTCGACGCCCAGAAGCTCTCGGACGAAGAGCCGCTCACCTACGCCTACTACCACGCCGTGCTCAAGGGCAAGACGCCGCCCAAGGCATCGAGCTATCAGGCGTGATTGCTATTAGGAATGTGTCTTAATTGCGAAGAGCGTATCGAGCGCGCGTTCACGGGATAGGGAAGGGCGCGGCTGGATATACTAACCACAAGTTCATCGCCAACGAAAGGAAACCATCATGGCTGACGAGAAGAAGTACAAGTTCGTGTGTGTTGTATGCGGCTACGAGGTCGAGGTCGATACGCCTGAGCTCCCCGAGGACTTCGTGTGCCCCGTGTGCGGCGTCGGTCCCGATCAGTTTGAGCCGGTCGAGGAGTAGCGCTTCTTGCGCATAGCATCATCGCACGTATGCGCGGTGTCCGGGATGTCCTGGGCACCGCGTTTTTGTTAGACAATCGCCATGGCCTCCCACGAGCCATCGGCACGCGGCACCTCGATGCTGCGATAGCCTATGCGCGCGGCATGGTCGTATGCCCGTGCAATGCCCCAGCAGATGTCAGCGGGCGTATGCGCATCTGAGCCCACCGTGAGCGGCACCTCGGCATGGCAGAAGCGCTCAAGGAGCCCCTGGGCGGGGTAGTAGTCGCGCACGGACTTGCGCAGCCCCGCCGTTGAGAGCTCGACGCGCACCCCCAAATCGTGCGCGCAGCACGCCATCTCGTCCCAGAGAGGGGCAAGGTCGATGGTAGGGGCGTAGCCCTCGTTGGCAAAGCGCATAGCGAGGTCGGGATGCGCCATCGTGTTGAAGAGCGGGCATGCGCACGCGCGGCACCAGGTCTCAACATAGCGGCGCCACACCTCATCGGGGCCAAGCGCGGCCCAGATGCTCAGATCTTCATCGTTGTCAATCCAGTCGCCCGCCTCGGGCGTGCCCAGCCAGTGCACCGAGCCCAAGCGTACCTGCGCGCCCGCGCTCCACGCGGGTATGTTCTTCTCGCATCCCTCGTACCAATCGCATTCGAAGCCATAGATGACCTCAAGCTCGGGATGCGCGTCGCGTGCCGCCTCAAACGCCGTGCGGTGTGCGGGCAGGTCACGCTCGGCAACGCATACCTCGCTGGTGGGGTCGAGTGTGGCGGGCAGGGTGAGGTGGTCGGTCGCTACGAGGACGCGGCAGCCGGCGGCGCTCGCCGCGGCGACGTTTGCCTCGAAGGTGCCGGCGCCGTCGGAGAAGTGCGTATGCGTATGCGTGTCGATGATGGAGCGGGCGGGCAGCGGTGTGGCCATGGGGTACCTCGCAAAAAAATGGATGCTTCCCGTTATTGTGCCAGATGCGTGCCGCCTGCGCGCGAGCGGAACCTAGGACTTGGTCTCCATGCGCGTTTTACACTTGGGGCAGGTCACGATGAGGCGACCCTTGCCCTTGGGCACAGACAGCATCGTGCCGCAGGTGGGGCACTTGAGAAACGCTTTGGTCTTGCGCTCCTTCCACATCTTCTTGGCAGTGCGCGCCTGGCGCTTCAGGTCCTCCTTGGTGGCGCCGCGCGCCGCTGTCGAGGCGCTTCCGTAAGCGCTACGCGCGCTACTGCCCATGTTGGCGATACGTTCGCCCACCACGGGAATCTTGGCGGCCTGCGTGCGAAACGCGTCGTTTTCCTTGCGCCTGGCTGAGATGTTTTTCGAGAAGGAGCGCGCGAGCGCGATGATGAGCACCGCGAGCGCGATCAGCGAGAGGACGCGCACCGAGAAGATGGTTGCAAGCAGCGCAAGGACAATGCCGAGCACGCCCAGCGAAAACGAGAGCTCATCGGCTCCATAGCGACCGTTCATGAAATCCTGCATCGTGTGTCCTCTCGCAGCGCCTGCGCCCGCGCGTGAGGCGGCTGCCTCGACGCGCGGGCGCGTTGTGGTACGGGATGGTTGTACCCACTCTTACGGCCAGCAATCCCGCCCAGCGAAGGGCTAGCGGGTAAGTTTGTCGATCACGCGCTCCACCTCGGCGAGCTTCTCGTGCTTCTCATCCTCCGAGCCGCTTTCCACGGCGGTGCGCACGCAGTGCTCCATATGCGCCTTGAGCACATCGGCGTTGATGCGTCCCAGAATCGACTGCGTTGCCATGAGCTGCGTCGAGATGTCGATGCAGTAGCGATCGGCCTCGACCATCTTGATGATGCCATCGATCTGCCCGCGTGCCGTGCGGAGCAGCCGCAGCGTTTTTTCGCGATCCGCCTGCATGCTAGGCGGCCGTAACGGTGAGGGCAGTGAAGTTGCCTGCGGCGGCAACGGCGGCGGTGAGGAGCGCCTCATCGACCGCGCCGGTGCACTCCACCACGACGGTGTTGGTCTCATGGTCTGCATCGGCGTCGGTCACGCCGGGAACCTTCATGAGCTCGGTTTCCACGGCGGCGTCGCAATGTCCGCAATGGAGTCCTTCGGTCTTGATGGTGTAGGTCATGGTTCAATCCTTTCTGTTAGGGCGACGCTGCGCCCGGTGTACCGTATGGTATGTCCGCCTATGCACCGGTGTTTGCGGCGCGGTCGGTCACCGTGGGCCGAAACCCGCGGAGCCTGAGCGCGTTGGTGCAGACGCATACGCTGGAGAGGCTCATGGCTGCCGCGCCGAACATCGGCGAGAGCTGCCAGCCTACGAGGGGGAAGAGGACGCCAGCTGCGAGCGGGATGCCGCAGGCGTTATAGAACAGCGCCCAGAAGAGGTCTTGCTTGATGTTGCGAATCACGGCGCGCGAAAGCTCGATGGCGCGCGCCACGTCAACAAGGTCGCTGCGCATGAGTACGACGTCGGCACCTTCCTTTGCCACGTCGGCGCCGGTCCCAATGGCGAGGCCCACGTTGGCGCGGGCAAGCGCCGGTGAGTCGTTGATGCCGTCGCCCACCATGGCAACGCAGGCGCCGTCCGCTTGCAGCGCGCGCACCTGGCGCTCCTTGTCGGCGGGCATGACGTCTGCGATGACGCGCTCGATGCCCACCTGACGTGCGATGGCCTCGGCGGTTTGGCGGTTGTCGCCGGTGAGCATGACGGTTGAGACGCCCAGCTCGCCGAGCGCCCGAATCGCGGCGGCGCTCGTGGGCTTCACCTCGTCGGCAACGGCGATAGTGCCGGCAAGCTGGCCGTTGCGCGCAAAGAACAGCGGCGTCTTGCCCGCGCGCGCAAACGCCTGCTCGAGCTCGTGGGACATCTCGATGCCGAGGTCTGCCATGAGGGCGGCGTTGCCGGCGGCGATGACGCTCTCCCCTTCGCGCGCTCTCACGCCGCGGCCGGGAATCGCGCGGAACTCCTCGACGGTACGGGCGGCGATGCCCATCTCGTCGCCGCGGGCCATGATGGCCTCGGCGAGGGGGTGCTCGCTGCGCTTCTCAAGCGCGCAGGCGAGCTTCATGAGCGCCTTCTCGGACATCGCAGGCGTGCCGTCTGCGCGCAGCGCCGGTACGATGTCGGTGACGACCGGCTTGCCCGCGGTTACGGTTCCGGTCTTGTCGAGCACCACGCAGGTGACCTTATGCAGCGTCTCGAGCGCCTCGGCGCTCTTGAACAGCACGCCCATCTCGGCGCCTTTCCCGGTGCCCACCATGATGGCAACCGGCGTTGCGAGGCCCAGCGCGCAGGGGCAGCTGATAACCACCACAGCGACGCTTGCGGTGAGCGCCTGGTTGATGGAGCCGCCCGCGATGAGCCATGCGACGAAGGTGACCGCGGCGATGCCAAGCACCACGGGCACAAAGACGCCCGCGACCTTGTCGGCAAGGCGCGCGATAGGCGCCTTGGTGGCGTTGGCGTCCTCGACGAGCTGGATAATCTTGGCGAGTGCCGTGTCGGCGCCCACGCGGGTGGCGCGGAACGTGAAGGAGCCGGTGCGGTTGATGGTGGCGGCGTTGACCGTGGCACCCGGTGCCTTCTCCACGGGAATGGATTCTCCGGTGAGCGCGCTCTCGTCGACGGCAGAGGAGCCTTCGAGCACCACGCCGTCGACGGCAATCGTCTCGCCGGGGCGCACGAGCACGGTCTGCCCGGGCTGGATCGCCTCCACCGCGATGGTGTGCTCGGCGCCTTCGGTATCAATCACGGTCGCAGTTTTCGGTGCGAGGTCGATGAGCTTCTCAATGGCGTCGCCCGTCTTGGACTTCGACCGCGTCTCGAGGTATTTGCCCACGGTGACGAGGGTGAGGATGGTGCCTGCGCTCTCGAAGTAGAGGTTGTCCATGGCGATGGCGTGCGCGGCGTGAACATCTCCGGTGGACAGTGCGTCGGCCATGAGGAACATGGCGTAGATCGACCACGCCGCGCTCGCGGCGGCGCCGATGGCAATGAGGGCGTCCATGGTGGGCGCGCGGTGCGCGAGCGTTTTGAAGCCGTTTTCGAAGTACGCGCGGTTGAGATACATGATGGGCACCACGAGCACAAGCTCGGTGAGGGCGAGCGTCATGGCGTGCGCGGGGTCGGTGAACACGGCGGGCACGGGCCAGCCGAGCATGTGGCCCATCCCGATGTAGAACAGCGGGACCCAGAACACGAACGAGGCCACGAGACGCGTCTTCATGGCTCGTGCGGTTGCTTCGAGCTTTTTGGTGGGCGAGGTGAGCGTGGCTGCCGTGCGGGCGCTGCTGCTCGCCGCACCCGGTGCGGGAGCGGCGCCCACAACCGCCGCCGTGTAGCCGGCGCGATCGACGGCGTCGCAGATCGCATCTGGCGAGATTGCCGTCTCATCGAAGTCGACTGCCATCGAGCCCGAGAGCAAATTGACCGCGACGTTCTCTACGCCAGGAAGCGCGCAGACGGCACGCTCGACATGCGCTTGGCATGCGGCGCAGGTCATGCCGCCTACATCAAAGGATTCATGGGCCATACCTGCCCCTTTCTATCGGTGTGGCCGTGCGGGCGTCCATGCTTCCCGCCGCCATGTGGGTATCTAATGGCAGTATATACCCACACCCCCTGGGGGTGTCTAGGGTCATGGGATTTGCGTGCACGGAATCGCGCCATACACCTGTGCCGGCGCGAGACCCCTATACTTACCTGCGGCGAATATCTGCTCCCGCGCACATGTTCGTTTGTGGCCTTGCTGGCCTTGGTGCGCGTTCGCCTGCTGAACGTGTATGTATGCGAGGTGTTGGAAGGTTCCCCTGCGGGCCTTCGCACCTGGAATGGATGAAGTACCGATATGACAACAACCGAACAGAATCACCGCGCCGACGAGGTGCGCGAGGATACGCCTGAGACGCCGAGCTTTGCCGACCTGGGTCTTTCCGATACCGTGCTCAAAGCGGTGCGCGATCTTCGCTACACGGCGCCGACACCGGTGCAGGTGGCGGCCATCCCCGAGGTGCTTGCGGGGCGCGATCTGCTTGCCGCTGCGCAGACCGGCACCGGCAAGACGGCGGCGTTTCTGCTGCCGGCGCTCAACAACCTCGATCATGTGGTGCGCCATGGTCGCGATCGCAAGAGCGCGCGCGGCCGCGGCCCGCTTATGCTCATCGTGACGCCCACGCGCGAGCTCGTGCAGCAGATCGATACCGTGTGCACCAAGATTGCGGCGCGCACCAAGCATATCGCCCAGACCGTGGTGGGCGGACTTTCGTACAACCCGCAGCGCAGCGCCTTGAAGCGTGGCTGCGATGTGCTCGTGGCCACGCCGGGGCGCCTGGTTGACCTGATCGACCAGGGGGCCTGCAACTTAAGCGAGGTGCAGGTGCTCGTGCTCGACGAGGCGGACCGCATGCTCGACATGGGCTTTTTGCCCGATGTGCGCAAGATTGTGGGCCATACGCCCGCCGAGCGCCAGACGCTCTTGTTCTCGGCGACGCTCGACGAGAAGGCCGTGGGTGCCATCACCGATCTGGTGCACGATCCGGCGCGCGTGGAGATCGCCCCGCCTGCCGCGACGGCCGACACCGTCGACCAGTACGTGCTGCCTGTATCGCTCGAGGCGAAAAACGGCCTGCTCGCGCAGGTGCTCAAGCAGCACGGGCCGCGCCGCGTCATCGTGTTCTGCCGTACCAAGCACCGCGCCGATGCCTGCTGTCGCCGCCTGAACCACGCCGGTATTCGCGCACTGCCCATCCACGGCAACCGCAGCCAGGCCCAGCGTGAGCGCGCCCTGCAGGACTTCCGTCGTGGCCGTTGCGATGTGCTGGTGGCCACCGACGTGCTCGCGCGCGGCATCGACATCACCGACGTGCGCTACGTGGTGAACTTCGACGTGCCCGAGGAGCCCACGGACTACATTCACCGCATCGGCCGCACGGGGCGTGCCGGCGAGGTGGGTTGGGCGCTCACGTTTGTGACGATCAACGACATCGAGGAGTTCTTTGCCATCGAGGCCCTCATGGGCAAGACGGCGGAGCTCTTCGATGCCCAGGGGCTCGACTGTGGCGAGCAGCCGCCGGTGGTGGATCCGGCGCGCATGCCGGCTGCGAAGGCGGGCAAGAAGAAGACCAAGCGCGGTAAGTCGACCTCGAAGAAAAAGCGTGGCACGACGGGTCGCGGACAACGTGCGCAGCGCGGCAGACGCCGCGATGAGGCGCCGCGTGATGGCGAGGCAGAGCGCGTGGAGGCGCAGACGAGCGCTCCCCAGGCTTCCGATACACCTGAGCGCACGACGCGCACGCCGCGTCCCGCGCGCCCCAAGCGCACCGGCAAGGCGCGCGTGCGCGAAGAGGCGCCTCGTCGCGATACCGCGCCGCGCCAGCGTCGTGAGAAAGGTCGTGCGATGGCCAAGGAGGCGACGCCGGCGGCGCCTGCGCGCGATCGTGGTGACTGGTCGCGCCATGATGCGCGACGCGCGGGCGACTGGCGCAACGGCGACCAGCCTGCTGGGCGTGAGCGGCGCGGGCACCGTCCCGAGCGCCGGGGTGGTACGCGCCCTGCCACGGGAGGCCGCGGTCGCACCACGCGTCGTCCCGGTGATGGCGGCGGGCGCACCAGGCGCGCATAGCTCACACATGAACGAGGCCTCGGTGGCAAACCGGGGCCTCGTCGTTACAAGAACGCGTTTTGATGTCGTGGGCGTCTGGCCTAGCTCGCAACCTGGCCGATGAAGGCGCGCGTGCGCTCGCTTGTGGGGTGCTCGAAGACCTGCTCGGGCGCACCCTCCTCCACGATATAACCGCCCTCCATGAAGATGACGCGGTCGGCCACATCGCGCGCGAAGCCCATCTCGTGCGTAACCACCACCATGGTCATGCCGCCCTGGGCAAGCTCGCGCATGACGTCGAGGACGCCGCGCACCAACTCGGGGTCGAGGGCCGAGGTGGCCTCGTCGAAGAGCATCACATGAGGATCCATGGCGAGCGCGCGGGCAATGGCAACGCGCTGCTGCTGGCCGCCCGAGAGCTCGTCGGGGAAGTACTCGGCGCGATCGGCAAGGCCTACGCGTGCCAGCTGCTCGCGGGCGACGCGCTCGGCCTCCTCCTTCGGGCGCTTCAAGACCTTCTCCTGCGCGAGCATCACGTTGTGCAGGGCATCGAGATGCGGGAAGAGGTTGAACTGCTGGAACACCATGCCCATGCGCTCACGGATGCTGTTCACATCCGTCTTGGACGCGCAGATGTCCT
This sequence comes from uncultured Coriobacteriaceae bacterium, assembly GCA_944320725.1. Taxonomy (GTDB): domain Bacteria; phylum Actinomycetota; class Coriobacteriia; order Coriobacteriales; family Coriobacteriaceae; genus Coprousia. The sequence continues at coordinate 27,494 of CALUIM010000011.1, read as the reverse complement.
CGCCCTCGAAGATGATCTGGCCGCTCGTAGGCTCCTCGAGACGGTTCAGGCAGCGCAGCATGGTTGATTTACCGGAGCCAGAAGGTCCCAGCACCACGACCACCTCGCCTTTGCGGATATCGAGCGAGATGCCCTTGAGGACGTCGGTCGAGCCGAAGCTCTTATGCAGGTTGCGCACCGAGAGGATGGGCTCGGTGGCGGATGCGGTAGCGGTATCGGGCATGGCCTTATGCCTCCTCGGACGTAGACGCTGCAGAAGCTGCAACGGGGGTGCGACGACGGGTCTGGTGGCCGAGCGCGCGCTCCTCCAGGTGGCGGGTAATCTTGGAGAGCGGCAGCGTGATGACGAGATAGAACACCGCGGCAACGATGTAGGGCGTGATCGAGCCGGTCGAGGCGACGATGGTGCGCGCGTACATCACGAGCTCCATGACGCCTACGGCGGCGAGCAGCGACGTGTCCTTGTACAGCGTGATGAACTCATTGGTGAGGTTGGGGATCACCATGCGGAACATCTGGGGCAGCACCACGTAAAACATTGCCTGCGCGCCGCTCATGCCGAGCGACCGCGCTGCCTCGGTTTGTCCCTTGCTCACCGCGAGGATGCCGGCGCGGAAGATCTCGCACATGTAGGCTCCGGAGTTGAGCATCATGACGATAACGCCGAGCGGGAAGTTGGGTACGTTGATGCCGGCAAGCGGCAGGCCAAAGAAGGCGATGTAGATCTGCAGGAAGAGCGGTGTGCCGCGCACGATATTCACGTACGTGGTGGCAATGCCGCGCCAGAGGACGAACTTCGACATGCGCATGAACGCCAAGAGCAGCGCCACGGGAATGCCGAGCGGGAAGGCGAGCGCCACGACCGCGATGGACATGAAGAAGCCGTTGAGCACCACGGGGAAGCTCGTCACCATGATGGTGGGGTCGAAGAACAGGCGCAAGAAGCGATTCTCATTCCAGGACTGCACCCACGGCTGCTGCTCGAGCCACTGCGAGAGCGCCTCGGTGCCGGTGATGCCTACCACCGGGATGGTGGGGATGTTCTCGAGCGTGTGCTCGGCACCTTGGGCAACATAGCTCGCTTCCACCTGGATGTCGCCGCCGGCCTGCGGGAAGTAGACGCCGTAGACCATGATGCTCAAGTGCCCCTCGTCGTTGAGGGGCTCATCAAAGTCGAGTATGAGGTCCTGCCCGTCGATGGTCTCGGTGTAGGAGACCTCCTCGCGGGTCATGAGGTCGTCACCGGTGAGCATGGTGACGGCAAGGTCTTCGGTTGAGAACGAGGTGCCCTCGGGGATGTGGAGCGTGAGCTGCTCGATGCCCTCTCCCGCCGCGAGTGAGGTCTCGAGGGTGATGCGCGATTCGGTAGCGCCTTGGATGGCCGATTTATCGTCTTCGGCGTTTGGCCTGCCGGTGCAGCGCACCGTCTCCATGGCGCTGGCCGGTGCGGGCAGCGCGCCCAGGCAGGCGAGGCTGCCGGCCACAACAAGCATGGCGAGCGCGAGCGCGCGAGCTAGATGATGGTGGATGCTGTTCACAAAGACCTCGCTTCTCAATACGGTAACGGCCCTTCCCGCAGGGCGGGGAGGGCCGCGATGACGTGCTAGGGGAACGCCTGTGGCGCGTGCCCGTTAACCCATGTTAGCAGCGATGAGCTCGTCGAGCGTACCGTTCTCGTCGAGCGTCTCGATGGCCTCGTTGATGGCGTCGAGCAGCTCGGGGTTGTCCTTCGAGACGGCAATGGCGTACTCCTCGCCGGTGGCGGAGGTATAGACAACGTGCTCGTTGTCATAGGCCTCGGAGAGCATCTGGTTCACAACGGCGATGTTGCCGCACACCGCATCGGCCTGGCCGGCCTGAACGGCGGCGAAGCAGTCGGTGAAGTTGGGGAAGGAGACGAGCTCGGCGTTGGGGAAGAACTCGGCGGCGTGCTCCTCGCCGGTGGAGCCGCTCTGGACCGCGATGCGCACGGTCTCCTGGTTGAGCGCCTCGGTGGCGTTGTCCTCGGTGATGGCGGTGTTGTCGCTCATCACGGCAACAGCCTGGTTATCGACGTAGTAGGGCGTGGAGAAGTCGACCTGATCCTCGCGGTCGGGCGTGATGGAGATGCCCGAGAGGCCGGCGTCCGCCTGGCCGCCTGCCACGATGGCGGGGACGATGCCGTCGAAGTCGATGTTTACGTACTCGCACTCAAGCCCGAGCTCATCGGCAATGGCGCGGCCAAGATCCATGTCGAGGCCCACGTACTCGCCGTCGACGAGGTTCTCAAACGGCGGATAGTCGGGCGAGGTCGCAAACGCGATGGTGCCCTCAGTAAGGGTGGTAACCTCGCCGGTGCCCTCATCGGTGCCGGAGGTGGAACCCTCGGTAGCAGGAGCGCCGCCACAGGCTGCGAGGCCGAGCGTGGCGGCAAGGGCGAGCGTCGCGATAGGCGCGAGCTTAGGCATCTTCCAAGTCTTCATACGTGCTCCTTCAGAACCGTCGATGTCCTGTGCGCGCAGCAAACGCAGCCGGGGCACCAACTTCATGCAGATATATGCAATCGAGTATTGCATGCTTGCTGGTATTTGCAATATTCGCGGCTCAGGTATTCAATCTGTAACTTTTCGTCCGGCCCTGCGCAGGATGCACGAAGCGGAATTTCGGCTTGCGTATCTTGGCCGAGCGTGCTAATCTACCTGCAGGGGTAATACATAGTAAAACTAAGTAATACCAACACAGCAAAACGTAGCAGCGAGGCGGCACCAACAAACGTAGTGCAACAAACGCCGCCTCCGGAATCGCACCAACATCGTGCTATGAAGGATCGAACATGGCAGAGCACATGACCCCGGTCGTCGCGAAGGTGCTGCCTCAAGAGAAGGCAGCCTTCGCGGCGGCGACTCAGCGCGTGGGGACAACGCCCTCAAATGCCATACGCATGTTCATCGCCGCATTCAACCGATGCGGTACCTTCCCGTTTGATATTTCTCCCACGGGCGCCTTTGGCCCCGAGGTGGCTGGCGAGGATGTCGCTCGGCAGCAGTGAGCTTCTGTGCCCGCGCACTTCTTGAGAAGCCCGCCCACAGCGCGCCGTTTGCCATATCATGGATACGAGTTCACAGGAGCGCTCGTTCGAAAGGTGAGGCGATGGCGGAGCGGGAACACGGCGCGGAATCGATCTTCGAGGTGCTTGCGGGCAAAGGGGCGCATCGTCCGCATCGCGCCCGCCATACCCATGTCTCACATCAAAATCACATGCCGGTGCCCTGGCATGAGGTCTTAGACGACCACGACGTGCTCGCCCCCAAGGCTGGTATTGCCGATAAGTCTTCGCTGATTTGCCGCCTGGGTCTGCTCAAGCTCTCGGGCGGGTCGGGCGCGTGGCGCGTGCGCGAGGCCATGAACGCTGCAGCCGAGGTGCTCGGCGTGACACTCACGACCGATGTGAGCCTTACCTCCATCGAGTGCACGTGCTTCGATGAGACGGGCTCGTTTTCCGAGGTTGCCACGCTTGCCACCACGGGCGTCAACACCGAGCGCATCTGGCTCACCGAGCAGCTCGTGCGCGACCTTGTGCGGCGTGGCGCCGAGCTTACGGTGGGGGAGTGGCATGCCCTCATGGACGATATCGAGCACCGTCGGGGCAACTACGCGCCTTGGGCGGTTGCACTTGCCTCTGCCGCGGCGTGCTGCGCGTTCGTGTTTTTGCTTGGCGGTGGCCCCATCGAGATGGGCTGCGCCTTCATTGGCGCGGGGCTCGGCATGCTCACGCGCCGCCTTATGACGGAGCGCAACCTCACGCACTTCGCCTGCATTGGCGTTGGGGTGACGGTGGCGTGTCTGGCGTATTTGGGGTCGCTCTGGTTACTATCGCTCGCGTTGCCCGGCGCGATGGACCACGATGCCGGCTATATTGGCGCCATGCTGTTCGTGATTCCCGGGTTCCCGCTCATCACGAGCGGGCTCGACCTTGCCAAGCTCGACATTCGCTCGGGCGTGGAGCGGCTCGTCTACGCGTGCACGGTCATCATCGTGGCAACGCTGGTGGCATGGCTTGTGGCGTCGGTGGTGCAGCTGCGGCCCGATGACTTCGCCCCCTTGGGCCTGACGCCGATCGTGCTGTTGGCGCTTCGCCTCGTGGCGAGCTTTGTTGGCGTGTTCGGATTCTCGGTGCTCTTCAATTCCCCGGCGCGTATGGCCGCCACCGCGGGTGTGGTGGGCGCGGTGGCAAACACGCTGCGCCTTACGCTCGTAGACGTTGTCGCCATGCCGCCCGAGGCGGCGGCGTTTGCCGGCGCCATCACCGCGGGACTGCTCGCGACGATCGCGAGCGCGCACCGCGGCTTCCCGCGCATCTCGATCACCGTGCCCTCCATCGTCATCATGGTGCCCGGCCTGTATCTGTACCGCGCGGTGTACTACATGGGAACGTTCGAGACCATCGACGCGCTCAACTGGATAACCCGCGCGGTCATGATCATGCTCTTTTTGCCGATGGGCCTTGCCGTGGCACGCATGCTCACCGATCCAGAGTGGCGCCACTGCAGCTAGCGGTGGCGTGCTGCCGTGCCTAGCGGTGGGCACGTTGCCGATTCCGTGCGCACGTAACCTATATGTCGTGCGCCAAGTTTGGGTATATCTTGTTCGGCGGGCGTCGAAGTGGGGCGTCTTGCCGTGCTGTAACAGCGTTTCAAGGAGGCATCATGTCCAACCGCTTCGTCCTGAACAACATCTCCTACCACGGCTCCGGCGCGATCAAGGAGATCCCCGGCGAGCTCGAGCGCCGCGGCTACAAGAAGGCCTTCGTCTGCTCCGACCCCGACCTCGTGAAGTTCGGCGTCGTGGCCAAGGTGACCGACCTTCTCGACGAGGCGGGCATCGCCTGGGAGCTCTACTCCGAGATCAAGCCCAACCCCACGATCAAGAACGTCCAGGACGGCGTCGAGGCGTACAAGGCCTCCGGTGCCGACTGCATCGTCACCATCGGCGGCGGCTCCTCGATGGACACCGCCAAGGGCATCGGCATCATCATCGCCAACCCCGAGTTCGCCGACGTCGTCTCCCTCGAGGGCGTGGCCCCCACCAAGAACCACGCCGTCTTCACTATCGCCGTGCCCACCACCGCCGGCACCGCGGCCGAGGTCACGATCAACTACGTGATCACCGACCCCGAGAAGGTCCGCAAGTTCGTCTGCGTCGACGTCAACGACATCCCCGACGTCGCCGTGGTCGACCCCGACATGATGGCCTCCATGCCCGCCGGTCTCACCGCCGCCACCGGCATGGACGCGCTCACCCACGCGATCGAGGGCTACACCACCGCCGGCGCCTGGGAGCTCTCCGACATGTTCCACTACAAGGCGATCCAGCTCATCTCGAAGCACCTGCGCGACGCCGTGGCCGAGGCCAAGAGCGGCGTCCCGGGCTCCGGTCGCGAGGGCATGGCGCTCGCCCAGTACATCGCCGGCATGGGCTTCTCCAACGTGGGCCTCGGCATCGACCACGCGATGGCGCACACGCTCTCCGCGCACTACGACACCCCGCACGGCGTCGCCTGCGCCATGCTGCTGCCGGTCGCCATGGAGTACAACAAGCCCGTTGTGACCAAGCGCCTGGCCGAGGTCGCCGTCGCCATGGGCGTCGACACCGCCGGCATGACCGACGATGAGGCCGCCGACGCCGCGATCGCCGCCGTGCGCCAGCTCTCCACCGACGTCGACATCAAGCCGACCTGCGACGGCCTGGTCGAGGCCGACCTCGACCAGCTGGCCGACGACGCCATCGCCGACGCCTGCTTCCCGGGCAACCCGCGCGAGGCCGACCACGCCGCCGTGGTGGAGCTCTTCCGCAAGGTCATGGCGTAGCGATTCTGTCGCACACGGCGATACGGCGTCCTTGGCACCGGGCACCTCAGGCAAGAGAGCGTTCGTTTAAGCGCCGTTACGCACCTCATCGAGGCCGGAGAACTGAATATGCAGTTCTCCGGCCTTTTTGTACGCGTTTATACACACTTGAAACAATGCGATTCGTGGCATCGCGCGCCGGTGGTCAAATCGCGAGGGGTATGGGTAGCGCGTGCGTAACAAAGAGATGCTGCGAGCAACATGAGACCCTGTTATTCCATATTTGATGGAATAACAGGGTCATTCTGTGTCGAGTGAACTGCGAAAGCGGTCTTCGGCGACGCATGCTGGCGTGTTTTTCAGAGAAATATCGAGTGAGGTGGCATGCATACGCGCTGAGACAACCCATACCCCTCGCGATTTGACCACGGGAGCGAAATCCTAGCGCGTGATCACCCATAGGTCCCATCTCGTGACCAGTTGCGCGTTGAGGGGGCATTCGGAAAGGCGCGATGCGGGGTGCCGAGCCGCGTCGTGGCGGGCGGCCGCGTGGGTGCGCGTCAGCAGGCGCAGCGTACGGTGCCGCCACCGAGGACAACGTCGCCGCGGTAGAGGACCACGGCCTGCCCGGGGGCGATGGCGCGCTGGGGTTCATCGAAATCGAGGCGCAGCGCGCGGCGCTGAGGGGCGTCGTCGCGCGCGGGGATGCCGCCATGTACCGGGGTTCCGTCCGGCGCGGAGCCAGTGCCCTGCGCGGGTGCGCTTTCGGCGCGTGTTACGCGTACGCCCTGGTGGGGCTGGTGGTAGCGAATCTTGGCGCTCGCAGGTAGCGCGGTGCCGGAAGCCTCCGCCTCGTCGAGCAGCGCTTCCATATCACTTTCGGGTGCCGACCAGATCCAGTCATCGGCGATGAGCGAGCTTGCCAGGAGGTCTTGATCATCACCGAGCACCACCGTGTTCGTGCGGGCATCGATCGCGGTCACGTAGAGCGGGTGCGCCGCGGCAACGCCGAGTCCCTTGCGCTGGCCCACGGTGTAGCGGATGGCACCGCGATGATGTCCCAGCAGCGCGCCGGAGGTGTCGACGATGTCACCCTCGGGCAGCTGTGCATGCCGGCGCCGCTCGATAAACGAGGCGAAATCGTTGTCGGGCACAAAGCAGATGCCCTGGCTGTCGCGTTTGCGCGCACAAGAGAACCCCTGCTCGGCGGCGATGCGGCGAATATCGCCTTCTTTGGTAAGGTCGCCAAGCGGGAAGAGCACGTGGGCGAGCACATCTTGCGTGAGGCCGTACAGGAAGTAGCTCTGGTCCTTGGTGAGGTCGCGCGCGCAGGCGAGTTCGAAGACAGGGGAGGCTTGTGCCGAGCCATCCGCTGCGGGTGCGCCGCTGGGTGAGGGCGGCTGCGCCTCGCCTGCCGCGTGCACCTCAGGTCTGCACCGGATGCGCGCATAGTGTCCCGTCGCCACGGTGTCGCAGCCCAGCTCGTGCGCCCGCTCGAGCAACAAGCCGAATTTGATGCGGCGGTTGCAGATGGTACAGGGATTGGGCGTGACGCCGCGCTCGTAGGCGCGCACGAACGCCTCGACGACATCGCGGTCGAAGGCCTCGCGGCAGTCGAGTACGTGGTGGGGGATGCCCAGGCGCTGTGCGATCGCGGCGGCATCATCTATATCCTGCTGGTTGCCGGGGCCGTTATCCTCGGCATCAAACAGACGCATCGTGGCGCCGATGCAGTCGTATCCCTGCTGCTGGAGCAGCCAGGCGGCGACGCTCGAATCCACGCCGCCGCTCATTGCCACCAATACGCGCTGCTTCGTCATGGCACGCCCTAGGCAAAGAGCTCGGTTGAGAGGTAGCGCTCGCCGGTGTCCACCAGAAACGCCACGATGGTCTTCCCCTCGTTCTCGGGCCGGCGGGCGAGCTCGAGCGCTACCCACAGCGCGGCGCCCGAGGAGATGCCCACGAGCACGCCCTCGTGTGCGGCAAGGCGGCGCGCGGCGGCGAAGGCGTCGTTTGCCTCGGCGGTCATGACCTCGTTGTAGATGCTCGTATCGAGCGCCTCGGGCACGAATCCCGCGCCGATGCCCTGGATCTTATGCGGGCCAGCGGTCCCCTTCGTGAGCACGGGGGAGTCTGCCGGCTCTACGCCCACGATCTGTACGGAGGCGTTGCGCTCCTTGAGGTAGCGGCCGGTGCCGGAGATGGCGCCGCCGGTGCCGATGCCAGCAACGAAGATATCGACCGCACCGTCGGTGTCCTGCCAGATCTCGGGGCCGGTGGAGTCGTAGTGCGCCTGCGGGTTGGCGGGATTGCTGAACTGGCCTGCTACGATGCTGTTCGGCGTCGATGCTGCCAGCTCGTTCGCGCGCGCGATGGCACCCGCCATGCCCTCTGCACCCGGGGTGAGCACGAGTTCGGCACCATAGGCGCGCATGAGGCGCTGGCGCTCAACGCTCATGGTCTCGGGCATGGTGATGATGACGCGGTAATCGCGGGCGGCGGCAACCGAGGCCAGGCCGATGCCGGTGTTGCCGGAGGTGGGCTCGATGATGGTATAGCCTGCATGCGGCACGAGCCGTCCTTCGCGCTCGGCGGCGTCGATCATCGCGCGGGCGATGCGGTCTTTTGCCGAGCCGGCGGGGTTGAAGAGTTCCAGTTTGACGAGCACGCGCGCTGCGAGCTGGTCCTCACGTTCGATATTGGTGAGCTCCAACAGCGGCGTCGCGCCGATAAGTTGATCGATCGAGGTGTATATACGTCCCATGAAAACCTCCTCATACGATGGAATGGGATGGGGTTGAGAGCTGCGGCGACGATGCCCGCAGGCGCTGCGCACGGCGAGCAAACGCTAGTCTTTGGCGACCGAGCCAAGCAGCGCGCACATGATGCTCACGATGATCGAGCCCGCGAACGCCGACCCAAACCCGGCGATAGCGATGCCCGCGCCGAAGATGTTCACCGAGAGCCAACCGGCAAGCGAGAGCATGAAACTGTTCACCACGAGCTGGAAGATGCCAAGGGTGATGAGGGTGACGGGAAGCGAGATCACCGTGACGAAGGGTTTGATGAGCGCGTTGACAAAGCCTAGGACGAGCCCCGTACACGCGAACGCGATCCAGGTGTCGACCGGCCCGTAGGGCATGATGCCCGGAACGATCGCGGCGGCGATGGCAACCGCAAGCGAGGTCACGATCCAGTTGAGCAGAAAGTTCATATGCAACGCCTATCTCTTGAAGCGTCCCGCGCGGCGGGCGCTATGATTGGTCTTGCGCGGAGCGGTTTCGACCCATTATGCCCGAAACGCCGCGACGCATAAGGGTTGCGCGTTTGTGCGCGATAAGTTCACGAAGAGGGGACAGGCGATGTCGTACACGCCAAAGGACGCCGGTGCGCCGGCGCGCGCGGGTGAGGGTGCCGAGATGCCCCGCCAGGCGGCGGATGGTGCGCGCCTCATGGAGCTCTTCGTCTTCAACACCGACGTGCTGCTCTATGTCTATGCAGGCGATAGCGAGGACCCGCGCGATCCGGCGGTTGCAGCGCGTCTCGACGAGGCACTCATTGCAGCGCGTGATCGATGCTGGTATTTCGAGTACGCTTTTTCGCGTACGCGCACCGATTCCGATATCGCTCGCGCGCATGCTGCGGCGCCCGCGCCGGTTGAGGTTTGTCCCGAGACGGCCGAGCTCGTCGAGCTCGCGCTGGGCTACTGCCAGCAGAGCCAGGGACGCTTCGATATCACCATGGGGACCGTAACGTCGCTGTGGGATTTCCACAACCACGTCGTGCCCGCGCCGCTTGCGGTGGCGCGCGCGCTCGAGCATGTGGGCTACGAGCGCATCCGTGTGGACCGCGCGGATCGCGTACCCACACTCGCCATCAGCGACCCGGCGACGGTCCTCGATCTGGGCGGGGTCGCCAAGGGCTATATCGCCGACGATCTCGGGCGTCTCCTCCGCGCTCACGGCGTGGCGCGCTTCGTGCTCAACTTGGGCGGCAACGTACTTGTGAGCGGCGGTCGTCCGGCAAACGATGCCGCGCGCCCCCGTGTTGCGGCGGGCTCACCCTGGCGCATCGGGATCGTGAACCCGCGCGATGTCGCGCATCATCGGGCCGTGGTCCAGCTTGCAGAGGGCTCGGTGGTCACCAGCGGCATCCACGAGCGGCGCTTCGCGCAGGGCGGTGTCTGGTACCACCACATCCTCGATCCCGCGACAGGCATGCCGGCGAAAACCGATGTGGTGAGCGCCACGATCATCGCCGCGCGTTCAATGGATTGCGACGGATGGTCGACCACGGCGTTCATGCTCGGTACCGAGCGTGCGATCGATACCATCGAACAGCTGGAGGGCATCGAGGCGGTGCTCATCGACGAGCGCGACGAGGTGTGGTGGACGAGCGGCATCGAAGACGCGCTCTCGCTCATTCCGACCCTTCCACAGCTCGTGTAGCTGCGTCGCTTTAGCCGAGCGGTGTGCTACACTGCTCGGTATTGTCAAACCCCCACATCACGATTGCGATGGTGCGCCATGATGGATCAATCGCTGTTCGAGCGCTCCGATGTGCGCCAGCTGGTGCACGCCCTCGCCCTCATTGGCGACGAAGACGACCTCAAGCGATTTCTCACCGATCTCTGCACGCCCCGCGAGATCTGCGATCTTGCCCAACGCCTTCAGGTGGCGCGGTTTCTCGACGAGGGGGATTCCTATGTCGAGGTTCAAGCGCGCACCGGTGCCTCGTCCACCACGGTGAGCCGTGTTTCCAAGGCGCTCAACGGTGCGTGCGGCGGCTACCGCAACGTGCTTATCAAGCTGGAGGACGAGGCATAGCGAGCCGTATGGGATGGGGAGGTCGCATGGTGCGCAACGCAACATTCGAGCCGGTTTGTACGGAGACAGACCAGGTAGCGCTCGCCGCGATGGCGCGCGAGATCTGGTTTGAGTATTGGCCCGCGACGCTTGGCGAAGCGCAGACCGCCTACATGGTCGATCAATTCCAGTCGCTTGAGGCGATTCAGCGCGACATGGCAGATTATGGCTATGAGTATTGGTTTGTGCACGCAGCAGACGACGGCCGGCGTGTGGGCTATACCGGCGGGCACGTTGAGCCCGAGACGGGGCGGTTCTTTATCTCTAAGATCTACCTCATGCGCGAGGAGCGCGGCAAGCATTTTGCGAGCGCGGTTATTGCCATGTATGAGGAGCTGTGCCGCACGCGCGGGCTTGATGCGATGTATCTGACGGTCAACAAGGGCAACGAACTGGGCATACGCGCCTACCGTGGGCAGGGCTTCACCGTGATCGATGCCGTTGAGACCGATATCGGGCACGGCTTTATCATGGACGATTACATCATGGAGAAGCGCGTGGGCTAGGCGCGACGCAGCGTGTCCGCACGGGCGGGTATGCTGAGCGCGCTGGACAAGACGACAGAACGGAGCCGTATGGCGGTTCGCATCATCCATACGAATACGCCGGCGCGCCTGGAGGCGCGCGAGGCACGACGCCTGGCCGCAGGCGCGGCGCACGGGCGGGTGACGCTCGTGGTGCCCTCGCGCACCGAGCGGGATCTCCAGCGCCGCGCGCTCGCCGAGGCGGGGTGCGGGCTGGGCATCGATGTGACAACGCCTGCCGGGCTCATCGAGACGCTCTGGGAGCTTATGGGTGATGGCCGGCGTCTCGCCTCGCGGCTCGAGCGCCGTCTCATCATGGCGGCGGTTGTGGACGGCATGGCGCCGGAGGACCTCGCACCGCTCAAGAACAATCCCGGCACCGTGCGCATGCTGGCGCGCATCGCGCGCGACCTGCTGCCCTTCGCGCTGGATGACGACGCCTATCGGCAGCACGCGCGTGCGGCCGAGCAGACGGTGCTCGCAGTGCTCGAGGCGTATCGGGCGGCGCTCGGCGAGCGGGGCCTGGTTGAGGGTGCCGAGGCGGCGCAGCTCATGACCGAGCAGCTCGCGCAGCACGCGCTGCCGTGCACGGCGTGTGTCGCGGTGTGCGACGTGCTGGAGCTCCCGGCGTATCTGAGCCGTTTGCTCGCGGCGATTGCGCGCGAAGGCGACGTGCTTGCGTTCGTGCCGGCGGGTGCCGCCGAGCTTGCCGACGTGCTGGAGCGCGCCTATGCGGCGCGAGAGTGTGATGTGGTGGTCGAGGGGGGGCCTCGCGCGGCAGATGCGCCGCCGGCACCCTCGCTGCTCGAGGTGGCGGGCCCTCATGCCAAGGCGGCGGCATACGTTGAGGAGCTGGAGCGCCTTGCGGCTGGGGATGACGCCGCCGCGCCGCGCCGTGTGGCGGCGATCTCGCCTGCGCCGGGGGCGCTGTTCGACGAGCTTGCGGCGCGTCTTGCCGCCGCAGGGCTTGCAAGTTCGGTGGTGCGCATGGTGCGCTTCACCGAGACCGGGGCCGGCAAGACGTTCGCTTCCCTCAGCGATATCGTGGAGCGCATGCGCGCTGCAGACGAGGGAGCGCTGAGTGCCACCGAATGGTGGCCTGCGCCCGAGCTGACCGACTGGCTTTTCTCGCCGTTCTCGGGCGTCGATGCCGCTTCGGCGCGTGCCTTCGATAAGCGCGTGCGCGGCAGGCGCGATCTGGGCGTCGAAGGCGTGCTGCGCGAGCTGCAGTCGGTTCAGGGGCGCGTGCGTGCTTCGCGCGCCAAGCTCGATGCCGCTTCGACGTATGCCGAGGTCCCCGTTGTATGCGCCGATTGCGTCCAGGCGCTCTGGCAGGGGCGTCCCGTCACGGCGCTTTCGCTCATGCTCGATGTTGCCCGGGCGCTGCCCCCGGCTGCCTTGGGGAGCTGCGACGGCGCGGCGCGCGCCGCACGCGAGCAGGCGGCCCTTGAGCGCGCCCTCGAGTTCGTGCGCGACGTGGCGCATGCGGCGAACATCTCGCAGGCGCTTGCTGTCTCGTCGCTCGACGAGCTTGTGATCACCTCGCGTGATGTGGCCGCGCCTGAGGGCGAGGCACACGGCGAGGTTGTGTTCACTACGCTCGAAGATGCCGCGCTCGCCGCACCGGGCACGTATGCCGGCGCGTTGCTCGCTGATGTCGATGTCTCGTCGTATCCCTTGGCGCATCCCGAGGGGCCGCTTGCGACCATGGCCTGCGACCTCGCTGTCGAGCCGGTGGCGGTGGAGCCCATGGTGCGCCTGCGTTTGCATATCGCACGCGTGCTTGGTGGCGCGGGTGCTCGCACGGTGCTTGCGCGCGTCTCCCATGATCGCCAGGCAAAGCCGTGCTATCCGGCGGCCATCTGGAGCGAGCTCGCGGCGCGCACCGGCGCCACGCCCCGCGTGGTGGGCGAGGGCGACCTTGTGCACGATGCGGATGTTGCGCGAGGTCGTGGGCTTGAGGTGTGGCATGCGGCCTGCCAGCCTTCGCAGGAGCTCTCGCCGCAGGCGGTGCCCTATCTCGTGCTCAAGCATCGTGACGAGGCGCGCGGCGCGCTTATGCCCAACCGCTTCTCGGCATCGCAGATCGAAAGCTATGCCAGCTGTCCGCTGTGTTGGTTCGTCTCGTCGCGCGTCCGCCCGCAGGCGCTCGACGCCGGCTTTGGCAACATCGAAAAGGGCAACTTCGTACACGACGTGCTCTGCCGCTTCCACGAGCGCCTGATTGAAGACGGTAGCGCGCGCGTAACGCCGCAGAACCTCGAGCAGTCGCTCGGCGTGCTGCGCGAGGTGTTCTGCGCGGTGCGCGCCGAGCATGCGCGGGGCAAGACCGCGAGCTCGGCGGCGCTCGTAGCCCTCTCGCGGATCGAGGAGGCGCAGATCGACGATATCCTGCCGCAGCTCGAGGGCGTGGTTCGTTTCGAGGCGCGGGTACTGGCGCCCTTTGTCCCCACCTATCTTGAATACTCGTTCAACAAGCTCGATGTAACCTATGCGGGCTGGCCGCTGGGCGGGCGTATCGACCGTGTCGATGTGGATGCATCGTCGCGGGCCGTGGTGATCGACTACAAACATCGCTCGGGCGCGGCGCGCTTCAAGCTCACCGATCCCACGGTGGCAGACAAACGCACCGGTGGGCGGCCGGCAGATGATCCTGCTTGGCTGCCCGAGCATACGCAGACCCTCATCTACGCAACGGCGCTCAACCGCGCGCTGGGGCTCGATGTGCGCGGCGCGCTGTACTTCTTTACCAAAGGCACCCGTCCGCAGCTCATGGGCGCGGTGGCCGACGAGCTTTGTGAGCAGGAGCGCGACGACGGGCGCGTGCCCGGTGTGCGCGACGGCTTCCCTGGCGCCGGCGGTTCCATGGGCTTCGCAGAGCTGCTCGAGCGCGTCGAGGCGGGGGTCGCGCAGCGCCTGGCCGCGCTCGAGGCCGGGTGCGTGCGCGCCTCAGACGAGCCGGCGGCGGGCTGCGCGTATAACCATCCGTTCGGATTCGGCCCACGGGAGGGGTGAGCGGCGCATGGCAATCGACCTTTCCGGGCTCATGCCCCAGCAACGCCAGATCGTGACCACGCTCGATCGTCCGCTGTTTGTCTCGGCCGGCGCCGGCTCGGGCAAGACCTTTACGCTCACGCGGCGTATCATCTGGGCGCTCTCGCGCGAATCGGGCCCCTTTGCCTCGGGGCTCGACCAGATTCTCGCCATCACGTTCACCAAGGACGCCGCCGCCGAGATTCGCGAGCGCGTGCGTGCGGCGCTCATCGCCGAGGGCATGGATGAGCAGGCGCTTGCGGTGGACGATGCGTGGATTTCGACGATCCACGGCATGTGCGCGCGCATCTTGCGCGCCCATGCGCTTGAGCTGGGCATCGACCCCGAGTTCACCGTTATCGAGGACACCGATGAGCTCATGGAGCGCGCGATCGACCATGTGCTCGCTGCGGCGGGCGTGGCGCCGGACGCCGAGGGAGCCTTAGCCGGTACGCCGCGCGGCGCGGCATCGGGGCGCTTCCAGCATCTGTTCCAGTGGTACCCCATCATGGGTGAGATTGGCCCCGATGGCAGCGAGGCGGGTACGAGCGTGCACAAGGTGGTGCGGCGCCTGCTCGAGCGCGCCTGCGCCCTGCCGGGTGGCATGGACGACATCCACCTTGTTCGCGGCACCATCGAGCTGGGTGGCATGGCCGATGCCTGCCGTGCGATCATCGCCGATTTCCCGCGCCAAAAGGCGGCAGACGGCGCGCGGGCCATCCTCGATGCGATCGATGCCTTCGAGGCGAGCGAGCGCACCTACGACGACGTGATGCGCCTCATCGCGGCGTGCAAGCCGCCGCGCGCGCAGGGCAAGGCGAAAGAAGCGGTGCTGTTGCTTGGTGCCGAGGCAGCCGATGCGCTGGTGAACGCGGTGCTCGCTGCGGGCGCGCCTGCGCTCGATGAGCTCATGGTGCTGGCGCGCGAGGTTGAGGACGAGTTCACACGTCTCAAAGCCGAGCAGTCGGCGCTCGATAACAACGATCTGTTGCGCCGTGCCTACGAGGCGCTGCGCGACCACCCGGCGTTGCGCGAGCTCTACGCGCACAAGTTCAAGATGGTGATGGTCGACGAGTTCCAGGATACCGATCAGCAGCAGGTCGACCTCATCTCGTATCTCACCGGCGCGGGCGATCGCGCGCTGTGCACGGTGGGTGATGCGCAGCAGTCCATCTACCGGTTCCGCGGAGCCGAGGTCGAGGTCTTCCGGCGCAAGGAGCGTGCGATTGCCCAGACGGCGCACGGAGGTGGCTCAGATGCCGCCGCGCCGACCGGCGAGGATGCCCCTGCCGGTGAGATCGTCAAGCTCGTGCGTAATTTCCGCAGCCATGAGGACATCTTGGCGTATGTGTCGCAGGTCTTCGATGGGGCCGAGGGCGGCCTCATGGCAGGCTTTCTCGACCTGGAGGCGCACGACGGCCGGAAGGATGGGCTTGTTGCGCGCGACGCGTCCCGTCGCCAGGCGATCTTCGTTGCGGGCGGCAACGCCGAGGCGCGCGCACAGGCCAAGGCGGCCGCCATCGCGCGTCGCTTCCGGGAGCTTGCGCAGGCTGGCCAACCGGTGGGCGACATGGTGGTGCTGCTGGGCAAGATGTCGCGCGCGGGCATATACGCTGATGCGCTGCGTGCCGCGGGCCTTGAATGCGTGATCTCGGGCGGCTCGGTCTTCTCGTCCACCGTTGAGGCGCAGAGCATCCGCGCGCTCGTGTGCGCGCTCGCCAACCCCGCCGACACGGCGCCGGGTCTCGTACCGTTGCTTGCATCGCCCATGTTCGCGCTGGGTGCCGAGGAGTTCTTGGCGCTTGCGACCGCCTTCGACCCCATGACGGGCGAGACGCGCCGCCGCAACGTGGACGCGGGCATCATGAGCGACGAGGACGCCCCGGGCCTTGAGGGGCTGCCGCTCGTAGCGCGTGCGCGCGAGGTGCTCCGCGACGCCTTTGCCCGGGTGGGACGCGATTCCATCGCGCAGATCGCACGCGACGTGGTGAATGGATCGGGCTGGATGGTACGCTTGGCGGCTCGCGGTGCGCAGGGGCGCGCGCAGGCGGCGAACGTCTTGAAGGCGCTCGACGCCATCGCCGAGGCCGAGGCGGAGCTGGGACGCTCCCCGCGGCGCATCGCACTCGCCTTCGATCGGTTCTTGGCGGGCAAGGAGGCGCCCGGTGCCTTGAACGAGCAGGATGGCGGCGCCGTTCGCATCATGACGGTCCATGCATCGAAGGGTCTCGAGTTCCCCGTGGTTGCCGTGGCGGAGTGCTACGCCATCCGCAGCAACACCGATCGCGTGCAGATGCGCGACACCAACTCCGGCACCGAGGTGGTGGCGCTGCCCGCCCTGCTCTCCAGCGCCCGCCTTCCCGACGGCTCGTTCGCCACGGGGGAGACACTCGTGCGTGCGCTCGACAAGCTCCGCGAAAAGCTCACGCCCGATATGGTGGACGACGTATGCGCGAGCACCTCGGCGGCGGGCGCCTTCATTCGCATGCGCGCCGAAGACGATGAGCTTGAGTTGCAGGAACAGGCGCGTCTACTCTATGTGGCCATGACGCGCGCCCGGGAGGTTCTCATCCTCGCGATGGACAACGCGGCCGGTACGAGCCGGTCGAAGCCTCGCAAGATCGCGTTCAATCCCGCGCTCGACCTCACCGGTGACGTGCTCGGGCGCATCCTGCCCGCCGCCGCAGCGAGCCTCGATTGCGATCGGCTGGTCTTTGAAGACGCGCGCCCCGGTGATTTCGAGCTCATCTTGCTCGACGACGTTGTCTTCGGCGACGAGCTGCTCGCGGCGCGCGGCGGTGAGGTAGCGGGGGAGGAGGCAGGCGCACCCGTGGATGAGAGTGCTCCGGCATCCCCGGATGCCCCCACGCTCGACAGCTTCACGCTGGCCCGCCCCGCCCCGGTCTCGTGGCGCGTCATGCCGACTGCCGCGCCTGTGCGCGATTCCTATAGCTATACCTCGATGGCGCGGGCGTTGCACAATGCGGCTGACACCGTGGCCTTGGAAGATCGCCATGAGCAGGACCGCTCCGACGGCACCGCCGCCTTGGCACCCCAGGGTGATCCCACGGCGCTCGGCTCGGCGTTCCACGCCGCTGCCCAGTGGCTTATCGAAACCGCGTCCGATACGGTTCCTGCGTCGCGCCGCGCGGCGCTCGCACGCTTCTGGGGTCTTACCGAGGCACAGGTTGCCCGCTTTGACGAGGCGCTGGCTCGCTGGGAGGGTTCGCGGGTGCGCTCCGAGATGCGCAGCTGGCCCTGCGTGCGCGCCGAGGTCCCGTTCTTCTCGTGCGGCATGGAGGCGGTGCGCGATGAGTTTGGCGCGTTTGTCGAGGGCGCGATCGACGTGCTCTGCACCGATCCTGCGCGCCCGCATGCGGCGCTCGTGCTCGACTACAAGACCGGCGGCAGCGCGGCGGAGACCGAGGACGAGCTGCGCAAGAAGCACGAGCTGCAGGCGCGCGTCTATGCGGATGTGCTGCACAAGGCCGGCTTTACCCATGTTGAGCTCGTATTTGTGCGCGTTGAGATTGCCTGCGCCCATGAGCCGGCAGAGCCACAGACGGTGCGCTACGTGTTCGATGCAACGTTGTGTGGGGATGCGGGTGGTGCGCCATGCTCGGCAGGTGCGCGCGGCGAATAGGTACAATACGGAAGAAACCATGACGGCGCGCGAGCCATAGGCGGCGCGCGACCGGGTACGAGGGAGCAGGTATGGAGCTGAAGAAGCATTTCAAGGCTACGCCCGACGAGGTGTTCGATGTCATCGAGCGCTCGGTGCTGGCCAGCATCGAGGAGGCGTGCGGCAAGCAGGTCTCGGTCAAGAAGCTGCCGGGCTATCGCTACAAGCGCACCGTCGAGCAGAAGCACCGCAAGGTTGCCATGAAGATCAAGATCAAGCAGTTCGAGCGCCCGCGCATCTACGAGGCGCAGTTTGTATCGAACGAGGGCACCAACCACATCTGCTACAGCCTCACCGAACGTGACAACGGCGACACCGATCTGGTGTACACCGAGGAATACACCCCGAAGGGCTCGCAGGGCTTCATCTCCGCGGCCATCAACGGCTTCATCTACAACATCGAGGTGCGCTTCAAGGCGCGCGACACGCTCACCTACTTCAAGCGCCGGATTGAGATGGACCGGATGGAGAAGCGAAAAGGAGCGCAGCCCACAGCGGCGAGCAGCGAGGACGAGTAGCACATCCGGTACGGCGAGCACATCAGGTAAGGAGTAGCATCCGTGGCATTCGTCCATCTGCATAACCATTCTGAATATTCCATGCTCGACGGCGCTACGCGCGTGGGCGACATGGTCAAGCGCGCGGTCGAGCTCGGCATGCCGGCCGTGGCGCTCACCGACCACGGCTATATGTACGGCATCCCCGAGCTCGGTCTCGCCTGCGATGCCGTGAACAACGCCGCGCCCGACTTCCGCCAGTGGAAGCACGACAAGGCAACCTTTGCCGAGGAAGGCTTTGGCGAGGCACCCGAAGACGAGAAGGCACGCGCCCAGTGGGAGCGCGACTGCGCGGTGTGGGAAGCGACCGGATCGCTCGACACGGCGAAGCCCAAGCCCGTCATCAAGCCCATCTTCGGCTGCGAGGTCTACTTCACGCCCGACGAGACCCTCGCGCGCGACCGCAAGCCCGAGCTCTACCACATGATCCTCATTGCGCGTAACCACACCGGCTACGTGAACCTTATGCAGATTGTCTCCGAGGCGGCCGTCTCGGGCTTCTACTATAAGCCGCGCGTCACCCTCGACAATTTGCGCCGCCATCGCGAGGGCATCATCGCCACCTCGGCGTGTATCGCCGGCATCATCCCCAAGTGCATCGACCGCGGCGAAGATGAGAACGCGCTCATGTGGGCGACCACCTTCCGCGATACCTTCGAGCCTGGGAACTTCTACATCGAGATCCAGGACCACGGCATCTCAACCGACGCCGGCCTCACCGATGAGCAGCTCGACCGTCGTCTCATCGACATCGCCAACCAGATTGGCGTGAAGGTCATCGCCACCAACGACTTCCACTACCTCACGCGCGACGACGCACCGGTGCAGGACATCATGATGTGCATCGGCATGAACTCCAAGGTCGACGACCCTAACCGCATGCGCATGCAGGGCAGCGAGTTCTATATGAAGACCGAGGAGGAGATGCGCGCGCTCTTTCCGTACTGCCCGGAGGCCTGCGACAACACGGTCGAGATCGCCGAGAAATGCGACGTGCAGCTCGAGTGGGGCCAGATCATCCTGCCCCGCTACCCGCTGCTCGATCCGGGCGAGACGCACGAGAGCCAGTTCCGCCGCGAGTGCGAGGTGGGCCTGGCTAAGCGCTACGGCGAGGATTGGGAGACGCAGGTCATCAATGGCGTCTCCATCAAGGAGCGCTTCGAGTTCGAGTACAAGGTCATCTGCGACAAGGGCTTCGCGGCGTACTTCCTCATCGTGGCCGAGTACGTGCGCTGGGCCAAGCAAAACGGCATCGGCGTGGGCCCCGGTCGTGGTTCGGCCGCCGGCGCTCTCGTTGCCTACGCGATGGACATCACCACGTTCGACCCGCTTTCGAACGGCCTCATGTTCGAGCGATTCCTCTCACCTGAGCGTATGGAGATGCCCGATATCGATATGGACTTCGACGATGAGCGTCGCCTGGAGGTGGTGGAGCACGTCCGCCAGCTCTACGGCTCCGAGAAGGTCACGCACGTCATCACCTACTCCACCATCAAGGCCAAGCAGGCCATCAACGACGCCGCGCGCGTGCTCGATTATCCCGTGTACGTGGGCCAGCGCCTCTCGAAGATGATCTCGTCGGATCCCAAGGTGAAGCTCAAGCAGGTACTCGAGCAGGTGCCGGGGCACGAGGAGAACTACAACCCCGATTTCGCCGAGGCATACCGCTCGGACGACGACGCGCGCCGCATCATCGACGCTGCGCTCTCCATCGAGGGCCTCACGCGCGGCGAGGGCGTGCACGCGTGCGCGGTCCTCATCTGCCGCGACCCGGTGAACGAGCACGTGCCCACCAAGCTCGACACCAAGGGCGGCGTGGAGATCACCCAGTACGAAGGCCATACGGTGGCCGACATGGGCCTTCTGAAGATGGACTTTTTGGGCCTGCGCACGCTCACGGTTATCTCCAAGGCCAAGGCCAACATCAAAGCGAACTACGGCATCGATATCGATGTGGACGCCATTCCCTTCGACGATCCCGAGATCTTCAAGCTCATGCAGACCGGCCACACCGCCGGCGTCTTCCAGATCGAGTCTGCCGGCATGACGGCGACGATCAAGAACATGAAGCCCACTGAGTACAAGCACGTGGTCGCTCTCATCGCGCTCTACCGCCCCGGTCCTTTGGGCGCCGGCATGGTGGCGAGCTACATCAACCGCATGAACGGCAAGGAGCCCGCCGTCTCCTACGACCCGCGCCTCGACGATATCCTCGGCGAGACCTATGGCACCATGGTCTACCAGGAGCAGGTTATGAACATCTCCGTCGAGATGTGTGGCTTCTCCAAGGGCGAGTCCGACAGTCGTATCCGCAAGCCCGTGGCGAAAAAGAAGATCAAGATGCTCACCGAGCAGGTCTTTCCGTGGGAGGACGGCCGTGAGGAGACCATCTACGACCATTGGATGAACGGTGCGGAACGCAACGGCTACGAGCGCAAGACCGCGCAGCGCATCTGGGACGACGTTCTCGAGTTCGCGTCCTACGCGTTCAACAAATCGCACTCGGCGGGCTACGCGATTCTCGTCATGCAGACGGCCTGGCTCAAGGCGCACTATCCGCATGAGTACATGGCGGCCGTGCTTACGAGCTATACCGGCAAGACCGAGAAGATCACGCACTACGTATCCGCTTGTCGCCACGACGGCATCCCGGTGCTCCCGCCCGATGTGAACGAGTCCGGCCGTGAGTTCACGGCGACGGCGGAGGGCGTGCGCTTCGGCCTCGCGGGCATCCGCGGCGTGGGTGAAGGCGTGGCCGATGCCATCATCGCCGAGCGCCGGCGTGGGGGAGCGTTCAAGAACCTGCACGATTTCGTCGACCGCGTCGATTCGAGCCAGGCGAACCGTCGTGTCATCGAGGCGCTCATCAAGGCGGGCGCGTTCGACTCGACCGGGTATCCGCGTCGCCAGCTCATGGGCTTCGTCGACAAGGAGAATCCCGAGAACATCATCGACGCCGCGGCGAAGCGGCAGAAGGAGCGCTCCACGGGACAGGTCTCGTTCTTCGATATCCTGGGCGATGTCGCGGGCTCCGGCTTCGAGGTCACGGTGCCCGAGCCGGACGGCCAGGAATGGGATCGCCACATGAAGCTCCAGGCGGAGCGCGAGGTGCTCGGCATCTACGTCTCCGACCACCCGCTGCGCCCGTACGAGTACGCGCTCAGCAAGGCGCGCGAATACTCCCTGGCACAGATCGATACGGGCGTGGAACAGGAGATCGCCAACGGCGAGACGGTGAACGTCGAGATTCCCGAGGGCAAGCAGTTCTGGTTCGCGGGCATGGTCTCGGCTGTGTCCAAGCGCGTGACGAAGAACGGCGACCCCATGGCGATCGTGACGCTCGAGGACATGGAAGGCGAGGCGACGATCGTCATCTTCCCCAAGACGTACAAGGAGTGCGAGCAGTACCTGCGCGGCGAGACCGACCCCGAGACCGGTGCGGTGCTTTCCGATGCATTCATCCGCGTACATGGCAAGATCGAACGGAGCGACCGCGGCGACCAGATCATCGCGCAGGAAGTGCTCCCGCTCGAACTGAACGAGGAGACGAATCGCCCGAAGATCTTCGAGATTATGATTCCCAGCTCTCGCTTCAGCCAGGGGAGTATGGCGCGCCTGGCCGCCCTGCTTTCGAGCAATCCCGGCGGCGACCGCGTCGAGCTCTTCGTGGAGCAGGCGGACGGCCAGACCATGCGCGCCGAGATCCCCACGCGCGTGAACGCCCGCTCGATCCCGCTCATCGCCGAGGCGAAAGCCCTCGTAGGCGAGCGCGGCCGCGTCACCGTGATCTGATTCCGTGTCCCAAAAAGGGACAGGTGCATTTTGGGACATTGGGACAGGTAAGGGTTGGTTGGGGACGTGGGCGTGACGCGCTCCCATCCAATCTTTTGAGATGGCCGATACAGAGGCTGTACGGAGCATACTCCAGCTAACCCTGCCGTTTACGTCCGTTTCTGGCACGTTTACCGGAAGCAGCCATTGCGTGCGCGTTTCGAGACGAGCACAGACGGTTCGATGTCGACGCGATGGGTAGAATACGCAAAATCGCCGAGGGCTTAACCGAAGCAGTCCCTCGGCGTTGATACGATCTACCACAATGAGCGTATAGGAGAGCACCATGGCTGAGGCGCATGCGAATGAGCACGGAACGATCATCGTGCTCGATGAAGTGGATTCCACGAACGAAGAGCTCATGAAGCGCGCTCGCGAAGGTGCGCCCCAGGGCACCGCGCTCCGCGCGCGCCTGCAGCACGCCGGCCGCGGTAGACGCTCGCATGGCTGGACGTCCCCCGAAGGCGGCCTCTATCTCTCGGTGCTCCTCAAGCCGCACGTGCCCGATCGTGTGCTTCCGGGCATACCCGTCGCATGCGGCCTCGGCGTGGTGAATGCGCTCGAGACTCTGGGTTGCAACGACATCAAGCTCAAGTGGCCGAACGACGTCGTATGCGAGCGGGGAAAGCTCGGCGGCATCCTCGTGGAGTTGAGCCGCGTCTCAGGCGAGACGAACGTCGTGTTCGGCTTGGGTCTCAATATCGAGGCGATCAAGATGGACTGGCGCGATCCCGCGGCGCTTCCCATCGCGGGGCTCGCCGATTGTCTGCCCGATGACCGCGTCATACCGCCGCTCGACGAGCTCGCTGCGATGATTCGCGATTCGGTGCTCGACGCCATCGAGCTTTGGACGGAGGGCATCGAGGCGGCGGGTGCCTCGGCGGCGCCGCTTACCGGTATCAAAGCGGCGTACAACGAGCTTTTGGCATACAAGGGAACGGGCGTGCATGTGAGCTCGCCCGACGGCAAGATTTCGGAGAACGGCACGCTCGAGGGCGTCGATGTATGGGGTCGCGCGCTCGTGGAGCTCCCGAACGGCGACGTAGTCGCCTACGATTCCTCGCGGGTGTCCATGAGGCCGTGACAGGCTGAGCAGTCTCCGGGTGGCGGTATCCTCCGCTGTGGCACGTTCAGAGAGAGCGCACGTATCATGTTTTAGTTCGGTATGCGTGCTGCTCCTGAGTACGCAAACGTCACGGCGATGAAAAGAGTCTGTAAACCTGGCGTCAGGGTTTCTCGTTTCGCCGAATCCGTCGCACCCGCCCGCCGCCGTGGGACTACAGTGGTACGGATAAGTGCCATGCCGACGCGGGGGTGGGGCATGTCCATAGCTTCGTACCGGGCTCAGATCGCCGACTACAGCAGGCAAATTGAAGATGCGCGCGCCCGCATTGCCCAGCTCGAGCGGGCGCTCGACGGCCTGGATGATTTCGACGCCGCGATGGTGCGCGAGTTGGCCTCGCGCGAGGACGCGCTCCAGCAGAAGCGCACGCTCGTTTACCGCCTGCAGGCGGTGCCGAACGTTCGCGCGGTGCAAAGCTGTTCAGAGGCGCTCAATCGTAATATCTCCCAGGTCATGGCTCAATTCGACGAAGGCTATGCGGGCGTGCGCGCGGAGATTGGGCGGGCTCGGGAACGCGACCTCGAGGAGATCCAGGAACTCAAGCGGCGCATCGGCATCTTGGAGGGAAGGATCAGGGACGCCCAAGCGTGCATCCGCGCGCTCGAACTCGAGCAGCGGCGGGCGAGGGAGCGCGCCGCGCGGCTGAGGGCAGAGGGAGAGTGAGCGACATGGCGGTCATCGCGGAAGCTGAATTCGCCACCAGCGTCTCGAAGCTCAGGACGGTCGCGATCACGCTCGGCACCATCGCCGAGCGCTACGAGGCGTGTATGGAGGCCCTGGCGGAAAACGGTTTCAAGAGCGCCTCGATGAGCACCCCCTTGGAGGAGAAAGGGAGCCTCGTGAGCTCAGAAGTCCAAAGCGCTGCCCAGGTCATCGAGCGGGTCGAGACGAGCCTTCAGGAGTTTCTCAAGGACCTTGACGATATCGACCAAGACATTTATTAGCGCGAAGGGGATAGGCCATGGGGAATGCCACATTTTCCTCAGAGATTACCGTTGATTTTTCGACCATCGAGGACTGTCAGGCAGAGTTGAAGACGCTTAGACAGCTCGCGGAGGATTGCGCAAGCGAGGCGCGCGTCTCTTTTTCCACGAGCGAGGGGAACGCCTGCTCGGCCATGGCCGAGCTCGCCGATTCCTTGCGGACCGTCGCCGTTGCGCTCGCCGGGGTCATAGGACGGACGGAAGCCGCCGTGGACTGGGGATCATCGACGTTCGACGAGGCCGATCGCTTCCTGGCGGGCGCCCTATGAGCGTGGGAGGCGACAGCGCCCGCGTCCCGGTCTCCCGCCGCGCGGTCGTCGCAGGCGCGCTCGCGACATGCGTCTCGCTCGTCGGCTGCGGCTGCTCGCCGGGGCAGGGCGATGGGGGCGCCGTCATGATTTGGGATGCCATGGGCGTGAGCAAGGACGACCCCATCACCGACGAGCAGCTCGCGGTGGCGCACGTCGTTTGCCGGGAAGAGGATGCGCTCCATGTGTATGACGAGCTTGTGAGGACCCGGCGCTGGCCGGAGCGCCTGTACGGTTATCTCTTCGAGCGGACGATGGCCGGGTGCTTCCTCGCTGAGCGGATGGCCGAGCACTACGGCGCGGCTTTCACGGTCACCGGCGGGCCGTATTACGGCGACGTGGCCCTCTTCCCCGGCGAGCCGTCTTACCTTGGCTATGAGTTCGATGTCCAGGACGACCCCCGGGGGGTGTCATCTTGCTCGGCAACCCTGCACTTCGAGGAGTACCTGCAGTACGAGGGGGTCTCCATCTCCGACTCATACTTCAGTATTGCCCGCACGCCCGAGATGAGGAGCTTCTGCTGGGACGCGCTCCGCGCGGACTACCGCGCCGCGGCGGAGGCGCACGGCGTCTCGGAGCAGGCGTACGGCGCGGTGCGGGCCAACTGCCGCAACGAGGAGGCCGGGTGGACGTACGACGTCGATGCCCCCATCGAGGAGCTCACCCCGTGCTACGCCGTGAACTTGAGCGTCTACTTCGACGGCCGCCCGCCCGCCGAGCCGCCGGACGAGGCCGCCTACCGGGATGCCTTCGACGCGACCCTCGATGCGCTGGGGTCGCGCGGCTTCGACGACGTCAGCCTGGTGTTCGCCGTGGTGATAGCCGACAACCCGTCCTGGGAGGGCTCGCACGAGATGTCGGGAGACTACGGCGAGGCGGCAGAATACGCCTCGACGGAGGAGGGCCCCCTCGTGAAGTGGGTCATCGAGGCGTCGACGAGGAATCTCGAGTACGAAGGGGATAGGCAGCGCGGCGAGGCGTAGATGGGATGAACGATGGAACTCACTAAGCAGGAGCTGGCCGTTCTCAACCAGCTGCTATACGCGGACGGCAGCGCGCTCATAGAGAGCGATCGGGTCAAAGAGAACGGGGAGTCCGACGAGGTCTGGTCGGAAGAGACTGTTGGTGAACAAGAGGGAGGTATCCCGCTCGGTGAGCTCCTCGCAGGTGTTGAGGTCACGGGG
The DNA here is from genome assembly GCA_944320725.1 of uncultured Coriobacteriaceae bacterium. Lineage (GTDB taxonomy): Bacteria > Actinomycetota > Coriobacteriia > Coriobacteriales > Coriobacteriaceae > Coprousia. Next base: position 1,579 of record CALUIM010000011.1, on the reverse strand, counting down.
ACAGGTAGCGAGCTGGACGATGGCTATACGCGTGCGGACGAATGGCAGCGCGCGCTCGACGAGGTGCAGGATAACGAGCGCATCTGCGAGCTTACCGTCGCAGATGTCTACCATGACACGACTGACGGGTCGCTTGCGGTGACCTTTATTGCGGGCGAAAATACCTATATCGTCTTTCGCGGCACCGGTTCGAGCGAGTGGCCCGATAACCTTGCGGGTGTGTACGAGACTGATACGCAAGATCAGATCGAGGCGGCGGCATATGTGAGCTACATCAGCGAGCGCTACGGCGGGACGATCACCGTGAGCGGCCACTCCAAGGGAGCGAACAAGGCCATGTATGCCACGATCCAGCTCGATGGTCTCGTGGATAGGTGCGTTGCCTTTGATGGCCAGGGGTTCGGCCCCAACTTCCTCGACCTCTACGCCGAGGAGATCGCACGGAACAGGGATAGGATCATGGCCATCAACGCACAGGACGACTACGTGAGCGCGTTATTGTCTTCCGTTGCGGGGACGACGTACTACGTCCCTGCGGAACGATTGGGGCTTAACCCGCTTCGCAACCATGCCATGGCGGTGTTGTTCGGTGACGATATGACCCTTTCGCTCGAGGAAGACGTTGAGCGCGGGGTCTTCGGCGGACTCGTCTCGAGCTTGGTCGACCACCTGCTTGAGAACGTCTCGGAAGAAGACATGATGGTGGCGTCTACCTATTTGGGCTATCTGACAGATGCGTTTCTTGGGGATAAACGCACTGATATTATTACCATCATTTCTGAAGCGGAGGCCTATGCTCCAGGTGGAACAGCGATCTTAATCTCAGCGCTTGAGACCTGGCCGCTCGTGAACGAGGCGCTTGCTCATCTTGCCCGCTATGGCGGTACCTGGGCGCTCTTCGCATATGTTGTTGGATCTCTCTGCGCCCAGCACGTTCTGCAGGGTGAGGACAATCCCCATCCCGCGTACTTCGTGAGTTCCAACACGGTGCGTGACTTCTCTGAGGAGCGCGAGGCGGAGATTGCCGGCATCGCCCAGCAGGTGAGCGATGAGCCGTTCTGGGATGTTACGAGGTGGGATGTGTGGTACCGCCTCGAAGGGCTGTTCGGCGGGATGAACGTCGAGGCGCATCGAAGCGATATGGAAACATACTGGCGCAAGGTTATCGACGTCGCGGGCACTACGGTGGATCAGGTGCATACCATGTTCGAACGGGCGCGCACGCGCGATTCCCAGGCGGGCGCTGCGTTCAGGGCATGTGCGGACGAGCTCGACGTCATCGCCTCAAAGCTCAACGCCGTCTTCCCCTCATGATAAAATGGTGTCAGACACCAAATTATCACTCGTGAGAAGGTGACGCCGGGTGCGTTTGCTCGGCGCCACCTTTTCAGATCTCGGGTATTAAAACTTCTGGGGTCATGTTGCATGCTATTCCACGTCGTCGGTATCGCTTGCCAGGCTGATTTTGTAGGACAGCTTGACTGCGAGCAGGGCTACCGAGAGGAACACGAGCGTGGCGGCTGCTGCTGCCATCGCTTCAACGCTTACGAGTGCGCCGACGAAGATAGCGATGATGGCA
>CALUIM010000010.1 GCA_944320725.1 uncultured Coriobacteriaceae bacterium | reverse complement strand
AGTACTTCTCCGTGGCCTCCGGTGGCGGCACCGGCCGTACCCTGCACCCGGACAACATGGCTGCCGGCCCCGCCTCCTACGGCATGACCGACACCATGGGCCGCATGCACTCGAGCGCCCAGTTCGCTGGCTCCTCCTCAGTGCCTGCGCACGTCGACATGATGGGCCTCATTGGCATGGGCAACAACCCCATGGTCGGCTGCACCGTTGCATGCGCCGTTGCCGTGAACGCTGCTCTGAACGAGTAGGCGCTGTAGACGGCTTTGCCATAACGGCTCTGAGCGCCGCCTGGGACTCACGTCTCGGGCGGCGTTTTTTTCATGGCCCCCTCGATGCCGGCGGGCTGCAGCTTTAAGACGCATCATCAGAGGCTCCGCGCCGCGCGGATAGCGGCACGTCTCGCAAGCGTATACAATCTGGCGTGTGCTTGCATCGTATCCTGCCTGTAATCGTAAGGATTTGAAACCATGATGAGCCCCGCTTCCCTCGCCCGCATCGCCACCACCTGCGACGTGCTCGTTGTAGGATCGGGCATTGCCGGCTGTACCGCCGCTGTCGAGGCGGCACGGGCAGGGGCGCGCGTTTCCCTTGCCAGCACCGGACCCCTCTTTAGCGGCTCGAGCTTCTTCCCTGGCACCTGGGGCTTAGGTCTCATCTCCCCCGTCGATACCGCCGACGAACAAGATCTCATCGAAACAATCTGCCACGTGGGCGGAGGCGTCGAGGACCGCGCGCTCGTCGAAGCGTTCGTCCACAGCATCCCCAACGCAATTCGTTGGATCGAGGAACTCGGTGTCACGCTCAAGAAGCCCGCAAGCGATGCCAGCGCCCAGGAGGCTGCCTTCATCCCCTGCTTCGACCACAAGCACCGTATCTGGCGCGGCCTTGAGCGCGAAAGCATGATACGAGCGTTTTCACGTGAGATCGAGCGCCTGGGTATCACCGTCCTTGAGCGCTGCGAGCTGCTTGATCTTGTGGCGAGCAACAGCTCCGCCGGCGTTGAAGGGGCAATCCTCTTCAGCCGCGACCATCATGTGCTGCATCATATACGCTGCCGCGCAACGGTGCTGTGCGCGGGCGGCACGAGCGGCCTCTTTGAGAGACGCCTGACCTCGAACGATGTGCTGGGCTCTGTGCACGGGATCGCGCTCGACCACGGGTGCCGCCTTACGAATATCGAGTTCATGCAGATGATGCCCGGCCTAATCGCGCCAAAGCGCGGTATCGTGTTTAACGAGAAATCGTTCCGCTTTGCACGCACGCAGCCCGAACTTCCGCGCGACCTCCTCGAGATGCGCAGCGGTTACGGACCGTTTACCTCGCGCCTCCCCTCCCGTGCCGTTGATCTTGCAATCGATGCCGCTGGCGAGAAGGGGCTTCCGCTCTCCTATCGATTCCCCGAGCATAACGCGCCGGAGTTCGTTGAGGAGTTCTGCCGGTGGCTTGAAACCGAGCACGGCATCCGGCCAAGCGACGAGCTGCGCATCGCCATGTACGCACATGCCTCCAACGGCGGTATCGCCATTGACGCGCATGGCTCGACCGGGGTTCCCGGCCTATTTGCGGCCGGCGAAGCCACCGGTGGCATGCACGGCGCCGACCGTATCGGCGGGCTCTCAAGCGCAAACGGACTCGTGTTCGGCAGGCGCGCTGGACAGGCCGCCGCCGCATACGCAGCGAATGCTGCGCCGCATACGGGTACTACGTCGTCCCGCAACGCCCCCGCAGATGCACACGACGTTCTGCAAGCATGGCTCCATGCAACTCAGATGCGCCTGCAGCCGATGGATTGCGAAACCGCAGCCAACCTCACAAGGCAGCTGCGACGCACCATGTCCGCGTACGCGATGATCAACCGCATCGAGGAAGGGCTCAAACGCGCGCTGCACGAACTTGACGACATAGCAGCACATATTGGTTCGACGTCCTGCGCCGACTCGCGCGACCTTGAAGCCACAGTGCGCGCCGTGCGCCTCGACGCGCAGCTCAAGCTTGCGCGCGCCATGATTACCGCCATGCTCGCCCGGCCCCACAGCCTTGGCTCGCACTTCAGAGCGGATGAATCTGAGCATCTATGAAATGTGGAGCAGTTTTTAGGTGGTCTTGTTCACCATAATAATGCCCACCGCAACAAGGGCTAGTGCCGCCATACATTGCAGCACCGGCAACGTACCACCCTCGTCGAGCAGCACTGCCGAGAGCACGACGCCGAACACGGGATTCATAAAGCCGTAGATTGCCACGCGCGACGTGGGGTTGTATTTGAGCAGCAACGACCACAATGAGTAGGCGCAGCCCGAGACGAACGCGAGCCAGGCGATGACGCCAACGGCAGGAATTGTCAGCTGCGACAGCCCGCCTCCGCATGCAGCGCCTGCCAGCGCCAGCACCGCGCCGCCCACCAGAAACTGATAGCCGCTGAGCGCAACCGGATCGTCGTGCTGCGCATACACATGGATGAGCGACGAGGAGATGGCATAGCAAAGCGCGGCAATGAGAATGAATCCTTCGCCGGTGAGCGTCATGGAGCCGCCGAGGTCTCCCGCCCCCAGATTCACGAGAATCACGCCGGCGAACCCGATGGCGCATCCCGCGATCTTGCGCGCGTTCAACCGCTCGCTGCGGAATAGAAGCGCCGCCACCAGCACGCATAGAAACGTGCTCGACGCATTGATGATGGTTCCCTTGACCCCCGAAGCATGCGACACGCCGATATAGAAGAACAGATACTGTCCGATGGTCTGAGCGAGGCTGAGACGAGCAACCATGCCCCAAGATGTTCGCTTCAGGCGGGGCATCCTTCCACGTGCGATGCCGCACGCCACCAGGGCGATACAGCCCGCCAGCATGAATCTGATCCCTGCAAACAGTATCTCGGAGGCTACATCAGAAGACGAGATGCCCAGCAGTCCATATCCGATCTTGATAAAGGGAATCGCGCTGCCCCAGAGCCCACAGGCGACCATAGCCAGCAAGCAGACGCACCACGGACGCGTAAGCAGTGCGGCAGGCGGGCGAGGTGCCTGCACATCATCTCCCGCCGCAGGTGCGTTCGAATCAGCTTGTACTGGCATGTCCGAAGCGTCGGTCAGTGGATTATCGTGCGACATCGACGTTCCTTTACGCACCGAGGTCAATGAAAAAACCCAGACCGAAGTCTGGGCCATTGGGGATGAAATGGTGGACCGGCAGGGGTTCGAACCCTGGACCTTGGGATTAAGAGTCCCCTGCTCTACCAGCTGAGCTACCGGTCCAACTATGTAAGGAACACGTGGGGTGGGTACAGGGACTCGAACCCTGGACCTCCGGGACCACAACCCGGCGCTCTAGCCAACTGGGCTACACCCACCGTGTGTCCTGCGCCAAAGCGCTTGACTATTATTGCAGTCTCAACGCCGCGATGCAAGCCCTAATTTCAACGAATTTATGAGTTTCTCAAGCCTGAAGATGCGCAATGGTACATATGGAGCAGTTTTTGCGGCACGTTGCAGATAGCCGCGGGACATGAAAGAAGCAAATACGCAGGTAGCGCGCTTACGCTTCATATGAGTCTAATGAGCAAACCACCTAAAAACTGCTCCACATTTCTTATGCGCGTACGCGCCGGAGATGCGCGATTCCATACGAGGCGAGCACGCCCGCCGCCGCACCGCAACAATCGAGCAACACGTCACTCACCTGTCCCGATCGCCCCGGAACAAAAAGCTGAATGGTCTCGTCGATCGAGGGCACCAAAAGAAGCGCCAAGCAGATACCACACAGCTGCGCCTTCCGATGGGCGTAGGCACCATCGACGGCGCGCGTAACCAGCACACCGAGGATGGCGTATTCGGAGAAATGCGCCGCCTTTCGAATGAGAAAGTTGGTTATCCACGCACTGGGCAAACCAATGCTGTCGAGCATGCCACGTACCATCTCGAGCACGCCCAAGCTCAAGCTCGAGCTTCCCTCACCTGGTGTCAGCGAATTGCACCAGATGAACAACGTCCAGATGATCGCGATGGCGAGCCAGCGCCCTGAGATGCGCACGGGCGCTTAGGCCTCTTCCGCTCTCAGACGCGGGAACGACGCGGTACCGCCCTGGATGACGCGCAGGTACTCGCGGCTCGTGCGACGCACGCTCTGCGAGGGAACCTGGTCGAACTCCTCCTCGATAAGCGAGTTCACGCGACTGTGCATCGCGGTGGCGCGGGCCCCTTCGTCGACCGCCTGCGCACGCTCGGGGCTCGGCGGCACGGCGGTGGGCATGGTCGTCGACGCGCGCGAGTCGTCCTCGGCGAGGATGGCGAGCGCAGAGGCCCACATATCCTCGTGACCCGAGTAGTCGGCCTGCGGCACCGTGGGCTCGGGTGCGGCCTGGGCAGCCGCAGCACCGCGCATCACGGGCATCTCGGGCGCCGGAACGCGCGCAGGCTCGGACACCGGCGTGCGGCGCGGGCGCTCGCCATCGATCACATCGAGCGAGGCCAGCGCAGCAAGCCGCGCGGCATCGGTATCCTCATCCTCATCGTGCTCGATGCGCGCCGTGGTCTCGGCGCCGCGCGCAATCTCAGCCGCGAGCGCCATAAAGGTCGCGGTGGTCTCGGCGGGAGCTGAGGCGGAGGGCTCCCATGCACGCGATGTCGCCGCAGCAGCACCCGCAGCCGCAGCATGCGCGCCGGCAGGCTTCGCAGAGACATCATCCTGGCTTTGGCGAAGCTCCTCGAGCGCGATCTCGTAGATATCCTTTGAGCGCGTGGCATCGCAGCTGATCGGCGAATCCTCGCTGAGTATCGAATCGATATCCGCCCAAGCTTCTGCCTCAGAAGGCGCCCACTGCGCACGAGCGATGACCGGCACGTCCTTCGGCACGCGACGGCGCCCAAAGAAACGCTCGACATCGGGGTTGTCCTCATACGCGTCATCCGAGCGCGCAAAGAGCCCGGTGAGCCCCGCATGAAGCCCTGCCGCGCGGGCCGCCACGCCCTCGTGGGTATGCGCCGGCGCGGCGTCTGCTGCCGTATCCTCGGCATCAAACGCAACATGGCGATCAAGCAGCACGTTTGAGGCGGCGAACAGCCCAACGCCAGCAAGCGCGCCCACGGCAAACGGAACCGCCGACGCCGCGACCGCCCCGTGCACGCCCTCGAACGGCAACGTCACGGCGTATGCGGCGACAGGCACCGCCAGCCCAATGCCGCAGGAGAGCCCTGCGGCGACAGAACGCGTGCTCGCGTGCGAAGAAGCCATTGCCGTCTCCTTAACCTCAAACGCCCCAACAGGGGCAACCAACCGGTCCGGATCCAGTTCGCTCGAGAAAAGATGAAGGCTGATGCGGGCAAGTGCCCAACGTAACGGATGTGGTTCGTTTCATCTTTGTTTTTCCGTCGCGACTCTGAGGCCATTATGGAAGAACCCCCACGTAATTGCAAGTGTTGGCCCGTAGACGCACACACGCTTCCCCAAATGGTTGAGCCGCGCGCATTTGGGGAACAACAAGACTATCTGACCCTCGCCGCTTTGCAGCTGCACGTTGCGGGAAGGAGCATCCATGTCCGCCATTGCGTTGATCACCGGCGCGTCGTCGGGATTGGGCCGCGAATTTGTTCGACAGGTCGACAACGGTGCCGCCGGGCACATCGACGAGATCTGGGTGGTCGCCCGCCGTGCCGACCGGCTCGAGTCGCTCGTGCGCACCTGCAAGACGCCCGTAAGGCCGTTTTGCCTCGATCTTGAGGACGACGCGTCGTTTGAGATTCTCGAGGCAGCATGTGCCGAGGAACGCGCCGCCAACGACCTCGCTACGATTCGCCTGCTCGTGAACAATGCCGGCGCCGGTACCTTCGGGGCGTTTGCGCAACAGGATAAGGCCGCCGCATCGCAAATGATGAACCTGCTCATGCGAGCACCGGTTGAGCTCATCTATCGCGCGCTCCCCTATATGGCGCCCGGCTCGCGTATCATCAACGTTGCGAGTGTGGCGGCGTTTCTCCCCCAACCCAAGCTCGCGGTCTACGCCGCCGCCAAGCGCTTCGTGCTCGATATGTCGCGCGCGCTGAATGCCGAGCTCGACGGCACCGGCATCCACGTCACGGCTCTCTGCCCCAAATTCATGCGCACCGAGTTTCTCGACACCCCCGGCGACACAGGCACTGCCGAGTGCATGGGGGCAGCCATCGGGTTCGAGCGCGTGCAGGATGTCGCCGCGGCGGCACTCAGAGCAGCAGCCGCTGGCAAGGACCTCTGCATCCCCTCGCTCGATATGAAGCTGCTCTACGCGGCGACGCGCGTAGCGCCCTATCGCGTGGCGCTGGCGGTCGAGCGCGCCATCGGTGTGATCTAGGCGCGCCAGCCCGGCGCACCAGACAGCCAAATGCAAGCGCCCGCTGGCAAGGCAGCGGGCGCTTCGTTTTGCACTGGTAGACGAGCAGGGGGCGCGCTTAGAACATATCGCTCTCGGCAGCGCGCTTGGCCGAGCGAATGAGGAACTCGCGGTTGGAGCTCGTCTGCTTCAAGCCCTTGATAAACGCCGAGGCACAGCGCTCGGTGTTGTTCATGCCGGCGAGCACGCGGCGGATGCCCTGCACGAACGGCAGCATCGTGGGATCGATCAAAAGATCCTCGTTGCGCGTACCCGAAGCCACGGGGTCGATGGCCGGGAAGATGCGGCGGTCGGCGAGATCGCGGTCGAGCTTGAGCTCCATGTTGCCGGTGCCCTTGAACTCCTCGAAGATCACCTCGTCCATCTTGGAGCCCGTATCCACGAGCGCCGACGCAAGGATGGTGAGCGAGCCGCCATTCTCGATATTGCGCGCCGCGCCCAAGAAGCGCTTGGGCGGATAGAGCGCCGCAGAGTCGACGCCGCCCGAGAGGATGCGGCCCGACGCCGGCGCCGAGAGGTTGTAGGCGCGTGCAAGGCGGGTGATGGAGTCGAGCACCACCACGACATCGCCGCCCAGCTCGGCAAGGCGCTTGGCGCGCTCGATCACGAGCTCTGCCACGCGGGTGTGGTTATCGGCCGGCATATCGAACGTCGAGGCAACGACCTCGCCGTGTATGGAGCGCTCCATGTCGGTAACCTCTTCGGGGCGCTCGTCTACGAGTAGGCAGATGAGGTGCACCTCGGGATTGTTCGCGGCGATGGCCTGGCAGATCTTCTTGAGTACGGTGGTCTTGCCCGCCTTCGGCGGCGAGACGATGAGGCCACGCTGGCCTTTGCCCACCGGCGCCACGATATCGATGGCGCGGCCGGTGATGGAATCCTTGCCGTGCTCCATCTTGAGCGGCTCATTGGGATAGATGGGCGTGAGGCTCGAGAATTTGGGACGGTTGCGAATCTCCTCAGGGTCACGCCCGTTCACCGTCTTGATCTTCGCGAGGCCGGGGAACTTGTCGTTGGCGCGCGACGGACGCAGCGTGCCCTCAATCATATCGCCGGGGCGCAGACGCGCGGCACGAATGAGGTTGGCGGGCACAAAGGCGTCGTCGCGGCTGGGCATGTAGCCATGGGCGCGAATATGGCCGAAGCCGTCGTTTGAGATGTCGAGGATGCCCGTGATGTCGCGGAAGCCCTCGGCGCGTGCGGCAGCCTGATAGACCTCCTCCACGAGCTCGGCCTTCTTCTTGCCCGTTACATCCAAATCGAGCTCGCGCGCCTTCTCGCGCAGTTCCGCCACCTTCATGCCGGCGAGCTCCTCACGCGAGAGTGTGGGCTCGGTGGGCACGTTGTAGCGGTTGTTGTTGTTGCGCTGCTTGCGGTTGTTCTGACGATTGTTGCGGCGATCGTTGCGGTCGCCGTTCTTGCCATGATCGCCGTTGTCGCGACCGCGCTGCGCGTGCGAGCGACGCGCCTGGTTGTGACCGGCCTGTCCCTGGGCCTCGGCATCTTTGCCCTTGGAATCTTTGGGCTTGCCCTCTCTCGCCTTGTCCTCGCCGGCCTTGGCATCGGTCTCTTTGGGAGCAGGGGCAGACGCTTCCGCGGTCTTTTCTGCCGCCTGCTCGACCGCAGGCTCTGAAGCCGCGGCGTTCTGAGGAGCCGCTACGGGTGCGTCGAGGGCAAGTGCCTGCTGAGCGGCACGTGCTGCCGCAGCAGCTTTCTCGGCCTCGACATAGGCCTTGGGCTTGCGACCGCGACGATGCGGGCGCAGCGCCGGGTCGACCATGGGAGCCTCAGCTGCCGGCGCTGGGGCATCGGCGACAGTGGCCGCCGTCTCATGCGCCGCTTCGGCCTTCTTCGCCGCGACACGACGTCCACGACGCGCCACGCTCGCCTGCGATACCTGCGCGAGCGCGCGGGCCTGGGCCACCTCGGGCGAAAGCTCGGACACGGCCGTCGCGCCCTCCGCGGGCACCGCCTCGGCCTTCTTCCGCGTCGTGCGCTTACGGGTTGTGCGCCGCGGCTTCTCGGCGGCCTCCCCTTCCTCGGCACGGGGCGCAGGTGCTGCCGCCTCGGCCTCGGTCGTCTTCTTGGCGCGCGTTCGTTTGGCGCGCGCGGGAGCTTGGGGGGCTTGCGCGGCCGCTGCGGAATCCTTGGCCTCGCTGGCCTCGGCCTTCACCGATTCATTAATTGTTTCGTCTGCCACTTAGTCTGCTCTGCTTTCTCTCAGACAATCCAACAGCGGGTATCCCGCCTGGCGGCTATGCCGCCGAACGCCCATCGGGCGATGCTGCATAATCTCGGCTGCGCGCTCCTGCTGCGCTGAATTCGATTGCAGAGGAAGCGCACGCATGCTCACGAGCCGCTAAGGCTGAATAGGTATGATGCAAATGACGTGCTGAGCGGCTATGAAATTGAGCTTGGGAATTTACGCTGTCCGGTACGGACATCCGTGAGTGTAGCACAACTGAGAACCCCGTGCCAGACGTGCGTTCGCACGAGTTCGTGCTCGTGGTAGATATGGAACACCTCTCGCCCACGCGCCAAAAGGAAGCTTACCTTCACGTTGTGTGTGGTCAACTCACCAGGTATGTGTGGCAAAACGTCATCGGCCGCGCGAACGAGACGCTCGCGCGGCCGATGCATAGCATGCTATAAAGGAACGCTCGAATTTCGATTAGACGAGCTGCAGCGATGGATACATCGCTCGAGCGAACACGACCCTATGGGGCATCGAGGGTACTTTTACGCCTCGAACGGCTTGAGCGCCCTGAGGACAATCTCGCTCGATTCACGGCAGAGCTCGTTCGTAGGCGCCTCGGCAAGCACGCGCACCAGCGGCTCGGTACCGCTTGCGCGCACGAACACGCGGCCGCGATCGCCCAGAAACTCCTCGGCCTCGCGCACGGCGGCCAGCACGGCCTCGTTGCCCATGGCCTCGTCCTTGTCGGTCACGCGCACGTTGGTGAGCAGCTGCGGATACAGCTTCACCGGCGCGCAGAGCTGCGAGAGCGTCTCGCGCTCGGCGCGCAGCACCTCCATGACGCGCAGGCTCGTCATGATGCCGTCGCCGGTGCACTCGATGTCGCCGAAAATGATGTGGCCGGACTGCTCGCCACCCAGGCTGTAGCCGTTCTCGCGCATGCAGGCATAGACGTACTTATCGCCCACGTCGGTGGTCTCGTACGAAAGGTGCGCCTGCTCGAACGCCTTGAACAGGCCGTAGTTGCTCATGACGGTGGGCACCACGGTGCCGGCGGTGAGGCGGCCGTGCTTGTTGAGGTACACACCGCATACATAGAGGATGAGGTCGCCGTCGACCACGTTGCCGCGCTCGTCCACCGCGATGCAGCGGTCGGCGTCGCCATCGTAGGCAAAGCCCACGTCGAGCCCCTGCTCCACCACATGGCGGCGGAGACGATCGATGTGGGTGGAGCCGCAGTCTACATTGATGTTGAGGCCGTCGGGTGCGTTGTTGATCACGCGGACATCGGCACCCAGCGCGTCGAACACCGGCTTGGCAACCGAGGACGCCGAGCCGTTCGCGCAATCGAGGCCCACCTTCACGCCCTGGAGCGAGAAGTTGGCGCTCGCAATGAGGTGCGCGATGTATCGGTTGCGGCCCTGCATGTAGTCGATGGTGGAGCCGATGGAATCGCCCGTGGCGAGCGGAACCTCCACCTCGCCGTCGATATAGGACTCGATGAGCTCGAGGACGTCCTCGTCCATCTTGTAGCCCTCGCCGTTCACGAGCTTGATGCCGTTGTCGGTGTAGGGGTTGTGGCTCGCCGAGATCATGATGCCGCAGTCAAACCGGCCGTCCACCGTCTCGTAGGCGACACCCGGCGTGGGGATGACGTGCAGCATGTACACATCGGCACCAGAGGCCACCAGGCCCGCGGTGAGTGCGCTCTCGAACATATAGCTCGAGCGGCGCGTATCCTTGCCCAGCACGATGCGCGCCTTACGCTCCTGACGCGCGCCGTAGTACCAGCCCACATACCGGCCGATTTTGAAAGCGTGATCCACCGTAAGGCCGCAGTTAGCCTCACCGCGGAAACCATCGGTGCCGAAATACTTCATAGCGTTCCTCCGTTTATGTTGCGACGCGCCGCCGGTTCGATGCCGGCTGCGCTGAGCTTCGAGGTGCTTCGACATGCGCGCGACACTCGCGCCGCACACAACCTGTCGACGGGCGACATTGTACCGTGAATACCTCTGCACAAGCGCGCCGGGATACGGTTTGCACGGCATCGGCACGAATCGAGCGGCTGATGCCATGCACAACACGCGGCTACGCCTTGAAATGCGCCCCTCTGACCGTATACTCCTCGCGCGCCTTCGCAAGCAGCCGATAATGCTCGGGATAGTGTGCATCGCTCGCAATGAAGCTGTAGAGGTTCTCCTCGAACAGGCGCTTTGCGGGCTTCTTCTCGCGACCCAGGCGGCCACCAGCGATGAAGTCGGCCGAAGCCTGCAGCTTGCAGCCCATCTTCACCAGACGACGCGCCACCTCGATATCGTTTTGCACGGCGCGATAGCGCTCGGGATGCGCGATGATGACGCTGTACCCCATGCCCTGCAACTCGAAGATGGTGCGCTCGTACTCGTGAAACATGAGCTCGTCGGCGCGGCTCGAAAGCTCGAGCAAAAACTCACGCCCTCCGTCGAAGGCCAAGCGGCTCGCCCACTCCATGCCGAGCTCCATGAGCTTGGCATGGTTGACCTCGAACCCCATGCGCAGGGGAAATCCGTCCGCATGAGCTTGCAGGAGCTCGAAGGCATCCCACATGGCATCGTAGTCAAAATAGGGATCGCGGACGTGCGGGGTGCACACGATGCTCGTCACGCCCGCCGCGCGGGCGGCCTCGAGCATGGCCAAGCTCTCGTCGAGGCTCTGAGCGCCGTCATCCACGCCCGGCAGTATGTGGCAGTGCATATCGCGCATGCGCGCGCCTCCCTCCGCATGATGAGGCTCCACAAACCGACAGATCAACGCCGATTTGTGGAGCCCGCCTGTATACTCGATCTACTACTTTCGCGAGAAGCGACTACTTGTTTGCTGGCCCGTGGGATGCACCTCGACCGGTCGCGGCGACGCAGCGCCACGCCCCGCGCGGGATGCCACAGCGGCAGCTGTGAACTGCGCGGTCTCGGAGGGCTTTGCCGCCACGCCGCGAGAAGCGGATGGCACGGGGGCAGATTCAGCCGCCGTGCGCACAGCCGGCATCTCGGGACCAGACGAAACATGGTCCTCGCTCTTGCGCACGCGCTTGCCATCTTTGTTGTAGTAGGCGTAGTAGTACTCGCTCGACTCGCTCTCGCAGCCATTCAGCACCACGCCGATAAGGTTGGCATCTGCCTTCTTAAGCTGCTCGTACGCCGCAACCACCTCGGCACGCTTCGTGTAGTGGTCGCGAACCACCAGGACCGTGGCATCGGCGATGGAGGCGAGCACGGCCGCATCGACAAACGTGCCCACCGGCGGCGTATCGAAAATCACGTAGTCGTAGAGCTTTTCCAGCTCAGATGCCAGATGACGGAACCGGCGCGAAGAGAGCAGGTCGGCTGGGTTGGGAATATGCGGCTCTGAATCCAGGAACGAGAGGTTCGTTTGTCCTGTGGAAACCACCGCATCGGCAAGCTCAACCTGCCCCGAAAGCACCGCATAAATACCGTACCGGGCATGCGCGCCAATTTCATCGGCCATCGAACGGCGGCGCATATCGCACTCAACCAGCAGGCAGCGCTTGCCGCCCGACGCGATGGCAATGGCCAGGTTGTGCGAAACGGTGGTCTTTCCCTCGTTGGGCACCGAGGAGGTCACAACGATGGACTTAAGCGGTGTGTCCACGCTGGCAAATCGGATATTTGCAACAAGTGTCTTCGCGGCGTTTTGGACCACGAGCGCATCGCTCGAGCCCTTCTTCTTGCGCGCCATGGCTTACCGTCCTTCCTTCATCTGGGGAATGCGGCCTATCACAGGCACGCCGAGCAGATTCTCGACGTCCTCGGCACCACGAACACGCGTGTCAAGGATATCGAGCAGAACCACGATCGCCACGGCCAGAAAGAGGCCAGCCATGGCGGCGACAGCAACATAGAGCGTTCGATTGGGGCCACTCGGCTCCAACGGCACGGGAGCCTCGTCGATCACGTTCACGCTCTCAACGTCCATGACCTCCTGAGCCACCTGGGACACATTGGCTGCAAGCGCGTTGGCCACGTTGGCAGCGCCGCGAGGGTCTGCTCCCGTCACCGAAACGGCGATCACACGCGTCGTGGTTTCGCTCGTCACCGTGATGTCATACGAATCGAGGTTCTCGAGCCCCAAATCCTCGGCGGCGTCATCCATAACACGCTCGCTCTGGAGCAACGTCGAGACGTCGTTCGTGAGCATCTGGCTCGCCGAAAGATCACTCGAAAGCGCCGTGGCAGACTGGTTCTGGCTCGAGGCGAGCACGTACATGTTGGTCGTGGCGGTATAGGTGTCTTGCATGAAGAACATGCTCACCACCACCATAATCGCCATGCAGACGATGGGCAGCGCAATCACCAGCTTAAGATGTTTGCGCAACAGTTGCAGAAGCTCGAGAAGTGTCATCGATTGCCTTTCCGTTCCTTCGCAGCGCTAGTGCGCCACGTCCTCCGTCGTCATGGCGTTTTGCGCCAGCCCGTAGTAGTCACGCGGCGCAGCAGAATTTGCCGCCGTGCCCAGCTGCTCATTCGCCGCCTGCTCGGCGGGAATCTCCGCGGTGGTGTCATTGGGGTCGAGGCCCGCGTCAACGAGCTGCATGATGCGGCGCCATTCGTCAAACATGGTGCCCACATAGCTCACACCGCCCTGGTTGAGCGTATAGCTGGGGCATGCAGCCGAATAGATGGTGATGTCTTGGCCGATGAACTGCTGGGCGTAACCGATAAGATCGGTCACCGAGAGGTCGGTGCTTACCGACTCGGCAAGCTGGCCGATGAGCGGCGGAATCTCACCAGGGGCGCGGTCGAAAATCTGACGAATGATTGCCTCGACAATCTGGCGCTGCGCCTGCGCGCGGCCAAAATCGCCACCGGAAACGTTGTAGCGCTCGCGGGCATACGCCAACGCCTGCTCACCGTTCAAGAGCTGCTCGCCCGCCTCGAAATCCATGCCGCCGTTTCCGGCATCAAAGCTTTCTGGGACATCGACCCACACGCCGCCCAAACGATTGACCACGTGCTCGAGCTCCTCGAAGTGCACCTCCACATAGTGCGAGATGGGCACGCCTGCAAACTCGGATACGCAGGCAACAGCGCCGGCGGCACCGCCCTGCGCATACGCCGCGTTGATCTTCTGCGTCGACCCGTTCAGCGTGACCATGGTGTCACGCGGGATCGAGATGAGATCGATCGTGGCGGAGCCCGGATCGATGCGTGCCAGCATGGTGACGTCGCTGCGGCTCGTTGAGTCGCCCTCGCGCGCATCCGAACCAATCACAAGCGCGTAAAACGGATCAGAGTTCTGCTCGGGCTCGGGAGCGAGCTGCTCGGTGAGCGCCTGTCGCTCGCCCTCGTCATCGATACGCATGGAGGCATCGAGAGAGCCCAACCACAGCGCAACGGCGCCAACAGCGAGCGCGCATAACCCCACGATGACACCGAGGACAATCGCAACACGCTTGAGCGCCTTGTGCTTTTTCTTCTTGACGCGACGCAGGCCCTCATGATCTGCCGAAGGCGCCTCAGACGAAACATTGGGGGTCGAACCCCCCTGTGACTTGGAATCACCCGCCTTGGGGGCAACGCCCTCCTTCGCAGCTGCCGCACCTCCAACCGTAGGGGCCTTATCGGACGTATTGCCCGCACGTGTATTCAGGGTTGCTTCCTCGGTCTCCACACGCTTGGGCGCGAAGTGCCTCGGTGTATGCGTATCCCCCGACAAGTTCTCGCCGTTCGAATCCGCCACGAACGCGTGCCTCCTTCTTTCCTCCGTTCCGTGCCGAGTGGTACAACACTGTCACCCCCTCGACATAGTCATTTGCTTAGTTTAGCGCTTTTGTAAACCAATGGTTACACCGTCCCCCGACATTTCTCGGTATCCTTACGGATGCCATAACTGCAGGAGGGGCTCCGTGTTGCAGAACATGCTGCCGAGGGGCCACGTTCACCTCAGCAGAGGTCTGCGCAACTAAAAAGCCCCAGCTCAACAGCGTGAACTGGGGCCTGTGTGCGGTGTGGTGCGCATATGCGAGGTGACCTCGCGACCACCCTACATTCTGATTGGCGCCGAGACGCCCACGAGCGAAAGCACGAGCGCCAGCACCTGACGCACGGCGTCGCAGGCGGCCAGGCGCGCGGCAGAGAGCTCCGCGGGAAGCGGACGACCCTCGCTCGGCAGCACCTGGCAATCGTGATAGAACGAATGGAAGTCGGCGGCGAGCTCCTCGGCGTAATGCGTCAGGCGGAACGGCGCGCGATCGCGGGCGCAGGCGGCGATGAGCTCCTTGAGCTCGGAGAGCTTGCGGGCGAGCGCGAGCTCGGTGGGGTCGGTGAGCAGCGCGTAGTCCACGTCCTCGCCCACCGCGCGGCGCGCGACCTCGTCCATACCCACCGCTGCGGCCTCCTCGGCCTCGACACCGGCGGCGCGGCGCAGAATCGAGCAGATGCGGGCGTGGGCGTACTGCACGTAATACACCGGGTTGGCGTTCGATTGCTCCTTGACCTTCTCGATATCGAAATCGATCATCTGGTTGCTCGAGCGCGAAATGAGCGTGTAGCGCGCAGCATCGGCGCCCACTTCGTCCAGCAGCTCGCGGAACGTGATCATCGTGCCACGGCGCTTGGACATGCGCACCGGCTGCCCGTTGCGCAAGAGGTTCACGAGCTGGCCCAGCAGCACCTCGAAGCGTCCCGGATACCCCAGTGCATCGCAGACGCAGCGGACGCGCTGAATGTAGCCATGATGGTCGGCGCCCCAGATGTCGATCACGTGGTCCACGCGCTGGAACTTGTTCCAGTGATAGGCAACATCGGAGGCGAAGTAGGTGTACTCGCCGTTGGCCTTCACGAGCACGCGGTCCTTATCGTCGCCCAGATCGGTCGAGCGGAACCACAGGGCGTCGTCTTTCTGGTAGAGGTAGCCCATCTCGTCGAGCTTCTTGAAGGCACGATCCACCGCGGTCTCACCGTGTTCATCGCGCTCGTACAGCGTGCGCTCGGAGAACCACACGTCGAACGTGCAGTTGGCATCGGCGCAGGTCTCCTTGATGTCGTCGAGCATGCGCACGTAACCGCTCTCGCGGAAGGCCGCCACGCGCTCATCCTCGCTCACGCTGGCCCAGCGCTCGCCATCGACCTCAACGATATGCGCCGCCTCGTCGATGATGTAACCGCCACCATAGGCGTTGCCGCCGAGCGCCTCGTTGAAGGCATCCTGATACGGATGCATCTCGGGATGCTCGCCGTTCTCGTCGTCGGCGTAATTGCCGCGATCCTCCTCGAGGATGGCGTGCGCCTCGGCCAGGCTCTTGCCCTGCTCGGCCATGATGGCGAGCAGCTGCTGGTAGCGCATGGAGAGCGAGCGTCCAAAGACATCCATCTGGCTGCCGTGATCGTTGATGTAGTACTCGCGCTCAACGTTGTAGCCGGCGTGCTCCATAACGCGGCAGAGCGAGTCGCCGATGGCCACCCAACGCCCATGGCCAACGTGCATGGGGCCAACGGGGTTGGCGGAGACGAATTCTACCTGGGTCTTGAGGCCCTCACCCACATTGGAACGCGCAAAATCGCGACCCTGTTCGCGCGCCTCGGCAAACACCGCGTTCTTCGCGGCAACGGAGAGGTAGAAGTTGATGAAGCCGGGGCCCGCGATCTCGACCTTCTCAATCATGGGATCGGCGGGCAGATGCGCGGCGATTGCCTGCGCGATGGCGCGGGGCGCCTGATGTGCCAGCTTGGCGGAACGCATGGCGCAGGTCGAGGTCCACTCGCCATGGCTCGTATCGGCCGGGCGCTCGATACCGCAATCTTCCAGCTCGAATGCAGGCAGCTCGCCGGCCTCCTGAGCCGCTGCGAGTGCGGCGCGTACCAGCTCTTCGATCTTCTCGGGCATAGATCCTCCTCGGCTATCTCGAGCACCAGGCTCGCATCGCGGTGACACGACCCCTCAACAGGCTGTCGTACATCTCCGCGCAAAGATTCAAAACGCGTGCTACTTTACCATATCTTGTGCGCTGCACCCCCGCGCCGAGCGAGCGCTGCAGCATCGACACATCGCATGTGCTACCGCACTGTTGGCAATTTGTCAATATTTTTGTGCTTTCCTGCGGTTTCTCGATAAAAGTGCACGTAAAACGTGCTATTGTAATGAGGATTAGCCTAAGAGACGGAGGAAGCATGTTTGAAATCGGCGAGCACGTTATTCACCCGGGCCAGGGGGTCTGCACCGTCACCGGATTCGATGACAACGGCCCTGCGCCCATGATTGTACTCGAATCAAAACAGGGGCATGCGAAAACGCGCATGCTGTATCCCGTTGCGCAGTCCGACCGGCTGCATCCCACCGTGACGCGCGAGGAAGCGCAGCGCATCATCGACCATTACAGCGAAATGGAATGCGATACATTCACCGAGCGCAACAGCTCGCTTGAGGAGAGCCATTTCAAGCAGCTCCTCAAACAGGGTGCGCCGGCAACAGTGCGCGTGGCCAAAACCATGCGGCACCGCATCGCCGAGGCGGAGCGGCGCGACAAAAAGCCGAGCAGCTACTACACGCGCGTGCTCAAGGAGGCGCATCGCCGCTCGGTGGAGGAGCTCGCTGTGGCGCTCGAAGTCACTGAAGACGAGATCGAGCAGCTGCTGGAGACACGCATAAGTGAAAACTAGCGCACGGGGCTAGTACGCCGCATGCGGCAGCGCGCGTTCGTGATACGGTTGAACGAGCCTATCGTGAGATGGGCTCGTTTTTGATACGAGGAGGATCTCATGGCAGAGAAGCTTGAAGCGGGGCTCACGCGCGACGCGGCGTACGAGCTCTTGTGTGCGCACAACCACGATGCGTTCCATATCGAGCACGGCGAGACCGTCGAGGGCGTCATGCGCTACTTCGCGCGCGAGCTCGACCCGGAAAACGAGAACTTCTGGGGCATTGTGGGCCTCTTGCACGACCTTGACTGGGAGGAGCACGCCGACGAGCCTCAGCAGCACACGATCTTCGCTGCACCGCTTATCGAGGAGGCGGGTGGCACGCCGGAGCTCGTGCACGCCATTCAAACGCACGTCTCGGACTTCAATCCCAAGCTGCCGGCGCCCGAGCTTGAGATGGAGAAAATCCTGTTTGCCTGCGAGGAGCTTACGGGCCTCATCGGCGCAGCCGTGGTAATGCGCCCCTCGAAGAGCATCATGGATTTCAACGTGAAATCGCTCAAGAAGAAATTCAAAGACAAGCGCTTTGCCGCTGGCGTGAATCGCGATACGATTCGCCATGGTGCCGAAATGCTCGGATGGGAGCTCGACGAGCTGTTCCGCCGCACGATTGAGGCCATGCAGAGCTTCGCCCCCGATCGCGACACCTTCGGCAAGGAATAACGACCGGAACAAGGGTCCTGTATCCGCATTGCCTGAAACTGCTGTCAGTTTCGGTTTGCCACATCCCTTGCCATCTGTTGCAACCCCATTAGCAGAGCCTTTTGCTCTGTGGAATTCTTCTTCAATTTGCCCGGCTTGATACAAGCTCATCGGCGAAGCACCCTGCCAAACAGAGTCTTTCACCTGCGCTGTTAGATGTACATGAAAGGCCTGTTAGCAGGGTGCGACATTTTTGTTTGATTTCGTGCAATTTCTGTTATATCTCCATGTGACCATTGTCGTCGCTTCGTTTAGAACAAAAAAGGAGGGGCGAGACATGGTTATCATCACGGGAAAGTCGGCTTGGGAATACTGGCGCACACCTCCTCTGATTCGAGATAGTGTCCTCGATCAAGAAGAGGTACTCACGCGGATACCGACGAACAGCAAGCTTGCCATCGCGCTTTGCGAAGGCGTTTCTCGGAGCAGGGCGCCCAAACTTGCAAGCCGGCTTCGTGGCAGATTGCTGACAGATCTAAAAGGGATACACCTCCCCATCCACGCAGCATCTGATGAATCGGGATACGTCTGCAAAAGCAGCCTGCTCCACGTGCGAAAAATGAGTGTGCAGCGCCTTAAAGAGGGAGCCTATCCGCTGGGAAACGACATCTACGTCTCCTCCCCTGAACAGGCTATAACTCAGATGGTTTCTGAATCTACGCGCATCAAAACTCTTCAGCAGATATACGAAGCCTGCGGGAGCTATGCCGTGTTTGCTCCCAATCTGCAATCACAGCTCGCCATTCAAGCTATCGAACACGAGCTGAGCCCTCTGGGTTGGGAGGCTCTCGATACCTCAGGCGCTCCACATTACGCCGATGCCGATGGTGCGCGTTCTCATCTGGTAGCAGAACAAGATGAGCACCTCCTCTGGAAACCCTGCCTCGACCGCAATAAAAAGCTCACGACACTTTGGCGACGACCTGCGATTTCATCCGCTCAATCATTCAAAGAATTCTCTCTCAGCGCCCGCTATCTGCATGGCTTGCGGCGAATAAGAGAACTTACGTCTTATATCATCGACGGATCGGCCTCGCCGATTGAAACCAATATGGTGCTCATTTGCTGCCTGCCTCCGCATATGGGAGGAGAAGAGTGGGAGCACCCTATCCTGAACATGAGGATCGATCTTTCTCCCGCCGCGCAGAAGTTATCTAACACGACCTACTGCATCGGCGACCAAGTTTGGCCCAACATAAAGCTGATCATAGAGGAGAACGGCGAAGCCTACCATTCTGACCGTGATGGATTTGCACTCGCATCGGGACGTCGTGCGGCACTTGAAGCGATGGGATACATCGTTCAGGAAATCAACTACCGGCAAATGAGCGACCTGGAACAGCTCGATCAGATCCTTCTCACCATTGCAGAAAAAGCGGGTTTCAGCTCGCAGTCACGAACTCCGGCATTCATCAAAAGTAGGTATGAGCTGTGTCACGACCTCTTCTTGCCGGAATAACGTGCTGCAACCGCATACGAACGGCGCGGAAAGAAGGATCCAGGAGCACAAAATGTCTGATTTTTCTTGCCAATGATTGGTATAAGAAAGATTTGTTCTATTCAGAAGGCATCCTGCAAAGTAGCTAAAAATGGTCCAATCTTTCTACCTGCAGTTTCTTTGCAACTAAAGTGCCGGATACTTTTGATATCCCCGCTAAACCTTACCCAATCTTTTCTTCAGGTGTTCAATAGGTCTAAATTGGCGCAAAACATAGCATTTGAAGCGGTTAAATCGTGCTGAAACCGCCAAACAATGGGCAGCCCAACATCAAAAGGTTGGGCTGCCCTGCTAGTACGCTAGGGACGCACCTGGCCGGTGCCACGGATAAGGTACTTGTATGTGGTAAGCGCCTCGGCAGCGAAGGGTCCGCGCGCATGCAGCTTCTGCGTGGAGATACCGATCTCGGCGCCGAGACCGAACTCGCCGCCATCGGTGAAGCGCGTGCTCGCATTGGCATATACCGAGCTTGCGTCAACGTCGGACAGGAAGCGCTCGCAGGCAGCAGCGTCTTCAGCGATGATCGCCTCGGAGTGCATCGTGCCGTAGCGATTGATATGCGCGATCGCCTCGTCAATGCCGTGAACCACCTTGATCGAGATCTCGAGCGCCAGATACTCGCGTCCCCAATCGTCTTCGGTAGCAGGTACAAACGCCTCCCCTTCCGCCAGGCCGAGCGCGCGGCACGCATCGCACGTGCGCTCGTCGCCATGAATGAGGACGCTGTGCTCGCGCAGGGCGGCTATGGCCTGCGGCAGGAAGCTATCGGCAATCTCCTCGTCGACGAGCAGCGACTCGCAGGCATTGCACACGCCCACGCGCTGCGTCTTCGCGTTGATGATGATGGGGATCGCTTTTGCAACATCGGCGGATTCATGCACGTAGATATGGCAGTTGCCCGTACCGGTCTCGATGACGGGAACGAGCGATTCGCGCACGCAGCGCTGGATGAGACCGGCGCCGCCACGCGGGATGAGCACGTCGACGATGCCACGGAGGCTCATGAGGACACCTGTTGCGGCGCGGTCGGTCGTCTCGATGATGGACACGGCATCGCGCGGGAAGCCGCAGGCAGCGAGCGCGTCGGCGAGCACATGCGCGATGGCGACGCACGACCGCTGCGCGATGGAGCCGCCGCGCAGGATGCAGGCGTTACCGGTGCGGATGCAGATGCCGGCCGCATCGGCAGTGACATTGGGGCGTGCCTCGTAGACCATGGCAACGAGCCCCAGCGGCACGCTCACGCGCGTCAGGTCAAGGCCGCAATCGATGGTGCGGTGGTCGAGCACGCGCCCAACGGGGTCGGGCAGATCGGCAAGGGTTTCGAGTCCTGCCGCCATGCCCTCGATGCGCTCTGGTGTGAGCAGCAGCCGGTCAAGCAGGCCCTCGCTCGTACCCGCCGCGCGTGCCGCGTCCATGTCGAGCGCGTTCGCGTCGAGCACCTCGGCGGCGCGGTCGCGCAGCGCGGCCGCCATCGCGCGAACGGCAGCAGCGCGCTCGGCGTCGCTCGCACGTCCGAGTGGGCGCGACGCCTTCTTGGCAGCCCGAGCGAGCTCATCGACATATGCGGGAATGTTTTGGATGTCTGCCATGGCGACCCCCATCCGTAGAGGCTCTGTTGCGATTGTCCCCATGGTACCCGAAAGCGCAGCAGCCATGTCATGCCCCAAGGATTGTCGCTACTTGGAAACGAACGCAAGCGGCGCGGTATCATGATGCAAACAAACGATAGGAGCTGCTCATGGCGAAACTGGCGAGCTATTACATCCCCGGCCTCTATGTCGAGGACCATTCCATCGATGTTCCGCTTGATTGGCGCGGGCTCGAACCTGCCCTGTTGGCAATGGGCCTGAGCATGCGACGCGGCGCATTCCCCGACCCGATTCCCGGCGCACCCGAATCGATCAAGCTCTTCTACCGCGTGTTGTGCGCGCCCGATCGCGTGCATGACGAGCTGCCCTTGCTCGTATATCTGCAAGGCGGACCGGGTGGCGCCTGCCCTCGCCCCACCTCGCCCGAAAGCGACGGCTGGATTGCCGAGGCAGTAAAGCACTTCCGCGTAATTCTCCCCGATCAGCGCGGATGCGGCCGGAGCTCGCGCGTGAGCGGCAAGACCATGGAGATGATCCGATCAGCTGCCGAGACGGCGGGCGTCGACCCGGCACGTGCGCAGGCCGACCTCCTCAAGCGCCTGCTGGCGCCCTCGATCGTTCGTGATCTTGAGTACCTGCGTCTCGCGGGTTTTGGCGGACGCCCGTGGACAACCTTGGGTCAGAGCTACGGCGGTTTCCTCACGCTCTCCTATCTCTCCAGCTACCCCGAGGGTATTGCCGCCGCGTTTACCGCGGGCGGCATCCCGCATGTCCCCGCAAGCGCCGCCGAGGTGTACGCGCACACCTTCCCGCGCATGGCCGAGAAAACCCGGCAGTACTACCAACGCTACCCGGGCGATGTCGAGCGCATCGGAGCACTGGCCGACGCACTTGAGACGAGTGTCATGATGCTCCCCGATGGCAGCCCGCTCACCGTTGAGCGCTTGCAGCTTCTGGGAAGCGATTTTGGCATGAAGCCGAGTTTCGAGCGCATGCACTGGCTTGTCGACCTCGCCTTCGAAGAGGCAGACGGCTCGCTCGAAGGCGTTGGCGCGATGTGTGCGGCCCGCAGCGCGCAGGAAAGCGGCGAGGCTGACGGTGCGAGCATCGCGTGTTCCCTGGCGCAACCGATCATCTCCGACGGCTTTGCCATGAGCGTGCTCGAGCGCACGAGCACGGCCACAAACCCGCTGTACTGGACGCTTCAGGAATTCATCTACGCGAACGGCACCTGCGCGCCCATCCGGTGGGCGGCGGCGCGCGAGAAGGCGTCGCGACCCGAGTTCGATATCACCGCACGCCCGCTCATGTTCACCGGTGAGGCGGCCTTCCCCTGGATGTTCGAGCAGTGTCCCGAGCTTACGCCCTTCCGCGATGCCGTACACCTCCTTATGGAAGACACCGACTTCGACCAGGCCTACGATCCCGTGCGCCTCGCAGCAAACGAGGTACCGCTCCACGCAGCAGTCTACTTCGACGACATGTATGTGGATAGCTCGCTGCAGCTCGACACGCTGGCGCGCGTCGGCGCGAGCCATGCGTGGGTCACGAACGAATTTGAGCACGACGGCCTGCACGGCAATCGCGTCTTCAAGCATCTGTTCGAGAAGGCCCTAAACTGCGGCGATCTGGAGCGCGCGCTCAAGGCGTAGCGGACAGGCGGCGTGCTTTCCGCCTGAAGCGCGGCGCTGGGGCGCAGCGGACAGGAGCCCTTAGGCGAATACGATGAGATTGTCGCGATGAACAGCGGGCTTTCCCGCCAGCTCCCGCAGCAGGCGGTTCGAGGCAATCTCATCCTGATGACGGCCGGCGGCAAGCACCAGCTCATCAGAACCCGCCTCGGCGATACCGCGCGCAATCACCAAGCCGCCCTCATCGCAGATGTCGAGAATATCGCCGCGCGAGAAGTCGCCTTCAACGGCGGTAATACCCACGGGCAGCAACGACGAGCCGCGCTCCACCACCGCGCGCGCGGCGCCGGTGTCCACCACCACGCGGCCGTGCGCGGCATCGCCCAGCGCAATCCATAGCTTGCGCGGCGCAATCTCGAGCCGGTCTGCCGGCGGCGCGAAGAGGGTCCCCACCGCCTCACCAGCTGCCAGCCGCACGAGCGGGCGCTCCTCAGCCCCCGAGCAAATCACGCTCGCAATACCCGCCGTCATGAGAATGCGGCTCGCACGAATCTTGGTGATCATGCCGCCCGTGCCCACCGATGTCGACGAATCGCCCGCAGACGCGATGATGCCGGCATCGATCTTGTCAACGCGCGGAATGAACTGCGCCGCGGGATCTTCGTGCGGGTTCGCGGTGTAGAGCCCGTCGATATCGGAGAGCGTGACGCACAAATCGGCCGAAACCAAGCAGGCAACGAGTGCCGCCAACGTATCGTTGTCGCCGAAGCGAATCTCGTCGACCACCACGGTGTCGTTCTCGTTCACCACCGGCACGACGCCGAGCTCGACCAGACGCGTAAGGGCGTCGCGCGCATGCAGATAGCTCGAGCGCTGCGCGGTGTCGCTGCGCGTGAGCAGCACGAGCGAGGTGAGCAGCCCGCACGCGCGAAACTCCTCATCGTAGGCGGCGGAAAGGATGCACTGTCCCACCGAAGCACACGCCTGCAAGCTAGGCATATCGCCCGCGGGCTTCGCGGGAAACCCGAGCACGGGAAACCCGCACGCAATCGCGCCCGAGCTCACCACCACGAGCCGCCAGCCCATCTCACGCAGATCGGCTGCCTGACGCGCAAGGCCGGCGATGAACGCGCGATCGAGCGCGCCGGTGGCGTCGACGAGCGTCGACGAGCCGATCTTCACCACCATGGTCTTTGGCTGGCGGGACTTCATGGAATCTTCTCCTGATGGTCGCATCGCAGATGGCGCAGGATGCGAACGCGCCACCGAAATGGGCACGCATCCTGCGCCGTTGCTCATTCTGTCGCTACTTAGGCGCCTTCCAGGGTAGCGCGGAGGCCGTCGCCGCCATGCGCTCGCGCACGAGCTCGTCGCGCACGCGCGCCAAGCCGGACTCCATGCCCACCACGTAGGTCTGCGGGTAGAGGAAGCGCTTGTACTCCTCGTCAAGCGCCGCCAGCGCCGCCGAGCAGCGGGCACGCGCCACATCGAGGCTCTCGCGCGGGTTCACGGCGCGGCCGTCGCGCACCATGGGAACGAGCAGCTCGCGCGATGGCATGCCGGTGACATTTGCCACGAGCGCGGCGTCGTTCACGGCAACGAGCGTGTTGCCGCGCTTCTCGCCCTCGCCCTCGACAAGCGCCTCGTCGTAGATCATGTCGCACATGGGGCGACCCGCCTCGTCCATAAAGCGGCGCACCTGCTGCACGCCGGGGATGGTGCGCTTGTAGGGCTGCTCGGAAAGTTTCACCACGGGCGTCCAAGCGCTGTCGCCGGGGTCGCGGCGGGCAGCGAGCTTGTACACGCCACCGAGCGCCGGCTGATCGTAGCAGGTCGCGAGCTTGGTGCCCACGCCAAACGAGTCGATGGGAGCACCCTGGTCGAGCAGCGACTGGATGGTGTACTCGTCGAGGTCATTGGAGACCGAGATCTTAACGTAGTCGAGCCCCTCCTCGTCAAAGCGGCCGCGCACGTAGCGGGAAAGCTTCGCAAGGTCACCGGAGTCGATGCGAATGGCCGCCAGCCGCTCGCCGCGCTCCTCCATCTCGCGCGCCACGATGATGGCATTCTCCACGCCGTCGCGCACGTCGTAGGTATCGATGAGCAGCGTGCAGTTGTTGGGCATGGACCGCGCGAACGCACGGAATGCCTCGAGCTCGGAGTCGAAGCTCATGACCCAGCTATGCGCATGCGTGCCAAAGACGGGAATGCCGTACTTGCGGCCGGCGAGCACGTTCGAAGTGGACGCGCAGCCCGCCACATAGCTCGCGCGGGCAACCGCCATACCGCCATCGGGGCCCTGAGCGCGGCGCAGGCCAAACTCCGCCACGGGACGGCCCTTGGCGGCCTGGACCACGCGCGCGGTCTTGGTGGCAACGAGCGTCTGGAAACCCACGGTGTTCAACAGCGCCGTCTCGAGCATCTGGCACTCGAGCGCCGGACCCACCACGCGCACCATGGGTTCGCGCGGAAAGACGAGCTCGCCCTCGGGCACGGCATCGATATCGACGTGCATGCGGAAATCACGCAGGTAATCGAGGAACGCGGGCTTGAACATCGCACCGCCGGCAGGCGCCTTGAGCGAGGCGA
>CALUIM010000009.1 GCA_944320725.1 uncultured Coriobacteriaceae bacterium | reverse complement strand
TAGCCTGGGAGGACGGGGTTCGTGTGAACCTCTTCCTCCGACATCTTTCGAGAATGGTGTCTGTCCGTCACCGTGGACGCGCCCCTCCGGGGCCGTCCATCGGTCCGCGATATCCGGTTCTCAAGGTACCCGCCGCGGTCCGTCCGGTTCGCACCGGGCCGCGCGGCAAGGAGATATATTGCCAGCCCCGGCCCGCCCGCGCAAGGGCGTCCGGGATGTTCACGATTCCTTCACATTTGGTTGAAGCCAGCATCGTCACGCTATCTCTCTATATAGAGCATCGATCTGACCGCTCCCCCGCTCACACCAGGCATCAAGGTCGCATATCAACAAACTATATATATGCAAGAAACGGGATGCCGTACGACATCCCGTTTCTTTCAAATGCGTATCGCGTGTGCTTTTACGCCTCGAGCGCCTTCTTGGCGATGGCAGCGAGCTCGTTGAAGCTCTCGATGTCCTCATAGGCCATCTGGGAGAGCACCTTGCGGTCGAGCTCGATACCGGCGAGCTTGAGGCCGTGCATGAACTGGGAGTACGAGATGTCGTTCATACGAGCGGCAGCGTTGATGCGGGTGATCCAGAGACGACGGATGTCGCGCTTCTTGTTGCGACGATCACGATACTGGTACTGGAGCGAGTGCTGCACCTGCTCCTTGGCGTGCTTGTACGTACGAGAGGCAGCGCCATAGTAACCCTTGGCCTGCTTCATGATGGTGCGGTGGTGCTTACGAGCGTTGAGAGCGCGCTTCACACGTGCCATATCGAATCAACTCCTAATCGGTGAAAACTACAGGGAATGGAAACGGACCTTACGCGAGACGGGAAACGACCGTCTTGCGGTCGGCGGAGGAAACCGTCTCCTCCTGGCGGAAGCCGCGCTTGCGCTTCGTGGTCTTCTTGGTGAGGATGTGGCTCTTGTACGCCTTGGCGCGCATGATCTTGCCGGAGCCGGTAACGCGGAAACGCTTCTTGGTACCGCTGTGGGATTTCATCTTAGGCATGAAATTTCTCCTTATCGATGTCGTACTTACTTCTTCTTGCCATCGCCCGCGGCAGCTTTCTCATCGAAAGCGCCCTTGATGGGGGCGAGGAGCATCAGCATGTTGCGGCCTTCGAGCTTGGGCTGCGACTCGACCGTTGCATACGGCTTGAGATCCTCTGCAAGACGCTCAAGCACGTTCAGGCCCTGCTCGGGATGGGCCATCTCACGACCACGGAACATGATGGTGATCTTGACGCGTGCACCCTTCTTGAGGAAGCGGAGCACATGGCCCTTCTTGGTCTCGTAGTCACCAACGTCGATCTTCGGTCGGAACTTCATTTCCTTAACTTCGACCTTCGACTGGTTCTTACGAGCCTGCTTCGCCTTCATGGCCTGCTGGTACTTATACTTGCCATAGTCCATGACACGGCAAACCGGCGGATCGGCGTTCGGAGCGATCTCGACGAGGTCGAGGCCCTGGTCGTCTGCGACGCGCTGGGCATCACGGATATCGAACAGGCCCAACTGGGAACCGTCGACCCCGATGAGACGGCACCTCGAAGCGGTGATCTCGTCGTTGATACGCGTGGTATCGTGCTTAGCTATTTTCGTTACCTCCCTCAAACACGAAAAACCCGGTACCGCATGGTAACCGGGCCTCATATCACAGCGACACAGCATACTGCTGCCGAGCATGTATTGTTGAGACCAGACAGCTACCCTATGGCGCCGAAAGGTGGGGACCTGCGTCCCACTTTGCATGCATCGCGATTGCAACGCGTTGTGCATGGTACCACACCGCCGCATCCTTCATGCTTTCACCATGAAGAAGGTGGCGTGGTGCCCGAGAAGAGACTCGAACTCTTACGGTATCGCTACCGGTGGATTTTGAGTCCACTGCGTCTGCCAATTCCGCCACTCGGGCACATGCACCGGCACATAGTACCACAACTGAAATGTCTTGTGCCCACAAGTTCAAAACTGGCACCGCCGTCTTCCCCTTTACCGCATCGATGCGAGATACAAAAGGCCCGGTATATCCGGAAGCGAACCATCCGCAGGCCAAAGGCCGAGGACGTTCGCTGAAGGATATACCGGGCCCCGGGAATCTCAGCAGCGAGCGTATGCTACGCCTTGTTGACGGAGCCAAACTGCTCCATGAGCTCCTTGGTGCGCGCAACGATGGCATCGCGGCCGGGCTTGAGGAGCTTACGCGGATCGTAGCCCTTGCCCTGCTGATCGGAGCCAGCCTCGATGTAGCCGCGGGTGGCGGCGGCGAAGGCAAGCTGGAGATCGGTGTTCACGTTGATCTTGGAGATACCGAGCTCGATGGCCTTCTTGATCTGGTCCTCGGGGATGCCGGTGCCACCATGAAGCACGAGCGGAAGATCGCCGGTAAGGGCCTTGATCTCGCCCAGGCGCTCGAAGGAGAGGCCCGCCCAATCGGCCGGATACACACCATGGATGTTGCCGATGCCGCAGGCGAGGAAGTCAACGCCCAGATCGGCAATCTGCTTGCACTCCTCGGGGTCGGCAAGCTCGCCGTTGGAGGTCACGCCGTCCTCGGTGCCACCGATACCGCCAACCTCGGCCTCGACCGAGATGCCCTTGGAATGAGCAAGCTCGACGATCTCCTTGGTGCGGTCGAGATTGAGCTGGAAGGTCTCCTCATGGGAGCCGTCGTACATAACGGAGGTGAAGCCCGCCTCAATGCACTTGAAGCAGTCCTCATACGAACCATGGTCGAGGTGCAGCGCCACGGGAACGGTGATGCCGAGGGCCTCAACGGCGGCCTTCACCATATCGGCGCACACCTTGTAGCTGCCCATCCACTTGGCAGCACCACCGGTGCACTGGATGATCAACGGGCTCTTGGCCTCCTCGGCAGCGGTGAGGATGGCGAGCGTCCACTCGAGGTTGTTGGTGTTGAAGGCGCCGAGCGCATAGTGGCCGGCCTCAGCCTTCTTGAGCATGTCTGCTGCATTGACGAGCATAGATAACCTCCAAAATAAGGGTTGCCCATAACGGCTATAAGTTTATCACGCTGCATGCCATGCGCTATAGCTTGACGCGTTGAAATAACTGAACGGAAGCGACTTTTTGCCACCCGCCTGCCACCGCGGTATCTCCGCAGCATCAAAAGGGGGCTGTTGAGGACGCCCCTCGGCAGCCGGCCACGTGCACTATCGGTTGAAAAACGGATTGTGCACCAGCTCGTCGGCAATCGTGGTCGCCGATCCATGTCCGGTCAGGCAGAGCGTATCGGGCGGAAGCAGTGTGGCCATCTTCGCCAGCGAGGAGATGATTGCCCCCTCGTCTCCCCCTTCCAAATCGGTGCGCCCGTGACTACCGGGAAACAGCGTATCGCCCACAAACGCGATGTTGCCATCCTCGGTTGCCGCAAACAGGACAACGCCGCCCGGCGTATGCCCCGGCACCGAGACCACCTGCAGCACGACATCGCCCACCGCTACGGTATCGCCCTCAGAAATAAGCACGTCAGGCACTCCGGGATCAGGCGAATCGATACCCCAAACGTGCTTTTGGTGCGCGATGCTTCCGGCAACGATGCCGGCGTCTGCCGCCGGCAGCAGATAGCGCGCATCGGCGCCGAGCGAGCGGCGCATGCCTGCCACGCCACCGGTGTGATCGGCATGTCCATGCGTGCACACCATTGCCTTGATCGTAACGTTGGGATGACGCTCGGCAAATGATGTGGCAAGGCGCTCACCCTCCCATGCGGGATCAATCACCACCGCCTCGTCACCCGAGATAACGAAATACGTATTCGTCTCAATGGGACCATTCACCACATGCTCAATCTGAACGTGGCCCCGGGGATCAAGATCAAGCTTCAACCCGATCATCCTTTCAATCTAAAAACACCGTCCCGCAGGCTGGGCAGCAGCTGCAAGGCGCCCGGGGCATGTCCCCGTCGGCGTCCTCCGCAGGCGCCACGCGCCGAGGACAAGCCGGCGGGGATACGCCCCCGGGCGCCCTCGGGAGACCTGCTACCCCCTGCGCTTCATCTGGGACGAGCCCTCACCCGGCATCAGGCGGCGCGCATCGTAGACGCTCTCCACCCGGCTGATCGCGGCAAGCAGCGGATCGAGCCCGCTCGCATCGGAAATCTCCACCAAGAACCGCAGGACGGCGACGCCGTCGCGCGTGGTCGATGTGGCCGCCGAGAGAATATTCGCGCCGGCGTCACCGATGGCGATGGTGACGTCTTTGAGCAGGCCCATACGGTCGAGGCACTCAACGACGATCTCGACCTGGAACGTCGCCTCGGCGCCGGTGTCCCATTCGACCTCGATCATGCGCTCGGGATGCTCCATGAGGCCCTTCACATTCGGACAGTTTGCACGGTGCACCGAGACGCCGCGACCGCGGGTGATGAACCCCACGATGTCATCGCCCGCTACCGGATTGCAGCAGTGCGCCAAACGCACCAGCAGCCCGGAATCGGCAGAGCCCTTCACCACCACGCCAGAGCCACCCTTATCGGCACGGCGCGGCCGGCGGTTCGACCCGCGCGGCGGCACCTCGGGGGCGGGCGCGGCAGGCTCCTCGGGCTTAGGGTCGAGAATCTGCTGGACCTTGTTGCCCACCAAACGCGGCGCAATCTTGCCCGCGCCTACGGCGGCGAACAGATCTTCAAGACGGTGGTAGCTAAACTGTTCGCACACGGCATTGAGTGCGCGCGTCGAGCGCGGCGTGGAAATGCCGTACCCGCGCTTGCGCAGATCTTTCGCTAAGATCTCGCGGCCGGCGGCGGCATCGTCGTCTTTGGTTGCGGCGGCAAAGTAGCGGCGAATCTTCGACTTCGCCGAGGGCGTCTTCACGATGTTGAGCCAGTCGCGCGAGGGCTTGGCGTTCTTGTTCGTGAGAATCTCCACCCGATCGCCGGTAAGCAGCACGTGCGTGAGCGGCGCCACCACGCCGTTGATCTTGGCACCCACACAATGGTTGCCCACCTCGGTATGCACCGCATACGCAAAATCAAGCGGCGTTGAACCGGCACGGAGGTTCATGACCTCGCCCTTGGGCGTGAACACGAAGATTTCCTGGTCGTACAGGTCGACCTTGAGCGAGTGCAAAAACTCCTTGGGGTCGTCGATGTCATCTGATGCCGCCCAATCGAGCGAATGCTTGAGCATGTTGATCTGCTCGTCCAGGCGCTGCGCATCGGTCGACTTCGTTGCCGTGGAGCCGCCCGAGCGCTTGTAGAGCCAATGCGCCGCGATGCCGTACTCCGCCTGTTCGTGCATCTCGTAGGTGCGAATCTGAATCTCGAGCGGACGCGCGGTGGGGCCGATCACCGTGGTGTGCAGCGACTGGTAGTTGTTGAACTTGGGCATGGCGATATAGTCCTTGAAGCGCCCCGGCATGGGATGCCAAAGCGAATGGACCGCGCCCAAAACCGAGTAACAATCGCCCACGGTGCGCGTGATAACGCGGAATGCCACCAGATCGTAGATCTCGGAGAACTCCTTGCCCTTGCGCTTCATCTTCTGGTAGATCGACCAGTAGTGCTTGGAGCGACCGTTGATCTGGAATCCATCGAGATGCACGCGACGCAGCTCGTCGGTGAGCGTCTTGATCGTCTCGGCAAGGAAGCGCTCACGAACCTCGCGACTCTCGGCCACCATGCGTGCGATACGCTGGTACGCCTCGGGCTCGAGGTAGAAAAACGACAGGTCCTCAAGCTCCCATTTGATGGAACTCATACCCAGGCGGTCGGCAAGCGGCGCATACACGTCCATGGTCTCGCGCGCCTTGAACAGACGCCGATCCTCGCGCAGCGCGGCCAGGGTGCGCATGTTGTGCAGACGGTCGGCAAGCTTGACGATGATGACGCGGATATCCTTCGACATGGCGAGGAACATCTTGCGGAGATTGAGCGCCTGCTTCTCGTCCATGTTATCGACTTCGATGTTGGTGAGCTTTGTGACGCCATCCACCAGCTCGGCAACGGTCTCGCCAAAAATACCCTGCACGTCGGCAAGGGATACCTCGGTATCCTCGACGGTGTCGTGCAACAGCGCTGCGCATACCACATCGCAGTCCATCTTGAGCTCGGCCAAGATGATGGCAACTTCAACGGGATGGTTGATATAGAGCTCGCCCGAACGGCGCTTTTGCGCCGAATGCTTCTCGGCGGCGAAGCAATAGGCGTGCTCCACGAGCGCCTGATCGCCCTCGCTCATGTACTTGCTGCACAGCTTGGCAAGACGGTCGTAGTTGTCGGCACAAATCTCGGGCGGAAGGTCATCCGCGCGCGTGTAGTGCATCATCTCGGAGAATGGTTGTAGCGACGCGTCGTGCGCCGCGCGGGTTGCAGCGTCCATTCCTCTGATCCCCTTTGGCCTATCCTGCCATCCCGGGCGTAATGGGATGACGTACTCGTGCAAGCATATCATGAGCCGGCGCCGTAAGCGCCCAGCTGCGGAAGGTCGAGAATGCCAGCTTCGCTCTCAGCCCTTCGAGATAGCGAATGGAATCGGTGAGCGCCATGTGACCGGGATGGTCGGTCATCAGCAGATGCCGCGCATCCCCAAAACCCTCGACGCGCACAAACCCCAGCTCTTCGAAAATAGCGATGCCACTCGCCACCATGCGCTCATCGGGCGCACGGCGCGCATCGACCGCGCGGCACATATCGGCGATCTGCGCGTCGGTCGCGGCAAGAGCATCCGGACGATCCTGGCCCTCCAGCGAGCGCTGCATGGTTTTCAGCGTCCGGTACAGCGTTACCAGCTCGTCGCGCTCGGGCGCGGCGGTCGCGAGGATGCGCTCGTTGATGCGCGCGTCGCGCGATGAGTACATGAGATGGATGTGCGCCGTCGCGCCGTCGCGGCCCGCACGACCACTCATCTGATTGAATTCGGCAGCGGAAAACGGCATATGATAGAGCACGACATGGCGAATATCGGGCAGGTTGACGCCCTCACCAAATGCGGAGGTCGACACGATGCAACGCAGCGTCCCTTCGCGAAACGCCGTCTCGATGCGCGTGCGCATGGCCCGCTCGAGACCGCCGTTATAAAACGCCACCGCCCCGGCAAGCTCGGGAATGCGCTTGCGCAGCGTCCGCGCGAGCGCGACGGTCTGCTCGCGCGAATTGACGTAGATGACGCACTTCTCACCCGTCGCGACAATGGAGACCAATCGGTTCTCCCTGCTCGCAAGGTCGCGATCGTCCTCAAGCTCGAGATTGGGACGGCCTGCGTCGTCAACGATCTCGTGGCGTATGGGCACAAGCTCGCGAATCGCAGACGCCACACGCGCATCGGCGGTTGCGGTAACGGCAAGCACCACAGGATCGCCCAGCCGCTCGAGCACGCGCGGCATATCGAGGTAGGCGCTCCGGTCGCCCCCGGCGGCATCGGCCATATGATGCGCCTCGTCGATCACCACGAAGCCAGCGCGATGCGCCGCGGCGAACCGATCGAGATGAATCGACAAAAACTCCGGCGTGGTGAGCACGATATCAAGCGAGCCGGCTGCCAGCGCCTTGAACGCAGCAGCGCGCTCGGGCTGGGAGCTCTCACCGGTAAGCACGCTCGCTCGCAGGCCAAACGACGCGCAGCACGACAGGAGATGAAGCGCTTGGTCGGCCACGAGCGCGCGCAAGGGGTACACGAAGATGCTCGCACGGCCCCGCAGGAGCGCCTCGCGCATGGCGTGCACCTGAAACACGAGCGATTTACCGCGCCCCGTGCCCATGATGGCAAGGCAGCTCTCGCCGCGCGCAAGACATGCAAGCGCCTCCTCTTGCGCCGCATGGAGCGTCCCCTCACCAATAAGCGCATGCACGATTGAACGCGTGGCCTCATCATATGAAAGCTGCCCGAACGTGCGGCGGCGCTCGACGGCGCGCGGTGTGATCTCGGGCATCGACAAACGCGGTGGCGTATCGACTGATGCCGCCTCTCCCCCAGGATGAGAAAACAACCCAGCAAGCTCCTGGTTGAGCTGGGTGTCACCGGCATCGTCGCGGTCGCCATCAAAACGATCGTGGCGCAGGATATCTTTGACAAGCAGCTTGGGCTTGACGCGCCCCTGCCAGCGCTCGGCAACCGCCTCAAACACGATATCGACCACGCTATCGCAAGCGACAAGCTGCTCGATATCGGGCGCGCGGAACATGATGGCAGCGACGCTCGACACCCCGTCGGTCGCGGTAAAACGCAAGTGATCGCCGGTCTTGCCCACGCACGCCCGGTCGCCCATCGTGACGCCCGTCGCCGCGAGCAGCGGTACGCGATTGCCCTGGCCAAACGGCTCGAGCAGCGAGATCTGTTCAATCGAGGCGATATCGAGCTCCGAGAGCTCCACCGTCGCGGCGACCTCACCCGTATCCTCGAACGCCGCTTCTGGAAGCTGGGCGAGTACGCTCTCCAACCGGTCGCGCAGCAGGTCGAGATCCTTGGCCTCAAGCGTCACGCCCACCGCTCCCGCATGGCCACCAAACCTGATGAGCAAATCGGAGCACTGCTCGACGGCATCGAACAAATTGATGGATCCTACCGAGCGGCCGGAACCGCGCGCGATGCCATCTTCGATTGAGAACAAGAGCGCCGGCACGTGGAAGCTGTTGACAATGCGGCTCGCCACGATGCCCTTGACGCCCTCGTGCCAGCCCTCGCCGCCCACCACGATCACATGCCCGCCATCGTAGGTTTTCTCCACCAAGGCGAGCGCCTCGTCGGTAAGCGCGGCCTCGATATCGCGCCGTTCCTGATTGATCTCTTCCAGCTGCGCCGCGAGCGCCGAAGCGCGAACCGGATCGCGCTCGAGCAACAGATCGAGGGCGAGCGCCGGGTCGGCCATGCGGCCAGCGGCGTTCAGGCGCGGAATGAGCGAGAACGAGAGACCGTCTGCCGTGATCTCGGAGATGTCGGTGCGGGCGAGCGCCGCCAGCGCGATGAAGCCAGGGCGCGCCGTGGTGCGCATCCGAGCGATGCCGTCTGCCACGAGCGCGCGGTTCTCGGGTGTGAGCGGCATCATGTCGGACACGGTGCCAAGTGCCGCGACCTCGGTGAGCGAACGCCAGAGCTGAGGCAGCCCCATGCGCTCCCCGAGCACCTGCACAAGCTTAAGCGCCACACCGGCGCCTGCAAGCTCGCGCGACGGACCCGCCTCATCGAGCTTGGGGTCGGTCAGGGGGATGTTCTCAGGCACCAGATCGGCCGGCTCGTGATGATCGGTGACCACCAAATCGATGTCGTGGGAGGAGAGGTAGGCAACCTCATCACGCGCCGCGATGCCGTTGTCCACCGTGATGACGAGCGACGGCGCGCAGGCGGCAATCACACGGTCGAGTGCCGCCTGAGAAAGGCCATACCCTTCGTCGAAGCGTTTGGGGATGAACGGCTCCACATGTGCGCCAAGTTCACGCAGCGCCTCGGTAAGCAAGCACGTCGATGTGATGCCGTCGACATCAAAATCACCGAACACCGCGATGCACTCGCCGCGCTCGATCGCCTGCTGCACACGATCGGCCACACCGGCCATACCGGGAATGAGCAACGGATCTGCCCAGTCGCGCTCGAGCGAGGGCGTGAGGAAGAGCCGCCCCTCTTCGACCGACGCAATACCGCGCGCAACCATAATGCGCGCGACCATCGGCGCGATGCCGAGCTCTTCAGCAAGCTGGCGGGCAAGATCGGGATTTTCGGGAGCTACCGCCCATCGGCGGCTCGTGGTAAGCGATGCCATGGTAAACGTCCTTGTAATGTGGCCCGCTGCGGCGGACCGAGCTGTTGAACGCTCCCATTATACGCTCACCGTGCGGACACACGACGCAGCGGAACCGCGAGCGGGCATGCATCGCACCGCCGGCGCCAAGCGCTACGAGCAGTGCTGCGGCATCTCGAACCAACACTGGACCATATCGCCAACGGGACGCAGCCCGAGCTTGCGCTGCAGCCCGCGCGACGCCTCGTTGGCAGGGGCAACATGACAAAACGGCACGCGCCCCGCCTGCAGCAGCTCGTCGATGAGCGCAGCTTCGAGCGCAAAGGCATAGCCATGCCGGCGTGCCGCAGGAAACACCTCGAGCATGCCCATCGACGCCTCCTCGTGTTCGCCGATAAACCCTACGAGCGTGCCGTTCGCATCGATGCCGCCGCGAATCCAGCCGCGCGCAAGGTGATCCTCGATCTCGGCTCGATCGAGCAACTCATAGTGCGCAACGATGTCAGAGATGGATTCGGGTCCAAGCGTTGAGATGCTGAATCCCGTGGGCATCACCTGGTCCTCGTCTGAGCAGGGCGACGCAGTGCCATCGAGCACCCACAGCCCATAGCGCCCCGGATCAACCGCAACGCCACTGGTAAACTCAGCAAGGTACCGTTCATCCACCAGGCTCACGAGCTCCCCTGCTGGAATCAGCCCCGCCATGATGCGGGCGGCCTCGCGAGAAAACGGCGCGGCAAAATAGGTACCGCGCCACGCAAGGCGCGCGAGCACGCCGAGATCCTCGCCCGCCGCGCACACGGTCATGCGACCGAGCTTGAGCGGCTCCGTGATGCTCAAGAAGCGCTCTGGGCAAGGCTGGGCATATAAGATCGCCCGCGCTTCCGCCGCCAGATCGCTTTCTATTGGCGGCACCTCAAGATCAAGGCGATTCACCACCTCGTCGCGAACCTCGCCAAGGAGGGGAACCTCGACGTCACGATCCGTGCGCACATAGCGAAATCCTAGCTTATTCTGCACGCGAGCCGACTTGCGGTTGCCCGCGTAGTAGCCAAGCCAAATCGTGCTCACACCAAGAGCGCGGCGAGCGAAATCAATGAGGGCGCGCGCCGCCTCGGGTGCATAACCACGCCCCCAAAAGGGACGACCGACCCAGTAGCCCAGCTCGCGCTCTCCCGCGCCAGTCGCAAATGTGCTTGACGCAGCGTCCTTAAGGGCGATAGCGCCCACGAGCGTACCGGCGGACTCACCCGCAGAACCTACACCGCGCAAGCACACGGCATAGCTCTCTGGTGCGCTCAGCACATCACGAATGACACAGAGGCTCTCCTCCTCGCTCGCATGTGCAGGCCAACCCGCCGCCGGCCCCACGGCGGGGTCGCTTGCAAGCGGAAAGAGCGCCGGAGCATCCGTCCCGTCCCATGGCCTCAACACAAGGCGCTGCGTTTTGATGACGATCACGAGCAGCGCCCCCTACACGAGCTTAACGATCTTGGTACCGTGCACCTCATGCACGCCAAGTGCCTCGGCGACCGTCTCGGCGTTGGCATACGAAATGCCGCCACCGGGCAGGATGATGATGCGGCCCGCTGCGTGCTCGATGAGCGCGCGCAGGCGGTCGAGATGATCCTCGATGGGCGTGCCCGCCGCGCCACCATGCGTGAGGATGCGCGAGAACCCGAGCTCGGCCAAGGTATCAATCGCTGCAAGCTGACGCTGCTCGTCAAGCTCGTCGAACGCCATATGGAAGGTCACATCGACCGCTTCTCCGCGCTCCTCACCCACCTCGTGCGCGATTGCCATCAGGCGCTCGAGGGCAACGCGGTCGAGGTCGAGCGCGCCGTCTTCTGCGCGCGTCAGGCAGCCGAAGACGATGCCGTCGGTGCCAAATGCGAGCGCGATCCGAGCATCGGTCTCCATCATGGCAAGCTCGGCGTCACCGTATTCGAAGTCGCCGCCGCGCGGACGCACCATCGCCATGACGCGCGCGCCATGGGCATGCGCGTAGGCAACCGTGCCCTCGATAACGCCCGCCGAAGGCGAGGACCCGCCAACCGCCATGTTGTCGCAGAGCTCGATGCGGCGCGCTCCCGCCGCGATCGCGGCAGGTATATCGGTGAAATTCTCGGCGCTGAATTCGCGCAGCAGCGTGTGTGTCGGCATGACGCGGCTCCTTATACGTGCGGACTCTATCGCACCCAGTATAGCGCCCGTGTGCCACGGTAGCACAAGGCCGCGACCGGCAATGATGCCGACCGCGGCCCGAACGTCGCGTTACGAGACGCGCCTATCCGCCCAGATACGCCTTGCGCACGTCGTCGTTGCGCAGCAGCTCCTGGCCCGTGCCGGTGAGCGTTACACGGCCCGTCTCGAGTACGTAACCGCGCGTAGCAACCGAAAGCGCCATCTGCGCGTTTTGCTCGACGAGCAGAATCGTGGTACCCGCCTTGTGCAGCGACTCGATGATCTCGAAGATCTGCTCCACCAAGATGGGCGCCAAGCCCATCGAGGGCTCATCGAGCATGAGGAGCTTGGGGTTTGCCATAAGGCCGCGACCCATGGCGAGCATCTGCTGCTCGCCGCCCGAGAGCGTGCCGGCGATCTGGCGGCGACGCTCCTTCAGGCGCGGGAACTGCGTGTAGACGCGCTCGAGATTCTCGGAAATCGAGTCCTTCGATTGGGTGTAGGCGCCCATATCGAGGTTCTCCTCGACCGTCATCTGCTGGAAGATGCGACGGCCCTCAGGCACGTGCACAAGCCCCTGCTCGACAATCTTCTCGGCGGGCATGTGCATGAGGTCCTGATCCATGAACGTGATGGACCCCGTGCGCGAGCGCAGCAAACCAGACAAGGTCTTAAGCGTCGTGGACTTGCCGGCGCCGTTGGCACCGATGAGCGCCACGATCTCGCCATCGTTCACCTCGAAGGAGACGCTCTTGATGGCCTGGATGGCGCCGTACCACACGTTGATGTTGTAGACGGAGAGCATCACGCATCAGCCTCCTTCTGCTTGCCCAGATACGCCTCGATCACCGCATCGTTTTGCTGAATCTCCTCGGGCGTGCCCTTGGCGATGATCTTGCCGAAGTTGAGCACGCAGATGCCCTCGCAGATGTTCATGACGAGGTTCATGTCGTGCTCGATGAGCATGATCGCGATCTGGAACTGGTCGCGGATCTTAACGATGTTCTCCATGAGCTCGGCGGTCTCGGAGGGATTCATGCCCGCAGCAGGCTCGTCGAGCAGCAACAGCTTGGGATTCGTGGCAAGTGCGCGCACGATCTCCAAGCGGCGCTGGGCACCGTAGGGCAGGCTTCCGGCCTCGTGATCGGCCAAGCCCGACATGTCGAAGATGTCGAGCAGCTCGAGCGCACGCTCGTGATAATACGTCTCGCTCTTCCAGTGATGCGGCAGGCGCAGAATGCTCGTCGCCATACCGCAGTGATGCTGGTTGTGCAGGCCCACGGCGACGTTTTCCTCAACCGTGAGCGTGTTGAACAGGCGGATGTTCTGGAACGTACGCGCCACGCCCAGACGGTTCACGCGCGCCGGATCGAGACCGGCGGTGTCGTGGCCGTCGACCATGATGGTGCCGCGCGTGGGCTGGTATACCTTGGTGAGCAGGTTGAAGACCGTGGTCTTGCCGGCGCCGTTAGGACCGATGAGGCCGCAGATCTCGGTGCGACCAACGGTGATGTTGAAGTCGTCGACCGCTTTGAGGCCACCGAAGTCGATGCCCAGGTGCAAGCACTCAAGCGCCGGCGCCTTGCCCAGGTCGCGCTCGGGCATGATCGACACGCTCGGCACGGGCACCATCTTGGTGCTCTCGCGGCGGCGCGCGGCAAAGTCGGTGAACTTACTCATGCGCCTCACCTCCCGTCTCGGCAGGGGCGGATTGCGACGCCGCGCCGCCATCCTTGCTAAAACGGCTGCGCACAGCTTCGGCGATGCGCTGGTAGATCTTGGTATGCGGCACCACCATCACGAGGATGAGGACGATCGCATAGAGCAGCATGCGGTAGTTGTTGATGGGACGGAGCACCTCGGGCAGCACCGTTAGGAACGCGGCCGAGATGATCGAGCCGGAGATATTGCCCATGCCGCCGAGCACCACGTACACCAAGATGAGGATCGACTGGTTGAAGTCGAACTGCGAGGGCACGATGGTGGAGTAGTTCATGGCGTAGAGCACGCCTGCGGCACCAGCCAAAGCAGATGCCACGGTAAAGGCCATGAGACGATACTTGGTGGTGTTGATGCCCACGCTCTCCGCGGCGATGCGGTTGTCACGCACGGCCATGATGGCGCGACCGTCGCGGCTGTGCATGAGGTTCAAAACGACTGCCACGGTGATAAGCACGAGCAGAATGCCGAGCACGAAGGTCGAGATCTTATCGATGCCCACCGCGCCCTTGGGTCCGTTGATAAGGATGGTGCCCTTCGTCATGCCGAGCGAAGCGGAGTCGGTCATAGAGAAATGCAGGCCCGCATCGTCAACGCCCACATAGAGGATGTTGAGCAGGTTCTTGATGATCTCGCCAAAGGCAAGCGTCACGATAGCGAGGTAGTCGCCACGCAGGCGCATGACCGGGATACCCACCAGAAAACCGATGATACCCGCCGCGCCGGCACCCACGATCGCGGACCCCGCGAACAGCAGCAGCTCGTTCTCGACACCCATGCGCGCCAGACAACCAGCCACGACGACGCCGGTGAACGCACCCACGCTCATGAAGCCGGCGTGCCCGAGCGACAGCTCACCCGAGACGCCTACTACGAGGTTAAGCGACACCGCAAGCGAGACATACGCGCAAATGGGCACGAGCTGGCCCGAGAGCGAGTTGGAAATGAGACCCACGCCATCCAAAACCGTAACGGCCAAAAATGCGCCGATCACGATGGCATAGGTGATGATGGTCGACCGCGTTTGCGGCTTCAGCAATTTGATACCCATGCGTCTCACCTACACCTTCTCGTTGACCGGCTTGCCCAGAAGGCCGGCGGGACGGATGAGCAAGATCACGATGAGCACACCAAAGACCACGGCATCAGCAAGCTGCGTGGAGATGTACGCGCGGGCGAAGATCTCGATGATGCCCAGAAGCACACCGCCAAGCGCCGCGCCGGGAATGGACCCAATGCCGCCGAGCACCGCCGCCGTGAAGGCCTTGATGCCAGGCATGGAACCCGTGGTGGGCATGAGCGTGGGGTATGCCAGGCACATGAGCACACCGGCGATTGCGGCAAGGCCCGAGCCAATGGCGAAGACCATCGAGATGGTGGAGTTCACGTTGATGCCCATGAGCTGCGCCGCATCGCGATCCTCAGAGCAAGCGCGCATGGCCTTGCCCATCTTGGTCTTGCCGGTGAACATGGTGAGCGCCACCATGATGACCACGCACGCGAAGATGGTGAGCACAGCCGTTGCGCTGATCGTAAGCTTGCCGTCGAAGAGGTTGAGCGCCGGCAGGCTGATGATCGACGAGAAGCTCTTGGGGTCGGAGCCCATGATGATGAGCGCCGCGTTCTGCAAGAAGTAGCTCACACCAATGGCGGTGATGAGGACGTTCAGCGACGGCGCGTTGCGCAGGGGCTTATAGGCGAGCCGCTCGACGATGATGCCCAGCAGCGTGCAGCCCACCACGGAGAGTGCGACGCCGGCCAGGGCGGGCAGTCCCAAATAGCTAACGGAACAGAAGCAGATGTATGCGCCAACCATGATGACGTCGCCATGGGCGAAGTTGAGCATCTTCGCGATGCCGTACACCATGGTGTAGCCAAGCGCGATGATGGCGTAGACGCTACCCAGGCTCATGCCGTTGATGAGATTGGTCAGTGCTTCCATGTCCCCTCCCTTCAAGTGAAAAGCGGAGATCACCATGCGCGCGGTGATCTCCGCTCAAACCGTTGGTACACCCAAACGGACGCGGTATCTTACGCGTCGAGCGGCATGTAGACGCCACCCTCGATGACCATGCCCATGGGCTGCTTGGAAATCTCGCCGGTCTCGGACCAGGTTGCCTCCTCGCCGGCGGTGGTGAGGCCGGTGAAGGCGAAGTCGGAGGACGTGAAGGTCTCGACGAGCGTGTCGCACAGATCGGAGTAGTCCATGTCGGGCGTGGCGCCAGCAGCCTCGAGCGCCTGCTTGATGGCATAGATGCAGTCATAGGCATCGGCCGCGAACTGGTTGGGCGTCTCGCCGAACTGCTCGTTGTACTTCTCGACGAAGGCGGTGGTTGCTTCGTCGGTCGCGGTGGCAACGAACGGGGTCAGGAGCATGCAGCCCTCGGCGAGCGAGGTGTCGAAGCCCTCGACGGTAAGCAGGCCGTCCATGCCGTCAACGCCGAACCACTTGGGCGCATAGCCCATCTGGTTGGCCTGCGTGAGCAGCAGCGAAATCGGGGTGTAGTAGATGGGCAGAAAGACCAGGTCGGCGCCAGCGTTCTTGGCGTCGTTGAGCTGGACGGAGAAGTCGGTCTGGTTGTCCTCGGTAAACGAGGTCTCGGACACGATCTCAAGACCAAGCTCGGCAGCCTCGGTCTTGAAGCTGTTATAGATGCCCGTGGAATAGGTGTCGGAGATGTTGTAGATGATGGCGATCTTCGTGCCGAGCGCCTGCTCGGAGATGTACTGCGCGGAAGCCGCACCCTGGTTGGGGTCGGTGAAGCACATCTGGAAGACGTTCTCCTTGCGCGGGATGGAGATGTTGCCCTCGGCATCCTCAAAGCCACCGATGACGTCGGTCGAAGAGCCGGACGGCGTGAGCTGGAACATGTTGTCGGAGTTGGTCTCGGCGGAGACGGCAACGCAAGGCGTCGTGGTCACGGTGCCCATGAGGACCTGCATGCCCCAGTCCTTGAGGTTGTTGTACGCGTTCACGGAGCGCTCGGCATCGTTCTCGTCGTCCTGGAAGTTGAGCGCGAACTGGATGTCGCCGCCCTCGGCGTTGATCTCGTCGACAGCGATCTGGGCGCCGTTCTTCACCGCGTTACCGTAGATGGCGGCGCCGCCGGTGGTGGGCCCGATGCCACCGATCATGAAGGCGGTACCCGCCTCGACAACGGGCGCGCTGCCGGAACCAGCTGCGGCACCGCCCTCGTTACCAGCGCAACCAGCGAGAATACCGGCCGCACCCAGCCCTGCTGCGCCTACCACGAGGCTCCTGCGGTTCATAATGGGATTGATGTTGAGGCTCGACATGCGGCTCTCCTCTCGATAGCTCCCGGCTCGTGCCGGCTGTATACATCTATCCACCTCAGAGCAGAACCGATGAAGCGAAACCCCCCGAAACGTCCCCCTCGCGGTGGTTGGAGAGTAGATTACTCGCTTTTTGAATAAAAGGTAAGGTGTTGTGGATACACTCGGCGCGCAGCAGCTACAACCACGCGTAGACCCCCGCTCAAAATGCCAGCTTGTTAGGTGTATTTGGCATCGCATTCCGCACCTGCCAGCATGTTACATCTTGGTTTCAGCGACCACCCCGCCCGCCAGCGCTTTCACCTCGGGCATCATGCACAACATGCCCGAGCGATATCAGCTGGGCTAGAATGAGTTGGCAGGGCTTCGCGTATGGCGGCGCGACACGCCGCAACGTTGCCCCGACACGCATCGCATGTTCAAGCACACGCAAGGAGGACCTCATGCACAGCACCCAGACGCGCACCGTAAACGTCGGCCTCATCGGTCTGGGCACGGTGGGCGGCGGCACTGCCCGCCTCATCATGCGCCACCATGACGAATACCTCCACGCCTACGGCATTGACCTCAAGATTGCCCGCGCCTGCGGCCTCGATCCCGCGCGCGTCGATGAGCTTGGGCTCGACCCCGCCATCTTCACGACCGACTGGCGCGAGGTCACCTCGGATCCCGATATCGACATCGTTGTCGAGCTCATCGGCGGCGAGCACCCTGCCACCGAGATCTTCGAGGCGGCGCTCACGAGCGGCAAGCATATGGTCTCGGCTAACAAAGCGCTCCTGGGCCGCCATGTGGAGCGCCTGGCAGCGC
The DNA here is from genome assembly GCA_944320725.1 of uncultured Coriobacteriaceae bacterium. Classification (GTDB taxonomy): domain Bacteria; phylum Actinomycetota; class Coriobacteriia; order Coriobacteriales; family Coriobacteriaceae; genus Coprousia. Next base: position 142,137 of record CALUIM010000009.1, on the reverse strand, counting down.
TCGCTGCCGAGCACGGCGTGCAGCTGAGGTGCGAGGCGGCTGCGGCGGGCGGTATTCCGGTGGTCAACGCCTTGGAGCACGCACTCGTAGGCAACAATGTACTGTGCATCGCCGGCATCTTGAACGGCACCACCAACTACATCCTCTCGCGCATGACCGCAGAGGGTCTCGACTTTGCCGAGGTGCTGGCCGATGCACAGCGCCTGGGCTATGCCGAAGCGGATCCTTCCGCCGATGTCGATGGCTTCGACGCTGCCAGCAAGGTGGCCATCCTCTCCTCCATCGCGTTCCACACACGCGTCACCACCGATGACGTCTATATGCAGGGTATCCGCAATGTCTCTGCAGACGATATCGACCAGGCGCGCGAGCTGGGCTATGCCATCAAGCTGCTCGGCATTGCCCGCTGGACCTCGTCGGGCATCGACGCGCGCGTGCACCCTGTCATGATTCCGCGCGACCACATGCTCGCCAGCGTCTCGGGCGCCATGAACGCCGTATATGTAGTAGGCGACGCCGTGGGCGAGACCATGTTCTACGGCGCCGGCGCGGGTTCCTTCCCCACCGCGAGTGCCGTGGTGGGCGACATCCTCGAGCTGGCACAGCCCATCGCGCACGGCGCGGCCCCGGCTCCCGAAAGCGAGCCATATGAGCGCACGCTTCCCATCCGTCAGATCGCCGATCTTGAAACCCGCTACTATATCCGCCTCTCCGTGGCCGATCGCACCGGCGCACTGGCACCTGTGGTCAAGGCGTTCGCCGACGCCGGCATCTCCATCTCGGCGGTGAACCAACTCGCAGACGATGGCGATGGCAGCTGCTCGGTGGTGTTCCTCACGCACCTCGCTCGCGAGCGCGATGTCGAGCAGGTCTGCGACACGCTGGCCGCCCTCGACGACGTACGCAGCGTGGCGAGCGTCATCCGCATCGAAGATGTGGATGCGTGGCTCGACGGCGTGGAGAAGAACGACTAACGCTGACATGGGGCGCCCGAAAGGTTCCTCGCAAACGTCCTCGGCGCTGCGCGCCTGCGGGATGTTTGCTCGGAATCCTTTCGGGCGCCTCCCCTGTTATCCTATGATGCCGAACGACCCAAGCACAGAGACGATCGCTGCAAAAAGGGCCGCAAAGCACATTGCGATACGCACTCCTGTCAATGAGCGTCGTGCATGATTGGCATCTGTGAGATAGCTCGCATGGAGCGCGAGCGTCGCAGCGACAACGAGACCAATAATTCCGCTCACAACGCTATTATCCAGATACCGGATGCTCAGCAGCCACGCCAAGACGAAACCCGCATTGATAAGCCCGAGATATCGGCAACGCTTCTCGCTTGCCCACCATCCATGCATCACCATACGCTCACCGCCTCGAGGTCCCCACGCAGCCTTTGCCGTTGAGGGTTTGCCTACGCTCATTCTATCCGATAGCCCGCCGTGGCGCTCCACCGGCGCGGCCGCTGGTATCATAGAGACGGTATGCAACCCAGCCACAGAAGGGCGGACGGAATGGTCTCTCGCATCTATGTAGAGAAGAAGCCGGGCTTTGACGTCGAAGCTCAGCAGCTCAAGAGCGAGCTCACGGACATCTTGGGCATCACGGGCGTAACAGGGCTTCGGCTCATCAACCGCTATGACGTGGAGGGCATCGACGAGGAGCTATTTCGCGCCTGCGTGCCCACCGTGTTCTCCGAACCGCAGGTCGACATCGCGACCGACAACATGCCGCAGGCAACGGGCACGGTCTTTGCCGTCGAATCCCTGCCTGGCCAGTTTGACCAGCGCGCCGACTCCGCCGCTGAGTGCATCCAGCTCATCTCCCAGGGCGAGCGTCCAACCGTACGCTGCGCCAAGGTGTATGTCATCGAAGGTATTGTGAGCGGCGACGATCTCGAAGCGATCAAGCGCTACGTCATCAACCCGGTCGAATCGCGCGAGGCATCGCTCGAGAAGCCCGAAACGCTTGCCACCGCCATTCCCGAGCCGCAGCCCGTCGAGGTGCTCGAAGGCTTCTGCGAGCTCGACGAGGCGGGTCTCGCCGACATGATCGCGCGCCTTGGCCTTGCTATGGACCTCGCCGACATCACGTTTTGCCAGGAATACTTCCGCGGTGAGGATCGCGATCCCTCGATTACCGAGATTCGCGTCATCGACACCTATTGGTCCGACCACTGCCGCCACACCACCTTCGGCACCGTGCTCGACGATGTCCAAATCGACGACGCCGTGGTGCAGGCCGCCTTCGACCGCTACATGCAGATGCGCCACGAGCTTGGCCGCGACGAGAAGCCCGTCTGCCTCATGGACATGGGCACCATTGGCGCCAAATACTTGAAGCACACCGGCCAGCTCACCGGCCTCGATGAGTCTGAGGAGATCAACGCCTGCACCGTCAAGGTCACGGTAGACGTAGACGGCGAAGATCAGGACTGGCTCTTCCTCTTCAAGAATGAGACCCACAACCATCCCACCGAGATCGAGCCCTTCGGCGGCGCGGCAACCTGCATTGGTGGTGCCATTCGCGACCCGCTCTCCGGCCGCAGCTACGTCTACCAGGCCATGCGCGTGACCGGCGCGGCCGACCCCACGGTACCGGTATCCGAGACCATGGCGGGCAAGCTCCCGCAGCGCAAGCTCGTCACCACCGCTGCCGCCGGCTACTCCAGCTATGGCAACCAGATTGGCCTGGCCACGGGACAGGTCTCCGAGCTCTATCACCCCGGCTATGTAGCCAAGCGCATGGAGATCGGCGCCGTTGTGGGCGCCACCCCGGCATCCCACGTCCGTCGCGAGGAGCCCCAGCCCGGTGACAAGATCATCTTGCTCGGCGGCCGCACCGGCCGCGACGGCATCGGCGGCGCCACCGGCAGCTCCAAGGCGCACAATGTCGAGTCGATCGAGAAAGACGGCGCCGAGGTGCAGAAGGGCAACGCCCCCATGGAGCGCAAGCTCCAGCGCCTTTTCCGCCGCGAAGATGCCTGCCGCCTCATCAAGCGCTGCAACGACTTCGGCGCGGGTGGCGTGGCCGTCGCCGTGGGCGAGCTGGCCGACGGTCTCTACATCGATCTCGACCAGGTCACCAAGAAGTACGAGGGCCTCGATGGCACCGAGCTCGCCATCTCCGAGTCTCAGGAGCGCATGGCCGTGGCCGTCTCCGAAGACGACGTCGACGAGTTCATGGCCTATGCAACCGAGGAAAACCTCGAGGCCACGGTTATCGCCGAGGTCACGCACGAAAAGCGCGTGCGCATGGCCTGGGACGGCGACGTGATCGTGGATCTCTCCCGCGCGTTCCTCGCCTCGAACGGTGCTCCAAAGCACCAGAGCGTGCACGTGCTCGAGCAGGGCGGCGAGAACGTGCCTGCCGTCCCCGGTGACGATGCCGAAACGTTTACCGACGCGATGCGCACGCTCGTGGCCGATCTCAACGTCTGCTCCAACAAGGGCCTCTCCGAGCGCTTCGACTCCACCATTGGTGCCGGTACGGTGCTGATGCCCTTCGGCGGCACCACACAGCTCACGCCGGCGCAGGCAATGGTTGCCAAGTTCCCGGTGATGGGCGAAACCACTACGGTCTCCGGTATGGCATGGGGCTTCAACCCCTACCTTATGGAGGCGGATCAATATCGCGGCGCGTACCTCTCCGTGGTGGAGAGCGTCGCCAAGCTCGTGGCGACCGGCTTCGATCACACCCGCGCCTACCTTACGTTCCAGGAGTACTTCGAGCGTCTGCGCGACGTGCCCGAGCGCTGGGGCAAGCCTACGGCAGCGGTTCTCGGTGCGCTCATGGCCCAGGTCGACCTGGGCATCGGCGCCATTGGCGGCAAGGACTCCATGTCGGGTTCCTTCGAGGACCTCGACGTACCGCCCACGCTCGTCTCCTTCGCCGTTGCCACCGGCACGCTCGATACCATCGTCTCCCCCGAATTCAAGGCCGCCGGCCACCGCGTCGCGCTTGTCTGCCCGCGCTACGAGTGGGGCGGCATCCTGCCCGAGGCCACAAGCCTCCTTGCAGCGTTTGACTACGTTGAGAAGCTCGTGCGCGACGGCGCGGCATGCTCCATCTCGACGCCGGGCTTCGGCGGCGTGGCAGAGGCCGTGTTCAAGGCGTGCGTCGGCAACCGCATCGGCTTCTCCTACACCCCCGGTATCGAGGACCACGACGGGATCGATCTCACCGACTATGCCTACGGCAGCTTCATCGTGGAGCTTGCCGACGAGGCGGAACTCGCGCCGTTCGGCGATGCGTTCGACGTCATCGAGCTTGGCGAGACGGTCGAGGAGTACGAGCTCACCTATATCGGCAGGAAGCACGAGGTTATCGATCTCGCCGAGCTGCAGGAGATCTGGGAGAGCGGCATCGAGAGTGTCTTTGCCTACCGCACGCCCGCTGCCGAGGCGGCCAATCTCCCGCAGGTCGAGCCCGTAACCTACCGCTGCGCCGATGAGGGACGCATCGCACCTGTATACGCAGGCGAGAAGTTTGCCCGCCCGCGCGTGATCATTCCCGTGTTCCCGGGCAACAACTGCGAGTACGACACAGCGCGCGCCTTCACGGCAGCTGGCGCCGTCGCCGATACGTTCGTCATCAACAACCTCACGCCCGAGGCGGTTGCCGAGAGCACCCACGAGCTTGCGCGTCGCATCCGCGAGAGCCAGATCGTCATGATTCCCGGCGGCTTCTCCGGCGGCGACGAGCCGGACGGCTCCGCCAAGTTCATCACGGCGTTCTTCCGCGCACCCGAGGTCACCGAAGCGGTCCGTGAGCTGCTCCAGAAGCGCGATGGTCTCATGCTCGGCATTTGCAACGGCTTCCAGGCGCTCGTAAAGCTCGGCCTGGTGCCGTACGGCGATATCGTCGAAGCAACGAGCGATGCCCCTACGCTCACGTTCAACACCATTGGCCGCCATCAGAGCCGCTTGGTACGCACGCGTGTAGCGAGCGATCTTTCCCCGTGGCTCTCGGCATGCACGCCAGGCGATACCTACACCGTCGCCATCAGCCACGGCGAGGGCCGCTTCGTTGCCAACGATGAGGTGCTCGGCGAGCTTATTGCCGGCGGCCAGATTGCCACGCAGTACGTTGACGAGAACGGCGTGCCCAGCATGAATCTCGACGTGAACCCCAACGGCTCGATCCTCGCCATCGAGGGCATCACGAGCCCAGATGGTCGCGTCTTCGGCAAGATGGGTCACGTTGAGCGCCGCGGTACGGGGCTGTATCAAAACGTACCGGGCGAGAAGTTCATGCCCATCTTCGAGAGCGGCGTGAACTACTTCGCGTAAGCGTCCCCTCCAGCAAGCCAATCAGGAGGCCCCGGAGGGTTCCCGCCGGACGTCCTCGCCGCTTTGCGGCTGCGGATTGTCCGGACGGGAATCCCTCCGGGGCCTCTCGTCATCTGCGCGACGTAATCAATCTTGCCGAACCCAGCCATCGGAGTATCATCTCCCTATCAACGTCAAGGGAAGGACGGAGATGGGCATCCTCGAAGCGCACGACATTGCGTTTGGTTACGGACGCACCAACATATGGGAACACGTTTCCCTCTCACTTGAACCGGGCGAGGTGGTGCTGCTTGTTGGGGCGAACGGCACCGGCAAATCAACGCTCTTGCGATGCCTCGCCGGATGGGAGCAGGTTCGTTCCGGCGACATCACGTTCGAAGGCACATCGCTCGAGAAGCTGAAAGCAGATGCACGCAGCCATATGGCATTTGTGGCAGACGTCCCCGCCTTCTATGATGACCTCACCGCCTATGAGCATGTAGCGCTGCTTGGACGCGCCAATCGCTGGGACGATGCGCGTTGGGATGAAGCGGATCGGCTGCTCGAGCGATTTGGCATCGCGCCGTATTGCGATCAGTATCCGCAAACCTTCTCCCGCGGCATGCGTCAGAAGCTTGCCTGCTCGCTAGCACTCGCGCTTAAGCCAACGTGCCTCTTGCTCGACGAGCCCACCGGACCGCTCGATCCCGCATCTGCAGCGATATTGGAAGACGGAATTGCTCGCATCGCATACCAGGGCTGCGCGGTGCTCATGAGCTGTCATCATGAGCTCGAGGCGATTGAGCCTACACGCGTGCTTAAGCTTGATGGCGGAGTGCTCGCTGTTGGAGCGGACGGCGAAATAGCGTTCTCATCGGCCTCACCACAGGAGGAAATCGCATGAGTGCCGGGCTACCCGCTCTGCTCTGGCTCGAGGGCAAGCACCTGCGCGCAGAGCTCAACTTCTGGCTTTGGGCGGCGGGAACCGATCTCGATGAGACGCGCGACGTTGTCGAGCGGATCTACCTTGTCTATCTTGTCGTGATTGCGGGCGTGGCAATTACATCATGCTGGCTCTGGCTGCTCGGGCTCGTCACAGGAGCCGCGCAAGCGGCAGACTCTGTGACCGCTACGCTTACGCATGAACTCGCCCAGCTCCTTGCCGGCACCGTGCTCGTCCTTCCGGTGTTCGCTGCGATGAGTTGGTCTGTTCGCGCTGCATGGCGCGCACCATGGACACCCACGCCGCCCGATGCTGCATGGCTCGCACAGCTCAACATCTCAACCTGTGTGTGGAGCGCCGTAGAGCTCGCGAAGCGCGTCCTCGGCAGGCTTCTGCTTTTTGGGTGCGGCGGCTATCTCGTTGCCGCTTATGCCACGGCTGCGGCAGAACACGCGGTCAGCGTGAGCGCGTGTCTGCCCTACGCAGCAGCGCTGGGCCTCACCGGTGTCGCGGCGTACGCGCTCAGCTGGACGGTCGGCATCATACAGCTCCATCTTGGTCACAGACGGCGCTTGCCACTTACCCTTGCCGCACTCGCCGCAAGCGGCGTCTTGCTCGTCCTCTCGATGCTCGCAATGCCAGCATGCCAACGCGTTGCCGCTGCCCTTCTAGCTGAAAACCTCGTATACGTGGGCGTCGCCGGCGCAGGCTGCTTCGTTGCGATTCTTCTCGCCATGATCGCCGCCCATATGATCACGCCCGCCGCGCTCACGCGCGAAGCCTCGGTTGACGCCTCGCTCTATGCCGTGCGCCGCATGGCGGTCTACAACCCCAAGGCGTACCGCGCCCTCATGAAGAGCCGGCGTCGCTCGCTCAAGGCGCCGCGCCTCCACATGCCGCGGGCGCAAGGCCAACTCATCATACTGGCGCGGTCGTCGGTCTCTGTGCTCAGGCACTACGAAACACTTCCCGCCCTTGTTGCCACGGGTGTGCTTGTCGTACCCGCAGGCGTCATGCTGCTCTCCGGCGCGCTCGCAGAGACGAGTGCCGCGCTCGGCATGCTCGGCGGCGCAACAGGTGCCCGCGTGCTCGGAGCTGCAAGCTGGATTCTACTTGCCATCAACAGCACGGATGCACCGCGCGCACTTGCCCGCGTCTTCATCGCCGACGAGCAAAACCGCTTCATGCGCGACCATCTTCCCGTTTCAACACCCGCGCTTTTCGTGCTCGACGTGCTGCCCGGCCTTGCCATCGTCGTGTTTTCTTCAACCATCGTCGGTGCTTGCATGGGGGCATTAGGTGTCCCTGCTGGCGAGGCAATCGATTGTACCTTGCGTATGCTCGCACTCGACATCGCGTTCGCTTGCATCGGCTCCCTCGATGTTGCCGAACAGTCGTCCAAGCGCCTGCGCCTCAGCTGCGAATCCGCGACGGCGATCATCGCCATCGTAATCGCTGTCATCTCAGCGCTCATGGCAGATGGTGATACGTTGCCTGCATTCTGGATTGGGGCAGCAGCCGCGGCAGCTATGGCAGCAGTACAGCTCCGCTAACCCACACCGCCTTGTCTTCTACGGCACAGCTCGGCGCCGTCACGCCCTCCAACCGATCGGCGTATCGCAGGCCCGCGATGTCGCGGTGGGTACAATGGGAGCAACGCACTCCCACCAGAAGGAGGCCGCCATGCCCGCGAACCGTCTTGTCGCTCCCGCACTCTCCCGCCGCTCGATGGTGGAGCTCGCTGCGCTTCTGGGTGCGGCAGCGCTCGCGCCGACGACGCTTGCCGGCTGCGACAACGCGGACGATGCACTCGCGCTCACCGCAACCGACCTTACTGCGCCTGCGCGCGAAGCGGCGCCCTTCTCAATCAACGGTGAAGACCCGTACGCCGTTCTGACAGGCGAGCAGGCACGGTCGGCATCGTACGCGCTTACGTCGAATCTGCTCCGCATCTGCTCGCAGGCGGACCGCACAAAAGACGAGCGCGCCAACACCTTCATCTCTCCCCTCTCGATCCTCTTCGCACTCGCGCTCGCACAAAACGGCGCCGCGGGCACCACGCTCAACGAGCTCGCCGCAGTGACCAGCCTGAGCACCGACGAGCTCAACTCCTATCTGGGCACCTATGCGCGCTATCTTGAGACCGGCGATCTGTGGGGAGCCGGGTTCGACGGCCTGGGCGATAGCGAAGACGGCGCGACGACATCACTCCATCTGGCCAATTCCATCTGGATCCGCGAGACCAACTCGCTCAAGGTAAGCGACGACTACCTTGCCACCTGCGCGAACGAGCTTGACGCAAGCGTCTTCTCGGCATCCTTTGACGCGACCACCATCGGCGATATCAACACATGGGTGGATAAGCACACCAACCATATGATCGAGCAGCTCATCAGCGAGATTCCCGATACCGCCCGCCTCTATCTCATCAACGCGCTCGCCTTCGAGGATGCCTGGGAGGAGCCGTATGAGGAAGCGAGCGTGGAGGACGCCATCTTTACCTGCGAGGACGGCGGTACGCAAACGGTGCGGATGATGTACTCCTACGAGAACACCTACGTGGAGAACGAGCAGTTCCAGGGCTTCGTCAAGCCGTACGCCGACTATCGCTATACCTTTGTGGGCCTCTTACCACGCGAGGGCGTCTCACTTACCGACGCCGTCGTCGCGCTCGATGGCCCTGGGCTCGAGGCGCTCCTCCACCCGGTCGTGAACGCCGAGGTCAACGCCGGTCTGCCCAAGTTCAAGCTCGAATACCAGGTTGAATTCACCGATACGCTCCGCGCACTTGGCGTGAACATGGCTTTTGACCCCGAGCTTGCCGACTTCACCCCCATGGGTACCGACGAGAACGGACCGCTCTATATCGGGCAGGTGCTGCACAAGACCTTTATCGACGTGAACGAGGAGGGCACGCGCGCTGCAGCTGCAACCTCCATTGGCATGGAAGCGGGCGCGTCGGCACCGATGGACGAGCCGGTGATCTACAATGTCATCCTCGATCGGCCCTTCGCCTATCTCATCATCGACAACCACGTGGGCCTGCCGGTCTTTGCAGGCACCATGCTGGCGATACCGGAGGCATAGCGTCCAACTCGTTGCACAGGTGCCCTGGCGCTAAACTGGTAAAAAGTTCTTACCAGTTTCTGGGCAAACTGGATAAAACATCTAACCAGTTTGTCCTTCGTCGAGAATAGGGGCAGCACACTATGACACTGCTGGTAGTCGATCGCACGAAGGCGCGCGCGGCATTTGACGCCTATGTGGCGCCCTACGATGCGGACAACCCGCGCGTGGCGCTCAAAATCGAGCACACATTGCGCGTCGCGGAACTTGCCGAGAAGATCGCCCGCGCCCAGGGCTTCACGCCGGCGGGCATCGACCTCTGCTGGCTTGCCGGCCTGTTGCACGATATCGGCCGCTTCGAACAGCTGAGGCGCTGGAATACGTTCAGCGACCGTACCTCGGCAGACCATGCAGCAATCGGAGTTGATGTACTTTTCGAGGGAGGGACTCATCTCGATGACCCGGCGGTTGTAAACGAAGCCCCCGCACCACAGCCATCAGACGCGGCGTTTACTGAGCACAACGCCACACATGGTGCGCTCGCAGCATTCGCCCCCGAGGTCGCCGCAGACCCTGCTGCAGCCGCCCTCATCCGTGCCGCCGTGGGCCACCACAGTGCCTTCCGCCTGCCCGACGAGCTCGACGTGCGTGCCCGCGCCATCTGCGACGTCGTGCGTGACGCCGATAAGATCGATATCCTGCGCGTCACGTGCGCCGATTCAGTCGAAACGGTGCTGGGCATCAGCGAGGACGAGCTCCTTGCCAGCGCAATCTCCCCCGATGCCGAAAACGGCTTCTTCAACCACCGCTGCCTTGCCCGCACCGAGCGGCACGAACCCGCCGACTATCTCATCGGCCTCGCCTGCTTTACTTATGAGCTTGTCTACCCCGCAAGCCTCGAGATTGCACTTGATGAGGGACATGTCTTCGAGCCCCTTGAGCGTCCCTTTGGCATTGAACGTCCGTTCACCAACCGCGCGACGGCATTTCTCCTCAACCGCATGGACGGGCATCTGCGCGCCTGGGTAGACGAGCAGCTCGACTAGCAAGGCTCTGATGTCCCGCCGCAAACGGCCGGTATCACCATATCGCGTGAGCAGCTGTTATGACTCAACCGGATTTTGCGCCTCGAATGTCTCCGCCACGACATCCTCGGGTCGGATACCATCGGTCGCACGCTCGAGCACGTCGAGGTACGTGTTGTACATGTTCTCGTCGGCCGTCTTATGCGGAGACTTCTTGGCATACGCTTTGACCTGCACCGCAGATTTCGAAACCGCCTGGATAGTGCCGGCACCCGCCACGCAGCCGCCCGGACACGCCATGCCTTCAAGCAGGTAGCCGTTGTATTTGCCCTTGACCGCCTGCTTCATCATCTTCCGGCAGTTGTCGAGCCCCTCCTCCGCCTCGATCTTGACCTCTAGATCAGGATGATCGATATGGATGGCGTCTACCACAGCCTTCGCCACACCACCCGCAACTGCGAAGCCGCGCCCGTCTGCCGAGGCAACCTCGAAGTCGGTTGAGCCATCACCTTTGAGCTTGGTGTACTCGATACCCTTGGCCTCCATCATGCCCGCCATCTCCTCGAAGGTGAGCACGAAATCAACCTCGCTTTTCACGGAACGCCGCATGGCCTCGAGCTTCTTGGCGGCACACGGCCCCACGAAGACGATTTTTGCATCGGGGCGCTTCTCTCGGATGAGGCGCGCGGTGAGCACCATCGGCGTCAACGCCATCGAAACGCACGCGGCATAGTCGGGGAATTCCTTTTTCGCCATGACCGACCACGCCGGACAGCAACTCGTCGCCATGAAGGGGATCTTCTCGGGAACCTCCTCGAGGAAGTAGCCTGCCTCCTGCACAGCGCACAAATCCGCGCCGATAGCGACCTCCTCCATGCCGGAAAAGCCGAGCAGCTTGAATGCTTCACGCAGCTTGTCCACGTTGCCGCGCCCGCCAAACTGCCCCACGAAGCTCGGCGCCACCGCAGCGATGACCTCCTCGCCTGCACGGATGGCCTGAATTACCTGGAAAATCTGGCTCTTATCGGCAATCGCGCCAAAGGGGCAGCTCACCAGACACTGACCGCAGCTCACACATTTGTCGTAATCGATAACGGCGCGGCCCTGCTCGTCTGAGCCGATAGCGTGCATGCCGCACGCCGCCGCACACGGACGTTCGCGATGCACAATCGCCGTGTACGGGCACACCTGCATGCAACGGCCGCATTTGATGCACTTCTCCTGGTCGATATAAGCCTTCTTGTCCACAAAGGTGATGGCACCTTTGGGACAGACCTCGCGGCACGGATGCGCCAAACAGCCCTGGCAGAGGTTCGAGACCACATAGGATTCCTCAGCACACGCATTGCAGGCGAAATTGATGATGTTGATGAGCGGCGGCTCGTAGTAGGTCTCCGGCTTGGCAGCCTGCTCGGTACCCTCGGAGATCTTTGCCGGACGATCGGCCCCCTGCATCGGCAGACCCATCGCAAGACGAATGCGCTCGCCCACGATGGCGCGCTCAAGAAACACGCTCTCGCGATACGTGGCGACATCACCCGAGATAATCTCGTAGGGAAGGTCATCAAGCTCGTCGTAGACACCATCGTCATCTTCATACGCCACGCGCGCGACCTCGCGAAACACAGTGCGGCGAATCTTGGCCAAACTGGTATAGACACCGCGCATCGAATCAGCCATGACTCCTCCCCTTCTGCCGCGCCGGCGCGCAGCGAGCCTGTGCCCCGGAACGCGCGTTCACATGGGCAATGATTGCGCATACCCGCATTATACGGGCGCACCCGCTGCGTACCGCGCTCGCATCTCCCAGCGAGCCGCATGAAAAGGTATGCGGCTCGCCTCAGGAGCTGATGGGGCTACTCCCCATCAGAACGCTGATGCAACGCCATGTGGTCACGAGTGGGGACTTATGGGCGGGATGGGCATAGCAAAAGCGTCTCGTGGTCACGAGCCGAGGGTTATGGGCGGCAAACAGCCCTATGCATTCCATAGGGAATGCATAGGGCGTTCCCCCGAGCGAGCAAGGCGCTCATTGCGCACAAATCTCAGGCAACAGCGTGCATATTCAGCCCTCTGAAATGCATAACCGACGTTCTGGGCGGTTTTGCTACATTCTTCCAACCCATACCCCTCGCCTTTTGACCACGAGACAGGTGCTGTTAGAAATCAATGCATACTCCGCTTGTATAAAACCCTGCATTTTGAGCCGATTATTGTATACAGACAGAACTCTATGAAAAGCATGCCGCCCGCGCGACCGATATGGCACGCGGGCGGCATGAAATGGCGATGGGAATGTGGAGCTACTTCGCGAGACCAGCATCCTGGGCAGAAAGGGGCTTCTTCAAGAAGGACAGAATAAGCGCAGCGACTACGGAGCCCGCAACAAGTGCCACGAGATACATGACCGGGTTGCCGATGACCGCGATCACCCAAGCGCCGCCATGGGGCGCGGGGCTCGTGCAGCCAAAGCCCGCCGAGATGGCGCCGGCGATAGCCGAACCGATGATGCAGGAAGGCAGCACACGACCGGGATCGGCGGCGGCATACGGGATGGCGCCTTCGCTGATGAACGACAAGCCCATGATATAGTTCACGACGCCAGCCTTGCGGTCCGCTTCAGTCCAACGATTCTTGAAGAACGTGGTCGAAAGCGCAACAGCGATCGGCGGGACCATGCCGCCCACCATAACCGACGCCATGATGATCTGACCGGTCTCAGAGCCCTCGGCGAGCATAGCGGTGCCGAAGACGTACGCAGCCTTGTTGAAGGGGCCGCCCATATCCACCGACATCATGCCGCCCACAACAGCACCGAGCAGTACGAGGTTGCCGGTGCCCATACCGTTGAGCGCTGCAGAAAGCCAAGAGTTAATGGCGCCGAAGATAGGATTCAGCGCGAGCATCACAAAACCGATGGCGAACACCGACAGCAGCGGATAGAGCAGCACCGGCTTGATGCCCTCAAGCGAATCGGGCAGATTGTCGCACGCCTTCTCGAGCGCCAGCGTGATATAGCCAGCAGCGAAACCGGCGAACAGCGCCGCGATGAAACCACCTGAGATGAGGGCGCCCTGCGCCTCGGCATCCATTGCCGTCGCGAGGTATCCCAGCGTATAACCCTGCTTGGCAATCCAACCACCTACGAAGCCGGGTGCCAGGCCGGGGCGATCGGCGATAGACATGGAGATGTAGCCGGCGAGGATCGGCATCATGAAGTTGAACGCCTGATTACCCACCAGGTTGAAGAAAGCGGCGAGCGGCGTGGAGCTGCCGTAGGCACTCGTGCCCATTCCAGCCTGGTCGACGAGGAACGAGATGGCCATGAGGATGCCGCCGCCCACCACGAACGGCAACATGTGGCTCACGCCATTCATGAGATGCTTGTACAGTGACGAGCCGAGACTCTCGGTCGCACCATCCGCCGCAGGCGCGGCAGCACCGCCGGCCGCATGGCAGATCGGAGCCTCACCGTTTAAGATGATATTGATCAGACGCTCGGCATCGTTGATGCCAGCGGACACGTTCGTCGAATAGAGCGGCTTGCCGTCGAAGCGACCAAGCTCGATACCTTTATCCGCAGCAATGATGATGCCCTTGCATGCCGCGATCTCATCGGCGGTAAGCGCGTTTTTGGTACCCACGGAACCCTGGGTCTCGACCTTGATGGTCACGCCCATTTCGTCTGCGACCTTCTCGAGGTTCTCTGCAGCCATATAGGTGTGAGCGATGCCTGTGGGGCACGCGGTGATGGCGAGAATCTGAGGCATGCCGTTGTCAGTTGCGGTGGCAGCGGCGGGCGCAGCCTTTGCTGCGGCCTTGGCGGCCTGCTCGGCATCGTAGGCCTCCTCAGCAGCATCAATTGCCGTCAGGAACTCGTCGACGGTCTTCGCCGCGCGCAGCGCCGCCGGAAACTCCTCGTGCATGAGCAGGGCCGAGAGCTTCGCAAGCACCTCAAGGTGCACGTTCGCCTCGGTAGCCGGGGCCGCGATGAGGAAAATCAGATCGGACGGCTTGCCATCAGGCGCCTTCCAATCCACGCCACCGGGCACGGTAATGGCCACGAGACCTGGCTCCTTCACAGCGTCGGTCTTGGCGTGCGGGATTGCCACACCCTCACCCACTGCGGTGGAGAACTCCGCCTCGCGCGCCAGCACGGCATCGCGATACCGCGCGCGATCGGCAACTGCGCCGACACCCACCTGCAAATCGACCAGGGCATCAATCGCTTCCGCCTGCGTCATGGCAGAAACGCCGAGTCTCACCCCTTCGGCCTTAAGCAATCCGGTAATTTTCACAGCAAACTCCTTTCCCCGGCAGATGCCGGATGAATTACCAATGTCAATGTGAACGCACGCGAACAATCGGTGCTATGGATGGTGCATTGAGTGAACGCACGTCAGCCCAGCTGGGCGAGCAGCTCCTCCACCTGGTCGCGTGTGGCCAGGCCCATATGGAACGCGCTGGCAGAACCCGTGCAAAGCCCCATCCTGAACGCCTGGGCAACGTCGCCGGTCTCCTCATAGCCGGCAATGAAGCCCGCGACCATGGAGTCACCGGCGCCTACGGAGTTCACCACCGTGCCGCACGGTGATGGGCTCGTGCACACCGTGCCGTCCTCGCATACGAGCACCGCGCCCTCGCCTGCCATCGAAACAAGCACGTTCTGGGCACCGCGCTCCTGGAGCTTGCGCGCATACGGCACAACCTCCTCGCGCGTAACGAGCTCGACGTCAAAGATTTCACCGAGTTCATGGTTGTTGGGCTTGATGAGAAACGGATGGTACGGCAGCACGTTCACGAGCAAATCGCGCGTAGCGTCGACCACGATGCGCACGCCACGCCCCTCGAGACGAGCCATAATGCGCTCATAGATGTCGCCTGGAAGCATCGAGGGAACACTACCTGAGATGATGAGCGTGTCGCCGTTGCCAAGCGTATCAAGACGCGCCATGAGTGCATCGATGTGACGCTGCTCGATGGCAGGACCGATGCCGTTGATCTCGGTTTCCTCGGGCGCACTGATCTTCACATTGATGCGGCTCATACCCTGCTCGACGCGGATGAAATCGCAGCTCACACCGAGCTCATCGAGCTGACGCACGATCTCGTTGCCAGTAAAGCCCGCCACGAATCCCAACGCGCGGGTATCATGCCCCAGGTTCTTAAGCACAATCGAAACGTTAATGCCCTTGCCACCTGCCATGATGTTCTCGAACGTCGCACGATTGACGGCACCGAGTGCGAGGCCGTCGGTATGGATGATGTAGTCGAGACTCGGGTTGAACGTGACGGTGCAGATCATGCGACTTTCCTCTCATCAAGATCCATGCTTGTCATCCATCGCGCTATGCGGGCGCAACGATGATGTTCGAACAATCTTCCAATCCAGACGGCATCGTATCGGTGATGATGGCGGCGTCGTCGAACGCCGCGAACGCCACCGGCGACACCGTGGTGAACTTGCTTGCATCGCACAGCACACATGGCTTGAGCGTCTGCTTGAGCGCGGTCTCCTTTACAAAGGCCTCGCCAATCTCGGGTGTAGTGAAGCCCGCGTCGGGCGTGGCGCCATTGGTGCCGAAAAACCCGATCGTGAAGCGATAGCGGCTGAGCGTCAGGACGGTCTGCTCGCCCACAAGCGCCTCCGTGATGGGCTTGAGCTCGCCAGCGGGAACAAACACGCGGCAGCCCTTCAAGAGCAGTGCATGCGCGTTCGCAATGGAGTTGGTGACATAGGTAGCGCGTGTCTCGGTGATGGCATCGACGAGGCACTCCGTCGTTGAGCCGGCATCGATGTAGACGAAGTCGTCCGGGCCGATCAGCGTCGCGGCAAAGCGGCCGATGGCGCGCTTCTCCTCGATGTGGACGCCGTGTTTCTCGCCCACCGGCTGATCGGCAAGTACGACCGTCCGGCGAACAGCCGTCGCTCCGCCGTGAACCTTTACAATGCGTCCCTCGCGCGCCAAGCGTGTGAGGTCGCGTCGAATCGTGGACTCCGAGGCATCAAGGAGCTCCATGAGTTCCATCGCCGTAACCGAACCGCGCTCGTTTACCGTGTCAACGATTCTGTTCAAACGATCTTCTGCCAGCATGTTCGCTCCCCTTCCGTTCACCTCGAGGTCCCGACTGCCCCGCAAACGCTACAGAATCAATCAGAACCGTTCAAATTCATTCTAAAACGTTCACGATGCGAACTATAGCATCACAAACATTCAAAAACGTTCAATATCGGTCATAGGCTGCGAACGGTAGCATCTTGGCGGTAAACGGTAGAAATCCCTGTATAAGGCGAGTACCATAGGGTGAACGATTGTGACATGCGACAGATTTGGCGTGCGAAGGCGATGCCGGTTCTGTCTCTCCCATCCGATTGGACAGCCCATGACGCTCCCGCCCCGGCGGCGCCTTATAGCAGCTGCAAAGGCAGCTTTCCCACCCACCATCCCCATCTTGGCGGGCTTCATCTTCCTCGGCATTACCTGCGGCATCTACGCGGGTTCGCTCGGGCTCCCCTGGTGGGTTCCCCCGCTCATGTCTATCTGCATCTTCGCTGGCTCGGCCGAGTTCGTGGTGGCATCGATGCTCGTGGCTCCGTTCAATCCCATCCAGACCTTCATCACGGTCTTTGTCATCAATGCGCGCCACCTCTTCTATGGCATCTCCATGCTCGACCGGTTTCGCGGTCTTGGTCGCAAGCGCGCCTACCTCATCTTCGGCATGTGTGACGAGACGTTCTCAATCAACTACGCTGCCAAGGTGCCAGAGGGCATTGACCGCGGCTGGTTCATGTTCTTCGTGAGCCTGTTCAACCAGCTGTATTGGATCTGCGGCTGTACGCTGGGCGCGGTATGCGGCACCCTGCTCGCCGTCCATATCGAAGGCGTATCGTTTGCCATGACGGCGCTGTTCGTGGTTATCTTCCTCGATCAGTGGCTGAAAGACGGTGTGCATGCGGGCGCATGGACAGGCATCCTCGCCTCGCTCGGCACGCTCATCGTCTTTGGCCCCGATGGGTTCATCATCCCCGCCATGGTCCTCATCCTGATTGTCCTCACGCTCACCCGCACGCCCGTGGAGCGCGCACTTACAGCGCACGATGAGCGGGGCGGTGATGACGCATGACGACCGCGCAGATGCTTGCAACCATCGCCATCGCTGCCGCAGCGACGATCCTCACGCGTGCGCTGCCCTTCATCGCCTTTCCGGCGGGCAAGCAGACGCCTCCCTACATCCAATACCTCGGCCGCGTGCTGCCCGGCGCGGTCTTTGGCCTGCTGGTGGTGTATTGCCTGCGCGAGGTGGACGTCTTTACGGGCATGCACGGGCTACCCGAGGCGCTCGGCGTCCTCGTGGCTGGCAGCACCTACCTTTGGAAGCGCAACATGCTGCTTTCCATCGCCATCTCCACGGTGCTCTATATGCTCATCGTCAACGTTGCGTAAGCGGCAACGCCCAAGACACGCCTACAGTCGGGGCGCTGCGCTCTCGAGCTCGCGTACGAGATTATTCACGATTTCGATGGCATCACCAACCACCTGGTAGTGGGCGATGCCGAAGATGGGCGCTTGTGCATCCTCGTTGATCGCGATGATGGTCTTGGCTCCGCTGATACCCGCGAGATGTTGAATGGCACCCGAAACACCGATGCTCACCAGCAGCTCCGGCGCAACCGAGACGCCGGTCTGCCCTACTTGATGCGGATACTCGAGCCAGCCCGCCTCGACAAGCGGGCGCGTGCAGCCCAGCTCGGCATCGAGTGCGCGGGCGATCCGCTGCATGAGCGGCAGATGCTTCTTCGAGCCAATGCCGCGCCCCACGACCACCAAACGCTTCGCCTGGGCAATCGAGGCACCCTGCTGCGCAGGCTCAGTTGCGAGCACGCGCACACGCGGGCGTGCGGACGCATCGAGCGGACACGTGACGATCTTATCCTTGACGGCATCGTCGCTTACAGTAACCGGACAGGCACACGCATCACCGGCGAAGACACCGGGACGCACGGTCGCCATCTGGGGACGCCGCGCGGGGCACTCGATCGTGGCCATGAGGTTGCCGCCAAATGCGGGGCGCGTCTGCTGCAACAGCCCCGTCGCCTCATCGATTTCCAAGCGCGTGCAATCGGCGGTAAGGCCTGTTTCCAGGCGCACCGCCACCATGGGCGCAAGCTCGCGCCCGAAGGCGGTGGCGCCGTAGAGAATGATCTCGGGCTTGAGCTGCTGCGCCAAGCCGCAGATCCAACCGGCGCACATCTCGGCATCGAGCGGCACCATGCGCGCATCATGCACCGTGAGCACACGATCGGCGCCGCAGGCGATGAGCTCCCGCTCGGGCGCGCCCGTACCATTGGGGCCCTGCGGCAGCAGTGCCACCACCGCACATGCTCGCTGGGCGGCGAGCGCGCGGGCGCGCCCTAGAAGCTCAAACGCAACAGGCAATACCGCTCCGCCTTTGTCTACCTGCGCAAACACCCAGATGTCGCGATAGACCGAGAGATCCGCGGCCGCCTCGTCACGCTCGATGGAGATGGCATCCACGGGGCACGCGTCGATGCAGGCACCGCAAAAGACGCACGCGTCGGTGGGATGCGCCAGGCGATGCTCGACCTTGATACCGCCATGTGCACAGGCACGCACGCAGCGCGCGCATCCTATGCAGCGGGTTTCATCCACGCGAAGGCCTGCCATCACGCCACCTCCTCTATGATTCGAACAAGTTGCTTGGCTTGTGCGGTGGTATCACCTGAAACCTCGACGCCCGCCGCTTGCTGCTCGGGCACAAATGAGCGCACCACCTGCGTGGGCGATCCAGAAAGCCCGATGCGCGCAGCATCGGCACCCACTTCGGCGGCTCCGCGCACGTCCACCGCCGCATGCTCGGCAGCCAGCACACCGGCGATACTCGGCATGCGTAGTGTCGCCGCCTCCTTGGCCACGGTAAGCACGCAAGGAAGTGTTGCTTCGATGAGCGAGACGCCCGCGTCGCCACCGGCGTACACCGTGACAGCGTCATGTTCGCAGGCCACAAGCGCGCGCACGTCGGTCACGCACGCCATGTCGAGCGCACCGGCGAGCTCCGGGCCAATCTGCGCCGTGTCGCCATCGACCGCCATCTTGCCGCAGAGCACCAGGTCGGGCATGCCGAGCTCGCGGATGCCGCAGGTAAGCGCATGCGTTGTTGCAAGCGTATCGGCGCCGGCAAAGGCACGGTCCGAAAGCAGCAGCGCATCGGTAGCGCCGCGGGCGATACAATCGCGCAGCAGGCGCTCCGTTGCCGGAATGCCCATCGAGAGGACAGAGATGCGCGTATCCTCCCCCGCCGCGCGCCGCTTTTCACGCAAGCGCAACGCAAGCTCGAGCGCCGTCGCGTCGAACGGGTTCACCACCGCATCGCCGCCGTCGCGCACAATCGTGTTTGTCACAGGGTCCATCTTGACCTCGGTCGAGGCGGGCACCGCCTTCACACACACCACGATATGCATGGGCTACGCACCCCCTTTCTCGGCGTTGTCGTCTAACGCAGATGCCTCTGCTTGCCGCAACGCATCCAGCAATTCCTCGCCAAACAGGTTGCCCCGTCCCAGCTGGCCGCACGGATCGAAGGCAAGCTTCACGCGTGCCATCTCAGCAAGCGCCTGACGTCCATACATGATCTCGAGAAAATCGCGCTTGAGCTTGCCCACGCCGTGCTCGGCAGACACGGCGCCGCCCATCGCTGTGACGGCGTGCGCCCACCGGGCGAACAGCTCCTTGCCGGCGGCATACTCGGCCGCCGAGCGCGGCAGGATATTTACATGCAGGTGGTTGTTGCCAATATGGCCCCACGCAGCCGCCTCGAGCCCCGCTTTGGCGATGGTGGTGCGGTAGAGGTCCATGACCTCATGCAGGCGCTCGTTAGGTACGGCCATATCGCTGCCGAGCTTGGTGATGGCCGGATCGGTGCGCCGGCGCTCGTCGATGAGCATGTTCACGCTCTCGGGCACAGCGTGGCGGAAGAACGTGAGTGCCTCGCGGTCGAGCTCGGTGCGGGCAACCCACGTGTGCTCCGCGCTGCCGCCCGCGCGCTCAACGAGCGCGCCCAGACGCGTGAGCTCGGCAAGCGCCTCATCCTCGCTTGCACACTGCAGCTCGACGTATACACAGCACGCGACATCTGCCGGAGGCTCCGCAAGCGACGAGAACGCGGTACTCTCGGTACGCTGGCGGCGCAGAATATCAAGCGCCGCACCGTCGAAGTACTCAATCGCCGCAGCGCAGCCAAGCTCGCTTCGCATGGCCTCCGTAGCGTCGAGCGCGTCGTGCTCGGCGGTGAAAAAGCAGCTCACATCCCAAGTAACCGCAGGCGCAGGCACCAGCGCGAGCTCGAGCTCGCTGATAACGCCGAGCGTGCCGTCAGAGCCAATCACGAGGTCGATGGCATCCATACCATCCTCGACAAAGTAGCCCGAGGCGTTTTTGCACGCGGGCATCACGTAGGTGGGAAGCTCGATCTCGAGCGTCTGGCCGCCCTCGGTAGTCAGCGAAAGGTGCCGACCGTGCGCACGCTCGCCGCCGCGGTGCAACGCGAGCACGTCGCCTGAGGCAAGCACGAGCCGCAGTGCACTCACATGCTGCCGCATGGCGCCGTGCGTGTAGCTCCGAGCACCCGAAGCGTTGCACGCGGCCATGCCGCCCAAACATGCCGAGGCCTCGGTGGGATCGGTGGGAAAGATCTGCTCGGGAGCATCGGCAAGGGCGTGCAACGCCTGCAACGAGACATCGTCCCAACCCTCTGTACCGAACGAGCGCGCATGGAGATTCTTACGGAGCTCGGATAGGATCACACCCGGCTGCACGCGCACGAAAAACGCTCCCGCATCGTCACGGCGCATCCCGAGCACGCGATTCATGCGCGACAGGTTGAGCACATGCCCGCCGTGCGGCACCGCGCCTGCGGCGAGGCCCGTGCGCGCGCCCTGCACCGTTATGGGCGTGGCAGCAGCATGAAGCGAGCGCAGGATGGAGCGCACCTCGTCTTCTGTCGTGGGAAACGAGATGCTCTCCGCCTCACCGCGACTTCGCGACTCATCGTGCAGGTAGTCGTCATGTTCATGCGTAAGTGGCACGATGCGTACCGTACCAGCGTGTTCGTCTATCGCAGCCATGGACACCCCACTCTTTAGCATGCAAAAGTGCGTGCAGGCAATTGTATCGTGCATGCCCAACCGCTATCGGCGAGGCCCGTCCGCGTAACGGTTCCGAAAAGGACGCATTGCCCCGCCCACGCCACGGCTCGCCCAAAACCTCCACAATCATTTTTCCGCACCCGCCTGCCTGCGCCTGTGAGACCCCTGTTAGATGTTGTGACAATCCTGTTAGATTCGCCTGCTACGCTGCGGTTACGGCACACGCACCACATGAGAGGAGCCCCTATGGCCGTATACGTTCCCCGCTATCACGCCGCGATTGAAATCATCGACGACCCGCTGAGTCAGCCGGCTGATCTTGATGCGTATCCCGGCTATCGCGTCTACCGGGTAACCGCAGCAGAGCTGCATGATTCGGTTGGCTTCGACCTGCTCGAGCAACGCATGGCACGCGATGCCGGTGTCGAGCTTCCCGCCCTCACACCGCGCGAACGCGCTGCGCGCGAAGCGCTCACAGCGTTTCTCGACCAAGCACTCGGCATCGAGGAGTATGCGCACGCCATGGGCATCCCGCTTGGATCTAACGCGGCGGGCCACACCTCCGGGGCACCGCGATGACCGGCCAGCTTCAACCCTCCGCCTTCTCAGATACGCAGGGACCCGCACGTGCCCTACGCGATCCGCTCGACCTGTTTTGTACGATATTTCTTGATATCTTGTACAATATTCCTCAACCACACGATGTTGAGGAGACTGGCATGGCCCTTCCACCCGTCCGCATCACGGCGTCCGAATTCCGGCAGAACTTCGGGAAATACATGAAAGACGTCGCGCACACCGACTTCGAGGTTACGCGAAACGGCCACGTCATTGGATTGTGGACCAACCCCCATCGCGATCAGATAAAGCTTGTTGACGAGCTGAGCGGCGCGATATCTAACGTAGTGATAACCGACGAAGATGCCGAACGCCTTCGCGAGGAGCGTATCCTGCGCCGCGCCGGCTTCATACCGCACCACGACGGCGACGAACACCTCGTCTCGAAGGACTAAGCTCATGAGGCTGTTTCTCGACACCAATGTTGTGATCGACTACGCGGTCGCCACACGACCCGATCACGCAGCAGCTCACGATGCCATGCGTTTTTGCCTACAGCGCGGCGATACGCTCGTACTCGCAACATCACAAGTGACCGATTGCTACTACATCCTTCACAAGTATCTCGGACAACAAGAAACGCGCAGCTGGCTTGGTAAGCTCTTGCAACTGTGCGAACTCGTACCCACCTCACCGAACGCCTACGTAACCGCGCTTGCCTCGCCGCTCCCCGATTTCGAAGACGCCGTGCAAGTTGAAACGGCACGTGAAGCGCGGTGCGACTATATCCTCACACGAAACCAACGCGACTACGCCACCTCGCCGCTCCCCTTTATCGATCCCGCCGGCCTGCTCGCCCTTATGCGCGAGCGAGCACAAGCACCGTCAGCCGAACGCAGCGAGAACTAGACGCAAAAGAATCCACTTGCGAAACCGAACGTCTGTTTGTATCCGTGGTAGAATGAATGATTACCCAGTATGCACGCGAGAAGGCGGGAGGTGAGCACGTGGAGGACCATCCGATTGATATTCAGGAGCTGATTCGCCGGCTCAACACCGGCGAGCACCTACACGGCAGCTCGCACTTCTCAGATTCCGTCTCGCGCGGGGAGCCTATCATCAAAACGGGACGTCAGCTCATGCGCGACCGAGAGCGCGCTGCGCGCCAGCAGCGGAAGCATCCAGATGCACCGCAACCGGTGCCACGCCCCGTGAGCATCTTCGACCAGCTCGAACTCGATGCATCGGTTCGCACGCGCCGCCTCGATACGAGCTTTCCCAACCGCTACCGTGAGATGCGCGCCATCTCGCGCTGGGAGCAAGGCGCGGAACGCGGGCGATGGCTCACCGAGGCCGAGCTGTTCTACAAGCAGGCTCGCTTCATGGAGGATTTCGAGGACACCTGCCCGTACGAGGGATCGTTTCGCTCGTATTACCCCACCTATAACGATATGAGCAACCGCCAGCTGCGCGGCTACTTCACCTGGCGTACCAACGTGCGCCGGGGTGAGGTGCACGAAGCGCCCACCGCATTCGCCTTCGTGTACCTCTATGAGCTGATATGCGGTATCGGTGTTGAGAGCCCGCGCGATGGGTTCGAGAAGATCCGCTCGTTTTGGCTTGCCTACCGCGACTTCTCCCCCGAGCTCAACCGCACGGTGCACCCTTGGCTCAAAGATTACGTGGTTTACCACGGCCTCGACCCTGCGCTCATCGAACTCGACGATACCTCGATTGCTTTTGACCGCAATATCCTCGAGTTGGTGGAGCTCTGCGCACCATATGATGCAGGTGCCGCACGCGATCTGGGAGTATCCGGGGACGAGGGAGTGCGGACGGCAGCGCCTACCAACCTTGAGACCGTACCCCTGCCGCCTGATGAGGCATGGGAGGAGCGCCTGTTCGAGGTACTCGACCGACTCTCATCGCACCGCTTGCGCGTATCGCCGCTCGAGCAAGCAAACCATGACGATCTGCGCCATGTGGCATGCGCAGTTTTTGTCCGCATGCTTGCGTACTATCGAGGTCATCGAACAAAAGGGCTTATCGAAAGTGCCTTTGGAGAGATGGCAACGATGTCGTACACCATGTTTGGCTCCGCGGTCTTTTTTGACCCTCAGACGCACGAGGACACCGAGTACGAGCTTGACCCCATCCACCGCTACACCTGCAGGCGCGGCCTGTGGAGCTGCACGCGCATCTATGGCGGGCGGGGTCGCAGCAGCAAGCTCGGCGACATCCTGCACGCCGTCGATCGACTGCTGCGCACAGCGCTGGAATGCGAAGCACCGCTTGAAGACGAGGGCGCGCCCAAATACCTCGTGCGCATCATCGAGCGAGAAATCACCTCGTGGCTCTCGTGGAAGCGCGATCATACGCCACGCGTGATTGACATCGACCTCTCCCAGCTCTCCAGCATTCGCAGTGCGGCAGCCGAGACACGCGAGGCGCTGCTCATCGACGAGGAGCGCGAGGACGAGACGTCGCCCGCAACCGAGGCTGCGGCATGTCCCCGTGCCCAGACAGTCCTCGGCTGCGCTCCGCTTGCCTGCGGAAATGCGCGCGGAGACATGCCGCAGCCAGCTGGGGCGGTGGATCGCCCTGAAGATAGCAACGGGGTGCACCACACCGGCACCGCGAGCCCATCGTCAATGCCCGTCTCCTCAATGGCAGAGATCTCAGAGCTGTCCGGGCAAACCGAAGACCTGCTCACCGCGAATGAACGGGCGTATCTGACTGCGCTGCTGGCGGGCGAAGTGGCTCCTGTACCTGTAGGAACGAGCGAGGATATGCTGGTCGACGGCATCAATGAGAAGCTCTTTGACGCGATCGGCGACACGGTTATCGAGTTCGGCACCGCAGGGCCCGAGCTCATCGAGGATTATCAAGACGACCTAAAAGAGGTGCTTGGTATATGAACAACACAGCAAACGCACCGCGCGTACCCAAGCGCGTCGCGGCCGTCATCTTGAACTCGCTCAAAGGCGGCGTGGTGCCGCGCATTGGGCTGCCTTATATCACGGTGGGCCGCGAGGCTGAGATTCGAGCGCTGCTTACCGACCTTTCCCTCATCGCCGACGGCGGCGCCTCGTTCCGCTTTCTCGTTGGCCGCTACGGCGCGGGCAAGAGCTTCCTCTTGCAGACCATCCGCACACATGCCATGGGTGAGAACTTCGTGGTAGCCGATGCCGATCTCTCCCCCGAGCGCCGCCTGCAAGGCGGCCAGGGGCAGGGACTCGCCACGTACCGCGAGCTCATCCGCAACCTCTCCACCAAAACACGACCCGAGGGCGGCGCGCTCACACTCATCCTCGACCGCTGGGTCGCAAGCACGCAATCGCCCGCCTCGGCAGACCCCGCAGGCGCCCGCGCGGCGGAGGAAGAGCAGCTCGAGATGCACCTCGCACCGCTCGAGGAGCTCGTTCACGGCTTCGACTTCACCCGCATGCTCCGCCGCTATCGCACCGCTTCGCTCGAGGGGGACGACGAGACCAAGAGCCTCGTTATCAAGTGGCTGCGCGGCGAGTATCGCACCAAGAGCGAGGCCCGCGCCGAGCTGAGCACCACAACGATCATCGGCGACGACGACTGGTACGACTACGTGAAGCTCTTTGCGCAGTTCCTCACGGGTGCGGGCTACAAGGGTCTGCTTGTGCTTATCGACGAGCTCGTGAACCTCTTCAAAATCCCCAACGCCATCACGCGCCAGTACAACTACGAGAAGATTCTCACGATGTACAACGATACGCTGCAGGGCAAGGCACACCATCTGGGTGTCATCATGGGCGGCACACCACAGTCCATCGAGGACCGCCGGCGCGGCGTCTTTAGCTACGAGGCGTTGCGCAGCCGCCTCACGCAGGGCCACTTTGCCCGCGAGGGCATGCGCGATATGCTCGCGCCCATCATCCATCTGCACCCGCTCACTTACGAAGAGCTCTTAGTGCTCATCGAGAAGCTGCAGCAAATCCACGCTGGCTATTACGGCTATTCCGCCCGCCTCACCGAAGCGAATCTGGTCGACTTCCTCAAGATCGAGTTCGGGCGCGTAGGTGCCGATACGCACCTCACGCCGCGCGAGGTCATCCGCGACTTCATCGAGCTGTTGGACATCGCCTACCAAAACCCCGACGCCGATATCGCCGCGCTGCTGCACGACGTGGGTGGCACACAGGCGGCATGCGGCAACGGAGACTCCGCGACATCCGGCCCGTCCACAACAACGGTTGCTCTTGGATCTGCCCCACGCAACCCAACCGACTTCGCCGAATTCACGCTGTAGGAACGACCATGGGTATCTTCGATCGCTATGCGCCCTTCGTGCAGGACTTCATCTACGACCACGATTGGGAGGGCCTGCGCTCCATCCAGGTTGCCGCCGCAGAGGCCATCTTCGACACCGATGAGCACGTGCTGCTCACCGCGCAGACTGCGTCCGGCAAAACGGAGGCCGCGTTCTTCCCCATCCTCACCGAGTTCTGGGAGGACCCGCCGGCAAGCATCGGTGCCATCTATATCGGCCCACTCAAAGCGCTCATCAACGACCAGTTCATGCGCCTTGAAGACCTTTGCATCGAGGCTGATATTCCCGTTTGGCGCTGGCATGGCGACGTGGCGCAGTCGCACAAGCGCAAGCTCATGCAGCATCCTTCCGGCATCCTGCAGATTACGCCCGAATCGCTCGAGGCCCTGCTCATGCACCGCCATGCGCAGGTACCGCGCCTCTTTTGCGACCTGCGCTATGTGGTGATCGACGAGGTGCATTCGCTCTTGCGCGGCGACCGCGGCGGCCAGACGCTCTGCCTCATCGAGCGCCTCTCCCGCATGGCAGGCGTGAACCCGCGGCGCATCGGCCTCTCCGCCACCATCGGCGACCCCGAACGCACCGGCGCCTTCCTCGCCGCCGGCACCGGACGCGGCTGCATTATCCCGCGCTTCGAGGAGCCGCGCCGCACCTGGCGCCTCTCCATGGAGCACTTCTACATCACCGGCCCCCAAGCAACCGAGCGTGCGAGCGACTTCCCGCCAGCCGGCGACGCAGGCATCGGAATTGCACGCGCCGACGGCACCATCGAAGCGGACGTGGTTGCCGTTGAGCGCGTGGACGCAAACGCGTTGCCTGACGAGGACGCCGATGCCAACGCGGACCTCGAACACGACACGCAAACCGAGCTTCTTGCCCCCACTGATCGTGCGCCCGAGAACGCCGACCCCGGCATTGGCTACATCTTTGAGCGCACGCGCGGCGCCAAGTGCCTTGTCTTCGTGAACTCGCGCGAAGAGGCGGAGGCAGTCTGCACGATGTTGCGCGCCTATTGCGAGGTGCAACACGAGCCGGATCGGTTTCTCATCCACCACGGCAATCTCTCGAGTGCCATTCGCGAATCTGCCGAGGAGGTCATGCGCGATGACGAGCGACTCGACACCACCGTAACCACCGCCACGCTCGAGCTGGGCATTGACATCGGCCGGCTCGAGCGCGCGTTCCAAATTGATGCACCGTTCACCGTGTCGAGCTTTTTGCAGCGCATGGGCCGCACGGGCCGGCGTGGCGAGCCGCCCGAGATGCACTTCGTGATGCGCGAGGAGAGCCCCGAGCCGCGCACCACCATGCCCGAGACCATCCCCTGGAAGCTCTTACAGGGCATCGCGCTCGTACAGCTTTATCGCGAGGAGAAGTGGGTCGAGCCGCCGCGCACAGAGCGGCTACCCTACAGCCTGCTCTATCACCAGACCATGGCAACCCTTGCCAGCACGGGCGAGCTCACGCCCGCCGAGCTCGCGGCGCGCGTGCTCACGCTCTCGTATTTCCACCGCATCTCGGCGGACGACTTCCGCATCCTCTTGCGCCACCTTATCGAGACCGAACACATCCAGCTCACCGAGGGCGGCGGCCTCATCGTGGGCCTCGCCGGCGAGCGCTATACCAACAGCTTCAAGTTCTACGCGGTGTTCCAGGAAAACGAGGAGTTCACCGTACGGAGCGAATCGGCCGAACTCGGCACCATTGTGAACCCGCCTCCGCCCGGCGAGCGCATTGCCATCGCCGGCGCCTGCTGGGTGGTCGAGGAGGTCGATTGGAAGCGCCATCTCGTGTATGCCACGCAGGTCAAGGGGCGTGTGCCCGCCTACTTTGGAGACTGTCCCGGCGACATCCACACGCATATCCTGGAGCGCATGCGCCGCGTGCTGGGGAGCCACGAGACCTATCCGTACCTGCTGGACAATGCCCGCGCGCGTCTTCGCCAAGCGCGTCGTACGGCCGAGCTCTCGGGCGCGGCAACTGAGCCTCTCATCAACCTGGGCGGCAAGACCTGGGTGTTGCTGCCTTGGCTTGGCAGCTACGCGTTTTTGGCACTTGAACGGTTGCTCAAGATCAAGTGCGCCGGTGAGCTGGGGCTGCGCGGCCTCGATTCGAGCCGACCCTACTTCATGCAGTTCCAGATGAACGCGGATGCCGAGACGTTCTTCCAGGTGGTAGCCGAGGCGGCCGATGCCGACTTCGACCCCGTGGAACTCGTCTATCCCGGAGAGGTGCCCTATTTCGAGAAGTACGACGAGTTCCTGCCCGCCGAGCTCGTGCGCAAGGGCTTCGCCGAAGGCGTCCTCGACATCGAAGGCATGCGCGAGCGCGTACGGGAGTGGCGCAAAACGGTGTAGCGAAGCAGGCGCTCACACGTAGCGCGCGTAGTCCTGCAACGAATGAAAGATATGAGCGACGATAATCTTACCGTCACGGATCGCATAGAGCGCGATGTACCTCATGACAGGCATCGCTCGATAGCCGCGTGCCGCGACCTCAGGCATGCGACTGAGCGGATACAGCTCAGGGTGTTTGCAGACGAGCGTGATCCCCTTCTCGAATTCATCAACGAAACGCCGCGCTGCAGCTGGACTCGCAAGCTCGACAGATAAATAACGAACAATGCCCTCGAAGTCTTCTTGCGCACGCGGAAGCAGAATGTAGCTAGAGTCCATATCGTTCCCTCACATCGGAGATGAACGAAGCGCCGTCGACGTATTCACCCGATTCATACGCCTTATCGGCATCGGCAAGCACGCGGACGAGGCGAGCCTTTGCCACTTCCTCCCGCAGGAGGTCATAATCCTCACTCCGCATGACCACAAATTCGCTGTATCCGTTCTTGGTGACGGTTATTGGCTCAGGAGACTCCCTCACGAGCCTGGCAAACGCCGCGGTATCTTTCATATCTCTTACGGGAACGCAGACCGCCATAGCAGCATCCTCACTCGTACGAAATCATGGCCTTATTATACCACGAAAGAATAGCGCCCCTACCTCTTAGATGATGCGTGGAGCATCGCACGAAGTTTTTCCGGCTCATCTTGATAGCGCACGGCGAGCGACCACAGCATGCGCACCGCTTGCGTAGGTGTGAACCCCGCGGCAGCGAGGGCAGCATCACCGGCCGTTTTCAAATCTGTATCGATCCGCACGTTCACCCGAGACTGCATAGAACCGTGACTCGTTCTTCCGCGCACCATTTCCGTCTCCTTGAAATCTCATACAAGGAAGTTGCCATCTACTCAGCAAACAACTCTAGGTATTCCGCGCATGTAAGAGACCGCACACGCGATGTACGGAATGCGCGGTCATCACGCGTGAGGATGAAGGCAACATCGTTGAGCTCGGCACATGCGCGCACAAGGCCGTCCTCGAAATCGGGTTCGCCCGACCGCATGGAAAGCTCGCATTCTTCGGCTCCTACCGGCGCGATGACGAGAAGCTCCATGAGCAGCTCAATGGCTTCACGTGCGGCGGCCTCCCGTCCTCCTCGGCTCAGCACATAATACGCATCCTTAAGCGAGCCAGATGTGACGAGCCCCATATCGCCACCACCGTTGCAGCGCTTGAGAACCTCCCATGCTTCCGTGGACTCCGGCCTTCCTTCAACCAAGGCATCCAATAGGACATTCGTGTCGAGCAGCAAACGGCGAGCATTGAAGTTACGCATGTCGGCTCGCAATCATCTCTCGCATCTGCGAATCGGTTAGATTAACGAGCTCATCAGAAGCCCCGAAATTTACTCGGAGCTCGCCAAGCCGCATCAGAGGATCTTTAGCAACCGGAGCGCTCTCGGCTGCATCCTGCGCATCGGGCACCTCGCCTGTTTGAGCGATATGTTCCCATACCATGCGGATCACATCGCCCGCCGAAAGCCCAGCTGCGCGTATGAACACCTCCGCGCGGGCCTTTACCCGCTCATCAACCCTGCCGGAAATCACCGCCGTCGCCATGATAACTCCCAAGCAATTCATTTTTGTATACTGTATACAGTATACAATCATCCGCCGTCCCCCAACAATCATCGTTACGTGCAACAATCATGCGCCCAGGGTTCAGATGGGGATCACGATCACGCCATCCGACCGACGACACGCTGCCTCGCTGACGCCAACCAGCACCCCCAGGAAAGACAGTTCGGAAACCCTGCCGTTCGCATCCTTGAGAAGTTTCTGCGCATGCGCCGCAAACTCTTCGCAACGTCGTCAACCTTAGCGTAACTCAGCTTGATCTCGAATGCTCCCCAATGACCATCTATAAGCTCAATGACGGCATCAACCTCTACATTCGTGTCATCATGATAGTACCTGACAGGATGCGCGCCAGACACGCCCGTCGCACGTGCATGGGCATCTCAATCGCGCATGCACAGATTTCCAAACAAGAGGCCCAGCATCTTCAGCGCGAAGACCCCGTTAAGCCCATTATACGTGCACCATGACTGCTATCGAACAGTCGTCGTGCGTCTTAGATCGAGCGATAAGCTCCAGCGTTCCTTGTAATCCGTGCCGATAATCAACCTTCCTTAGGTCACGAGCCGAGTCCAACAACTTTGTACAAGCTGGGGCAAGGACACTATCCGCCTTTCGATACAACGCAGCTTCAGGCCCGTCAGACATGAGAATGAACCCCGCAATCTCGCTGCGGTCGCATTCGCGAACTCTCCCTAGCAACATGCTCATATGCGCTTCTGCCGTGCCGGACGTAACAAAGAATGTTTCGTTCGAATGTTCACCATTTTCAGGTGCACTAAGGGTTACGAGCTCGCGGCTACCATCCGCAGCAGCCACCTCGGCGCCGATAACCCCGTCCCCAAGATGAATCGCTATGTAACGATTTTTCTTGACCGCAACCGCAAGAAGAGTCGCAGCGAGCGCAGAAACATCAACGTTCAGCTCCCTCGCTTTGCAGCCCAGCCGACCATGTAGCGTGGAAACGATCTTGCACTTTGCATCCCGTTGATCCATGTGCCATATCTCATCGAAATGTCGACAAAGGATAGCGCAGAGGCTTCGAGCGCAAACCTCAGATCCAAAATGAGAATGGCTGGCTGATCCTGCACCATCTGACAGCGCGATT
Organism: uncultured Coriobacteriaceae bacterium; assembly: GCA_944320725.1. GTDB lineage: Bacteria > Actinomycetota > Coriobacteriia > Coriobacteriales > Coriobacteriaceae > Coprousia. The sequence goes on along the minus strand of CALUIM010000009.1, from coordinate 110,732 downwards.
ACGCTGACGTTGCGCCGATACGTTGTTGCCACGCCATCCTGACACGGCGTTTGGTCAATTTGATGAGACCTGCCCCGCACGGCAGCGCAAGCTCGCTTCCACACTACTCGTTTCATGACTCTCCAAATGAATTAAGCGGCGTTACAGTTCTGCCCAGCCACGAATACCCTCTACATCGAGGGTGACCTTATCGCCAGGCGTAGATTGCGAAACACGCGACACAGACTTACTCAGCCACGAGAAAAACTCCGAGAACTTGAGACCCTGGAGCCTAAGGGGCGAACGGCCCGGAGAGAACCTTGCGAGGGTACTCATATCAGCCTCATCCCCAATTCCGATTGGGAAAACCGTGAGCTTGCGTGATTCGGCCATTGTGGCAACGCGAGCGATTTGTCGATCAAGAACTACTTGGCTACCGCCATAAGGATGGCCATCGGTCATCAACACAAGCCAAGGCTGATAATAATCGACACCGCTTGCCTTGTAAGCAGCCTTGCGCTTTTCCAAGCTGTTGATAGCGAGCTCAACCGCCTCGCCCATGGGAGTATTTCCCGATGCGCTGAGAATTGGAGGCTGCGGGCGCGTATCAAGCGTTGCAAAGTCGGCCTCGAGCGACACCGGGCCGAATGTCACGATGCAGATTTCTGCAGAGAATCGAGCGATTTCATCGTCGTTGATAGCTTGATAGAAGGTCTTCACGCCCTCATTAAGCTCTTGAATAGGTTCGCCCATCATGGAGCCCGAGCAATCTAGGCAGAGCGCAACGGGAACTCGTGGGGTCGGGTTCTCGAAAAGATCTTCCATCTCGATCAAAGCTAGCTCGTTCATTGTTCAATCCTTTCCATCCGAACGCTATGAGCTGCAATTTGATAACATCGCTAGAACGATGACGATTGCCCAGGCACAGACAAGGTAACCCCAGCATCCAATTTCATCGTTCTTCGATCTGCTGTTTTGAGTTGGAGGTTTGCTGTTCTGAACTGGCCGCTTTGGCCGGCGCGTTTGCTGGAATTTTTGCTGAGCTACAAGCCTCTTGTTCCTCTGTTCTTCCTCGTAGCACCTTCTGCAAAGGCCGCCGCGTTCGTCATGCATCCATTTCGCAGCAACATAGCCGCACTTTTTGCATGGCGTATCCTGCCAACATTCATTGCAGTATTCCGGAAGTCGTCTATTGCCGTAAAACCTCGCCTGATCGCGGTTGTAAAGCGTAATCGTGTTATGACATTTTTGATTCTTGCACGGATATTTCTTCCAGACCTCACCCAACCATCTTCGATGGGCTGCGTTTCGCTGGCTTTCTACTTCTCGCTGCGCCTCACGCTGCCTCTGCCTCTCAAAGCGCTCCATCTCCTTTTTTGCCGCATGCGCAGCATTAAGCTGGATTTCACGAGGAGTAAGGTAGGGAGCACTCCCCTTTTTCCCAGCACATTCTGGACAAAACGGCAGGTAATGCAATGGATCAGGGACATACATCTTGCCGCATTGTTTACATTCGCGCATTTTCGGACGCGTTGGAAAGATGTCCATAGCCATAGGGTCTCGAGCCAACATATGGTCAATTCCATGCTGATATGCTTTGAAAATCTCAAGCCACTGCTGGGCATTCATGCGTTTCTCAGGCGCAAAGTGCTCTCCGCCCCTGCGAAAGGTATCAACAAACGCCTCCCGTGTCCTGAATGACATGTGGCTCCAGATGAATCCCCATTTTCCAGGCGGCACCTTGGAGTTGTCATTACTCTCATAAACAAAAGCACCGTTTCGGATGTTTTCAGCAGGGCTCGCCCCGCCCACCGAGGCATATGGCGATTTCCCTGGAAGCATAATCATGAAGAGCAACGTGGCAATAGCAAAGTTCTCCATCGCCTGCGTGCGCAAAAAGGTGCTGTAGTCCTTCCCTTGAGCCTCAGGCGGCGTGAAATGAACCGTGCCCGCCGGACATGGATACTTGCCGATTTGATAGCTGTCGCAATCGACGAGATAGGCCTCTGTCGGAGAAACGACAAGTATGTTTTGGCCGTTAATGTCCCCGAGAATAATCCCCCTACTGTTCAGATACTTGATCTTCTCTAGGATTGTTATGCAAAGCTGAATCGTGTCTCGACGTGTCCACGAAGGAAATTTCTGCTGCAACAACTTCGGCATGAATATCGATTTGCCAAGTTCAACGCCTTTAGCACGAGGCATAAGAAACCCAACGGGCTCCCCTTGCTCGTTTTTGATTAAAGCAACAGGAAAACACAGGCCGCGAAGCGCAATTGATTTTGACATCATCAGCTTGAGCTTCTCGATTTTTGTATCGATAAGCTTGTTGCGCGAGTATATTTTCGCAACGTAGTCAGAGGTTTTTCCAAGGCTCGTCTCAAAAACCGAACCTTCGCCGCCCTCGCCGATTTTCTTCGTCAGTCTAATCGATTTGCTGTGGCTACCGTCGTCTGCAGTCACATCTATAGAAACCGCTTGACCTTTTTGCACGCCTTCACCGGGCAAGGACCCTCGGAGAGCGATTTGCCTTCCAGCTGATACGACATTTTCTTGTTGACGTGGTACCGTCATGACAATCGCCACCACTCATGCTCAGGCGACTGATTAGATCCTTGTCTGGTCTTGTCTGGCAAGATTGATTTTGACTTCGTCTTTGGATGCGACTTCGCGTGCCATCCACCCGACATGTCATTGAAATGCCAACGCTCGATGGAACCCTTCTCACTGAGTCGACGAACCTTGAGCTCGTATCCATTTCTCGGTCGTACAGACTGGAAGTTGGAAATAGCGATTAAATCGAAGGCGAGCGCCCTATCCTGCGTTAGGAACAGCAGGTTCTTTTGAGTCCGAAATTTGAGCGCAACCGAAAGAAGAATGGCGTCGGCAAAGGGGTCGTTGGGGTCGCCCACTATCGAAATGGTCTTATTCGACAGCAAGGGAGCTATGCGCGAAAGCACTTGGGAGCAACGTTCTCCCAGCTGCGGACGATTAGGGTCGTTACGCACATGCGACAACTTTTCGAGCTCGTCGTAATTTCGCTTCGCGAGAATGATGGTTCCAACCCGGGAGAGGGTGGGCATTTCGCCATCCCAGAACTGCTTATCTTTTTCCTGGTTATAGATAACCGTATTATTTCGGGACACATCCCAACAGGAAACAAGAAGCGAACATGTGTCGATGAAAATATATGTATCGCTCACAGACATGACTAATCACACGCGTTGTCCAGCGCTAAAGATCCAACGAATTCAATGAGGCTATTGAGATTGGGCGATTCAAGAGTACTGGTGTATTGACCCGCTATTTCGCCTTGTCTGCGGACAACTTCCTGAAGCTTTTCTAGAATGGCAAAGAAATCCAACTCCGAGGAATCTGCAGCTAAGATAAGCGCGCGGACCATCTTGTCAGATGCATCAGTGATATCGCAGTATTTCCCATAAGAATCTCTATGGAAGAGAGGCTGCAGATTGCCAATCGCCTTGCAAATGCGTTCCGTTTTTGAAGACTCCACCGAACCATGAATGCCCTCTTGGACAACAATCTGATCTGAGAAATTTGCCTGGAGGATATCCAAAAGTTCGTTTGCGACTGCTTCATCAATTTCCACGCCGCACAAATCCGCATCTTCAATAACCTCGACGTCAGCGCGGAGAGCTTCATCGCCATAACCATCGTCGTTGAAAGCCGCTTGTGCATCCACATCAGGTGCATCGCAGGAAACGGTTGGCACGAATTCCTGACTATCACCATCTTCTGATTTTAGTTCGAATGATTCAGTGTCGATCTGGGTCAGTTGTGACTCTGTCGCTGCATCTTTATCAACATAAGTAGTTTTGCTATCAATAGAGGTCCATCCCACGATCTTCCCCATTACGATTCCCTCCGTTACCGCCGTTGGCGTTGCTCTAGGCTTCATGACCGAATCATACTTTCGGGAAACAAGTGTCATTTCCCAATGACGCTGAAGATTCGTCTCAAGGAACACGGCATGCGTTCATCTCGCAGCATTTTGGGAAATGTCCTCCCAAACCCAATCCGCAATGAGTTGCATTTTGGCAACCAAGAGCAAAGGGGTGAATAGGATGTCCGATTACCGAAATCACGGCTCGCATGGGCGCAGCCCCTTTTGCAGGAACAGTTACACAGACGGCGGCTGGAATTCGTATCCACCAAATACTCCGCGCACGCCAAGGACATCGTCGAAAGTGCCCTTCCGCTAACGAAATTGTGCATGCGGCATAGGTCCATTCGAGGACAGCCCAGTCGAAGCGATAACGCGATAGCACGGTCAACCGATCTCATCGCTCTTCTCAGTTCTCAGCCGCAACTGCAGCTCATACCCCTGCGCGACGATTCTTCAACATGGCACACGCCTCGCTGACGCTAAACATTATCTCGCCTTTAGGTCTGTGCGTCTCCGCTTCGAGAACCGCTGCGCGTTGTTCCAAGTCGCAGGATTGCCCCTCAAGCAAATCGTTACCTATCGCGACTTGATTGTCCTCGCCGCTCTTGATGAACACATGCGCAAACTCACCAGCCTCACATTCGACTGCAGGTGTCTTGTTGCGATCATTCCGAGGAGTCACCGTGGGTTTGATTGCCATGAAGAACCCCTCCCAGGATAGATACTAATTCGCCCTATGGTACGCCAGCAACGAACCGTCCGACTGGATGTCGGCAATCTGCAGATCGGTCCGGGTGCTCTGGAAAGGAATGAGCCAGTCCAGGATCAGCCCGGTCAGCAAGTTACCATCGACATAATAAGAAACCTGCACCGTCTGATCTGGATTCGCGTAGAGACCATCCGACGAGCTGTAGCCGATGCGCACGCGCTGCCCCGTATAGGCATCATCGGGAATATATCCTTGGAGCACGAGAAACGTGTTGGTCTCGATCATGCTGCTCGACGCTGTCATGGTATAGAGCCTCACCGCAATGGCATCATCGCTGCGCTCGACGATCGTACCCTCGCTCACCAGCCGCCCGCTCACGATGTCCGTGTCCCAATGGTTGTAGGGAATGAATAAACAGACGATGAGAGCCACGACGGTGCCGATGGCGATGAGTGGTCGTTTATCTTGAGCGTTTTCCATGCTTGTCCTCCGATTTGCATCAGCACGCACATTCAGTGACTGTAGGCGATAATCCCGCTACGGCTAAGCAAATGGCCGGAAGTCACCCAGCACATCCGCTGTCGTTTGCCGCCAGCTCGAAACATCACCGCCTTGGAAAAAGAGCCGTATCTCGTAAACGCGATTGAACGTGCCTTCCACATGCGCTACCACGATCGCATCGTAATATCCGCTTTCATCAGCAAATGACGCAGCCACAGCATAAACGCTCGTTCCCGTGGAAACATCGCCCGCATACGAGATATCGTCCGTTTGAATCCAACCAAAGTCCTCGTACCAATCGCCCATCTGATCGGGGCCAAAGCCTATCCCTCCCTCAGCCGGCTCGAAGATGATGATTTCGGTCGTACCTCGCAAAGTATCGTAATACGTTATGCTTTCATCGTTCACTTCGCGCCGCATCGTCGCGGTCGTCCGAAAGGCGAAGTGTTCAAACGGCGCGACATAAAGGAAGCCATTCGAGAAACCCAAGGCCAACGTGAGCAAAGCGCTCGCTACAGATAAACCCGCGAGCACCTTACGCGTCACACCAAGCGAAGCTCGTTCAAGTCCTCTGTTTAGCAGCAAGCCGAATAGTCCTCCAAAAAGGCAGTTACAGAAGGAGACCCATTTTGTTTTCGGCTCATAATCGCAACGCTCCTTCTGGGCAAGCTCAAGGTTGGTTTTATGATTTGCAAAACTATTCGGCAGAGCGATAACAAACCAAGCGACAGCCAGCATCGCCCAAAACACGAGAAGCAGCGCCCCATCGAACCCGCTCATCTGAAAATAGAGGCTCGCCAGCGCTGAACAAACTATGCCCAAGATGCTGCATGGAATCGACTGCTTCCATGGCTTGATCTTGGGTGGCGGGGTAACCTTTCTCCCTCAATGACGGCAGAATTTCGCCTCACCGATTTCCTTGCCGCAGTATTCGCAAAACATGGCGGTCACTCGTCCTCCTCGTCCTCTGGACACTCGCCAAGGAAACCGTAGTAGCAGACGGCATCATGCGTTTCACGACCAACGAGCTGGCGCTCCGTTTCCGGCGTGGAGTGAAGGTGGCCCCAGCTTCCCAGCGAAGCCACATAGTATCCGGGTTCATCCTCCGCTTGCATATCAGCAATCATTTCCGCGTAGCGATTGCACAGCTCTTGGTTCCGAGGACCCATCCGCCGCAATGCTATCTGACGATACGGAGCAAAACCATCTGCCGCTCTTCCGGATGCTCTGTTGCGGTTCCCCGTAGCGATAGGCTTCGTACACTCCCTGTTGTATTCCGCTTGATGAGCGGCGATGCAATCGGTCCAATCCTGGCCAACGTAGCAGGGGTTTACCTCATCCATGGTAATGATGTAGTAGCCCGTCTCGTACGTCTCCCAGGTACCAGGATCGTCAACTTTCTCCCAGCGGTATGCCGTATCCACTCCATACCACATAACAAACGCGATAGCGCAAATCAATGCCGCAGTGATACCGAGGTTGATCGCGATGGTGCGGAGTGCCGAGTTTTTCTTGTTCCCCTCACTGTCCTCATTTTGCTTAGATTCTTCCGAGGCGTTATCCTCCTTATCCTCTTCCTTATAAAGAAGAATTCCGCACTTCGGGCAGATGCCATCATCGCCCAGCTCTGAACCGCACTTGCGACAGAATCGACGGACCCTATCGGCGTCCTGTTCATCATCGGCTTGTTTGCCCTCCTCCTCGGAGTTCGAGTCGGCGGCAAGCACATCCTCTATAACAGTCTCACTGGTCTCATCCTGAAGTGTTCCGCACTTCTCGCACGTCTTCGCGTTACCGATCTCTTCTCTGCAGCTCTTACACCTCATTTGAAGCCTCCTCCCCAGAAGACGCCAGTATCTCTGCGCCCTGCCCCAGCAGGTCGTACATCAAGCCGTCACAACGTTCCCCGTCGCGAAAGACGCCGGGAACGTATTCAAGATCGACAGGAGCATCGCGCTCGATCTGCACGATGTCTTCTGATTCAGATGCGAGGTCGCTACTTACCCAACGCCGACCCGCATGCTCGTTTAGCCAGGCAAGGAGATCCGGCTCATCGAGCACCGTCCACTCGGCCTGCGAGCCGAAGAGCTCCGCTTCGAGAGCGGCATATGCCGCGCTATCATCCCGATACAACTTGAGCATGTACGCTGAGACGAGCTTTTGCGTGGAGAAAGCGCCTTCAGCATCTTCAAGGAGCAGTATGCGGCTCGTGTACTCAATTCCTTCTGCTTGAGCACCAAAGTAGAACTCCGCACAATGGGGGCAGGCATAGTTCGTATAGACCGCATAATCTTTTCCAGGGTTAATGTCGTAGGTCATCTCCCGATATACGAAGTCGCTTTGAATTACCCCCTCGTGCTCACCGGCTACTTCACCGTCAGCGCCGGCAACAGGATCTGATGCGGCACCGTGCCACAGTGCCATGCCTCCCACAGCCGCGATTGCGCAGGACAACACCGCAAACAATACGAGGTTCATCGTCCGCAGCTTGCGCTCAACATGCGATACATCTGTTCCAGGCGACGACAAGACTCATCACGCTTCCGCGTCGCTCGGATTGCCCTCGCTCAGAGAAGCGCCGCAGTACTCGCAGAATCTGCTATCAGAAGGTAGATCATGCCCGCATTTCGGACAAACAAGTTTCGCCTCACCCAAGTCTTTGGGCTCGACAGAAACTGCAACAGGGGAAGCCGCGATTTCACCAACCAACGTTGTCTGCTGAGGAGCCGCTTGAGCGATATAGATGATCTGCGGCTGCGTCGCAGCCCCGAATTCCTTCTTTTTCTTTGTCTCTTGTTCCTCTTTGCGTGTCTTGTACCAGAAGTAAATCCCCAAACCAGGAACGATGGCGGAAAACGAGAAGACGCAAAGCCATCCGAAGAGAACGATGCCGTTATCGCCTCCTCGCTTGGCATAACGGTACGCTGTCCCGAAGCCAAAGAACGTCTGAACCCAATAGCAGACTCCCCACAATAGGACGATTAGCGCAATCATAGCTTCCATATCGGCACTCCAACCAAAACGATCTAGGCGTGTACCTGGAGCCAGTTAACCACCGACGGAAAGGTGACATTTGCCAATCATCTCCCATTGGCCAAAAGCTCGTTCATCGCCCTCTGTCAAACATCATCACTCAATATCATTTCCACAGCTCAACGAGATAGCGATCGACGAATACGGGCGCCTACAAACCAGCTCCATTGGGAAACCGAGTAAAACCGTTGGCGGTATCGTTATCCCTGCCAGTTGGGGAAACGTGCTGCAGCGGGATCGCCATGGAAGCCAAGAGCGGGCGCAAGCCCATCAATGTGTTAGCGGAATACCTCACCTCGTGGATTCGTAAGAACTCCGACGAGGCCCTGCCGTTTGACTCATTCGAGGCGCTCCGCACCGGGCGCATCGCGCAAAAGCACGTTGAACGTTGGATTTTCAACTGCAACTACATCTGCAGCTGCGTGGGCAACTATCTCTACGATACCAATCTCATCCCCGACGACGCACGCGAGCGCACTCGCCTTATCGAGAACATCGAGAGCGCCTTCAAGGCCATTAGCGACAGCACGCCGCTCGACCTGCGCTCCAAGCCTGCCGATGCCATAGTCTACGAGCTGTCGCGGGATTGGCCGCCTTTCTGTCAAAACAGTCGCAACACGCTTGAGCATCTCAACCAAGGCGTCGAGCAATTCCGCGAACTCGATCCGGCCTTTTTCGACGAGCATCGCGATGCCTTCAGCGATCTTTGCCGCGAATTCTCGCACGAGGCGGTATTCTACAGTAGCATCTCCTCGCAAGCTGGACGTGATGTACGGGCACTGGCAACACGCTGCCGAGAGCTCCTGCCCATCTGGTGCCTCAAAGAAATCAATCCGCTTGTCTCGCTACTTATCTGGGACGATCGCGACGCCATGGGCGAGCTCGTCGAGGCGCTCCGATCCGCATTCCTCTCGCAACGCCTCGACGGCCCCGTTAATGGCGACGTCGTTGATACCTGGCGCGACGCTGCGCTCGCTGCCCAAGAGCTCTATCTGGACAACGTCGACGACGATGCCGACCTTGCCCTGCTCACCGTACCCGAGCTGAGCTCGTTTCTCGACGCGAACGGCTTCTCCCTGAGCCACGACGATGCGACGCCAGAGATTCCGCGCTGGCTTCTCGGGAAAACGCGGCTCATCTGGAATGTCGTCATCTGTGCCATCCTTGGTCCTCAGGAGGCCATCGGAAGCGTTTCGTTGGATCGTTCGCCCACGCTAAGAGCCCGAGGAAGCTATCTCGTCATCACGTCAACGCGCGCCCTCGATGGCGAAGTATTGCTTCGTCGGCGGTACCGCACCGGACGCATCGAGACCATCGATCGCCTCATGCTCGACAACATTCATGCGCCGGGCCTGTGGAAGGTCATCGGCGGACATTACGACCCGTACGCCCCCATCCCTAACAGCGTCTATCGTGGGCAGTTTCCCAACCTCGGGGCGATCTACGTGGCAAGCGAGACATTCGACGGCAATCGACGGCAGGTGGAAGGCACGGGAGACTCGCGCTTCCATGTGGAGCTCGCTATCGAGGCCACGAGCGGCGGCACGAGCATCGTCGCGCGCGACCTCGATTCAAAAAACGGCACCTGCATTCTGCGCACCACATCGGACGGCATCGCCTGCTTCGCCTTTCCCAGCAGACGGCATCTCACGGCATCAGACTGGTCGGAGCGGCTCGACGTGCCCCGGGAGAGCGTGCACATGGTCCGTGAGCTCACGCTCGAGCGCGGCGACATCATCCAGCTCGCCGATTCGTGCTTTGAGCTTATCTGATCCCGCAACCTGCGGCTCTGCACGCCGCCTCGCTACCTGCCCTCATACTCAGCGATGGTCTCCTCGGCCATCTGCACCAGCTCCTCTAATGAGTAGACCGGCTGTCGATAGAGGCAGCTGCCGCAAGCAAGCAGCCTCGAGCCATCCGAGGATATGGCAAGCCCCTGAGGCACCAATGCGATAAGGTGAAACGCCCCTGTTGCTGCATCGAGCTCCCGCACCTGCAATGAAGTTGTTGCGGTATCGGTTGTATGCACCGCAAAGATCTTGCTTCCAGCTGCCGTATCGATTGCAAAGATGGAGTCGAGCGTATCTTCCGTCTGCGCCACAAGTTCGCCATTCTCGGCGTTATAGCACCTCAATACACCTGCCGCATCCTGCACGAGCACGTAGTTGCCGTCGGACGAATAGGCTATATATTCCCCACCCGCCACCTCGATGGCATCACCCCAAAGCCTATCTCCCGATTGCACGTCGACCGCAGTCACGCCCTCTTCTGGCGAGATGGCGGCAAGGGTAGCGCCATCAGGCGCAACGGCAACCTGCGCTGTGCCAGGGGCGCTTATGAAGGTCATACCGTCAAGGGCGCTATCGATGCGCTCCATGCTTTCCCAATCGTAGAGCCCGGTTGCGCCGCCTTCAAAGACGATGAGAAGCCGATCATCGCTTACTGCGAGCACATCGGTGATACCCGTATCGGTTATCGTGAACTCCTGTACCACTTCAAGCGTCCCAGCATCGATAAGCCCAAGATAGCCGCCAGCGGGAAACATCAGCGTAACGCATCCTCCACGTTCCTGCGAGAAGGTGCACCCGTCGTATGCAATGCCATCGATCGCATACGGCCAAACCCATGACCGCACCAGCTCGCCGCTGAGCGCATCGAATAACCAAGCACGCGGTGGCATGGCACCGGCACCCGCATCACACACGAGCAAAAGGCCGCTGTCCGCATCTGGAAACGTAATGAGCGCGTCGTTCAAATCGGTGAGCTCGATGCCGCGTTGGGCAAGGTCGATTGTCGCAACAGGATCAAACTCCTCGCCATCAAGCACGGTGATGGTATCCGCGCCATCAAAGATCGCCACCTTATCCCGGTGCGCACTTACCGAGGCGCCGGTCGCTACACCGCTCACATCGATCCGTTCTACGCCAAATTCTTGCGGGACAACAGGATCGTCACGATACACCAGTATGGTCTTCAAGTCGTCCGCCGAACATGCGATAGCGTAACGTGATGTCCCCACAGTCCTTTCCTCGGCATGCCAAACGCTGCAAGGGAAGCGATAGGGGTCAAACGATGCAAGCCGAGCATCGCCCGCCCCGACATCCGCTACGCAACGCTCCCCGGTCAAGGTGGTCGCGCGGAGCACCTCCGCGCCAGACTCCCCGGCGGCGAAATCGAAATGCACGATCGGTGCCGCCGCCGTAAAGGTCGCCTTGGGCGCACCTGTCATAACATCAATAAGCAGCAGCTGCGACCCCACCGCCAGCGGCAGCACCCCTTCTCCAAGCGCGCCTGAGCGTTCAACCAAACCGATCTGCGCATCTGCATTGAATGGCGATATTGAAGACGCAAGCTCATACGGTTCCCACGTGCGCCCGAAACTCCATCGCGACCCTAGGCCGTCACGCTCATAAGCGCAGATCGTGGCGGTTCCCGTCCACGTGTCCTCGGTACCAGCCTCGCTCGCAAGATCACTGCTCACGGTATAGACACCTGTATCATCCAGCACGATCCCGGTAACATCACCCGCTGCCAACGGCGCGGATTGAACGCTACCATCAGCCAGGTCCACCTGGACAAGCCTGTCATTTGCAGCGATAACGGCAGTGTCGTCTCGCACCGTCAACGCAAACAGCGTGGGCTCATTGCCAACGTCTTCAAGAAGCACCGATCGAACGATATCTCCGGTCTCGCCATCGAGAACCGAAAGGATGCAGGCGCCATCGCGCCAGCCAACGACAACGATGTCGCCTCCGCTTGGTATTCCGCCCGCAACCAATCTGATGCTATGGACGTTTCCAACGGCGTATTGTTGCCACGCAAGCGCACCGCTACGTGCGTCAAAACAAGCCACGCCGTCAGCATCGAGTAAGGTAACGAGATGCCCATTGGCAAGCAGCTGAAGCGGAGCGAACGCTTGGCGCTCTCCCCTGAAGGATAGCTTGCCCGCATCGAGCTCTAAGCACACAGCGCCTGTTGCCACGTCGTAGATGCGTATGCGTTCCGGGCTATCGAGCAACGAAAGAAGATCGCCTTCGGCAGATACTGCGAGCGTCGAGGCATCGGCGACATCGTGAAGCGCATAGAGCGGCTTGGTATCGAGCACGGGATGGTAGACGCCGAGTGTCTGCGCGAGCGCGGCGCGAGCGTCTGCCCGCTGCGCCGCGTCCCCGTTTTCAGGCACGCCCGCCACCGCAAGTCGGAGCGCCTCGATGCGATCGCCCGTTGCTGCAACATCAAGAGCCTCACGGCGCGTCCGCGTGGCTTCCGCCCGTTCCTCAACAGCATCAACTTGCCGCCGCTGCGAAATAACCACACCGCCCACAACGCCAAAACAGAGAAGCGCCACAACGGCGGCGAGCGCCATCCGTCGACGAGCGCGTGTGCGCCGGCGCTGAGCCAGCTCGTCGTATGCGCAACCAACGAGCGGTGCTGCTAGGCGAAGCAGCTCGGCGCGACGTCGCCGGCGCGGCACCGAGGCACGGAGATCGGCAGCAACCGGCTCGTTTGTAGCACACGGCATCCCGGCACTCGTGACAAGTGCGGACGGAAATGCAGTTGTTTGATCACCGCTCGCCAACACAGCGAGCACCCGCTCGCGGCCATGGTAGGAGATGAACGTCTCGATCTCGCGTGCCACCCAGGGTGACGCCGCAGCCGCCGGCGAGCAGACCACCACGAGCCAGCGTGAGCACCTCAGTGCCTCGTCCAGACCGGCGGCAAGCTGCCCGCCGGCGCCGAGCTCGTCCTCGTCGCGAAACACCCGGCCCAGACGCGCCCTGCCCGCTCGGGCGCGCAGGGCGGATGGAATGGAGAACTCCTCGATGAAGCGCTGCACCTCGCGCGCGATGCGCGCATCGTGCTCGGTATGGCTGTAGCTGATGAACGCCTCATACCCTGTCGGTCCGTCGCCTTTGGCAGACGCCTGCACGCCCACGGTCGATCCTCCCCGCTTGCAACGCGATGTTCCACTAAGATTAAGTGTACACGCCAACCTACAAGCTGCGATGCGGGAGACGGTACGGGATATGCGCGCGGTCAATGAGATGAAACCGATTAACGTGCTCGCACGCTTCCTCGCCGCGTGGATTCGCGTTCGCGGGGGCGAGACCGCGCCCTTCAACTCGTTCGAGACCTTGCTCGACCAACCCGTCGAGCAGAAGGATATCGAGCGCTGGATCCTCGGCTGCAACTATACATACTATCGCGTTGGCGATGCGTTGCTCATGCGCGATCAGCTGCCCGATGACCCCGATGCCTGCCGCATGCTGCTCGGCCACCTCGCCTCTCACCTCAAGTCCATCCGGGACACCAACCCGCTCAAGCTCCGGTCGAAGCAGTCGGCTGCCATCACGGACGAGCTGGGTAAGGACTGGCCGCCGTTTTGCCACGGCAGCCGAAACGACTTGCATCGCATCCTGCCCGCGTTGGGAAGTTGCGGCACGCGGTTCGCCCCCGTGGCGCCCGGCTTGCCCGCAGCCCTTCGCGCCATCGCGCAGGAACTCGTCGACGAGGCGGGCTGCTATGGCAGAATCCACTCGAGCGCGCCGGACGATGTCGGTGCGCGGTGCCGGACGCTCGTCCCCCTTTGGTGCCTGAAGGAGGTCAACCCCCTGTTCTCACTCACCATATGGCAAGACGAGCGCGCCGTGGCGGAGCTCGCCCAGGGCATCGCGGCTGCCTTCGGCACGAGCGGCTATCGGACGCGCTCGGGAGGCGCTCGCTTCGATGCGTATCTCGGCGCCGTCCACGCGTCTGTGCGCCTCCACCTCGACGGGTTGTCCCAGCCATCTCGGTCCGTCCAGCCGCGCGACTTCCGCGAGCTCCCGATACCGGAAATTGCGCGCGTGCTCGATCAGGAGTTCTTCTCGCTCGGCAGCGCCGTGATCCCGACTGGCAGCGCGCTACCCCGCTGGCTCCCGGGCAAGGCGCTCCTCATCTGGAACGTCGTCATCTGCTCAATCCTAGGCCCCGATGCCGCGATTGTCCCCTCCGGCGCCGCGCGCACGGCAACCACATTCGAGCCCGCGCCGGCAATCGGGCGCGCAGACGGCCTGCGCGGCGAGGTGCTGCTCAGGCGCGTCCTCGCCACCGGCGAGCGCGAGGTGGTCGCGCGCGTCGACCTCGCCCGCGTCGCACCTGGGACTGCACGGCCAGACGATACCTTGCAGCATACCCGCCAGCACATCTGGCGGGTGCTCGGCAGTTCCTTCGACGACCGGGCTCGCATGCCCGCCGTACTCGCCGGCGTAGACGACGTCCCTTCCTGTTTCCTCCCCACGAATCGCTTCGATGCGCTCGGGCGGCAGATCGAGGGCCGAGGGGACTCGCGCTACCATGCTGCGCTGTCACTCGAGCATCGCGATGACGGCTGGCATCTCGTCCTCGAGGACCTAGGGTCAAAGAATGGCACATATGTGGTGCGCACCACCCCACGAAGCCAAACGTACCTCGTACTCGAGCATCGCGGCGGCGGAGACGCCTCCGCATGGGCAAGCCGCTTGGGCGCCGCGCCATCATCTGTTTCCATGCATCGCCGCATCGAGCTGAAGCGCGGCGACATGATTCGGCTGTGCGGATCGTGCTTCGAGATCGTATAGGTGGGTGCATCATGCCAACGGCACGCGAGCCTCATCATCAGGTACCACAGACGCTGGGCGCCACGGCATCGCGCGAGACGGCGACCCTGGGCGACCCGCAAGCGGCGTTCGTCCCGTTCGCGGCGACACTGCGCTTTGCGTCCGATGCCGGAACATTCATCGCCGACTCGGCGCGCGCTATGGTGTCCTCGGCCCGCAAGCAGGCCTATCGGGGCACGCTCATACGCCCGAACGGCACGCACCTCCCCGCAATCGCCGTGCTCTTCGCCTCGTCCGACCCCACCTTCTATGCGGCGGAGGCGGCATCGCTCGCCCGCAACCAGCTGCTGTGCGTGGGACCCGAAGCCTATGCACTGACCGCGCGCGTCGCACTCGAGGGGCGACAGGTGCCGGTGGTGGTTGAGGAAGACGCCGGCACCGACCTCGATATGGCGCTCTTCACCGGTGCCCCCATCGCTGGACCAGGGGGAGAAGGCGATGAAGAGCCCGCACCGCTCCATCCGCTTGGCACGCGCGAGCGCGACCTGGAGAACAAGAAGATCTTCTACGACATCCTCGACCAAGTGGAACGCCTTCATGCTCATGGCCTCTACCATCGTGACGTTCGCGCAGCGAACATCTGCGTTCGCCGTTTCGGATCTTCCCCGCAAGACATCCATGCAACACTCATCGATTATGAACTTGTGACCTCATATGAGGGCACTGATGTCCCAGCGACCGCAGAGCGCTATAACCGGGCGCTCTTCGACGCGCTGCCCCGGCTCGTCTCACCTGTCGCGCATAGCGAACCACCCACGTCGTTTGTCCGCGATGTGGGATACCTTGCCGCGCTGCACTTCGAACTATGGGAGGGGCGCAGCATCGCCGAGGCGGAACCCGCGAAGCTCGCGTTCGGAACACGACCGTTTTTCCAGTACACGAGCACAGGCGCCGTCGCAGTGCGCCGGCTCGACCGCGAGCAGGACCTCGACCCCCTCGCTCGGGAGCTCGGCCTCACTCCGCTTGATTCAACGCACCTCTTCGACGCGCGCATGGTCGCCTACGCGCGCGAGCATATCGCCCCGGGTGGATTCCTCGATGAGCGTGGGCGGGGGATCCTCAACCGAGACGCGTCGTTCCTGCGCGATGCGCCTATGGACGACCTCGCACGCGACATCGTTTACCGGGCATGGCGCGAGGCGTGCCGCGCGGCGGGGCGCGTTCCCGAGTACGCGAGCTTCGAGGAGCAGCCGCCAATGCTGCAGCAATCGAACATCGACCAGATTCGCGATATCCCTGTTAAGGTACGTGCGCTGGGATACCGGATCGTACCGCTCGCGGAGGCGGGCCCCGACGCGCGCGTGACAGCGTTTTCCCCCGAAGAAATCGAGTCACTCGCCTATCTTGAACATAGACGCTGGTGGCAAGAGCGCCTGCACGACGGCTGGATCGCCGGATTCCCGCGCAATGACGAGCACCGCGTTCATCCCGACCTCATCCCCTACGACGAACTCTCCGAGCAGAGTCGCGAGTATGATCGCGTTGCCGCACGCGGCATCATTGGCATCTTGGAGCAGCTTGGGTTCGCCGTGACGCGATAACGCTCCTATAACGCGAGCGTGAATACGCCGGAAGTGCGGTCATAGCCCTCGCCGAGCACCTCGGCGCAATGATCGTGGCACCACTCGAGGGTGAAGTCACCGGCACCACTCTGCGCGCGAACGCGATTTACTTGGGCCAACTCCTCGGTATACGCCTTGATGGGGTACACCGCCATGCTGGGGTCCATCGCCAAATGCGTAATGACCGGCGTCAACGTGGCCGATGTCACCCGCACACCCGAGCCGTCTGCCGCGCGGTCGAACGCGAGCTCGGCCAGACCGCCCACCATGGTGTCTTTGCGCGCCTGCCACGACACGTAGTTCCCAAGCGACCAAAAGACCGGCATGGTATGCCCGTCGGTACCGGTGAGGAGCTCGAGTGGCTCGAGCACATGCGGATGTGTGCCAATGACCGCGTCGACGCCCAGGCTGAGGAAATAGTCCGCCCAACCGCGCTGCGCCTCGTTGGGCTGGTACTGGTACTCGACACCCCAATGCGGGCACACGATTACAATATCGGCACCCCGCTCGCGCGCTGCCGAAACATCGCCCGCTACACGGTCGCGATCGAGCATGGCCACGCACCATGGCGCGGACGCGGGTATGGGGAGGCCGTTGGTGCTCTCGGTGTAGTTGAGAATCGCGACCTTCATGCCGTTGCGCTCCACGATAGGAATTGTGGCGGACCGCTCCTGCGAATCAAAGATGCCCGTGCACGCGACATCAGGATGATGCTCCGCCCAGAAGGAGAGCTCGGCCTGGATGCCCTCGAACCCCTTATCGAGCGCATGGTTGGTCGCAGCGCAGGCAACGTCTACACCCACTGCCGCCTCGGCATCGCCAAACTCCTGCGGACTGCAAAACATGGGATAGCCCGAAAGACCCAGCGCCGTGCCGCCCAGGATAGTCTCTTGGTTCACGATAGCGATATCCGTCTTGGTGAACGTTTGCGCAAGCTGGGCGTAGATGTGATCGTAGTTGCGCGTGCCGTCGCTGCGCTCGCCGCTCATCCACACGCCGGGATGCACGAGCACATCGCCCACCATGCAGATGGACACGCGATCGGGCGCGGCGGCGGCATCGGAGATGGTCGCGAGATTCGCTGCGGCATGGGCGTCTGCCGAGCCAGCGACCGGGCTTGATGAACCCGGAAGCCCCGCGCAGCCCGCAAGCGGCAGCAGCGCACCCGCAGCAAGAACTGAGGCGAACCTGCGGCGCGAGATGAGGTGCGCGGTGCTGCCAAACGCGTCGTTTGTGGTTGCACTGTGAGATATCTCAGCCATCGTGCATCACGCTGCCCAAAAAGTCATCGTCAAAGGGAATGGCCTCTGCTAGCGCCAGCGCGCCATCGGTTGCCACCACGAGGTAATTATCCTCTCCGGCAAGACCCTCGTCGAGCGCGGGAACGATCTGCACGTTCGCGAACACCTGCGAGAGCGTCGCCACCGTATCGCACAAAAACGTGAGGTCCGCGCCGTCATGTTGCGAAACCACGTTGACAAGATACCACCCGCCGGGAACCAGATGATCCTTGCACGCACGGGCCGCCTCGACAGTTGCAAGCTGGCGCACGGGCTCGCGCCCGGAAAAGGTATCGTTCACGATGGCATCGTAGCGAGGTGCATCGGCGCGCTCGAGGTACGCGCGCGCATCCGTCACGATAATGCCCAGACGTGCGGGCTCGCCAGATGATACCGCCGTATCCTGCACGGCGCCCGCCACGCAGGAGCCTTCGACCGCGCCCACCTGCGCAGCAAGCTCGTCGATGAAGAACCACCGACGTGCCGCACGCACAATGGCGGGATCAATCTCGACCACATCGACCTGCAGACCGGGATGCTCGACAAGTGCATGCTTGGGCCAAGCGAACCCGCCGCCGCCCAGCGCAAGAACGCGTTGCACATCATGCCCTGCCTCGAACATCGCATCGAACGCGCGGTGGTAGGCGAACACGGGCTCGAAGCGGCGCTCGCCCAGGTACGTTGCCGATTGGAACACCCCGCCCTGGCGAAGCACGCGCACCGGTTCACCATCTTCCGTCGGCCTCGTGTAGACGTATGCCATGCCGCGCGTGATGCGCACAGGGTGTGGGTCGAGCACGATACGAATCCACGCCAACGCAATCGCGACCGCCATAATCACGAGCATGATCTCGGCCACGGGACTCTCAAGCTGCGCAATCTGCAGCGCCGCCGCAACCAGCACAATCGTTACCACGGCAGCGATTACGCCTGCAGTATGCTGCAGCTCGGGCGCCTCGTCTAAAGGCCCTCGTTGCTCGCTCATAGAAGCCTCCTTTGCTGGTAGAGGCCGTTATCCACAAATCCAAGACGGCGGTAGTACTCACGGGTACCCACCGCGCTGATCACGTTGATGCGGCTGTATCCCGCCTCGTGCGCAAGCTCGCAGGCGTGCTCGATGAGCTGCCGGCCGAGCCCGTGGTGCTGCGCCGAAGGCCCCGCCGCGCCCACCCGCGTCGCCATACCGTACACATGTACCTCGCGAATCATCGCCTCGCCAAGATGCACCGGCGCGGCATCCCCCAACTCATCCGAAAGTGCGCACACGGCTTGCTCGCTCGGCAGCGAGAGCCGCAAGAAACCTGCGATGTGCCCGTTGGGTGTCACCCATTGCAAGAACCGCTCGCTGGTGGCACCCGTTTCGTACGGCACCACCTTAAGCGAAAGCTCCGAGAGATCGACCTCACGCGTGCCCACCTCGCGATATCGAATCTCGCGCACCTCACGCCCCGCCGCCGCAGCGCGCTGCTCCACAAGCTGCCGAAGGTTAGGCTTTTTGTTGCCCGCCTTGATATCGTTGGACGAGAAGTCGCGGATCATGCGCGAGACACGCGTCCATGCCGGCGTGACAAGCACGTCTGCAGTAAGTACGTCGATAAGCTCTTCCTCGGCGTACGGACGCCATGTTCCCGCCTCGTAGCAGCGGCAGAGCTCGGCGCCGTCGATAAGCGCGCAGGGATAGAGCTTCACCTCATCGGGCTGGAACGGCTCCTCGGTGGCAAATCGCTCATAATCGCGCTTGTCGCCCTCGGGCGTGGCGCCCAGCAGATTCACCATGAAATGCGCGTGGATCTTGAAGCCGAAGAGCCTCGTGAGCGCAAACGCGCGCTTGATCTGCTCCACCGTGATGCCGCGATGGTTACCGTCAAGAATATGCTGGTCAAGGCTTTGAATGCCCATCTGGATCTTAGTTGCACCCATTCGCCGAATGAGCTCGAGCCGCTCGGGCGTAATGGCATCGGGCCGTGTTTCCACCACAAGCCCCACCACGCGATGCCGCGCGAGCTCGTTGCGGCGCTGCTCAGCCTCGAGCTCGTCAAGCGTTGCCGTCTGCCAGCGTGCGGCTTCCTCCCACGGCGTATCGGAACCCGTGATGCGCGCAACAGCTTCGTTATAGGTTAGCTCGCCTGCGTTGATGCGCTGCTGCAACCCCTCTGCTGATTCGGCGTGTGGCATGCAGGATCCCCCGGCAGCAACGTCCACGAGCCCGCAGGCGTGGTAGCGCGCGCGGCGTGCACGGACGCCCTCGGGCACCAGACCGGCTTGATCGGCGTTATCTGTCGCCGCAGGCGCATCTCCCGCCCCATCAGCAAAGCCGCGCAGCATGGGGTTTGCCGCAATTCCTGCCACGGCATCATCGTTCAGAGCCCGGAAGAGCTCGGTCACGAACCACGTTTGGTATGCGCGCGGATAATCGCTCCACGTGCCGCCGAGAATGATGAGTTCGATCTTGTCGGTTGCATGCCCCATCTGCGAAAGCGCGGTGAGACGGGCTGAGACCTGTAGATACGGGTCGAAGCAACTTTGCTCCGCACGAGCGCAGGCGGGCTCGTCGGCGAGATAGCTTTTTGGCATGCGAATGTCGCTGGGGCAGAACACGCAGCGCCCCGAGCACGGCCACGGTTTGGTAATCACCGTGATGGTTGCCACGCCCGAAGCCGACCGCCGCGGTTTCATGCGTAAAGCCCCCACGAGTTTCCGCTCAAGCTCAGGCGTGATGTTCCAGCGAGCCCAGCGCCCTGGCTCCTCAGCTTTAACGCGCTGGTAAAACGGTAGCAACCGGCGCTTGGCAAACGCGCGCTTATCGCCACCCGCACGCTTGGTCTCGGCATGAATGAGCTTCACGAGCACGCGGTCATCCACCGCCTCGCCGCGTCGCAGCCGATCAAGAATTTCGAGAATAATCGTCTCCATGCAAGCATTCTATCGAATATGGCCGCCGTGATGCGAGCGGAGCCAAGTACGTTGCGACGCGGGGCAATTCGGCCGGAGCCGAATCTCGCTGCTTGGCCAAAACCGCCGCGCACACGTCCTTGGAACCGCTCAAGCGTAACTTTTTTTAATTATCCGCTTCATTTTGGTCATTTAGTTCAGATTCCGGAGCGATGGCCGCCCGCCTTTGCCCCGCTAATACACGTCGACGAGAATTGATAGCACTATAGATCTATAAAATATAGATTTATATACTAATTATCTGGATTCATTACTGTTAAGAACATGATCAGAGCGCTGATAGTCATGCCGATACAGCCGATTTACTCCGGAATCTGAACTAACGTGCCACATTTGGCTCGAATTCAGGAAAAACTGCTCACGCAGGCTCGGCCAAGGCCTCAGGCGCAACGCATAGCCCGCATGCGCACCCCCTGCTACAATGAGCCCCGAACATCATGCGAATACAGGAGAACCATGGACCACGCCTCGGCCCGTAAGCTCATTGCGCTCAACACAACGTTCTACCAGCAACACGCCGCGTCCTTCTCTGCTACGAGGCAGGCACCGTGGACCGGATGGAACCGCATGCTCCCGCTGCTGCACAACCGTTTTGGCGACGAACCTGAAACGATTTCTGTGCTCGACCTTGCATGCGGTAATATGCGCCTCGCCAGCTACCTGCACGGATGCTTTCCCCACACCGACATTACGTATCACGCGACTGATAACTGCGACGTGTTCGACACGCAGGCGCCCCACGAGCTCCCCCGGTGCTCGGTGGAATTTCAGAAGCTCGACATCCTTTCCACGCTGCTCGGGCAGCCGGAAGGTGAGCCGCAGTGCATCACCTCCGCACCCTGCGAACTCGTATGTAGTTTTGGGTTCTTGCACCATGTTCCCACCTTCGAGCTGCGCGCCGAGGTGCTTCGCCTGTTGCTTGCACATCTCGCGCCGCATGGCATCGCTGTTGTATCATTCTGGCAGTTCATGAATGACGCGCGTCTCGCCGGCAAAGCGCGAAGCGTCACCGC
Organism: uncultured Coriobacteriaceae bacterium; assembly: GCA_944320725.1. Taxonomy (GTDB): domain Bacteria; phylum Actinomycetota; class Coriobacteriia; order Coriobacteriales; family Coriobacteriaceae; genus Coprousia. The sequence continues at coordinate 89,158 of CALUIM010000009.1, read as the reverse complement.
ACAGGCACACATCGCGCACCACGATATCGCGGATATCCTTGAAGAGAGCGATTGGCTTCTCGGCTGGCAGAACGACCCCTCAGCGCTTCGCTATTGCCACCATACCAACGATGAAGAAATTGACCGGCTGTTGCATGCGGCTGGCGCGCGCGAGCTGACGCGCTTCTCGGCAGATGGCGCCTCGGGCACGCTCAACCGCTACGTCGTGCTCGAGCGCCCGTAAAGCCCGGCGTACGAAGCAGCATCCTACTATACGGAGGAATCGTGGGACTTACCCATATGCGCAAGCCGAAGAACTTCGTGCTCGAAGAGCGTCTTGAGCGCTATGCGCGCGCCATCGAAACGCATCCGGCACACTATCGCGGCAGATGGACAGAGGCCGCAAGCCCGCTCGACGGCAACCGCCCGCTGCGCACCGTCGCGCTCGATCTGGGGTGCGGTAAGGGCAGCTATCTTGTCGAGGCGGCCCATCGGGATCCAACAACGCTGTTCATTGGCATGGATGTCGAGCCGGTCTGCATCGCCTACGCGGCGCAGCGCATCTGTGAGTCTGCGCTTACCAACGCGCTCGTTATTCCGCGCGGAGCAGACGCGCTCGACCAAATCTTCGGAGCGGGCGAGCTCGCTGCCATCACGCTCAACTTCCCCACGCCCTACCCCAAACGCCACTTCGCCCAGCGCCGCCTCACGAACGTCGACCACCTGCTCGCATATCGTTCGCTGCTCGCACCGCACGCAACCGTGACCTTGCGTACCGATAGCCAGCCGCTGCGTGACTTCACGCTCACGCAAATCGAAGCGGCGGGCTATGAGCTCCGCTGGGTATCGGACGACGTGCGCCGCGACCATCCGGAACACCCACAGACCGAATACGAAAGCCGTCTTGTCGAGCAGGGCGCCGCCGTCTGGGGGCTCTGCATCACCCCGACCCCCACTCCCACCAACGAACTTGATCGCGATGCTATCGAACGCGCGCGCAACCAGGAGCAGAGCCTGGTGAGCTACCTACCCGACGACCTCGAGCGCCTCACCTACGTGCCGCTTGGTATGGAGGCTGCGGTCACCAACCTCATCAACCGCCGTCGTCGCGAACGCGAACGCGCACAACGACACGCGGAGGCGCGCTAACGCCGTGCACGCAACGCGCGTCCGCACCGTCTGCCATAATGGGAGCGTTCGACACGAGAGAAAGCCGCCCGCATGACGCACGCCGAGAACGCATCTACATCCGCCCCCGAAACCAGCCGCTCGTCGGCAAGCTCTTTTGCCGCCGGCACGGGCGGCGTTGGCGCGCCCGGCTCGCTGGGCGCGCTCTCCCCTAGCTGGCGCATGCCCGAAGACGGCTCGGAGCCCGAGCCGTGGCTCACGCCAGATGAAGCGTTCGAGCGCTTCTGGGGCTGGTGCGAAGAGCGCGGTATCGAGCTGTGGCCGCACCAAGAAGAGGCCCTCATGGACCTCGCCGCCGGCGACCATGTGATTCTGGGCACACCCACCGGCTCGGGCAAGTCGCTTGTGGCGCTGGGCCTGCTCTTCTTTGGCATGGCGCAGGGCCGCCGCGCCTACTACACCGCGCCCATCAAAGCACTCGTGAGCGAGAAGTTCTTTGACCTCGTCGACGTGCTTGGTCGCGATAACGTGGGTATGATCACCGGCGACACGCACATCAACACGGGCGCGCCCGTTATCTGCTGCACCGCAGAGATTCTCGCCAACCAAGCGCTGCGCGAGGGCGAGGATACCGATGTCGGCCTCGTCGCCATGGATGAGTTCCACTACTTCGCCGACCCCGATCGTGGTTGGGCATGGCAGGTGCCGTTGCTCACGCTTCCGCATACGCAGTTCATGCTCATGAGCGCCACGCTCGGCGATATGACGCAGGTCGCCGATGCCCTGCGCGTACAAACGGGCGCCGAGGTCGACCTCGTTACCGACGCTCCGCGCCCCGTACCGCTCGCATTCGAATACGTGGACACCGCGCTCGAGGGAACTGTAGAGCTGGCGCTGCGCCAGGGCAACGCACCGCTCTACATCGTGCATTTCAGCCAAGATGCTGCACTTGCCACGGCAAGCTCGCTCGCCAACTTTGGCATCGCCACCAAGGAGCAGCGCGAGGCCATCAAGCAAGCCGCCAAGGGCACGCGCTTCACCACCGCATTCGGCAAGATCTTGCGGCGACTCATTGGTTGCGGCGTGGGCGTGCACCACGCTGGCATGCTGCCGAGATACCGCCTGCTGGTTGAGCGCCTTGCCCAGCAGGGGCTTCTGCCCGTCATCTGCGGCACCGACACCCTCGGTGTAGGCATCAACGTACCCATCCATACGGTGGTGCTCACCGCGCTCACCAAATACGACGGATACCGTATGCGTCGGCTGCGCGCCCGCGAGTTCCACCAGATTGCCGGACGTGCGGGGCGCGCCGGCTTTGACACCGAAGGCCTGGTGATCGCCGAGGCCCCAGAGCACGATATCGAGAATGCCAAACTCGTTGCCAAGGCGGGCGGCGACCCCAAGAAGCTGCGCAAGATTCGAAAGAAAAAGGCGCCCGAAGGCTTTGTCACCTGGAACGAGCAAACATTCAACCGCCTGATCGAAACCCAGCCCGAAACGCTCAAGCCGCGCCTGCGCATCACGCACTCCATGGTGCTTTCCATGGTGGAGCGCGGCGGCGGCGCGCGCGAGCGCGTGGGCGAGCTTATTGGCGCGAGCCTGCAGACGCCCGAAGAGAAGCCCAAACTCGAGGCACGCGCCGATGAGATCTGCGCGACCCGCATCGACACCGGCGTGGTAGTGCGCAGCGAATGCGCTGCGGCGGATGACAGCGAAGCAACAGGCAATGAGCCAGCGATCGAGTATTCCCTCACCGTCGACTTACCCGAGGATTTCGCCCTCGACCAGCCGCTCTCGCCGTTTTTGCTCGCCGCGCTGGAACTGCTCGACCCCGAAAGCGAAACCTATACGCTGGACCTCATCTCCATGGTGGAGGCCACGCTCGAAGACCCCAAGCAGGTGCTGCGTGCCCAAGAGCGCGCCGAGCGCGACCGCGCCATGGCGGCCATGAAAGCGGAGGGTATCGACTACGAAGAGCGTCTGGAGCGCATTGCCGACGTCACGTATCCCAAGCCACTCGAAGAACTGCTCGATGCGGCCTTTGCTCAGTATTGCGCCGAAGTGCCCTGGGCAAACGACTACGCGCTCAGCCCCAAATCGGTGCTGAGAGACATGCTCGAAACGGCATCGGACTTCAAGGATTACATCCAGCGCTACAAGATTGCCCGTTCTGAGGGCATCTTGCTGCGCTATCTCGCCGAGGCGTTCCGCTCGCTCGACCGCACCGTGCCAGTCTCGAAGCGCAACGAGCAACTGGACGAGATTATCTCGTGGCTGGGTTTCATGGTACGCTCGGTCGACTCGAGCCTGGTAGACGAATGGGCAGCTGCAGGCGATGCCGCTGCGTTCGACATGGCTCCGCCCACCGCCGCCGACGCCGTTGTGGCAGACCGCCGCGGTGTCCAGCTGCTGGTGCGCAACGCGCTCTTCCGTCGCGTGAAGCTCGCGGCGCGCAACAAAGCCGATGAGCTGGGAGAGCTCGATGGCGCATGGGGCATGGGCGTGGCGCGTTGGCGACATGCGCTCGATGCGTTCTTTGAAGCGCACGACGAGCTGCTCGTCGATGCCGATGCGCGTTCAACGGCGTTTTTCACCATTGATGAAGCAGACGAGCAGGCGGACCACGTTTGGCATGTGCATCAAGTATTCCACGACAGCGACGGCGACCACGACTTTGGCATCATGGCCGACGTAGACCTCGATGCCACGCAGGAGGAAAGCGAGGCCGTCTTTACCAACTACCGCGCCGGCGCCATCGAGGAGCTGCTAGGGGACGAATAGAAGCGGTATCATTGATCGACTTAGAACAACCAAAGAGATCGGATAGCAGAATATGAAATGCATTCATGTTGCAGCGGCGATCATCCAAGATCGTGGGAGCATTCTAGCAGCTCAGCGCGGGTATGGCGAGTTCAAAGACGGCTGGGAGTTCCCCGGAGGAAAACTCGAGTCCAATGAGACCGCGGCTGAAGCATGCATTCGCGAAATCCACGAGGAGCTCGAGGTGGAGATCGGCAATCTCGAACATCTCTGCACGGTCGAACATGACTACGATACGTTCCACCTCTCGATGGAGTGTTTCCTCTGCCAAATCGCGTCGGGGACGATCCATGACTCCGAACATGAAAACCTTCGCTGGCTCACCAAAGATTCCCTCTGGTCGGTTGACTGGCTCCCCGCAGACATCAAGGTCGTCAAAGAGCTAGAAAAAGCCCTGAAGGCATGAGCGATCAGGCGCTATCGCCCTGCCGCTCCGCATCGGTCAATTCTCCCTCATCGAGGTTGGCGGTCATGAAGTCATAAAGGTCTTGGCGAATTGGCGTCTCCAGGGAATAGGTGATCTCAACTGCCTTTTTATTAACCTTGGGCATAATAATGGGCTTGAACTCCCCTGTAGGCTCCATCTCTCCAAAGAAATAAAACTCCTTACTGCCCTCATCAGCCTTATTCTTCCTCATAAAAAGATAGATCTTCATCCCGTTATTCGGCCAAGCCTGAAGCCGCTTGATCTCAGGAGAATGCATGTCGCGCGGTTGTTTTGAGATCGCGATGAGCTCTCGATTGGAGACGAACCGATCCTCATAGCGAATCGAATCTTCAATATCCGGCGCCTTATCGTAGTTGATGAACACCGGAAACGTATTCGTCTCCGCGTCGTACTTATATCCTCCGATGTTCTGCCCGTTAACGTTTTTCTTCCAGCCAAGAATTCTGCACGCCTCTTCATAGGTGTACTTCTCATTGAGAACGAAACCGGTTTCCCTGTATCGCCTGGAATATCGTTCCTGATAGCGGCTGATACCAAAGTCGATGACCTCCATGACCTGCCGCGCAAACTCATGATCTTGGAGCATCCGTGCGAGGGGTTTCATGAGATGGAAGCCCGATTCATCATGCATCATCAAAGGCGTGACATCTTTAACAACAGAGAAATCGCCCTCGAGAACATGGGCGGCAGACCACCAGATAGTTGCTCGCGAAACCACACCGAAGGACCGTCGAGCCGCATCGTCTAAGCCACCGATAGTCTTATTCCCATCCTCGATAAGAGAGCGGAGCACATAGAGCTCCTCAAACCGTTTACCGCTGGCGAGTTTCTGCGACAAGAATTTAAGAACGCCGCATTGCGCTTGGGAAAACTCAACGTTATACGACTCCTCGCATTTTGTAAGAAAAGCATGGTATGAGCCGTATTTCTTGAAGATAAGCAACGGGTCAATGGATCCGTGCACATCGAACTCCCTAAGCGATGGGATGTGCCCGACCATCTGCCGAAGCCCCATGTACTCATTCTTCAGGAATTTCGCCTCAGTAAAGTTACCCCCATCGATCGCGCGGTAAATCCGAGCTTCGGCGATTCGATCAAAGCTGACCGTAGAGGCGCCCGGCACAATGAGGCTTCCCTCCCTAACGATTGTCCTGAGATTGTCCTTGTTGTACGTTTTATCTCCCGACAACGCCACAGGAACGAAAAAGTTCTTCTGGTAGTTACCGATGAAATCGAGAACAAGGGTGTAGTCTTTCCCCTCGTCCTTCCTAAGCCCACGCCCCAACTGCTGGACAAATACAATTGCCGACTCGGTGCGCCTGAGCATGATGATCTGATTCACGCTGGGAATATCGATTCCCTCGTTGAAGATATCAACCGAGAAGATGTACTCGAGTTCGCCCGCCTCAAGACGCGCAATTGCATCATCGCGCTCAGTATCAGAGTTCTCGCCACTCAACGCCTCAGTTCTATAGCCAAGCTCGTTGAACCTTCTCGATAGTTCACGCGCTTCATCGTTCCCGTTGCAAAAGATCAGGCCTTTCCGGTTCTGTTTGTCAACGGAGTATTCCTCAATCTTCTCCGTTACGAGACGGACACGTTCCTCAGATACGAGTCTCGAGAATAAGGAAGGGTCATCCGCCTCCTCATAATCGATGGTAAGGTCCGCGATCCCATAGTAGTGAAACGGCACCAACATCTTGTTTTCCAGAGCGTCTTGCAGCGTGATCTGATACGCGATCACGTGGTTGAACAACGCAAACACGTCGTAGCCGTCAGTTCGATTAGGGGTCGCTGTCATACCGAGATAAAACGATGGCGTGAAGTACGACATGATCTTCTTGTAGCTGGATGATCCTGTGCGATGCGCCTCGTCAACTATGATGTAGTCGAAAAAGGCGGGGTTGATTTCATCGAGATGCCGAACGATGGTTGAGCACATGGCAAAGATGCAAACATTCCCCTCGGGCGGTCGCCCCGGACGATATACCTCATACCGATAACGATCGCCCAACAGTTTTTGGTAGCTCTTCATCGAAGCTTCCAAGATCCGTTTCCTATGGGCGAGGAAAAGCACACGCCTTGGCCGCGCGCGCTCGACATCGAATGCAGAGAGATAGGTTTTCCCGGTCCCCGTGGCCGACACGAGCAGGGCCCTCGGCTCATTGCGCGCATGCAGAACACCGAGCGCCTCAAGGGCGCGTTTTTGCATTTCGTTAGGCTTGATCCCCTTCTTCGCGCTCAGCAACAGGTCCCGATCCAAACGCTCTTCGACATATGTGCTCATGCGCGCACGCCCGCGCTCAGCATGAACGTGGAAAGCCTCATATCCCCTGATCCATGCCTCACTCAGGCACACCGTGGAGGTATCATTCCACAGCTCGTCAAACTCCCGGCTAACGGAACGCGACACTGCCCCTGCATCGTAGGAATGAAAAAGCACATTCCATTCTCGATTGCAGGTCAATGCAGATTGCGTCAGGTTTCCACTACCGATAATGACCGTGCAGATCCCATCTCGCTGAAACACGTAACCCTTTGCATGTAGATCGCCCTGATAAACGCGGGTTTCAATGTTGTCATACTCGAGAAGTTTACGAAACGCCGTCGGGGTATTGAAATTGAGGTAGGTTGAAGTGAGCAACCTGCCGTGGATATTCTTGGCACGAAGCTCTGCAAGAACCTGAACCAAGCAGGAGAGACCGCTCTCCGCCACAAACGCTACGCAGAAATCGAAAGAGTCGCACGTATCTAACTGCTGCTTGATCGCAGAGAGGAGACTCTCCCCCATCGCCCGTGAATTGGTGATGACGCGACTATGGAATCGTTCGTCGGAGTCGATCGAATCATCAATGAACGACGCAGCCAAACTGCGCTCAAAGGCAGTGCGACCTTTCTGCACTTTGGCATCAAATCCCATAGCCTCCCCATTCTCAAGTAGACATCGTCTCCAGGATAGCAAAGGGATAGGATACAGACGGCGAATGAAAACGCATCGCTAACCTTTGCTGCGCGGTCTCCCCGCCACCAAACGACGCACGCCCTGCGCGCTCGACGCCTGCTCGAGAATGTCGATGATATCGTCTGCCTGGTAGAAGGTGCCGCGCCGCTTGTTGCCAAATGCCCGCAGCATGTTGTACTCGCACGCACGCGCGACGAGATTCTGTGCGGCGCGCGGCGAAATATCGAGCTTTTCTGCCAAAAATGATACATTCACCACAGGATGCTGGATAAGCAGGGCGGGAAGCCGATGCATGCTTGAACCAGCTCGCTCGGTTATACGATCCCCCCAGTTAGCAAGCACCTCATCAACCAAGTGCGCTACCATCTCGCCGAGCGCAAGCGCCAGTTCGAGCGCGTCGAGCAACTCCTCGATAACGGATAGCGGATCGCCTTCCTGATAGCGTGTAATGCTCTCCAGATATCGGTCGATATTGTGCAACAGCCCCGCTGAAACAGGCAGCGTTGCACTACCCAACACACCTTCCTGCTTGAGGATGCGATGAAGCAGCGTCCTTCCCGTCCTACCGTTTCCGTCGATAAACGGGTGCACCGTCTCGAATTGCGCATGGACAAGAGCAGCTTTCGCAATCGTGCCAACATCATCCCGACGAGCAAAGGTGATGATGTCCTCCAAATAACCTCTCACCCTGCTCGCATGCGGCGGCACATAGATGGCGCCGTGGGGACTATAGGCAGAACCGCCTATCCAAACCTGCTCATCTCGAAGCTCGCCGCCAAATGATTGACCGGTGCGATCGATGAGAACCTTATGGATGGCAAGAATCGCTTCGATGCTGAGCTCGCCGTTGCCGGATAGCGCCTCGCGCATTGCAGCAATATTGCCTGCAATGAGTTGAGCGTTGTGGGGCGCATCGTTTGTGAGCTCTGCAAGTGCAATATTTCGAGGGCTTGATGTGAGGTTTTCTATCTGTGAACTTGCCGCCGATTCACTCCTTAACAGCAACGCCGGCAAATCATACCCACGCTGCTGCTGCATCTCATCAAACCGCGACAGGAGACCAGCGACCTCCTCCATACGCGCAGCAAGTTGCGGAGACATGACAAGCGAACGTTCAGCGATGGTAAACGGAATTGCCGCACGATAGGTCGAACCGATCTTCTGACGAGCGGTCTTCGACAGCAAGCGTAGCTCATCAAGATCTCTGTACCACGGAAGTTCTTCGAATGTCAGCGGCGGCCATTGAGATGATGCGAGCTCCATGTTCGACCTCCTTTTTTACTGCGTCTAGCGTACCAATAACGGAAGTGAACAGCAATTCACTTCCGTTAATCACAAAATAACGGAAGTGAAACGGCATTCACTTCCGTTAGAGGCCGTCGTGAAGAAGTGAATGCTACTCAGCCAAATCTACGGTATAGAGCGGTTTATAGATGGCACCCTCGGGGGTGAGCTCGCTTTTGAAAAGCGTAACCCGCGAGCATGTCGCCTCACGCGGAAACGTGAGCTGCGGCAGAGCACCGCGCTCGAAGCGCACATGGGTTGCCATGGTGATATGTGGACGGAAGGGCTTCTCGTCGTAGGCGATCCAATGCTCGGCAAGAGCGCAACGCAGGTCTTTAGCGAACACCTCGAGCGCCTCGGTGCATCTCACGCCCATCCAAAGCGTCGCATCGCTCGGGCGGCCAAATGTCCCTAGACCATCGCAGGTGAGCATAAAGGGTGCACGACCTGCGCATGCCTCATCGACAGCTTCCATGGCGGCACGCACGCCGCACTCGTCGAGCTCGCCGAGAAATGCCAGCGTAATGTGGTAGTTCTCGCGTGGCATGAAACGCGGCCCGCGCCCGCGGCGCTTGACGCCCCCTTTGAGTACGCCGGCAAGCGTCCGCGCGGTATCCGCAATATCGCACACAACCTCATGCGGCAGCTCAAGCGCAATAAACGTCCTCATGGCAGCGCCTCCCCTCACCTCATGCGCATCATAGCATGCAAAAGCGGCGCACCCGCTGAGGGTACGCCGCCACAGGGTCGTTCTATGTTGAGCTGGCCGCGCCGCGCGTCTTAGCCGCGAAAACCGCCACGACCGCCGCCGAAGCCACCACGGTCGCCACGGCCACCAAAGCCGCCGCGCCCACCGCGGTCGCCGCCACGGCCACCGCGACCGCCACGGTCGCCAAACTGCTTGCCGCGACCGGCACGATCGCCGCGCGGGCCACCGAAGCCACCGCGACCGCCGCGATCATCACGGCCACCGCGACCACCGAAGCCGCCACGCGGGCCACGGTCATCACGGCCGCCACGACCGCCGAAGCCGCCGCGCGGACCACGATCGTCACGGCCTGCGCGCGGGCCGCGATCGGCGTCGAGACCCATCTCGGTCAGCGGGTCAATCACCTTGTCGAGCAGGGCGAGCAGCTGCTCCGCATCCTCGGAGGAAAGCTGCGGAATGAACTTCTTGCGCTTCTTGCCCTGTGCCTCGGCCATCGCAACGGCGTCCTCGCTCGCGAAGACCACCACGGCGCGCATATCCTCGTCCTCGGGCTGGATACGGCCCACGATGTCCTGCTTCTCGGCCTGGGCAAGCAGACGGTCGAGCTCGCGAAGGCGCATGCCCAGCAGGTCGGCCATCTCCTTCTGCTCCATCTTGGGCTTGAGCTCCAGAAGCTTGAGCGCGCGGATGAGGTTGGCGAGGCGCTCGGCATCGGCCTCGGCCTCCTCGGCAAGCACGTCCTTGCGGCTACGCATCAGGCGGGCAGCGCGATTCAGCTTGTCGAACAGCTCCTTGTCGATATCAACAGGAGCCACCTCGGGCTCGGCATCCTCAGCGGCTGCGTCATCAGCCTCAGACGCGGGAGTCTCCTCGACCTCGGCCACCTCGACCTCTTCCATCTCGTCCATCTCGGGCTCTACCATCTCATCAAACTCAGACATATCGTCCGTCCTTTCGCGCCCTCAGGCGCCATTCCGGGCGCTTCCGCGCCGCTTCACCGGCCTCCCGGCGGCATACCGAGCCGTCTTCCGACAGCGCACACAAGTGTAAGGGGCAAACTACCCCGCATATGGGCAGAACCTCCATGCGCACAAAAGGCGCACGCCCGAAGACGTGCGCAATCAGCATGATCTATTGTGCCGTACAGCCGCGCCGCGCTTATTGTGCCGCACCGCGCACCGCATGCTCGCGTGCGAACCATTTCTTCAGCGGATGAATCACGATGCCCGCCGCGAACACCACGATCGAGAGCGGATCGAGCACAAACGCCGCGTTGGGGTAGGCATCGGCAAAGGCCGCGAGAAACAGCGCCACCAACGTGAGCGTATAGATATTGCCCGCGTAACGAAGAATGGCGCCCTTGAGTCCCGTGAACTCGCTCTCGCGCTCAAGCTGCTTTCCATACTCGTCCATCACGCACCTCGCCTTCCTGCCTCATAGCATCTCGGCCGTTGTATACGCTCACCCTACCCACGAAGCGGCAGCGTATCGTGAGGAATGTGTTAGCGCTTTGTAAGGTTCCGCGAATGAGGCGACGAGGCCGGCAAGCGCAACAAAAAAGCTGCGGCACGCGATGCATCACACCGGTTGCCGCAGCCATTACGCCAATGTGCGTCGTTCAGTTATGCCTGACGATAATGCGCGAAGAAGTCGGCGAGTTCCTCCATCGCCTCGTGCAGCTGGCGCATGCCCGGCAAGAATACGATGCGGAAGTGGTCGGGCTTTGCCCAGTTGAAGCCGCCGCCACGGGTGATGAGGATGCGCTTTTCGTGCAACAAATCGAGCGCGAACTGCTCGTCGTCGGTGATGTTGAACTTCTCGACATCCATCTTGGGGAAGATGTAGAACGCCGCCTTGGGCTTCACCGCGGTGATGCCCGGAATCGCGTTGAGCGCCTCGTACACGTAGTTGCGCTGCTCATAGATGCGCCCACCCGGCTCCACGTAGCGCTCCACGCTCTGGTATCCGCCAAGCGCCGTCTGCACCACCGACTGCGCGGGCACGTTGGAGCACAGGCGCATGTTGGAGAGCATGTTGATGCCATAGACAAAGTCCTGCATGCAGCGCTTGTTGCCCGAAAGAATCATCCAGCCAATACGGTAGCCAGCGATCATATGGCTCTTGGAGAGACCGGAGAACGTCACGCATGGCAAATCGGGCGCGAGCGAGGCAATCGAGATGTGCTTCACGCCGTCCATGCACAGCCGGTCGTAGATCTCGTCGCAGAAGATCATGAGCTGATTCTTGCGCGCGATCTCGACAATCTCCTCGAGCACCTCGCGCGAGTACACCGCACCGGTGGGGTTGTTGGGGTTGATAACAACGATCGCCTTCGTGCGCGGGGTGACTTTCGCCTCCATGTCGGCGATGTCGGGGTTCCACTCGGCCTCTTCGTCGCAAACATAATGCACGGGCGTGCCGCCGGCGAGTGTGGTGCAGGCGGTCCACAGCGGGTAATCGGGACTGGGAATGAGCACCTCGTCACCAGTGTCAAGCAGTGCGTTCATGCACAGTTGGATGAGCTCGGAAACGCCGTTACCGGTATAGATGCCGTCCATGCTCACGTTGGGAAGCCCTTTAAGCTGGGCATACTGCATGATGGCCTTGCGGGCAGAGAACAGGCCGCGCGAATCCGAGTAGCCTTCGCACTCGGGGAGCTGCTGGCGCATGTCCTGGATGACCTCATCGGGCGTGCGGAACCCAAACGGCGCGGGATTGCCAATGTTGAGCTTCAGAATGCGCAGTCCCTCGGCCTCCATGCGAGCAGCTTCGTCGGCCACGGGGCCGCGGACATCGTAGAGAACGTTATCGAGCTTGGAAGACTTCTTGAACGTGCGCATCGTAGTGCTCCTTTGTTCATGTGCAGCGTGACGGGTGGAGGTGCGCTCGCGAGGAGACGCGGTGGTGGCGGCCTCATGCCGCGTGGTAGCTCGCGCGGGAGCCTCAACGGCCTTCCCCGCAAGCCACGCCTCTTCGACCTGCAAGATCTGGGCGAGCAGCGCCAGAACGTCATGGCGGGGCAGCGTCTTGCCGCTCACGTACTGGCTGACCTGGCTCTTGCCCAGCTTGCGCCCGCGCTCGGCGGCAGCACGGATGAGATCCGCCTGCTTCATGCCGGCAGACGTCATCGCCTTGGACAAGCGCTCAGCAAATGCAGTCGCGGCCATTTCCCCTCCCATCCAACGAAATTGAACTTATTTTGAACGAGTGGAGCGAGAAGTTCAATTCTCATTGGATAATTAGTTCAATTTTGACGTAAATCGGTGTCTGCTCAATATGAAGTGTTCAATTTAAGATCAGCAGCGGCCAAACTATTGCGAACGCATCCAAAATCATCCAATAGATGCGAACCAGATGCTTCCCTGTGCACGAAGTGAGTGTCAAACGCGTAAGCTCATGGCACCTCGAAATCGAACGCACTGCAACTACCTGCAGAAACAGCAGAGACGAACGTTCAATGTCCCTGCCTCTACGTGACCTGATCCAAACGATACACTCACTTCGTGCTCAAACGACTACTGCACCCAAGCTGAACGTTGCCCGGCCTTAGGCCATGGCAGCAATGAGCTATAAAACGAAGCCCGGTCCTGGATGCACTCCAGGACCGGGCTGCATGAAACCTTGGTTGTTGTCGAGAGCGATCGCGCCGTCAGAAACTACTCGCGGCCATCCCAGCAGTAGGTACAGACCTTCTCGGGATCGATGCCAATTGCCTCGAGCATGCCCGGCAGGCTCTGGTAGCCAAGGCTATCGAAGCCCAGCTGCTCGCAGATTTGCTTGAGCATGCATTTGCCGCGCTCGGTGGAGCTATCGGCATATTCGTCGAGATGCTGATCACCTTCGGGACCCTCGAGCTCGCGCACCACGCGCCGCGCGATGAGGTCCATATCGGACTTGCCGCGCGAGAACGAGAGGTACTTGCAGCTGAACATGATGGGCGGACACGCCGAGCGCATATGCACCTCAGCAGCACCGGTCTGGTACAAGAAATCGACCGTGTTGCCCAGCTGCGTGCCGCGCACGATGGAGTCGTCCACCAGCAGCAGGCGCTTATCGCGGATGAGCTCCGGTACCGGGATCTGCTTCATCTCGGCAATGCGGTCGCGCACTTCCTGGTTGGAGGGCATGAACGAACGAGACCACGTGGGCGTGTACTTGATGAACGGACGCGCGAAGGTGGCGCCGCTTTCGTTGGCATAGCCAATCGCGTGGGGCAGGCCCGAATCGGGCACGCCGGCGACATAGTCCACCTCAGGCAGCGTTCCATCGAGCGCCTCGTCGCGCGCCATGATGTGCCCGTTGCGATAGCGCATAACCTCGACGTTCACGCCCTCGTAGTTGGAATTGGGATAGCCGTAATACACCCACAGGAACGCGCAGATCTTCATCTGGTCGCCAGCAGGCGCCACGCTCTCGTAGCCATCGGCGCACACGCGGACGATCTCACCAGGACCAAGCTCGTACTCATCCTCGTAACCCAGCTTGTGGTAGACGAACGACTCGAGCGAGATGCAGTAGCCGTTCCCCTCGACGTCCTTGCCAATCATCACGGGCAGCCTGCCCATACGGTCACGCGCTGCATAGATGACGCCATCCTCGGTCATCACCAGCAGGGTGAGCGAGCCGCGAATTGCCTTCTGGGCGAAGATGATGCCCTCGACAAGATCGTCTTTTTGGTTGATGAGCGCAGCCACCAGCTCGGTGTGGTTAACCGCACCCGAGCTCATCGCCATGAACTGCGCGCCACCGCGCTCGAAATACTCCTCGATAAGCTCGTCAGCGTTGTTGATGGCGCCAACCGTGGTGATGGCAAACGTGCCGTGGTGCGAACGCACCAGCAACGGCTGCGGATCGGTGTCCGAAATGCAGCCGATGCCACTCGTACCGTGGAAGCGGTCGAGATCCTTGTCGAACCGCGAGCGGAACGGCGTGTTCTCGATCGAGTGGATCTCCTTCTGGAACCCGCCCGTGCCCTCGCAAAATACCATGCCGGCACGACGCGTCCCCAGATGCGAGTGATAGTCGACGCCAAAGAAGACATCGAGCACCACGTCGCGCTTCGATGCCGCACCAAAGAATCCGCCCATTGCGCTCCCCTCGTTCGGGCTTCTGTCCTGCCCATTATAGGCCGCAGCCGCTCCTCGCGCGCCGCGGTGGCCATCTTTCCCAAATGGCAATCAACGATGCAAAACGCGACCGATAATAGCCGCGCACGCGCCGCACAAGGCCGTCATAGCGCAACTTCACATCTTCCGCGCGATATTCTGCCGCCCGGGCGCGCTACTCACCTTGCGCGTTGGCTCGAGCCTCCTCGAACGCCGCCTTCATGGTGGGGTTCTTATAGGTGAGCTTACGAATGGTGAGGCCTTGCGCCTTGTCGTTGGCGAACCGCAGGTTGTTCTCGCTCGAGATGAGGTTGTCCTTCACCTTTTGCAGGTGCTTGATCGTGGCATCAATCTCGTCGATCGCCGTCTGGAACTTCCTGCTGGCACGCTCGTAATTCGTTGCAAACCCATCCTGGAACTTGAGCAGCTTCTCCTCGAAGGTGGTGACGTCGATGTTCTGCTGGCGCATGAGCGCAAGCTCTTGCTTGTACGCCAGCGCATTTAAGGCAGCATTGCGCAGCAGCGTGATCATGGGGATGAAGAACTGCGGACGGATGACGTACATCTTCGGATAGCGGTAAGACACGTCGACGATACCCGCGTTGTAGAGCTCACTCTCCGGTTCCAGCAGACTCACAAGCACCGCGTACTCGCAGCCCTTGGTGGTGCGATCGTGGTCGAGCTTCTTGAAGAAGTCCTCGTTTTTGTGCTTGGTTGCGGTGGTGTCGTTCTCGTTTTTCATCTCGAACATAATCGAGACGATCTCGTTCCCCGCTTCGTCGGTCTCGCGGAAGATGTAATCGCCCTTGGTACCGCCGCTCGCGTCGTTATCCTTCTCAAAGTAGGCGCGCGGGAACGCGGTCATGCGCAGGCGGTTGAACTCGGTTTCGCAGTGCTGCTCGAGCGTCTCGCCCACCATCTTGGTTGAGAGGCGCGCCTTCATATCGCGCAGGCGCTCGATCTCCTCATCTTTGTAGCGGATAAGCTCATCGCTTGTCTTGCGCACCTGGGCAAGCTCGAGCTCATGGGACGCCTTGAGCTGTTGCTGCTCCGAGGTCCGCACGGCACGCTCGCGCAGTAGCTCCGCACGCGCCTCGTCACGCTCACGCTCCACGGCGGCCATCGCCTGGGCGCGGGCAAGCTCCATCTTTCCTTGTTGCTCGCTTAGCTGTGCCTTGAGCTGAACGGTCTCCTCGTGCGCCTTCGCAACCTCTTGCTGCAGCCGCTGATCTGCCTCGGCCGCCGCCTTTTCGAGGGCAAGCGCGCGCTGGGTATCCGCAGCATCGAGTTGCGCTTTCATCTGGGCAATCTGAGCATCACGCGCCGCCACGTCTGCTGCAAGCTCGCGCCGGGTCGAGGCGTCTGCGAGCTTCGCGGCATCTTCCTGCTCGCGCAGCTGGGCTTTCAGAGCATCAATCTGGCGCTGCAGCTCAGCGGCGTTGCGCTGGGCCTCCTCACGCTCGGCCGCCGCCGCACGCTGGGCCTCCTCGCGCTCGCTTGCCGCATCGCGCTGCACCGCCTCGCGCGCCTCGGCCGCAGCCTGCTCGCGCGCCATCGTTTGTGCGTCCGCCGCGGCAGCAAGTTTCGCCTCGAGCTCGGCGATTTTGGCATCGCGCTCCGAAAGGCTCGTTTGCAGCTTGCCGGCTGCCTCCTGGCGCGCCAGAGCAAGCGCCTGCTCCTTCTCGCGCGCCAGAAGCTGCTCGCGTTCGCGCAGCTCCTCGGCAAACTGCTGGTCGCGTACCTGTTTAACGATGTTGGCATAGCCCGTCTCGTCGACGGTAAACACTGTTCCGCACTTCGGGCACTTGATCTCGTTCATCCGTGCATCCCTTCGTCGCCTTGTATCAACGGTAGCAGACTGTGCGGACAGCAATGTTGCGAAACAAGCCCCTAGGCGAGATAGCGCGTGAGCGTCTCGAGCGTTGCCTCGCCGTCGCGCCGGCCTATGTTGTATACCGCCTGCAATTGCTCGGGATCGCGGCACATCGTAGGCAGCCGCACGGGCTCCGAGGGCTTCACCACAAATACCTTGCCCGCGCGTTCCAGCTCATCAAGCTCATCGAGCTGCGCATTGTAGCGCTCGTGACGGTTTGCCAACAGCTCGACAAGCCGAGGATATTTACGCAGCCACAAGCGTAAGAAGGGCATGAACTCATTAGGCTCCTTGCGGTATGCGGCATCCTGCGTGCGCACCACTACGCAGCGATCGTAGCCTTGGCTCAACATCCAGCGGAAGGGAATCGAGTCGGCCGTTCCACCATCGAGCAGCTCGCGACCCTCAAGGTGCACCGGACGAGAAAGCGCTGGAATAGACGCCGAGGCGCGAATCCACTCGATGTCCTCCTCGCCACCTCGATCGAGATCGTGATACACCGCCTCGCCCGTGTTGATATCGGTTGCAACCACCGTGAAGCGCATTGGGTGCGCCTGAAACGTCTCGGTATCGAACACATCGAGCTTCCACGGCAGCTCGGTATAGGCAAAGTCCTTGCTAAAAAGGTCGCCCGTGAAGATGAGGTTCCTCAGGCTTGCATAGCGCGGATCGGCACAGTACTTCTTGTTGTAGCGCAGCGTGCGCCCCACCTGGAGCGACTTGAAGTTGCACCCAAACGTAGCACCCGCGGACACGCCTACCGTATGCGTCGCGGTGATACCGTGCTCCATCCATACATCGAGCACGCCCGCGGTATACATCCCACGGAAACCGCCGCCCTCGAGTACGACCCCTACCGTATGCTCGCCCATCGTGGGTATCTCAACCATCTCAAACGCCTCCATTCACGTAAATGTGAAGTATAGCGCGGGCGAGCGGCGGGCGGACGCGTCACTATCACACGTTATCAGCGACATCATCTCTGGCAAAGGGCGCAAACTACGGGCGATCTCCGCTACCGTGCGTCGCGAACGCGCAGCGACACCCTCACCTGATGCCACGGGCTGCGCTCGGGATCAGCCTGCAATACCATGAGCTCAAAGACGTTGGTATGGCCGTAGAACATCATGGTTGCAATGAGCTCGTTGCGCTCGCTTGGCACATATCCCAACTTGGTGCCGCCGCGATAGATGGCGATGGCGCTGGGGTCGTACGGGTTATCCTGCTCTGGCACGAGCGCGAGCTTCATGCCCGGCTTGAGCTCGTGAAGCACTTCCGGCCCATCCCAAAACTGAAATCCTGCAATATAGAACGAATCGAGTGAACGTGACGGCTGGTACCCCATGGCTCCTCCTCAAGTCCCGCTCGCTTATGCGAGCCCTTGCCTGACAACTTGAAGATAGATCCTCGTCCGGACACACTTTTGACGGCACGATGCTCGCCCGCACCCACAGTGAGCAACCGCCCTGCAACCGTTGAACCAAAAAGCTGTTGAAGGATGCCTGCACGTGCGATTTCCCTGCTATAGTTGCATCGATGACCCGGCGCGCAATGCGCCCGTCGAGAAAGGAACATCATGGATATCCAGGCCATCATCGACCAGGTTATGGGTGTCGTGGGCGACGCCCCCGAGAAGATTAATGACATCCTCGCCGACCCCAAAGCGGCAATTGAGGACATCACCGGCCAGGCGCTGGGCGAGGGCGACCTCTCGCAGATTGTCTCCGGCGTGCAGGAGCGCATCGCCGACGGCGGCATCGATCTCTCGAACATCGACCTTTCCAAGATCGATCTCTCCGCGCTGGGCGGCATCGGCGACCTGCTGGGTAACTCCCCGCTCGGCGGCATCGCTGAGGGCCTCGGCGGCCTCTTCGGCAAGAAATAACGCCGGCATATAGCTGTTTGACGCAATGCGCCCGTCACGCTTCCATGTGACGGGCGCATTCTCGTTTGTTGAGAAACTACCCCAGCAAGCGCTCCATCTCACCTTGCTCGACAACCTCACGGAGCGAAAAGGCCTCGCCGTCGAAGGTCAGATGCATCACCGAGCAGTTGCCGGGAATACCTTCCACCGTGATTGCGCTTGTATCTTGCCAGCGCTCGAGAAACACCTGACATGCCGTACCGTGAGAAACCGCTAGCACACGATTGTGGCCGTCGCGGCCCATGATGTCGAGCAGCGCGTCATTCATGCGGTCGGTGAGCTGTTGTACCGACTCACCACCAAAGCGAACGAAGAAATCGCCCCACGATTCTGCCGGCACAATCACATCGCGCTCGCCCTCACAATCGCCAAAGAAGAACTCCTTAAGCCTGTTATCGCAGGTGTAGGGCATATCGGTGATCTGCTCTATGGTCTCGCGCGTCCGCCCCAGCGGCGAGGCGTAGGCGCGATCGAACGAGATGCCTTCATGCCGAAAGAACGCCCCCACGCGGGCCGCCTGCGCGCGCCCCGTTGCGGTAAGTGGCGAATCACACCAGCCTTGGATGATGAACTTCTTGTTGAACATCGTCTGACCATGTCGCACGAGATAGAGATGACGCTCCATTGAAACACCTTTCACCAGCGCTACTCACAACGAGCGAGATTGTTGGTTTGCATCTACGATACGGCGCAGCACGCGCTATCGCAGCACCTGTGTGCCGCCGATCGCTCTATACCCACGATACTTAGTTGATGACGCGGTAATTTGTTCATTTCTTTCAACATCGAGCATCACGCGGGGCCCTCTGATGCACCGCACAGTGTCTCATGAACCATTAAGAGGCCGAAAAAGGGGTCCTTAATGGTTCATGAGACACTATGGCACGCAACGGTGTGGCAAGAGCGCGGCGTCCGGCACCGCGCGGCGGGGCCGCAGTCGATTTACCACGCGATGTCGTGGCGCAAGCGAACCTCCACCTTGCCGGAGTCCTCGAGATCGGTCACGGTCGAGACAGTCCAGTTGCCCGCATCGAACACCATGCCGCCGTCGTTGGTGGTGATCACCAGATCGCTCTCGTCGACACCCAGCGCATCAAGCATGAGCTTTGCGTTCGACCACTTCTGCCCCACGATGCTCACCAGATCCGCTGCGCGCAGACGCTCGCCATCGCTCGACGCAGCGTCATCGGCATCTTCGGCATCCGTCCCGGTATCCTCGCGCGAGTTCACGCCGTCTGGTGTATCCGCATCCTCATCGCCGCTATCCTCCGCCTCAACGGCATCCTGCACGCCAGCAGCAGGCACCTGCGTAGATGGTGCGCTCAGCGCTCCTGCCGCCATGAACGCAACCACAACGGCGAGTATCGCGACCAACGCCACGAGCACGCCGATGGCAATCCGATCATGGCGCACGCGCTGCTCGAGTGCTTCGATGCGCGCCGCGGCAGGCGCATCATCCTGCAGCATCGGCGTGTCGCCCAGCGAAGGCGCCGCATCGGCAGGACGCGCCATGCGCTCGGTTCCCACCAGACGCGTTGGTGCGGCATCATCTGCCATCACAGTTGTCTCCTGCTCGGGCGCAGGCGTGCCATCGGGGCGTTCGTCCATATGCAATCCTTGAGGTAGCAGCAACTCGGGACCCTCAGTGCGGACCCTGTTAACCGGATACCCAAACTATTTCTCGCCAATCAGCAACTCCGCGCGTTAGCCAAGCGTCACCGCGTCGGCGCCGTCGATGGCGAGCTTCGCCTCGTAGAACGCCTTGAGCGCGCACATCGCGAGATGCACGTCGCGCGTGCCGGCCGTCTCATAGGAGGAATGCATGGCAAGCTGCGCGCAACCCACGTCGACGGCATGCATGCTCGCCTGCGTGTTGGAAAGGTTGCCCAGCGTCGAGCCGCCCGCCATGTCGCTGCGGTTGGCAAAGGTCTGATACGGCACCCCGGCGCGATCACACACCGCGGCAAACACCGCGCGACTGAAGGCGTCGGTGCAGTAGTGCTGGTTCGCCGCCTCTTTGATCACGATGCCGCCGTTCATGCGGCAACGGTTGCCCGCATCGTACTTCTCGGGATGGTTGGGGTGCACCGCATGCGCGTTATCGCAGCTCACCAGCATCGAGGCAGCAAGCGCACGACGGTAGTCCTCCGGCGTGCGTCCCAGTGCTGCCATAAGGCGCGTGAGCGTATCGGGCAGGAAGGTCGACATCGCGCCCTGCTTGGTGTTGGAGCCAACCTCCTCGTTGTCGAAGCAGCAATACACCGTCACGCATGCGTCGTTTTGCGCGGCAAGGAATGCCTTGAGCGAGGTGAAGGCGCACATGAGGTCGTCGAGCTTGGGCGAGGAGATGAACTCATGCGCCGCGCCCCACACACGCGCCGGCGTGCGGTTCACCAGGAAAAGGTCGCGCGCGAGCACCTGGCTGGGCTCCACGCCCGCCGCCTGGGCAACCAATCCGTCAAGCGAATCCTGGCTCAGCACACCGGCCGAGATCAGCGGGCACAAATCGGTGGCGCGGTTGGGCGCAAATCCATCGTTCATGGCGCGGTCGAGATGGATGGCGAGGCTCGGGATAATCGCTACATCCTCGTCGAGCGCCACGAGCCGACTCTCCACACGATCGCCCACGCGCACGAGCACACGGCCCGCAAGCGAGAGCGGGCGATCGAACCAGGTGTAGTCGATCATGCCGCCGTACGCCTCGACGTTGAGGCGGAGCGTCCCTTCGGGGCCCTCGAGCACGGGGCGGGCCTTGAGCTTGAACGTCGGCGAATCGCCATGCGATGCGGCAATTTGAAAATGCAGGTCGTCCGCCATGTCGCTACCCACCTTGAAGGCGATGACGCTGGAGTTGTTGCGCACCGTGTAGTAGTTGCCGCCCGCCTGGATATCCCACGGCGCCCGCTCGGGCAGATATGTAAAGCCGTGCGCATCGAGCTGCGCGCGAATCGACGCCGTGGTATGAAACATGCTGGGGCTCTGCTCGATAAACGCGAGCAGCTCATGCGCCAGCGCAATCTCCTCCTGTGTTATGAGGCCACTTGGGACCTCCGCATCGAGAGCGTTCAATCCGATTTCTTGTTCAGCCATCAGCAGCGCCTCCTACCCATCCCGCGCCCACCGAACAGACGCATGGAACGCGAGATCGTTCATAGCCATCAGCATTATGCGCTATTCTCATCTTCAATGTATCGCCGCGCGCAAAGTGAGTGTCTCGTAATCCACTTCAAGACTACACTTTACCAAGCAAAAGCGTTTTATCTGCGGAAACGCTGCTTCTATATGCAGCTGTAAGCGGCGGGTTCCAAATGAGACACTCACTTCATAATCTATCGACCACATTGTCGAGAGATTATGACGCAGAGCAAAGGAAACGGTATGCCCGTCCCCTACACAGAAACGAGCACGCCGTCAAAATGAATAAGCGAACTGGATCTATATGGAGCTGCCACGTGCAGCAGACTAGGTCCGCCACTGGGCACTAATCACAAACCCAACCGTTCTGGCAAGATATGCAAAACAGATGAAACTACACCAACTTGCCCGCACAGTGGTCGATCACATGCTGCACGATCTGCGCCGTCCAGCCGCTGAAGCGCTTGGAGCGGCTCACCAGGTTGCCGTTCACGAACACCTGATAGTTCACGGTAATCATGTTGAAGCGCTTGACCTCGCTCACCTCATCGAGCGAGAAGCAGCCCTCCTGCGCCGTAAACGGCTGCGCGCCCATCTTGAGCTTGGGGTTGTACATCACGTAGATGCGGCCGCCATCCTCGTAGGCAACGATCGCCTTGGTCGAGCCAATCTGGTTGGCCGCAAGGCTTGCGCAGCCCTCGAGCGACGCCATGGTGTCGCGCAGGTCCTCGGCAACCTGAGCGTCCTCGGCAGTTGCCTCCTCAGCAGGTTGGGAGAGGAAGTCCCTATCTTTGACGATCTCTTTGATCATGCGTGCGCCTTTCTATCGAAGCAATACGCAACAAGAATAGCGGAGCGGGCCGCGCTCGTCACGCAGCCCGCTCTTCTGTGTACCGTACATGCACGTCTAGGCGCGGTAGAACGCCTCGAGGTCGCGCGTCATCTGCTCGAGCGTGGGCTCGTCCACATAGCACATGTGGCCGCAGCCGTAGCGGCACCACACGATCTTGTCACGCAGCTCGCGCGGCAAGTAGAGCTGGGCGATGGTGTGCTCAACGTTCCACCACGGCGTAGCGGCATCGAAGCGGCCGCCCATGATCATGAGCTTCGTGGTGGGGCTGCGGCGCAGGGCGACCGCGATATCGAGCGCCACGTTCGGCGCGGCAACGGTGGTCTCGTCGACGCCGGGCTCGTCGTGCACCCAACGCCAGCCGATGCCAATCTCGCCCCACACGCTCAGGCGATACCCCGCTGGCCCGCGATAGCCCACCTCGTCATGCAAGAAGGCGCGGAACGCCGCGTACCACGCGCTTTCGATGGCGTGGCTCGCGGGATCGTCGCAGGCAAAGTAGAACGAGGCGTTCTGGATGGAAAGCGGCGCCGTACCGGCGAAGCGCATGTCCAAACGACCCGTAACCAAGCCGCGGTCGGCAAGCAGATCGCGGCGGAACTCCTCAAGCGACACGCGGCAGTTGCGCTGCAGCAAATACTCGACCGGCAGGCCGATGAACGCGGAGAGCTTCTCGGCAACCGCACGTGCACGGTCTTCGCTAATACGGTCGCCCAGCAAGAGCGCGGGAGCGTACTCGCAGCTTGCGAACTCGGAAGCGCGGTCGAACCATTCGTTTTCGTCGACACCCTCGCCCACGAGACCAAAGTACTGCGCCGTTGCGGCAAACGACGGCATCATGCCCACGAAGTACATATCGTTGCCAGGCAGGTTCTGCGTCCAATCGAACAACGCCGAGATCATCACCACGCCGGCAACGGGCACGCCCGCCTCGCCCAGGTAGCGCATAAGCACCGAGTTGCGCATCGTGCCGTAGCTCTCGCCCACCAGATACACCGGCGAGTTCCAGCGGCCGTTCTCCTCGAGCCATGCGCAGATGGCGCGACAGAAGGTGCGCGCATCCTCTTCAAGACCGTAGACGCGCTCGGTACCATAGCCCTCGGCCACAAACGACCAGCCCGTGCCCAGCGCATCAAGGAAAACGAGATCGCTTTCGGGCAGCAGCGTACCGGGGTTGTCCTCGACCTCGTAGTGCGCAGCATCCACGAAGCCACAGCCGTTGGGCACCACGCGCTTGGGGCCAATGCCGCCAAAGTTGATGGGCACCGACGCCGAGCCGGGGCCGCCGTTGAAGCAGAACGAGACCGGACGTTCGCGCTGGTCGACGGCAGCGCCGTTCACGCTCGATGCGATATAGGCAATGTTGAACATCTTGCCCTCGAGCTCGCCCGCGGCATCGATCACGTCAAGATGGCCGGCGCGCGCGGTGTAGACCGCGCTCTTATCGCCGGCGCGCCACGTAAGCTCGCCAGAACAGGCGGGCTCGGGCACGGCGTTCGCGGCGGCGCGGGTTTCGGGTACGGTGGTGGTCTCACAGGTCATGACAGCTCGTTCTCCCCTCGTAAACGTTTGCCAGACAATTCATGCGGACGCGCAGAGCACGCAGCCCAGCCGCGCGCCCAGCACGCAAGCGGCACTAGGCAATGCCCAGCATGTCGCACAGCGTGAGCATGTAGATCTCGGCGGCGTGGACGACATCGATGATGTCGACGTCCTCGTTATAGCCGTGGATGCCGTCGTTGTTGCACGGGCCGAACTGGATGGTGGGGCAGCCCAGACGGCGGTAATGCGCCGCGTCGCTCGACGCCCACTGGTACGCCGGCAGGCACTCCTCGCCCCAGATATCCTCGATGTTCTTCTTGAGGCTCGTGACCAGCGTGCATGTATCCGAGGTCACGTTGCCCTCGGCGATCCACTCGTAGCTCGCCTCCACGCCCGAGACGCCGCTCCCGGCAATCACGCGATCCACTGCCGCCACAACGTCGTCGTGGTTCGTGCCGTACGGCAGGCGGATATCCACCTTGGCAACGGCGCGGTCGGGCACCTGGTTGATCTTGCCGCCACCCTCGATAATGCCCACGTTGCACGAGATGTGGTCTACCACGTTGCCCACACCAGGCGCCGGGATGGTGCGCTCGGCGATGGCGCGGGAGTTGGCGACAGCGCGGTCGTGCTCGGGCAGGAAATGACCGGGCACCGAGATGATCTCGTCGATATGCACCAGTACGCGGGCGAGCTTCACGATGGCGTTATCGCCCTTGTAGTTGTTGGTCGAGCCATGCCCCGGGGTGCCATGCGCGGTGAGCGTGAGATGCAAGATACCCTTCTGACCGATCTCGATGGTCTCGTGGCCCGTGGGCTCGCCCACCATCACGGCATCGGCGCCGTCGGCATAGCCGTGCTCGCAGAACCACTTGGTACCCGTGCCGGCGATCTCCTCGTCGCACACCACGTGCAAACGAATGTCGCCGTTCAGCGTATCGCCAGACTCGGCAAGCAGCTTCATGCTAAACAGCAGCACGGCCAGACCGCATTTCATGTCCGACGTGCCGCGGCCCAGCAGCTTGCCATCGCGAATCTCGGCACCAAAGGGGTCGAAATCCCAGCCCGAGCGCTGGCCCACCGGCACCACGTCAACATGGCCGTTCAACACCACGCGGAAGCTGCCCTCGGCGCTGGCGTCGCCCATCTGCGCGAACACCACCGGGTAGTCCTCACCGGCATCGGCCACGATGCGCTCGGAAGCAATACCCGCCTCGGCCAGATAGTTCTGCACAAAGTCGAGCGCCGGAGCCTGATCGTCGATGGGGCTCTGGTTCTTGATGCGAATAAGATCCTGGCACAAGGCGATGAGCTCGTCCTTGCGCGCCAGCACCTGCTCGTGAAGCTGCTCTTTCGTTAGCGACATAATTCCTCTCTTTCGGTTGCCTGGCTCGATTCTACTCCGCCACACTATCTCTGGCGTGCACTTCTTTATTACATGCTAAATTGACCCCTAAGAGGCCCGTCGTGTGGCCCTTAGAGGTCAATTCGTCATACTCCAGCTGCTACGGGGCTGGCACGCTACTCCCGAGAGCCAGCGCGCTCTGCCGTGGGGCTACTGCGCGATCTCGTGGTAGCGGAAGCATGCCACGTGATGCTGCGGCTCCACTTCCTCGAGCGAGGGGCGCTCGGTGCGGCAGCGGTCTGTGGCGAACGGGCAGCGCCCTGCAAGCGGACAGCCCACCATATCGCCCACCGGGCTCGCGATCTCGCCCGAGAGCTTGAGCTCCTCCGTCTTCTGGAAGGGGCTCTCCGGCGGCACCGCCGAAAGCAATGCCTTGGTGTAGGGGTGCATGGGGTTCTCATACACGCGATGCGCCGGACAGAGCTCGACCACGCGGCCCAGATACATGATGGCGATACGGTCGGAGATGTGCTTGATAACCGAAAGATCGTGGCTGATGAACACATACGTGAGGCCGCGGTCGCGCTGCAGGCGGCGGAAGAGGTTCAAGACCTGCGCCTGCACCGACACGTCAAGCGCCGACACCGGCTCGTCGCACACGATGATCTTGGGGTCGAGCACGAGCGCGCGCGCCACGTTGATGCGCTGGCGCTGGCCGCCCGAGAACTCGTGCGGATAGCGCTCCACATGCTGCACATCGAGGCCAACTTCCTTCATGAGGTCGAACACGATCTGCTCGCGCTTGGCCTTATCGGGCACGAGGTTGTAGATGCGCAGCGGCTCCTCGATCGCGCGAGCCGCGGTGAAACGCGGATCGAGCGACGAATAGGAGTCCTGAAAGATCATCTGGATGTTCTTGCGCATGGTCTTGAGGTCGGCGCCCGTGAGACCGGTGATGTCCTGGCCGTTATAGAGAATCTGACCAGAGGTGGCGCGGTGCAGCTGCACGATGCAGCGGCCAAGCGTCGACTTGCCGCAGCCCGACTCGCCAATGATGCCGAGGGTCTCGCCCTCGTACACATCGAGCGACACATCGGACAGCGCATGCAGCACCTTGGGCTTCTCGAACAGCCCGTCGCCACGCAGCTTGAAGTCCTTGCAGAGATGCTTGATGGAGAGGATGGGCTGGCGCGCGTTGGACGCGGTCTCAGCTGGCGCGGCGGTTGCCGCAGCCGTGGTCGTGGTCTCGCTCATCGTCTCACCTCTCCCCTCTTGAGGCTCCCCTTGCCATCCTGGAGGTGGCACGCCACAAAGTGACCCGGCGCGACCTCGCGCGTCTCGGGCACCTCGCGCTCGCAGATCTCGGTAGCATACGGGCAGCGGTTGCAGAAATTACAGCACGTACCGGTAAGGCGCAGATCGGGCGGCACGCCGGGGATGGTCTTGAGATCCTCGTCGGCGTTGTCCGAAAGCTTGGGCATGGAATCCAGCAAACCCCAGGTGTAGGGGTGCAGCGGATTGGCATAGAGCTCCTCGGTCGAGGCGTGTTCCACGGTGCGGCCGGCGTACATCACCATGACGTCGTCGGCCATCTTCCACACGATGCCCAGGTTGTGCGTGATAAGCAGAATCGAGGTGCCAAAGGTGTCCTGCAGCTCTTTGAGCAGGTCGAGCACCTGCGACTGCACCGTCACGTCGAGTGCGGTGGTGGGCTCGTCGGCAATGATGATCTTGGGATGGCAGCACATCGACATGGCGATGATCACGCGCTGGCACATACCGCCGGAGAGCTCGTAGGGATAGGAGTCCATGCGGCGCTCGGGCTCGGGGATGCCTACGCGACGCAGCATCTCGATAGCCAGCTCGCGCGCCTCGGCTTTGCTCATCTTCTCGTGCGACAAGATGAGCTCGACCATCTGATGGCCCACCTTGAACACGGGGTCGAGCGAGGTCATGGGATCCTGATAGATCATGGCAATGTCGGAGCCGCGAATGGAGAGCAGCTCCTTGTCACTGATCTTGGTCATGTCTTTGCCGTCGAAGGTGATCGAACCCTGCTCGATCTTGCCCGTCTTGGGCAGCAGGCGAATCACCGAGGACGCCGTGACGCTCTTGCCCGAGCCGGACTCGCCCACGATGCCGAGGGTCTTGCCGCGGTCGAGTGTGAAGCTCACACCGTCGACGGCACGGGAAATGCCCGCCGAGGTGTGGAAGTACGTTTTAAGGTCGCGCACCTCAAGGAGGTGCTCCTGGTTTTCGGCCATGAGATGCCTCCTTACTGCTTCTGCTTAGGATCGAAGACGTCGCGGATGCCGTCGCCCAACAGGTTGAAACCCAGCACCGTGAGCAGGATGAAGATACCCGACACGGTGGCGATGTGCGGGCTCGTGCGCAGGCAGGTGCGGCCACCCGAAAGGATGTTGCCCCACGATGCGGTGGGCGGCTGGATGCCCATGCCGAGGAACGACAGCGCCGCCTCGGAAATGATGGCGCTCGCCACGTTGAGCGTGAAGTAGACGATGATCGGCGAGATGGCGTTCGGCAGGATGTGCGTGAAGAGAATACGCGCGGGGCTGGCGCCCAGCACGCGCTCGGCGTTGCAGTACTCCTCGTTCTTCACGATATGCACCTGGCCGCGCACTAAACGCGCGAAGTACGGCACGTTGCCAATGCCAATCGCCAAAATCACGTTGAAGGTCCCCTGACCCAAAATGGTCATGAGGATGAGCGCGAGCAGCACGAACGGGAACGACATGAGGCCATCGGCGATGCGCATGATCACCGAGTCGACGATGCCGCCGAAGAAGCCGGCCACGAGACCGATGAGCACGCCGGCAACAGCACCGAAGACCGTACCGCCTACGGCGACGAAAATCGAGATGCGCGCACCGTAGATAATGCGCGAAAGCAGGTCGCGACCGTAGTTATCGGTACCAAACACATGGCCTTCAGCTCCCGGCGGCAAAAACGCCTTGGTCATATCGACGTAGTTGGGATCCTGCGGCGAGATGAGCGGTGCGAAGACGGCCATGAAGACCATGATGGCCACGATCACGAGGCCCACAACGGCCATCTTGTTGCGGCTGAGCTTGTGCCACGCGCTGTTGGCGCGGCGCTCGCGCTTGACCATCTCGATCTGCGCTTCCACTGAAAGCGCACCGTGCGTCTGAGAGGTATGCTCTGCCATCAGTCCTGGCCACCTCCTTCATAGCTGACCCTCGGATTGATGAGGGTGTAGACGATATCGACAATGAGGTTGACCACCACGAAGACCACGGCGGTAAAGAGCACCGTGCCCTGGATGAGCGAGTAGTCGCGCGAGTTCACCGCGTTCACGATGAGCGTGCCGATGCCGGGCCACGAGAAGATGCTCTCGGTGAGAATGGCGCCGGTAAACGCACTGGCAAGCTGCATGCCAAGCACCGTGACGATGGGCGGCAGCGCGTTTTTGAACGCATGCTTCCAGATGACGGCGGTCTCGCGAATACCGCGGGAGCGCAGCGACTTGATGTAGTCGGAGCCAATCGTGTCGAGCATGCTCGAACGCGAGATGCGCGCGATCGTGGAGGTGGGGATGGTGGCGAGGCAGAACACCGGCAGCACCATGTGGCTGATGACATCGCCGATGCCGTTTGCCATCGAGCCCATGCCCATGGAGGGCAAAAGCCCCATATTCACGCTGAACGTGAGCACGAGCATGAGGCCCAGCCAGAAGATGGGCATCGACACGCCCACGAGCGCAAGCACCATGAACACGTAGTCGAACCACGTGTTCTGCTTGAGCGCGCTCTCCACGCCGATGGGGATGCCGATGATCACGGCGATCACGAGCGAGGTGAGCGTGATGGAGAGCGTAGCCGGAAGCCTGCTCAAGATGAGCGGCATCACGTCGGTGTTGTACGACGTGGACCAGCCGAAATCACCCTGGAACACCCCGAGGATGTAGTCGATGAACTGCTGCCACAGCGGCAGGTTGAGGCCAAGCCGTTCGCGCAGGGCCTCGACGGCCTGGGCCGTCGCCTGGGGACCAAGCATCGTGAGCGCCGGGTCTCCCGGAATCAAGCGAGTGAGGATGAAGGTCACGGTGATAACCACGAAAAGCACGGGTATCGCCTGCACCACCCTCTTGAGAATCGTCCTTAGCACCTAAGCGCATCCTTTCCAGCCCATGCCCGCCTGCGAGCAGCGGCTTATACGATAAGGCCGTGCGCGGACGCTGCTGCCCGCGCACGGCTTGCTCGTCGAGCGTTGTGTCGACTACGCAGTCTTGGAGACGTTGACGTTGGGGCCGACGATCTTGACGGTCTTGTCGGCACGCTGGACATAGCCCTCGACGTTGGGGGTCATGCCGGTGGTCACGTTGGCCGAACCGTACACGTAGATGGGATCGTACTCAACGATCTTGCGCAGCGCCTGCTTGTAGATGGCGGCGCGCTCCTCCTGGTCGGTCGCGAGCACGGCCTGCTTGAGCAGCTCGTCGACCTCGGGGTGGCTGAAGCCAGCACCGTTGCCCTGGGAACCCAGGTTGTCGGAGCTGAAGAGGTTGTTGAGGAAGAAGTACGGATCGGGGTACCACGTCCAGGACATAGCGAAGATGTCGCACTCGCCAGCAGCGGTGATCTCGGAGAACGCACCCCAGTCGAGGGTCTGGATCTCCATGTCGATGTTCAGATTCTCCTTGAGCTGCTGCTGCACGATGGTGCCCACGTCCACGCCGGTGGTAGTGGAGCTGGTGTAGTAGGTGAGCGAGCATCCGTCGGCATAGCCGGCCTCGGCCATGAGGGCCTTGGCGCCCTCGGGGTCATACGCAGGCACGATCTCCTCGACCGCGGCGTCATAGCCCCAGCTGCCCTTGGGCAGCGGCAGGCAGGCCTCGGAGCCGCCGCCGTACGGATACGCGGCAGCAACCAGATCCTCGCGCTTCACGGACATGAGGATGGCCTTGCGGACGCGCTGGTCGGCGGTGGGGCCGGAGACGTTGTTCATGTAGAAGTAGGTGACGTGCAGGCCCTCGGTGTCCTCGACCACATAGTTGGAATCGGCCTTCACGGTCTGCAGCGACTCGCCGGTAAGGTCGGTCACCATGTCGACGTCGCCGGTGAAGAGCGCGTTCGCCGCCTGGGTGGTGTCCTCGATGACCTTCCACACCACGCCGTCGAGCTTGGCCGTCTCGCCCCAGTAATCATCGAAGCGGGACAGCGTGGACTGCTGGTCGCGCGCGAACTCGTCGAGCTTGAACGGGCCGGTGCCGATGAGGTGGTCGCCGAAGGAGTCGCCCCAGCCCTCGACCTCTTCCTGCGGCACGATGGAGTTGCCGGTGTCGGTAAGCGCCGTGAGGAACGCGGCGTTGGGCGTGGGCAGGACGCACTCGATGTGGGTGTCGTCGATCACGTTGCAGTGGTCGAGCATCGTGAGGCGCTGGGCGGCACTCTCGGCATGGCTGCGCTCGAGGGAGTACTTGACGTCCTCGGCGGTCATGGTGCGACCGTCCTGATACTCGCCCGGCTGGAACTTGACATCGTCACGCAGGGTAAACGTGTAGGTGAGGCCGTCGTCGGAGACGGTCCAGTCGGTGGCCAGGCAGCCCACGATCTCGGTGAGGTCCATGTTGTAGGTCACGAGCGTGTCGCACACGCAGCCGATGACCTGCGACTCGTACACGCCGGTGTAACGGCACGGGTCGAGGTTGGACGGCGAAGAGGCGAGCGAGATGTTGAGGACGTTGCCGCCCGCGCCCGAGCCGCCGTCGGAGGAGCAGCCGGTGATGGAGACGACGGCCCCCGTGATGCCCAAACCAGCAAGGCCGGCGAGCACGCTGCGACGCGATACGTTCGTGTTGGCGATGATGTTGTTCATGTTCCGTTCCCCCTTCATTGGAGATGTCCTGCAATCTGCCGTGGAACCTCGGCAGCTGCGATGAACCTAACTCGCGACCTTACCAAGGCCGATAGTTGATGAAACCGTCCCACGGATCGCGGTGCTCAACCGGAAGCGTGTCGCGGAGCGCGAGCACCTCGTCGGGTACGAAGCGGCGCTCCACCACGATGTCGCCGCCAAAGGCGCGCCACCAATCGCGGGTGATGTGCAAAAAGCCCTGGTAATCCTCGTTGGCGCCGTGGCTGTTCTCGATACGCCACATCACGGGCTCGCCTGCCTCGTCGAGCTCGACGCCCTGGAAGACCATGCAGTGCGACATGCCGGTCGCGTTGAGGTCGAACGCGTCGCCGCGGTCGATGGAAAGATCGATATCGAAGAGGTCCTCGAGGTTCACAGCATCGGTTGCCATGAGGCCCTTGAAGTCCTGGGCGTAGCGCAGCGCGCGCTTACCCACATCGCACATCATGTACACGGGCACGCCCGCCTTGAGCGAGGTGATGATGGCCTGCTCGAGCACGGTCATCTCCATGTTGAGCAGACGCAGCGGGCGCCCGCCAATCACCGCATCGAACCAGTCGATCGCGAAGAGATGGCCGAAGGGACGCGTCGTGCCCGGCATGCTCGTGAGCTCGATGTAGTCGTCGGCATTGAAACCAACGTAGCGCTCCACGAACTGCTGCGGCGTGAGGCCGCGATCGCGCAGGATGCGCTCGCCACACGCGTTGAGCTCGCTCACGAGCGCTGCGTCCACCTGAGCGTGCTCACCCACAGCAAGCGCGAGGTCAAACGTGGTGGGCGGCTCACCGATGCAGCAGCACAAGAGGCGATGGATGCTCTCGAGCATCTCGTTTTTCTGGGCTTCGAGCTCCTCGGCCGTCGCGCCCTGCGCATAGGCGGCGCGCAGCTTTGCGGCATCGGCGATGAGCAGCTCGCCCAGCGCCTCGTTCATGAACTTGGTGTCGACCGTGCACGCCGTCTCGGGCATGACGCTCTTGGGCACGAGGCCCCACTTCTCCACGATGCTCGCGCAGAACATGAACTGGCCGCCATCGGAGGCGTTGTGCAGCGTAATGTGGTTCACCACGCGGTCGTTCGCGGGACGGTCGGCGGTCTCGATGATCCGCTCAAGGAAGGCGTTCGACTTCTCGAGTTTCTCGAAGAAGGTCACATAGGCCTGGGAGAACTCGAAGTCGTCGATATCGAGCGTGCGGATGAGCTTCGAGCGCAACACGTTGAGCGTCGAGAACATCCAGCAGCGACCCGACTTGTCCTGATGGGTCACGCTCTTCGCGCACGGCAGCGACACCCCGAAGGTCTCGCGGTACTCACGTGCGGCGCGCTGGTCGCGGGCGGCATTCACCACGCCCATCGACGTCACCGCATTGCGTGCAACCCTGTTCGCACGGCTCTCGGGAAACGCCTTCGTGCAGGCGTTCATCTGCTCAACGCTTACCGCGTTGCCCGGAACCACGGCTTTCATCTCGGTCAAAGCTCGCACTCCTCCCTGGTCGCCCTGCACACAGCGCAGATGCGCTCCCGTGCAGATATGACTGAATACTTTAGGGACCACCATGCATAATGCAGGGCAGATTTCCACGATTTCATGCACCGGTAACACTTTGCTCAAGTGAAGTTGATATTTTACCGAACGCACCGCACGTCCTACAATAGTGCGGTCATGCAGAACGCTCGGTGCCCGCGCACCCGGCAACCGTATACGCTGCACCGCACGGATCGTTCTTTGGATATGCAATATTTGCCGAGAACACCGTTGCGGCACAGGGAAGGAGTCCCATGCTCATCCGCCAGATGCTGGAAATCTACGACCTCATCGACAAGCCCCAGGCAAGCGGCGAGGAGGTTGCCGAGCTGCTGCGCGAGCGCGGCGCTGCCGACGTGACCGTTACCACCGTGGGCGATGAGCGCGGCGACACCGACTGCATCAAGATCGTCATCCCCGGCGCGAACGGCAAGAGCCAAGGCGGCGACGCCCCCACCCTCGGCATCGTAGGCCGCTTGGGTGGCCTGGGCGCGCGCCCCGAGATGATCGGCGCCGTCTCCGACGGCGACGGCGCGATCGCAGCACTCACCTGCGCGCTCAAGCTCGTGGAGATGCACGCCGCGGGCGACGTGCTTCCCGGCGACGTTATCGTGGCTACCCACATCTGCCCCGACGCGCCTACGCTCCCGCATGAGCCGGTGCCGTTCATGGACTCCCCCATCGACATGGAGACCATGAACCGCATGGAGGTCGACCCGCGCATGGACGCCATCGTCTCCATCGATACCACCAAGGGCAACCGCATCATCAACGTAAACGGCATCGCCATCTCGCCTACGGTGATGCAGGGCTACATCCTGCCCGTCGCCAACGACCTCATGGATGTCATGACGCGCGTGACCGGCAAGATGCCGCAGGTCTTCGCGCTGTCGCAGCAGGACATCACGCCGTATGGCAACGACCTCTACCACCTCAACTCCATCTTGCAGCCTGCTACCGCCACCACCGCGCCCGTGGTGGGCGTGGCGATTGCCACCGAGCAGATGGTCGCCGGCTGCGCCACCGGCGCCACCCACGGCACGGATGTCGAGGAGGCGGCGCGCTTCGCGCTCGAAGTCGCCAAGCTCTTCGGCGCGAACGCCTGCGCGTTCTTCAACGAGCGCGAGTTCGCGCACCTCACCGAGCTCTACGGCACCTGCGAGCGCTACCAGACCATGGGCGGCCAGGCGTAAGCGCACGCTGCCCCGCATCCTTGTAAGCTGCCCTCGCCTGCGGGCGCGTCCCGCCTCACCGCGCGACGCGCCCGCAGTGCTCTGTATCCGCCTAGCAGCGCGGCACGCGATCGCTCGTCGCGCCCGCTTTCTCTCGAAAGGACTGCACATGCGCACCATCGCCGGCATCACCGTAGGACAAGCGCCCCGCGTCGACATGACCGGCGACCTTTGCGCGCACCTCGCCCCCGGGCTTGAGCTCGTGGAGTACGGGGCGCTCGACCATATGACCCTGAAAGATGTTGAGCGCGAGCTTGCCCCAGACCCCGGCGACGAGGTCCTCGTGTCGCGCATGCGCGACGGCAGCCAGGCCACGTTTTCCGGCACGAAGGTGGTACCGCTGGTACAGCAGCGCATCGACGAGGCCGAAGTCGCGGGTGCCAGCGCCATCATCGTACTGTGCACGGGCGGGTTTCCGCCGCTTCGACACACGGTGCCGCTCGTATTTCCCCAGCCACTTTTCTATAGCGTCGCCCGCGCGCTGGCGGGCGATTCCAAGCTCGCCGTCATGGTTCCCGACGCCGCGCAGGTCGAGCAGGCCTATGCATGGTGGGGCGCAGCCGGCATGGATGTCCGCGTGGTGCACGCATCGCCCTATGCCGGCATTGACGGCGTCATCCAGGCCGCCGAGACCCTGCGCGACTCGGGCTGCGCCTTCCTCTGCCTCGACTGCATGGGCTTCACCGCACAGATGCGCGACGCCGCACGCGCGGCATCCGGCCTTGATGTGCTGCTGCCGCGCACGCTCGTTGCCAGCGTGATCTCCGAGCTCATGGGCTAAGACGCCGCGCCGACCCCCAGCTCCTCGGCAATATAGCGCCCGGTGATGCTCTCGGGACACGCTGCGACATGCTCGGGCGTACCCGATGCCACCACGCGGCCTCCGGCGTCTCCGCCGCCCGGTCCCATATCAACCACCCAATCGGCATTCGCGATCATATCGAGGTCGTGCTCGATCACCACGACCGTCGCGCCATGATCGATGAGCCGCTGGAGCACGGCAAGCAGCACCTCCACGTCGAGTGGATGCAAGCCGATCGTGGGCTCGTCGAACACGAACAACGCGTCTTCCTGATTGCGCGAGAGCTCGCTTGCAAGCTTGAGACGCTGTGCCTCGCCACCCGAGAGCGCCGGCGTTGCCTCGCCCAAAGTGAGATACCCCAAGCCCAACTCGGAGAGCGTGCGCAGTTTGGCTAACGCAGAGCGCAGACCCGTGTCGGCGAGCACCTCGAGCGCTTGGTCGACCGTGTAGGAGAGCAGCTCGGGCAGGCTGAGGTCGCCCGCGAGCTTGATGCGGTACGCGTCGCGGTCGTAACGCGCGCCGTTGCAGGCGGGACAAGGAATGTCGATATCGGGCAAAAACTGCACGTCGAGCGAGATCTGCCCCGTGCCGTCGCAGGTGGGGCACCTGAGCGACCCGGTGTTGTAGGAGAACGCCCCCGCCTTGAGGCCGCACTCGCGAGCCTCGGGCAGCCTGGCAAACGCGCGGCGCAAATCGTCGAGCACGCCGGAGTACGTGGCGACCGTCGAGCGCACGTTTGCCCCGATGGGCGTCGCGTCGATGAGGTTCGCGCGGCGCAGACCCGACGCCTCAACCGAACGCACATGCGCTGGCAGCGTCTCGCCCGCAATCGCGGCTTTGAGCGCGGGAATCAGACTCTCCAACACGAGCGTCGTCTTGCCCGAGCCCGAAACGCCGGTAACCGCCGTGAGCCGCCCGCGCGGAATCTCGACATCGAGCGGACGGACCGTATGGATGCCGTCGGTTGCAAGACGGATAGCACCGTCGTCGAACATCACCTCGCTCGCAGCGCGCTCGCGCGTGCGAATGCGCCGTGTGCCCGCAAGAAACGGCCCGATGCGCGTGGCCGGCGAGGCCTCGACCTCGGCGATCGTACCCTGCGCGATGAT
This sequence comes from uncultured Coriobacteriaceae bacterium, assembly GCA_944320725.1. GTDB lineage: Bacteria > Actinomycetota > Coriobacteriia > Coriobacteriales > Coriobacteriaceae > Coprousia. The sequence goes on along the minus strand of CALUIM010000009.1, from coordinate 53,494 downwards.
CTCGCCACCCGCGGCGCCCGAACCGGGACCGATCTCGATGAGGTGGTCGGCATGGCGCAGCACACGCACGTCGTGATCGACCAGCACCACCGAGTTGCCATCTTCCAGCAAGTCGTCGACCACGCCCAGTAGGCCCTCGACGTTGGACGGATGCAGGCCAATCGAAGGCTCATCGAGCACGTAGAGCACCCCGTACGTACGGTTGCGCACGGCGCGCGCAAGCTGCACGCGCTGGCGCTCGCCGGTGGAGAGCGTCGCGCTTGCGCGGTCGAGCGAGAGGTAGCCCAGCCCGAGCTGCTTGAGCCGCTCGATGGGCTCTGCCATCTCGGCTATGATGCGCTCGGCCATGGGCCGCATCGCGTCTGGCACAAGCGCGGGCACGCCGGGCACCCATGCTTCAAGTTCATCGAGCGTCATGCGCGTCACGTCGCCTAGGTTCATCCCGTCGATAAGCGATCCTCGCGCACGTTCAGACAGGCGCGTGCCGTGGCACGCCGGGCACTCCCCCTCCTTCAGGAACTTTGCCACGCGCGCCAGCCCCTTCTCGTCGCGCACCTTGGAAAGCGCGTTCTCGACGGTATAGACCGCGTTGTAGTAGGTGAAGTCCATCTCGGCAACATCGCCGGTCTTGGGGCTCTGATAGATGATGTGGCGCTTCTCCGGCGGCGCATGGAACACGATCTCGCGCTCGGCGGGCGTGAGCTCGCAAAACGGCACGTCGGTACGCACGCCCATCTCGCGGGCGATCTGCACCATGAGCTTCCACATGAGCTGGTTCCACGACGCAACCGCGCCGTCTTCGATCGAAATCGATTCGTCGGGCACGAGCGTCGACTCGTCCACCGTGCGGACGATCCCCGTGCCGCCGCACGTAGGACACGCACCCGCGCTGTTGAAGGCGAGGTCCTCGGCGCCGGGGCCGGTGAACTCGCAGCCGCACGACGGGCAGCGCGTGGGAATCATGAGAGCCACGTCCATCGAGGGCGGAACATGAGCGCCACAGTGCGGACATTGGTGACTCGCGAGACGGGAAAACATGAGCCGCAGGTAGTTGAGCAGCTCGGTTGAGGTGCCGAACGTCGAATGAACGCTGGGAACGCCGGGGCGCTGGCGCAACGCGAGCGCAGCAGGAACATGCAGCACCTCGTCAACCGTGGCACGCGAGGTTTGCCCGATGCGGCGACGCGTGTACGTGGAAAGCGCGTCGAGGTAGCGCCGGCTGCCCTCGGCATAGAGCGTGCCCAACGCCAGCGAGCTCTTGCCCGAGCCCGAAACGCCCGCGATGCCCACCAAACAGCCCAGCGGGATATCTACGTCGATATTCTTCAGGTTGTGCACGCGCGCGCCGCGCACGAGGATATGCGTTGGCTGCTGTCGCGCCGCACTCGCCCGGCGATCCGCGTCCCGTGTTGCCATATGCATGCCCCCTCGTGCGCGTGGTTACAAATATGGAGCAGTTTTTGCACCCCATTCATAGTAGCAAGTTACGTCGCTGCAAGAAAAAGCGCAGCTCACCGACATTGCTCATATGGCCGGCTACTTTGACGGGCCTGAAAAACTGCTCCACATGTGTGCGGTGGTGTGCGCGGTGGCCCTTTTGAGCGCCTTCGCTAACCACGCGCCGCCTTTTGGTGATAATGGATAGGTACACGCGCTTTTGGAGGTGCACGACCCATGACGTCCGCGCTGTTCGGTATATTCGAAAACCCCTGGTTCCACAAGGTGTTCTGGACCATCGTGCTGGCGGCAGCCACACACATTGCCGCCAAGCTCGCCGCGCGCGGCGTGTCACACCTGCTCAACCACGACTCGAATCCGCTCCCCACCTCGTCGATCATCGTGAACATCGTGCGTGCCATCATCTGGGTCGTCGGCGGCAGCGTAATACTGGATACCATCTTCAACGTGAACACGAGCTCGCTCATCGCCGCGCTCGGCGTCGGTGGTATCGCGGTGTCGCTCGGCTTTCAGGACACGCTCGCCAACCTTATCGGCGGCCTGCAGGTGACGTTCATGGGCATCGTGAAACCCGGCGATAACATCGAGGTAGGCAGCGAAACCGGCGTGGTGCAAGATGTTGGCTGGCGCCACACCACCATCCGTGACACGCTGGGTCAGACGGTTATCATCCCCAACTCCATTATCTCGACCACGGCACTCGTGCATTTGCTGCCCGCGAACCGCGTGGCGGTGCCGTTTGCCATCCCGCGCCATTATCTGGATGAAGCGCTCACCGGCACCAGCGAATGGGCCCCTGTAACCGACCCCATCGATGCCCTTGCCGATTCGATCATCGCGCACGCGCGCGAGGCGGCGGGCGGCGTCTCCCCCATCATCGACGGCCCCCGTGTCTTCTTTTCCGAGATCACCGAACTCGGCGTGAAGGGCAAGGTCATCTTCCAAATTCAAGAAGCTACCAAAACCTCGCTCGCAGCCGATGCCGTTGTGCGCGCCATCGCACGCGACCTGGGATAAGCGCAGGACGGGCAGCAGACAACCCCCTCTTGCATTGCAGAGCGCGAAGGAGCATACTCGCGCCAATTAAACCTGAGGTGCACGAAAGGACCGTTTCATGGACGAGTTCTCGGGTTTCATCATCACCGCCGTTGTTAGCCTGCTCATTGCCGGGCTTGGCGTCTACCAGATCATCACGGGCGATGTGCGCCTGCTTCATAGCTATCACTACGCCACCACGCCGCCCGCCGACCGGCCCAAACTTGCGCGCATCACCGGCGCAGCACTCGTTGCTTGCGGAGTAGGCTGTTTCCTGCTTGTGCCGACGGCCCTCCCCGACTGGATGCCGTTTGTCGGCATCGTTATCCTCGTCGCAGGCGTTGTTGTGACCCTCGGTGCGATCATTCACTATAACGGCAGCCTTATCTCATATGGCACCAGTGCATCGGGCGCGAGCAGCCTGTTCGGCGGTATGAGCCCGCGCATGACGATGGCTGTTTGCGGCGTGCTCGGGGTAGCACTTTCGCTTACCGGCATCGGACCCGGCGCCTATATGATTGCCACAGGTGACGTGAGCCTGCTCCACGGCTATCACTATGTCAACGTCTCCGCCGCAGACCTACCATCGCTTGCGCTGGGAGAGGGCCTCTGCATGATCTGCCTCGGCGTCGCCGCACTCGTCGGCGTGATAGCGAGCGGCGGCATTGCCGCATACCGCAGCGCACGCTGGCCCAAGGTGCTGCTCGCGCTTTGCGGCGCCCTCTTCGCTGCAAGCCTTATCGCAATGCTGGCCGTGATCATTCATTACAACGGCTTGCTCATGGGATAGGACAACACCGGCCCCGCCTGCCGCCTGGGCAAACGGGGCCGGTGTCTCTACCAGCGCCTCTCGAAAGCGCACGCTATGCGCAGGTACAGCCTACCTACGACGGCGACCGCCAAACAGGTTGCGCGTAATCTGGCGCGTGGCCTCGCGGCCAAAGGTGCCAAAGATCTGGCCGGCGAACTTGCCGATGCCCTTCATCATCTGCTCTTGCTGCTTCTGACGAGCACGCGCCTCACGCTCAGCCGCCTTTTCGGCCTCGCGCTCGGCCTTGCGGGCGGCCTTCTCGGCCTCCTTGGCCTTCTCCTTCTCGAGTTCGGCCTTTTCCCTCTCGAGCTCTGCGCGCTCCTCGGCGAGCTTCTCGGCCTCCTCGTCCTGCTTCTCCTGCTCCTCAAGCTTCTCGAACGCGCTCTCGCGGTCCACCGCGTCACCGTACTTCTTCATAAGGTCGGCCTGCGAGGACAGCGCCGCCTTGAGATCGGACTCGGGGGCGGCGGCCATGAGGCACTGCGGCGGCAGGATCTTGGCGCGCTCGACGATCTCGGGCTGGCCGTCCTCGTTCAGGAAGCTCACGAGCGCCTCGCCCGTGCCGAGCTCCAAGATCACCTCCTCGCTCTTGAACGCCGGATTCTCACGGAACGACTGCGCAGCGGCGCGGACGGCCTTCTGTTCGGCCGGCGTGTAGGCGCGCAGGCCGTGCTGAATGCGGTTGGACAGCTGGGCCAGCACCTCGTCGGGAATATCGGAAGGGCTCTGGGTGATGAAGTACACGCCCACGCCCTTCGAACGGATGAGTTTCACCACTTGGACAATCTTATCGAGCAGCTCGCTCGGCATGTCGTTGAACAAGAGATGCGCCTCGTCGAAGAAGAAGACGAACTTGGGCTTCTCCAGGTCGCCCTCTTCCGGCAGCGTGTCGAAGAGCTCGGAGAGCATCCACAGCAGGAACATCGCGTAGATCTGCGGGCTTTGGATGAGCTTGGCAGCGTTCAGAATGTTCACGTAGCCGCGACCGTCGGGCGCGCACTGGAACCAGTCGGTGAGGTCGAGATCGGGCTCGCCGAAGAACACGTCGCCGCCCTCGTCCTCGATGGAGATGAGGCTGCGCAGGATGGCGCCGACCGACTGGCTGGACACCTTGCCGTAGGTGGTCTCGTACTCCTTGGCGTTCTCGGCCACGTAGTTGAGCATAGCGCGGAGGTCTTTGAGGTCGATGAGCAGCAGCTGCTTGTCATCGGCGATGCGGAAGACGATATCGAGCACGCCAGCCTGCACGTCGGAGAGCTCCAGCAGGCGCGAAAGCAGCTCGGGACCCATGTCGGAGATGGTGATGCGCACGGGCAGACCCTCGCCGCCCAGCATGTCCCAGATGCGCACCGGGCAGCCCTCGTAGGTGAAGCCCTCGAGACCGAATTTCTTGATGCGCTTCTGCATGTCCTCGGTGTCCTCGCCGGCGGAGCACATGCCGGTGATGTCGCCCTTGACGTCGGCCATGAAGACGGGGACGCCCGCATGGCTGAAACCCTCGGCCATGACCTTGAGCGTCACGGTCTTGCCCGTGCCGGACGCACCGGCGATAAGGCCGTGGCGGTTTGCCTGGTTCAGCAGCAGATTGACGTGGTTCTTGTCGGGCTCGGCGCCCACACCCATCCAGATGGCGTTGTCTTGCAGCATACGTTGACCCTTTCGAAAGCGTATCCGTGGCGGCGCCGCGCCCGCAGCGAGAGCGGCAAAGGCATAGATGGCTTTACTTTACCGACACAGAGCGCTCTCGGGCAGGTTAAATGGCGCAATTCACCTATTGAGCTGGAAAGAGCGCCTCTGCTGCAACCGTTGGTTAAGACTTGGGGCGCTTGTTTGCTTCCGCTGCCTTCTTCTGCGCGCGGCGCTCGGCAAGGCGTTTCTTGGCTGGCGCAATATCCTCACGCGTGGGCTTCACGCGCTGAGCGCGCGCCGCGAGCGCCTGCACGGGCGCGTCGATGTTGATACCCAGCAGCAAGTTCGCCATCCAGAGGAAGAACGCCAGCACCAGCAGCGGAATCAAGCACGACGTCACAATCATCACGGCAGCCTGCTCGATGAGGCTGTTGACCTCGTAGAGCACGTCGTCGGAGACGCTTGTCACGCCGTCAGCAATCATGTCGGGAATGGACTGGATGAACTCGATGGGGTTGGACGGCTCGTCTTCTTCCGCCTCTGCCGCGGCGGCTTCGTCTTCTTGCTGCCGCTGCGAGGCGGCGATCTCGGTCGACATATCGTAGGTGGCGTCGATCTTTTGGGTTACGAACACGCTCACCGGCACCACAAGCATGATGACCAGCCCGAGTGCGATCATCTTTGCCGCAACGCGCTGGAGCATGACGCTCAACCCCAAACGTCGATGTGCGGCGATGCTGCCTGCAATCATCGCTAACGCCAGCGGGAACAACACGCCAAATGCCGCGAATCCAAAGATGGTGAGCATGTATTTCTCAAGATAGATGACGGCAAGGATGATCATGAGGTTGCCGCTTAAGTCCATCAGCTTGTCGGCGATGGGCGTGCCCACGTCGTCCGGAATGAGCGTGATGCCGGCCGACGCCGCCGTCGACGCGGCAACGAGCCCCATCACATTCGCCTTTTTCTCGTCGAGCACCGCGACCACATCGTCGTAGGTGTCAGGCGCAGCAAAATAGTTGCGCACCGGAAATGCGGAGAGCAGCGCCACCACGACGAGCGCCACGATAACGGCGATGCTCACGCGGCGATCGCGCGTGATGATATCCATAAGGCTGGCCGGCTCCGCGGGGTCCTCGATTAAAACCGCAGTGCCAGCATCGACCACGGGTATCGATGCGCCGAGGCCCGACGGCGTACCCGCATCCAGCCCCGCCGAGTCATGCAGCGCTGCGCGCTGCATGTCGAAACGGCCATCGTGTGCATGCGGATCACTCTCAAACCTTGGATCGTCTGCCATCGCGATTCTCTCCCCTCGCGAGCATTCATTGCTCTTTTCCGTCTTTCAACAGTATCGCAATATACGCGCGGCGATGGCGCATTGTTGCGTGTTTGCGTCAGATTTGTTTCCGGAACAAATGCTTTGAATCTCTTCGCTGTGCACCGCGCCCCAGAGGGTATAACGTGGGCGTTGACGACACATCCACTCGGAATGCGTGCAGACGCGCGCCCCACAAGCCACACATCTAAGGAGTGCACCATGGCAACTGCAACAACCGCTCAGTTCGAGATCCACTCCCACGCCGTCCAGTATGTTATGCCCGACGGCACCGTACTCGCGGAAGTCACGTTTCCGGCAGTCGGCGATGGCGTGGTCGACATTAACCACACGTTCGTCGATGAATCGTTGCGCGGCCAGGGCATTGCCGGCAGGCTTCTTGAGCAGGCCGCCCAAGAGCTCGAGGAGACTGGACGCAAGGCCCGCCTAAGCTGCTCGTACGCCGTAAATTGGTTCGAGAAGCACCCCGAACGCGCCGGCCTCGTGGCCTAGCGCCAACTTTGGAGCCCATTTCTGTGCAAAATTTGCGGTAGTGCACGCCTGATTTCTTGTATGCATTTTTAATTCGGTTTTATACATACAAAACCGCAGGATTCGGGCATCGGAGTCCGTTCCGCGACGCCCTGTTCCCAAGCAGGTCGTGCACTACCGTCATTTTTGCACAACATGAGGCAGCAAGCGTGGCAATGCCGACCTCACATAGCCAATATGCGACTTCAAAATTGCATAATCTGCCTACTTGTTGTCCCGAAACGTCAGCATCTCGCCGTAGTCCGTGTCGCGCGGGCGGCGACGGTCGGGGTCACGGAAGAAGTCCGCCGCAAGGCGACGAATCACGGGCGAAAGCGCAATCAGCGCGATGAGATTCGGGATTGCCATGAGACCGTTGAAGCAGTCGGCGAACTCCCACACCACGTCGAGGTTGGTCACGCAGCCCGCGAACACCATGGCAACGTAGGCAACCTGGTAGATACGCACGGCACCACGCTGGATGTGGCTCTTGCGGAACAGGTACTCAACGCATTTTTCGCCGTAGTAGTACCACGCGATGAGCGTGGCGAACGCAAAGAGCATGAGACCCACGGTCACGATGTACTCGCCAAAGGGGATGCTCTGCCCAAAGGCCGCCGAGCTCATAGCGCCCTCGGACATCATGGGGTCAGCGTGCCACAACCCTGAGGTGATGATCACAAGACCTGTGATGGTGCACATGACGATGGTGTCGAAGAACACCTCGAAGGTGCCCCACAGGCCCTGGCGCGCGGGATGGTCGGTGTCGGCGGAGGCGTGCGCGATGGGCGCCGAGCCCATGCCCGCCTCGTGGGTGAACACGCCGCGCGACATGCCCACGCGGCATGCGTACATGACCGTGGCGCCTAAAAAGCCGCCCGTAGCGGCCGTGCCGGTGAAGGCATCACGGAAGATCTGGGCGATTGCAGCGGGGATCTCGGCAGCGTTGACCACGAGCACCGCCGCCGCACCAACGAGGTAGAAGATAGCCGCGAAGGGCACGAGCTTCTCGGTGATCTGGGCGATGCGGGTGATACCGCCGATGAGGACAAGACCCGCGAGCAGCGCCACGACGGCGCCGATGATGGGAAACGGCACCCCGAAGGTCGCGTTCACGCTACCAGCGAGCGAGTTTGCCTGCACGCTCGCGCCAATGCCAAACGACGCGAGAAAGCCAAAGGCGGCAAACAGCATGGCAAGCCAGGTCTTGCCCAGGCCGCGGGAGATGTAGTACATGGGGCCGCCCACGATCTCGCCGCGCTCGTTGCGCGTGCGATAGGCAACCGAGAGCGTGACCTCGCAGAACTTGATGACCATACCGGCCAGCGCAGAGAGCCACAACCAGAAAATCGACCCCGGCCCGCCCGTGGCCACCGCGAGCGCCACGCCCACGATGTTGCCGGTGCCAAGCGTCGCCGCGAGTGCGGTGCACACCGCCTGGAAAGGAGAGATGGTGCCCTCCCCCGCCTCGGAGGCGTCCTGACGTTGGAAGAGCGTCTTGGTGGTGTAGCGCATCACTACGCTGAAGCGCGTGAACACGACACCCTTGGTGATGATAAGCAGAAATACGCCGGTGCCGAGCATCAGCACGACCATGGGGATGCCCCACAGTACGTTGGTGTTCAGCGCAGCAATAACCGACATGAAGAAATCGAACATGAACTACCCCTCGATTGGCGCCTGCAAGGCGTCGGACACTCGAAGGTTTACTTTATAGCTCCCGTGTTTCCATCCCATGACGGGCCATGCGGATGACAAAGCAGCATCAATGCGACATCCGCCGTTTCAGAGATTATTCTCAACAGAATTATTCTGTCGAGAATAATCTTGCACGCCTCGGTTAATCTGCGCCAATGCGGCTCATGTAAAGCAGCGGATAGGGATTGCCCTGCTCATCGTGGTCTGTGCGCTTGTATGTGCGAAAGCCCATATGCTCGTAAAACCCTCGTGCCTGTGGATTCTGCTCGTTCACCGTCAGACGCTCGACACCATAGCGCTCGATGCCATACGTAAGCAGGCGCTTCCCTAGACCCTTGCCACGCTCATCCGGGGAGATAAACAGCATCTCGAGCGAGCCGTCCTCCACCCCCATGAACGCAACGGGGCATCCAGCGTCGTCTTCCGCGATAACGAGATGCGCGATGCCCTGCAGCGCCTGCGGCACGTACACTTTGATGCTTGCAATCTCGGACGCAGACAAAAACGCATGCGTCGCCACAACAGAGCGTTCCCATACCTGCACGAGCTCATCAACCAGCGCGTCGAACCGCTCTTGGACCTCTCGAATCTTCACGAGTCTCTACTCCTTCGCTGTGTTTCGAACCCCATGCTAACAAAAGGCGGGCCCGTGTGGACCCGCCTCGAGGCAATTATATGGTTCTGGCGCTTCGTGGCTCCAATGCTTCGCAGCAACCGAGATGTGCTAGTGCAGCAGATAGGCGTAGCTATCGCGCACGGTGGCGATGACCTGCGCGAGGTCCTCCGGAATGCCGCAGGCGGCCGGATCGCTCACATCGACCGTTGTGGTCGCGCCCTGATAGCGCACGCGGAACGTGCCGTCCTCAAGCTGCAGGAACCCGTCGTTGTCGCTCGCATCCATATCGGCGGCAGTCCAGAATACGGTGAGCTTGTTCTTGTACGGACGGCCCTCGTAGGGGCAGAACACGGCGCAGTTGCCGCACTCGTTGCACATGCCGTCCACGTGCAGGATCTGCTTGCGCCTGAAGCCCGGCACGTCGATGGTCACGTTGGCGCGGTTGGGGCACACGGTCTCGCACACCTTGCAGCCCAAGCAGTCGAGCAACGGCAGCTGAGCCGAGAGCTGGCGCTTGGACTGGCCGTGCTCGGGACGACGGTACAGGTCGCCCGCAACGGCGCCCTCGTCGAGCGCCGCGGCGCGCGCCACGTCCACGGCGCGCTCGCCCGTTCCCGCAACCTCGCCCACGGCATCTGCCATGCGCCCGAAGCGCTCGTAGCCGCAAGGACGCAGCAACGACGTAGCCACGGTAACCGGCCACACGCCGGCGTGGTACAGATCGGCGATGTTGCGCTCGTCGGCACCGGCAGAGAACGAGATGTGAATCTTGCCGTCGAACTCCTCGGCAATGCGGCGCACCACGGCGATGGCCAGCGGGAACAGCGCCACGCCCGACATATACATCTGGTCGGCCGGCAGCTCGTGGAACAGCACCTTCACCGGCAGCGTGTTGCATACCTTAACGCCGAAGTTCTTGCCGCAGGCGCGCCCGCGCTCCATGAGGCGGTGCAGCATACCCACCGCGTCGTCCCACTGCAGATCGTGCTCGAAGCTCTCCGGATCGAGCGCCAGCGCCTCGTAGCCAAGCGCGTCCAGACGCTCGCGCACAACGTCGTAGCCGGTCAGCGTGGGGTTGAGCTTCACGCAGGTATTGAGGCCCTTCTCCTCCAGCAGGTACGCCACGATGCTCTCGATCTCGGCGGCCGGGCACCCGTGCATGGTGGAGAGCGTCATCGAGGTGCTCACCGCCGGCGAAATCCCCTCGACAAAGGCGCGATCCACATGCTCGAAGCGGTCGAGGTTCTCAAGCGCCCACGCGCGGCACTCTGCCCACGCAGCGGTATCGCTCGCGTCCTTCATGCCCTCGATGAACGCATCGACCTTGGGACTCTGGATGCCCTTCAGGTCGTAGCCCACGCTCATGTTGAAGATGAAGCCGTCGTCAGCACCCAGCTCGAGCTCGCGCGAGAGCAGCTTGCAGGCAAACCAACCCTTCACGTACTCGCCGAGCGCCTGCTCGCAGGTGAGCTCGGTCGACCACTCGCAGTTGTAGCAGACATCGCCCGGGGCGATGCAGGGCTTGGGGATGCAGGCGGTCATCTCCTCGCCGTCCATGATCTGCACGGTCTTGAGCTCGAAGAAGCGGCCGCCCGCCACATAGCCCGCCACCAGATTCTGGGCGAGCTGCGTGTTGGGGCCGGCAGCCGGGCCGAAGGGCATCTCGATGCGCTCGTCGTTGAGCGCGATGCCGCTTCCCGGCTCGAAGCGCTGGATCTTCTTCACGCCAAACACGCTGCCGCGCTCGGCGTACTCCGTCAGCGCCCAATTCATGAGCTGCGCAAACGGCATGGGTTTCATAATGTCGCTCATGTCTCTTTTCTCCCCTCGTAAAGCGTGCGGTGCGCCCGCGCGCGTCTTTCTTCGTAAAGCTCAACTAATATGTTCGCTCGTTGAGCGTGCCCCAAAGCTTCTTGGACTGCTCGAGGGTCCAGGCGTTGATGCGCTCCTCGTCAAAAGCCACGAACTCGCGGTCGCGGTAGAGCACCCTGCCGTTCACGATCGTGGTGCGGCAGTTCTTGCCCATCATGCCGAACAGCATATGGCCGTCGATGTTCTCGTCCGAGAACGGCGTGAAGACTGGATAGTCCATCACGATGACGTCTGCCGCGGCGCCCGGCTTGAGCACGCCGATCTCGCGTCCGAAGTACGCGCTCGCCATGGCGGGGTTGTTCTGGAAGAGCATCTCCATAGCCTCGACCCAGCCCACGTTGGGCATGGCCGCGTTGTGGCGCTGGATGATGAGGAAGACCTTCAGGCTCTCGAGCATGTCGTGCGTGTAGGCGTCGGTACCCATGTGGACCGGGATACCGCGGCGGAAGAACTCGAGCACTGGCGCGCAGCCCACGGCGTTACCCATGTTGGACTCGGGGTTGTTGACGATGTGGGTGCCGGTCTCCTTGATGATGTCCATCTCGGCGGGCGTGACGTGGATGCAGTGGCCGAGCATGGTCTTGGGGCCGAGAAGGCCGTGCTGCAGCAGACGCTCCACCGGCGGGATGCCGCCGCGGTTTTGCCGGCTGTCCCAGACGTCGTTCATGCCCTCGCACACATGGATGTGGAAGCCGGTGAGACCATCGTTGGCCTCGGCCATTTTGTCCATCGTCTCGTCGGAGAGCGTGAAGGTCGCATGCCCGCCAAACATCGCCGCAATCATGGAATTACCCTCGGCCTGGACCTTCGCGGCCCACTGCGCGAACTCGGCATTCTCGGCGATTGCCTGGTCGCGCTTGGCCTCGCCGCGGCGGTCGGAGGTCTCGTAGCACAGGCACGCGCGGATACCCGTCTCCTCGCATACATCTTTGATGGCGAAAAGCGAACCCGGGATCTCGCAGAAGCTCGCATGGTGGTCGAAGATCGTGGTCACGCCGTCGCGCAGGCTGTCCAGCACGGTGGCATAGGCGCTTGCGCGGGTACCGTCGAGCGTGAGGTTGTCGTCGATCTTCCACCACTGCTGCTCGAGGTTCTCGAGGAAGTTCGTGGGGTTGCAGCCCTTGATGGCAAGACCGCGCGCCAGACCGGAATAGATATGGGTGTGGCAGTTCACCAGACCCGGCATGATCACGCCGCCATGGGCGTCCACGTACTCGGCACCGGCGTAGCGCTCGGCAAGCTCGCGCTCCTCGCCCACCGCAACAATCGAGTCGCCGTCAATCACCACGGCGCCGCGCTCAACATAAGGCTGCTCGGCATGACGCGTGATCACGCGACCGTTTCCTACCAACAGCATGGGAGACCTCCTATCGCTGCAAACACGCGCGGCGAGCGGTCTTGCAACCGTCCGCCGCGCATGCAACCTTTTCTATTCCTCCGCGATGTCCGGTTCCTGCTTGGCGGCCTCTGCCTCGGCGATAGCCTCGGCATCCTTGGGCAGCACGAGGTTCAAGATAATCGCGCTGATGGCCGAGATCACGAGTTCGGAGGCGCCGAAGATGCTCCCCACCCACTCGGGCATGCCGGGGCCGGCGAGGCAGCCGGATACATGGTAGATACCCAGACCGAGCGCGATGGAGGTGCCCACGATGAGCTTCTTGCGATCGGTGAAGCCGCCTTCGATGATGAGCTCGAGGCCCGAGACGGTGATGGTGGCGAACACGCCGATGACCGCGCCGCCAATGACGGGCTGCGGGATGCAGGTGAGCAGCGCCGCGAGCTTGGGCAGGAAGCCCGAAACAATGAAGACGAGGCAGGCGAAGGTGAAGACCAGGCGGTTCTTAACGCCGTTGGAGATGATGATGCCGGTGTTCTGCTCGTAGGTGGACTGCGGAATCGCGCCGATGAACGCGCCGAGGATGGACATGATGCCCAGGCTCACGATGCCGCCCGTGTACTCACGGCTCGAGGGGATGCGATGGTCGACCGCGTTGGTGGTCATGGCCACGCCGCCCATGTTCTGCAGGCAGTTCACCACGTACACAATCGCCGCGGTGGCCATGGCCGCCGGCGCGAAGTTGAGCTCGAAGTGCAACACGCCGGGAACCGCGAACCAGCCGGCGTCCGCCAGATTGGTGAGGTCGAGCATGCCAAACGGAATGGATACGATGGTGCCCACGATGATGCCGAACAGCAGTGACCCCTGGCTCAAGATGCCCTTGCAGAAGTTCGTGAAGATGAACGTGACCACGAGCGTGATGATGGCGAGCAACCAGTTGATGGGGCTGCCGAACATCGCGGTGCCCTCGCCGCCGGCCATCCAGCGCACGGCGATGGGATAGAGCGACAGTCCGATGGTGAAGATCACCGTGCCGGTAACCACCGCGGGGAACAGGTGCTTGATGTACTTGATGAAGAGGCCCACGATGATGGCCACGATGCCGCCAACGATCTCGGCACCCAAAATCGTGCCGATACCAAAGTCGGCACCGATGGTCTGGAAGACCGGCACGTAGGCAAATGCGGCGCCCATGATGATGGGCAGGCCCGTGCCGATGCGCCCGAACAGCGGGAACAGCTGGATGAGCGAGGCGATGCCCGTCATGATGAGCGACGCCTGAATGAGCAGCGTCTCGTCGGCCGCCGAGAGATCGCAGACACCTGCGATGATCATGGCCGGGGCCACGACGCCCATGGCCGATGCCAGCACGTGCTGCAGGCCGAGCGGCACAATCTGCACGAGCGACGGCTTTCCCTTCCAGGTGTACAGCGGATCGGTTGCGGTGGCCGCACCCGCCGTGGTCGCTTCCCTATCGTTTCCCATATCCCGTGCTCCCTTCTTATATGGCTGCCGCGGCGCCCTGCGTCTGTGGCGATGCCTCCCCGGCGAGCCGTTCGTCCCTGCGGACATTCCAAACAAAATGACTTGCAACAAAACCTTTTGTTAGCTCCATAGTAGGGACGCGACTTGAGCGATGCAATAAAAGTTTCTTATACGATAATTTCTTTTCGCCGAACGGTCGATTCCGAAAGGTTAACGGAATTGCTACAGGTATATGGGTTGATAATACGGCGCGCATCACCGTGTGCACCCGCTTGACCGCACGTTCGAATATGATAAATTATTATCAGCTTAGGTCATCCGATCTGAGCACACTCGTGGTTTCAGCCGAAAGGAGCAGCCGTGAACGCCGCGGTTGAACGCTATGTTCCCATCGTTGAATTCTTAGGGGCCGCACTGGGCAGCAACACCGAGGTCGCCCTGCACGATTTCACCGATCTGGAGCACTCCATCGTCGCCATTGCGAACGGGCATGTCTCGAACCGCGCGGTGGGCGCGCCGGCAACGGATTTCGCCCTCAAGATCGTGAACGACTACGCGCCGGAGCGCGGCGACATCGTCTCGGGCTATACGAGCCACAGCACCGACAACCGTCCGCTGCGCTCGGCATCCTATATCATCCGCGACGGCGGACGCACGGTGGGCATGCTCTGCATCAACGTCGATCTTTCCAAGTTCGAGCAGCTCGAGCGGCTCTCGCGCGATCTGCTCGCCAGCTACACCCCCGCTGCCGCCACCCGCGAGGACCACGCCAACGCCACCGAGCGCCTAACGCCCTCGACCGACGACCTCGTCCAGGCAACGGTCTCAAAACACGCCGCTGAGCTGGGCAAGCCCATCGAGCGGCTCACCCAAGACGAGCGCATCGAGATCGTGCGCAAGCTCAACGACAACGGCGTCTTCCTGCTCAAGGGCGCTGTCGCGCAAACCGCTCAGGCGATGGGCATCTCGGAGCCCAGCGTCTATCGCTACCTGCAAAAGGTGCGGCGCGCCTCATAGCACCCGCGCCGCCCGCCCACACGGGCATCAGCCATTCGGGCATCAGCCGTCGGCAATCCCGCCGACCGATAGCAATAGGAGGAACTCATGGACAAGCACGTCATCGCATCCGAGCAGGCACCCGCCGCCCTCGGCCCCTACTCCGCCGGCATCGCCACCGGCAACCTCGCCTTCCTTTCCGGCCAGCTGGGTCTCGACCCCGTGACCGGTGAGCTGGCAGACGGCGTGGTCGCCCAGGCCGAGCAGGCGCTCAAGAACGTCGAGGCCCTGCTTACCGCCGCTGGCGCCACCTTCGACAACGTGATCAAGACCACCGTCTTTCTCGCGGACATCGCCGATTTCAACGCGGTGAACGAGGTCTACGGCAGCCGCTTCACCGAGCCCTACCCCGCCCGCAGCGCCGTCCAAGTGGGCGCGCTCCCCAAGGGCGCGCTCGTTGAGATCGAGTGCATCGTCGCCCTTTAATTCACAAGCGACATGACGAGGGGCATACCCCTGCCTGCCGCGTTCTCGCCACACGGGACGCGCCCCATCCTCCTTGCGGGATGGGGCGCGTCCTTTTTGTCACAACACGCCATCGAGGCGGGCGAAGGCCTCCTCGACCCGGGTTCTCGGCAATGCGAGGTTCATCCGGATATGGCACGGCCCATGAAACGGACGCCCATCCTGCCAACCCACGCCCACGCGCCATCCGGCGCGCAGCAGCTCGTCGAGCGTCATGCCCCTCTCGGCACAGAAGCGCGTGCAATCCAAGAAAAGCATGTACGTGCCCTGGGGCCGCATGAGGCGTATACCCGGGTACCGCTCGGCGATATGCGCGCACGCCCAGGCGATGTTTCCATCGAGCACCGCGCACAGCTCGTCCACCCACACGCGCCCCTCGGCGCCGTAGGCGGCGATGGCGGCGTGCATCGACAGCACGTTCATGGCGTTGTAGTGCGACTTCGACGCCTGCGCACGCACGCGGTCGCGGAGATACTCGTCGGCGATGATGTGATAGCTTCCCACGAGGCCCGCCAGATTGAAGGTCTTGCTGGGCGCGTAGAGTGCCACGGTCCGCCGACGCGCATCCTCGGATACCGATAGCGTGGGCACGTGCGTATGCCCCGGCATGATGATGTCCGACCAGATCTCGTCCGAGACCACCACGCACCGGCCTGTGCGGTACGCCTCCATCGCCTGCTCGATCTCGGCACGCTCCCATACGCGGCCGCTCGGATTATGCGGCGAGCAGAACACGACCACATGGATGCCGTGCTCGGCAATCTTGCGCGCCATGTCCTCATAGTCCATGCGCCAGATGCCCTCGGCATCCTGCACGAGCGGCGAGTGCACGATGCGGTAGCCCGCGTTTTCCAGGCTATGGGTGAAGCCGATGTAGGTAGGGCTATGCACGAGCACCGCCTCGCCCGGCGCGGCAAACGCCTGCACGCACGAGACGAGCCCGCCCAGCACGCCGTTTTCGTAGCCGATCGCCGCGCGGTCGATCCCCTCCAGGCCGTGCCGGTCGCGCTGCCACGCGATGATGCGATCGAAGTATTCGTCCCGTGGTTCGAAATACCCAAAGTGCGGCTCGCGCACGCGGGCGATGAGCGCATCCTGGATAGCCGGCAGCACAGGGAAGTTCATATCGGCCACCCACATGGGGATGGCATCGAAACCCGCAGCCGGCGCCTCGGGCGCGTTGCCTCCGGTGCCCAGCGCATCGAGTGCCAGCGCGTCCTCGCCGCGACGGTCGAGAATCGTGGTGAAATCGTAGGTCATGCCGTCTCCCTTCCTGCGCTTACTATACTAGTCCTGCTATGGCACACGAGACGCAACATATCGCACGCCGCGCGCCCGAGCTGCTGGCACCCGCTGGCGGCCCCGAGCCCTTTGCCGCCGCGCTCGCCGCAGGGGCCGATGCGATCTACCTCGGCATGGGCGAATTCAATGCGCGGCGCAAGGCAGACAACTTCGACGACGCCTCCTTCGAGCAGGCGTGCCGCCTGGCGCACCTCGCGGGCGCGCGCGTGTATGTGACGGTGAACATCGTCATCAAGCAGCGCGAGATGGAAGCTGCACTCGAGCTCGTGCGCCGCTGCGCCATGCTGGGTGCCGACGCCTTCATCATCCAAGACTGGGGTCTTTTTGCCGAGATTCGCCGGCTCATGCCGAGCGTCGAGACGCATATCTCCACGCAGGCGAATATCCACGATGCCCGCGGCACCGCTTGGTGCCGCATGCGAGGGGCAGACCGCGTCACGCTGTCGCGCGAGCTCTCCATCCCCGAGATCGCACGCATCCATGACGCGGTTGATATCGATCTCGAGGTGTTCGCCCACGGCTCCATTTGCTTCAGCTACTCCGGCGTGTGCCTGCTCTCGAGCTTTGCCTGCGCGGGTCGATCGGCCAACCGCGGCATGTGCGCGCAGCCGTGCCGTCTTCCCTACGAGCTTCTTGATGAGACGGGCCGCGTGCTCTCCTCGCCCGACCGCGCCCGGGCGCTCTGCCCGCGCGATACGAATACGACCGCCCTCTTGCCCCGGCTCATCGAAGCCGGTGCCGGCGCACTCAAGCTCGAAGGCCGCATGAAGGCGCCCGATTACGTCTACGCCGTCACCGACATCTATCGCCAGGAGCTTGACGACATCCTCGCAGGCCATAAGAGCACTGCCGAGGAGCAGGCGCGGCGCGTCCGCCAGCTGAAGCGCTGCTTCAATCGCGATTTCACCTACGCCTACCAACTCGGCACCTCGGGTGACGAGATGATGAGCTACGAGCGCTCGAACAACCGCGGGCAGATCGTAGGCGAGGTCGTGGGCTTCAACGCGCGCCGTGCACCCACGAAGGGCCAGGCGATGCGCGATGCCGTCCGCGGCGCGAAAGGGACCGCGCTCATTCGGCTTACCGAGCCGGTTGGCGCAGGCGACTTGCTCGAGTTGCGCCACGACCGCGAACCAGATCGCTTCCTCACCGGCATTGCGCGCACCTCCGCCAACGCCGGCGAGACCATTGGTATCGAGGTTGCGCGCCCCATGGCCACCGGCTGCACGGTGCGCTTGATTCGCAGCCAACACGCGCTCGATGTTGCCGCCGAGGCCACGTCGCGTGCCTATCCGCGCAAGCGCGCGGTCGACGTGCATGTGGCCGCACGGCTCGGTGAACCGTTTTCGGTCACACTAACCTGCGCGGACGACCCCTCACTCACTGCGCGTGCAGAAGGCTTTATGGTCGAGGCGGCGCGCACGCGCCCCGTTACCAACAACGACCTTGTCGAGCACGTGGGCCGCATGGGCTCGAGCCCCTTCGAGGCAGCCTCATTCACCGTCGAGCTCGATGAGGGCTGCGGCATGGGCTTCTCGGCGGTACATAAGGTTCGCGCCGCGGCATGCGACGCGCTCGAAGACGCCATCCTCGCTCCCTACCGTGAGCATGCGCGCGAGCTTCGTGAGGTTGAGATCGTCCCTCGTCTTAATCCGGATCCCTCGCATGCAGATGCTGTATCTGCAACTACAGAGCACCGCCCCTGCATTTGCGCCATCGCTACCTCGCTTGAATCGTACGAGGCAGCACGCGAAGCGCAGGCAGATCGCATCTACATGGCCACAGACCACCTCGCCCAAGCGGGTATCGATCTTGCGCGCGCCGTGGAGCTCGGCATCATCCCCATCCTCGACGAGGTATGTCGCGCAGATGATCGCGAGCGCCTCGACGCATGGATTACTCCCGACCTAACGGCTGCCGTGGGCAATATCTCCGAGCTTGCGCTCGCCGCGGAGCGTGGATGCGCCGCCGAGATTCGCTCCTGCATTCCTGTGCACAACGCATTTTGTCTACAGTTCCTCGAGGCGCACGGCGCGTACGGGTTCTGGCTCTCCCCCGAGCTCACGCTCGATGAGATGGAGGAGTTCGTCCCCGCTGCCGCGACGCCTGTGGGAATCATGGTCTACGGCCGCTCCCGTGTCATGACGAGCGAGCACTGCATCCTGCAGGTGCTCGATGCCTGCATCCACGATTGCACACGCTGCGCATTGCGCTCGCGCGAGCTCTCGCTGCGCAATATCGACGGCAAGGTGTTCCCCGTGCGCACGGATATTCATGGTCGGTCACGACTGTACACGGCACAGCCCACCGATATCACGCCGCAGATTCCGCAGCTGCTCGCCGCTGGCGTGAGCCGCTTCCTCGTCGACGGAACATTACTCGCCCCCGAAGAGCTGCGACGCCAAGTTGTCCGCGCTCGTCGCGCCCTCGATGCCGCAGTCGCCGGTCGTACACCCGCCGCACGCCAACGCGGCTGCACCTCCGGCTGTCTTTTCGTCGGTGTCGACTAGTTCAGCCCGCCAGGCTCAGCCATCGTCCCCGCATAATCTCTTACGATGCCTCGCTCCCCCTTCCGACTGGTCACGGAAGGACACCTATGGGTGACAAACGCGTAGCATCCTGCCTCCTGTGGTCACGAGGCGACACCTATGGGTAACAGATGCGTAGCAACCTCAGCCTCATGGTCATCTTTTGACACTTATGGGCGAATCTCACGTAGCATTGAGCGCCTGAGAAGGCCTTATAAGGCTTCTCAGGCGCCTACACGGTCATGACGGGATAGATATGGATAACTTAACCGGATTTCATAGGCTCGCGTTACCCATAAGTCCCCTGCGATGACCATCACGCGCGTCATCCTACGCGCTTACAACCCATACCCCTCGCCTCGTGACCATCCAGGGCACAACCCTAGGACCTTTTCACCCATAACCCCCACGTCGTGACCATTTCCGACAGCACGTGCGTGCATTGCCCCGTAGAGGAACACTTAAAGCGTTCCTCTACGGGGCTCACGAACAGAACGTCATGCTCAGACGAAGCGCGCCTATAGCCCATAAAGGCTATAGGCGCGATGTGGTTGCGAGGAGCGGGGGCGAGTCGATAGAAAAAGACCCCGAGAACGTATCTCAGGGCCTTTTACATGCGTTTACGCTCATTACGAGCGCTATGTCGCCAGAGCTCTTAGAACTCGGCGCCGCACTTCTTGCAGACGCGAACGCGGGTCTTATGACCGTCGATCTCGCCCTGCTTGTGGTTCACGCGGGTGGCAGCACCGCACTTGGGGCACACGAGCATCGCATTGGAGGCGTCGATCTTGGCCTCCTTGTGCTCGAAGCCGCCAGCCTGGTTCTGCTGGCTGGGACGCACGGCCTTGGTGACCACCGCGACGCCCTCGACCTTGATCTTGCCCTCAGCAGGATACGCGCGAAGGACAGTGCCCTGCTTGCCGCGATCCTTGCCGGAGAGAATCTTGACGGTATCGCCCTTCTTGATGGACATAGCCATAGGTGCTCTCTCCTTTCCTTACAGGGTCTCGGGAGCAAGCGAGACGATCTTCATGTACTTCTTGTCACGCAGCTCGCGCGCCACGGGCCCGAAGATACGGGTGCCCACGGGCGAGCCGTCGTTGTTAATGACGACGCAAGCGTTGTCGTCGAAGCGGATGTAGGAACCGTCCTTGCGGCGGATCTCCTTGACGGTGCGCACGACGACGCACTTCACGACATCCTTCTTCTTTACGTTCGCGCCAGGCGTAGCCTCCTGGACGGCGGCCACGATCACGTCACCGATTCCCGCATAACGGCGCTTGGAGCCACCGAGCACCTTGATGCAGCGAACCTTGCGCGCACCGGAGTTATCGGCGACGTTCAGCATGGTTTGCATTTGAATCATGGTAGTTCCTCCGAACCTAGGCCGGTGAGAGGTGCACGCGCACAAACCCTCGCGCACATCACCGGCGTGTACTGGTCAAGCAGCTTACTTGGCGCGCTCGATGATCTCGACGAGACGCCAACGCTTCATCTTGGACAGGGGACGGGTCTCCATGAGGCGAACCTTGTCGCCGATACCTGCCGTGCACTCCTCATCGTGTGCATGAAGCTTCTTGGTGGTGGTCATCATCTTGCCGTACTTAGGATGACGCTTGCGCTCCTCGGTCTGGACAACGATGGTCTTGTTGCCCGAGATGGAGACGACGACACCCGTGCGGACTTTACGCTGGTTGCGCGTAGTATCGCTCATGTTCTCTCCTCGAGATCTACTTCGCCGCAGCGGCCTTCTCCGCTGCGATCTCACGGGCGCGCTGCTCGGTCAGGATGCGCGCGATGTCCTTCTTCACGGTCTTAACGCGAGCCGTGTTGTCCAGCTGGCTGGTGGCCATCTGGAAACGAAGGTTGAAAAGCTCGGCGCGACCTTCCTTCAGCTTCTCAGCGAGCTGCTCGTCGGAGAGCTCACGAATCTCTGCGGGCTTCATTTACTTATCCTCCCCGTCCTGATCTGCGCGGGTAACGATCTTGGTCTTGATGGGCAGCTTGTGCTGAGCAAGACGGAGCGCCTCGCGGGCGATCTCCTCGGACACGCCGGAGATCTCGAACATGATGCGACCGGGCTTGACAACGGCCACCCACTCCTCCGGGTTACCCTTACCAGAACCCATGCGGGTCTCCGCAGGCTTCTTGGTGATGGGCTTGTCGGGGAAGATGGTGATGAACACGCGGCCGCCACGCTTCATGTAACGGGTCATGGCGACACGGGCCGCCTCGATCTGGCGGTTGGTGATCCAATGGGCCTCGAGGGCCTTGATGCCATACTCACCGAAATGCAGCTCGGTGTTACCCTTGGCCTGGCCCTTCATGGAGCCACGCTGCACCTTACGGTGAAGAACACGCTTAGGGGCAAGCACTACTGACCCCTCCTCTCGGAGTTACGGCGACGGGGGCGGCTGGAGCCCTCGAGCGCGGGGTTGGGAACAGGCTGGCCGGGGAGCTTCTCGCCCAGGTAGATCCAGACCTTCACGCCGCAGGCACCCATGGTGGTGCGGGCAACGGCGGTGCCGTAGTCGATCTTGGCACGCAGGGTGTGCAGCGGCACGCGACCCTCGCGGTACCACTCGCGACGGCCCATCTCGGCGCCGCCGAGACGACCGGAGCACTGGATACGGATGCCCTTGGCGCCGGCCTTGGAAGCGGACTGAACCGCCTTGCGCATGGCGCGACGGAAGGCCACGCGGCCCTCGAGCTGCTCGGCGATGGACTGGGCAACGAGGGTGGCGTCGAGCTCGGGACGCTTGATCTCGATGACGTCGACGGAGAGCTGGCCCTTAGACACGCCAACGACCTTCTCGAGCTCGCCGCGCAGGGCGTCGATCTCGGAACCCTTCTTGCCGATGACGATGCCGGGACGGGCGGTGTAGATGATGATCTTCACCTTGTCGCCAGCGCGCTCGATCTCCACGCGGGACACGGCAGCGCGACGGAGGCGCTTCGCGAGGTACTTGCGAATCTCGAGATCGTTACCGAGGGTCTTGGCGTAATCCTTGTCGGCGAACCAACGGGAGCGCCAGTTCTCGGTGATGCCGAGACGGAAACCGGTGGGGTAGACTTTCTGACCCATGACGCTTTAAGCCTCCTTTCGAGGAGCGACGACAACGGTGATGTGGCTCATGCGCTTCAGGATGCGGGAAGCGGAGCCCTTAGCGCGAGGACGGATGCGCTTGAGCGTCGGGCCCTCGTCAACATAGGCAGCGGCGACCACGAGGTCATCGGCACGCATGTTGAAGTTGTGCTCGGCGTTGGCCACGGCGGAGCGGAGAACCTTCTCCACGTCCACGGCGACGGCGCGCTCGCAGAAATGCAGGATGTCGAAAGCCTGCGCAACAGACTTGCGACGGATGAGATCGACCACGAGGCGAGCCTTGGACGGAGAGACGCGCACGTACTTGGCGACGGCGCGAACCTCGCGGGTCTCGGTATCGGTAGCTTTAGTTGCCATTTACGTGAAACCCCCTACTTGGCCTTGTGGCCACGGAACGTACGGGTGGGCGCGAACTCACCAAGCTTGTGACCAACCATGGACTCGGTGATGTACACGGGAACGTGCTTGCGACCATCGTGGACGGCGATCGTGTGACCGACCATCTCAGGGAAGATGGTGGACGCGCGGGACCAGGTCTTCACGACGTCCTTCTTGCCAGCCTCGTTCATCGCGATGATACGCGAGAGCAGGCGAGCTTCCACGAACGGCCCTTTTTTGAGACTTCTGCTCATAGGTGCTTATCTCCTAATTCTCGGTATCGACTACTTGCGACGACGACGGATGATGAGGCTGTTCGAAGCCTTCTTCTTCTTGCGCGTACGATAGCCCTTCGTAGGCTTGCCCCACGGGGTGACGGACGGGCGACCAGAGGTGTGGTTCTTGCCCTCGCCGCCGCCGTGCGGGTGGTCGACCGGGTTCATGACGGTACCACGGACGGTCGGGCGCACGTTCATGTGACGCTTGCGGCCGGCCTTGCCGATCACGATGTTGGAGTGGTCGGCGTTGCCAACCTCGCCCACCGTGGCGCGGCAGGTGATGAGAATGCGGCGCATCTCGGAAGAGGGCATACGTACGATGGCGTACTTGCCCTCCTTGCCCATGAGCTGGCAGGCGGTGCCGGCGGAGCGGGCAATCGCAGCGCCCTTACCGGGCTGGAACTCGATCGCGTGGATGAGCGTACCCACGGGAATCTCGGAGAGGGGCATCGCGTTACCGGGCTTGATGTCGATGCCGGTACCGGAGATGACCTCGTCACCAACAGTGAGGCCCTTGGGCGCGAGGATGTAGCGCTTCTCACCATCGACATAGTGGAGCAGCGCGATGCGCGCAGAGCGGTTGGGGTCGTACTCGATCGTCGCAACCTTGGCGGGCACGCCGTCCTTGTTGCGCTTGAAGTCGATGCGACGATAACGACGCTTCACGCCGCCGCCCTGATGACGAACGGTGATGCGACCGTTGTTGTTGCGACCGGCCTTCTTGGGCAGCGGCTCGAGAAGCGACTTCTCGGGCGTGGTGCAGGTGATGTCGGAGAAGTCCGAGATCGTCTGCCAGCGGCGGCCCGCGCTGGTCGGCTTAAGGTGCTTTACAGCCATTACCTATCCCTTTCAATCTCTATCCGCTCGCCGCCGCAAGCAGGGATTCGAGGCTTTCACCTCGGGGTGCGGCGACACCGGATAACCACGGTACCGGGCGGCTCTATGTTTATGCCCGGTACATCCCTTCGCTCGCCTCCCGGTGTGGGAGGCGAGACAAGCGCTAGACCGTTAGGCCTGGGCGCCGAAGATCTCGATGGACTCGCCCTCGGCGAGCGTCACGACGGCCTTCTTCCACTGACGCGTCTTGCCGGCGATGTAGCGAACACGCTTGGTCTTCGGCTTGACGTTGATGGTGTTAACGCGCGTGACGTGCACGGAGAAGAGCTCCTCCACGGCATCCTTGATCTGGTACTTGTTCGCGTTGCGAGCAACCTCGAACGTGTACTTGTTCTCCTCCATCAGAGCGTAGCTGCGCTCGGAGACGATGGGGCGAATGATGATCTCATGGGCGGTCATTTATGCGAGCACCTCCCCGAAGTGAGCGGCAACATCAGCGGGCATCAGGAGCGCGCCGTTGTTGAGGAGGTCATAGGTGTTGGCCTCGTCCGGCGTGATGATGAACGTCTTGGGGATGTTGCGGAACGACAGGAACGCGTTGATGTCGTCGTCGCGAACGATGATGGTGAGGCGCTTGCCCTCAAGGCCGAGAGCCTTGAGCATAGCGACAGCGGCCTTGGTGGACGGCTTCTCGAAGCCGTAGTCGTCCACGAGCACGAGCTCGTTGTCGCGGACCTTCGCGGAAAGCGCGGAACGCATCGCGAGCTTGACCTCTTTGTTGTTCATGCGCTTGGCATAGGAGCGGGGCTTCGGAGCGAAGACCACGCCACCGTGACGCCACTGAGCGGCACGAATCGAACCCTGGCGGGCGTGACCGGTGCCCTTCTGACGCCACGGCTTCTTGCCGCCGCCGGAGACCTCGGAACGGCCCTTGGCGGACTGGGTGCCACGGCGCCAGCAGGCCTGCTGGCACTTGACGATGTGATGCATGATGTGGGTGTTCGGCTCGATGCCGTACACCTCAGCGGCGAGCTCGGCCTCGGAGACCTTCGCGCCCTCGCTGTTCTTTACTTCAAACTTAGCCATGTGTGTGTTCTCCTTGGTATGACGTGGATTGACGATGTGGCAACATTACGCCATACGGATGGCGACCAGAGCGTTCTTGCCGCCAGGGACAGCGCCCTTGACAAGCATGAGGTTCTGCTCGGCATCGATGCGAACAACGGACAGGTTCTTCACGGTCACGCGCTCGTTACCCATGTGGCCTGCCATCTTGACGCCCTTGAGAACGCGCGCGGGATAGGCGCACTGGCCGATGGAGCCGGGGTGACGCTTGAAGTGGGAACCGTGAGTCATAGGACCGCGGCGCTGACCCCAGCGCTTGATGCGACCCTGGAAGCCCTTACCCTTGGAGGTACCGATGACGTCGACCTTCTGGACGTCGGCAAAGTCGGCGACAGTGACGGTCTCGCCAACCTTGTGGTCCTCGCCATTCTCCACGCGGACCTCGCGGAGATAACGGACGGGCTCGACACCGGCCTTGGCGAAGTGACCAGCCATGGGCTTGTTCACGTTCTTAGCCTTGATGTCGCCGAACCCGATCTGGACGGCGTCATAGCCGTCGGTCGCCTGAGTTTTAACCTGCGAGACGGCGCAGGGGCCTGCCTGGATGACGGTGACGGGGACGATGTTATCGTCGTCATCCCACACCTGGGTCATCCCGATCTTGCGGCCGAGAATCATGCTGATCATTCAATGATCCTAACCCTCGGTGGTCTTGGGACATTGCAGGCACCCCTTGTGCCTGCCCCCAGCGGACCACTACTGACGAATGCATCACCATAGTTTGCGGTTCCGCCGTTACGTTGCGCCCGCGCAACCCATTTAAGCAGGCGTTTCGTAGAGACAGAATCCTCCCTATGAAGACACGATTGATTAGTATACACGCCTCCGGGCGTGTTCATAAAGGCTGCACATTCATTTTTGCAGGTCAGCATGCGTGTCAAAGCCTTTGGACTTTTGCTTCCGTTCTCGACTGCGTATCGTGGGGTACATCCACTTCAGTAACCTTGGTCAACGTTGCTTTCTTCATCGCTTACTGGCTCCGTGCTGCAGGAGGCATCATGGATATTGGCGCTGTCATCCGCTCGCTTCGCACGTCATACGGCTTGACGCAACAAGAGCTCGCACGACAGATGTACGTCAGCCGTCAGACCATCGTGAATTGGGAGCTCAACAAGACTGTCCCCGATGCTCAATCTATCGTGATGCTCAGCACGCTGTTTCGCGTCCCGACCGATGCCCTGCTATCTGGTGATCCCTCATCATTGCAGGATACGCTTCACCGGCAGCGCGTTTCTGCCCAACGTTTGCGCATCGCCCTCATCGTACTCGTGGTAACCGTCTGTCTGCTCGCAATTGTTCTTGCAACACGTTCTGTCTCCATCGAATCTATCTGCTTGCTGCTGGGGATACTTGCTGCGTGTGCGTTCCTACTCGTCGGTGCGCTACATACCACAGCACACAATCTCGCTGCAACCGACATCTTGCGTGAGACATTCGCCTCTCCGCAACACCTCACGCTCATAATTCCGAATGGCACATCTGCGATTGAAGCCGATGCGCTTGAGATCGTTGATCGCGAACATCATCCTCTCTTCACGATTACCAACACAGCGCGTTATTGGCGAGGTGCCCGGTGGAAAATCGTAAGCAGCGCGACTGGTAGAACTGTTGCAAAGGCGGCGCTCAAACAAATCACTACGGGTGTTCAACTGCCCGCGCTACAAGGTCACATCCCCGGCTCCGGAACAGTCAGCCTAACCAATACACTCAAAACAGCGGCAGGAATTGAGCGTGTCTGGCGTCTAGAGGGTCTCGGCATGTCTATCGAAGGCAACTGGCTTGAGAATGAACTTGAGATTTTAAGGAACAATGAGATGGCAGCACATCTTTCGATTGAGCGGCTATCGAATGGTTACGAGGCTTACCGCATGCATGTGCAGAACCCCATGCAGCTCGACGTGTCACTCACGCTCACGTTTCTCCTGTGCCTGCTGAGAGCATGCGAGCGTCAAAATCCACGGCTGGATGAATAACATACCGGGCTCGAGGGGTACAGCACGTATAAGGCCAGCTAAGCACGCATCTTGAAAGGAGCCGTTATGGCCGCGACCTATGAGTTGTTCTACATGCCAACGTGCCCGTTTTGCCGCAAGGTGCTCTCGTTCATGGAACAGCACGACATCGAGCTGCCGCTGAGCAACATCACGGCAGAGCCGGAAGCGCGCGCCACGCTTGAGCGCGTCGGCGGTAAAGTCCAGGTGCCGTGCCTGTTTATCGACGGCAAGCCCCTGTACGAATCGGATGACATCATCGCGTATCTTCAGCAGACGCTCGCCTAGATCATTTGCCTAATGAAGAAGGCCCCTCCATTTTCGGAGGGGCCTTTTCAACTGCAAGCTATCGGATGAGAAGCTTAGAGCTTGATCTCGATGTCAACGCCAGCGGGGAGGTCGAGACGCATGAGCGAGTCGACGGTACCCGAGGTGGGGTCGAGGATGTCGATGAGGCGCTTGTGGGTGCGCATCTCGAACTGCTCACGGGAGTCCTTATCCTTGTGCGGCGAGCGGATAACCGTGTAGAGGTTGCGCTCGGTGGGCAGCGGGATAGGACCGGAAACACGGGCGCCGGTCTTCTGGGCGGTGTCCACGATGAGCTTCGCAGACTGATCCACGACCTCGTGATCATAGCCCTTGAGGCGGATCCTGATCTTCTGGCTAGCCAATTGAAGTACCTCCAATAGATGCGCGAGTGACCTCGCGAGATTTACCTGACTGTTCGCGTGGTCTCTTACGCGTTGCCGCCAGCCTTAGCGATAACCTCATCGGTAATCGACTTCGGCGCGGGCTCGTAGCAGTCGAACTGCATGGTGTAGGACGCGCGGCCCTGGGTCTGGGAGCGAAGGTCGGTAGCATAGCCGAACATCTCGCCCAGCGGCACCTTGGCGCGGATGACCTTGTTGCCGGAGCGGTCGTCCATGCCCTCAATCTTGCCGCGGCGACCGGAGAGGTTGCCCATAACGTCGCCCATGTACTGCTCGGGGGTCTCGACCTCGACGGCCATGACCGGCTCGAGCAGGATGGGGTCGGACTTCTTGAGGGCGTCCTTGATGGCCATGGAACCGGCGATCTTGAACGCGGCCTCGGAGGAGTCGACCTCGTGGTAGGAGCCGTCGAAGAGGGTCACCTTGACATCGACCACGGGGTAGCCCGCGATGACGCCGGTGTTGAGCGCCTCCTGAATGCCCTTGTCGATCGAGGGGATGTACTCCTTCGGCACGACGCCGCCGACGATAGCGTTGACGAACTCGTAGCCGAAGCCCTCCTCCATCTTCTCGAGCTTGATGACGGCGTGACCATACTGGCCGCGACCACCGGACTGACGCACGAACTTGCCCTCGGCACGCTCGACGTCGTGGCCCGGAGCCTCGCGATAGGCAACCTGGGGCTTACCAACGTTAGCCTCGACCTTGAACTCGCGAAGCAGACGGTCGACGATGATCTCGAGGTGCAGCTCGCCCATGCCGGCGATGATGGTCTGGCCGGTCTCGTGGTCGGTGCGCACGGTGAAGGTCGGGTCCTCCTCGGCGAGCTTGGCGAGCGCGAGGCTCATCTTGTCCTGCTCAGCCTTGGTCTTGGGCTCCACGGCAACGTCGATAACGGGATCGGGGAACTCCATGGACTCGAGGATGATCTCGTGGCCCTCCTCGCAGAGGGTGTCACCAGTGGTGGTGTTCTTGAGACCCACGGCGGCGAGGATGTCGCCGGTGGAGGCGCCGTCAACGTCGATACGATCGTTGGCGTTCATCTCGAGGATGCGGCCGAAGCGCTCGCGCTGGCCGTTGGTGGCGTTCACCACATACGAACCGGAGTCGATGTGACCGGAGTACACGCGGAAGAACGTGAGCTTACCCACGAACGGGTCGGTCGCGATCTTGAAGGCGAGCGCCGAGAAGGGCTCGGAATCGTCGGCCTTGCGGGTGTCGGTGGCACCGGTGTCGGGGTTGGTGCCCTCCACGGGCGGCACGTCGAGCGGGCTGGGGAGGTAGTCGACAACGGCGTCGAGCAGCTCCTGCACGCCCTTGTTCTTGTAGGCGGAACCCACGAGGACGGGGTTGAGCTCGTTGGCAAGCACGCCGGCGCGGATAGCGGCCTTGAGCTTCTCAACGGGAATCTCCTGCTCCTCGAGGATCATCTCCATGAGCTCGTCGTCGTAGTTCGCGGCGGCGTCGAGGAGCTCCTCGCGCTTCTCGGCCACGATGTCGGCGAACTCGGCCGGGATCTCGTCCATGGCCTCAGGATAGGTCATGCCCTTGTCGTCGGCCTTGAAGTCCCACGCGGTCATGGTGACGAGGTCGATGATGCCCCAGAACTGATCCTCAGCGCCCATCGGGACCTGGATGGCCACAGCGTTGGCGTTGAGGCGCTCCTTCATGGTGTCGATGGCGTGGAAGAAGTCGGCGCCCACGCGGTCGTACTTGTTGATGAAGGCGATGCGCGGAACGTTGAAGTTGCGGGCCTGACGCCACACGGTCTCGGACTGCGGCTGCACGCCGGCAACGGCGCCGAACACGGCCACGGCGCCGTCGAGCACGCGGAGGGAACGCTCGACCTCGGCGGTGAAGTCAACGTGGCCCGGGGTGTCGATGATCTGAATGCGGTAGGCGGGGCCGTTCTTCACGTCGCCGCCCTTGTGCCAGAAGCACGTGGTGGCAGCGGAGGTGATGGTCACGCCGCGCTCCTGCTCCTGGACCATCCAGTCCATGGTGGCAGCGCCCTCGTGCACCTCGCCGATCTTGTGGGTCTTGCCGGTGTAGTACAGGATGCGCTCGGTGGTCGTCGTCTTACCGGCATCGATGTGGGCCATGATGCCGATGTTACGAGTGTCGGAGAGCTTGTACTTGGACTTTTTAGCCACTTCAATTCCTCCCAGAATTACCAGCGATAGTGCGAGAAGGCACGGTTGGCCTCAGCCATCTTGAAGACGTCCTCGCGCTTCTTCACGGAAGCGCCAACGCCGTTGGAGGCGTCGAGGATCTCGTTCGCGAGACGCTCGGCCATGGTCTTCTCCTTGCGAGCACGCGAGAAGTTAACGATCCAGCGGATAGCGAGCTGGGTCGAACGACGAGAGCTGACCTCCATAGGCACCTGATAGGTAGCGCCACCAACGCGCTTGGGCTTAACCTCGAGCGTGGGCTTGACGTTCTCCATAGCCTTCTTGAAGACGGCCAGCGGATCGGAATCGGACTTCTTCGCGACGATGTCGAAGGCGCCGTAGACGACACGCTCGGCGACGGACTTCTTGCCGTCGAGAAGAACCTTGTTGATAAGCTGGGTCACGAGACGGTTGTTATACACGGCATCCGGCATAATCTCGCGACGGTTTGCTGCTGCACGACGCGGCATAGTGAATCTCCTTATGAGTTAGCTCGCGAGCGCGAATTCATGCGCGCTCAGACGATGCGTGGGTGTGACGTTATTTCTTGGGGCGCTTAGCACCGTAGCGGGAGCGGGACTGCATGCGGTTGTTGACCGGAGCGCAGTCGTAGGCGCCGCGGATGATCTTGTAACGCACACCAGGCAGGTCGCGCACGCGGCCGCCGCGGATGAGCACGATGGAGTGCTCCTGCAGGTTATGACCCTCACCGGGGATGTAGGCCGTGACCTCGATGCCGTTGACCAGGCGAACACGGGCGACCTTACGAAGGGCCGAGTTCGGCTTCTTGGGCGAGGTGGTGAACACGCGGGTGCACACGCCGCGCTTCTGCGGATTGTGCTGGAGAGCCGCGTTCTTGGACTTCGCGGGCTTGGACTTGCGGCCCTTGAGGACCAGCTGGTTAATTGTAGGCAAAGCGTACTCCTTCTATTGATGATTCCAGCTATATAGGGTGCAACGGCTTGAATCGAGGCGTCAGCATCCACCTTCGAAACACGCAAACCGAAACTTTACGCGCGCGTACGCGTTGCGTCAACACACCACGGAGCCGGGCGTATCCTAAAATCAGGCAATTTGCGCAGAATCTTCATAAGAGGCTCGTGCTGTTGCTGCACAGGGGCCCACTGATGCGCCCGCACGAGGCGGCGCGTGCCCATGCCGCGCCCCTCACGGCATGCAGTCTACACCCCCCTCGCCCATGCGCTTGCGCAAGGACATGTTGGGGTCGTTGATATGGTTGCCTCGACACGCGGAGAAGCACTTCGCACGGCATCGAGAGAAAGAGGACACCATGTCGATTCGTATGTATCCCACGTTCAGCTCCACCTCACCTGCGCCTGCGCGCAAGCAGCGCAACCACCGTTGGGGTACCCTTGCCCTCGTGGCGGCCATGGGAACGGCGCTTGTACTCAGCCAGAGCGGTTGCACCTCTTCGAATACGAGTGCATCCACGTCCGCCTCGTCCACCCTTGAGAACGGATCCTCGGCATCAAGTACATCGACGTATGACACCGACTCAACAGTGCATGCGTCAAGCTATGCTGCAGACGATGCCATCATCGAACTTGATGGTGTGGGCACCTATGGTGACAGCGCCGATACGTCTCCGACAAAGAGCAGCGACTATACCGCCTACCAGTACCCCAACCTTCCTAACACTAATAACGATTCGGTTGTCATGGATTACCTGAACGGTCAGGCCAAGAATGGCACGTCGGCGCAGACCTCATCCAATCCAAGCTACCTTGTTGCCGGCAGTGTGACAGACGCCTCAAGTTCGACGAGCGTAAACAGCGCGCTTCACATGATCCAAGGGCATGTTGAGTCCCTGTTCAACCGCCTCTCCCAAGGCGACACCTCCATCATCTCGCAGGAGACAATCGACAATATCGCCTGGTACTGGGAGAACTTCGCCCTTATGGGTGTCGACGAGCTCTGCTACCCCAACAGCGAGATCACGCGGCTCTTCCTGCAGCAGGGCTTCTCGTTCGACTGCAACGATGTGACCTATGACCCTACAACCTGCACGGGCACGCTCTACTACACCATCTCGCCTTCGTTTGACATCGCCGCCGCCGGCAATAAGTTCTGGCAGGATTCGTGCGAGGCTGCGGGCACCTCCACGATCGACGATGCTAAGAACCACCTTACGAACGGCACCTTCTACATGGGTATGCAATATGCCATCAACGAGCTGGGAGCGACGGGCCCCACCGAGTATAACCACGTTGACTTCCACATCGACCTCGCCACCGGCAGTGTATACGTTGATGCCGATAGCTGGGACGGCTTTATCGAGGGACTCTTCCTCATCAGCGGTGCAAATGGCTACGCCGCATAGCTTCGCCAGTGCCACTGCCCCATCGTGCAAGCACGCGCGCCGGGTTGTTCCATAAGGAACTACCCGGCGCTACCATGTAGCACGCTCACTGCCCTGCGTGCCTGGCCGCAGCCGGACATGCAGCGCCCCCCTTCGCCCTTACATGCACCACGATGGTCACGATCGAGGACGTATGGGTTACGGCGTGCTGGCGGCACCATCCCCGTGGTCACGAGACGACACCTATGGGTGGTTCGTTCGTAGGAACACCGGGGTCGTGGTCAATGCTTGAGGGGTATGGGTTGGCGTCACGTTACGTCAAGCTATTTTCAATTGCAAAAGAACGTATCACCCCATAAAACATGGGGTGATACGTTTTACTCGATGTCGCTACGGCGTAATCCTGCTACGCGGCAACCCATATGTCCCCCGCCGTGACCACGAACCTGCATCTGCTGGAGCTTCATCACCCATAGGTGTCGTCTCGTGACCACGGGAGGGGTGTTGCTGCGACGACATCGCCCATACGTGTCGTCTCGTGACCATCTGGCTCTACAGATAGTTGTTTGTGGTGTCTGGAAGATCCTAGGCGTCGTGGGGAGGCGCGACACCTGCCGTGTCGCGCACGATGAGCACGAGCGCAACAACGGTTACCACGGCGCCGAATGCGATGCTGGCAACTATGGAGAGGTTAGGCAGCAGCGCGTTGATCATCTCGGAGCCAAACGTGCCCCACAGGTTATAGAACGCATGCATGATGATCGCAGGAACAAGCGAGTGATAGCGGTACGCGACAAACCCCAGTACCAGGCCGGCAAAAAAGGTATAGGTCCCCTGCAAGAGGTTCATATGGAAGATACCGAACGCCAGCGCCTGAATGATATTTGCCACCGCGAAGGGGGCACCGGCGCGACGGAAGTAGGTAAGCGCCAAACCGCGGAAACCCGCCTCCTCCACGAGCGGCGGCAGCACGATGGTCGCGATGAACCAAAGCACACCATAGCTGGTGAGCCCCGAGCCCTCAAGCAGATCGGTGTATTCCTCGATCACGCTCGGTGCAAACTGATCGTAGAGCACAAAGACCAAATCGGTGAGATACTGCACGCCGATCACGAGCAGTACGATGAGCGCGAGCGAGCGCAGCGTGAAGCCTGCGAGCGAGAGGGAGACGCGCGGAAGCGCCGCAGCAGGTGCGGCGGCGTCTGCCATCACATGCGTGGGACGTGCGGAGCCAGTGGCCTCCGCAGCGGGTATCGCCACCGGCTGATTGGCCGCATCGGCATCGTGCGCCATGCGCTCATAATCCGAATCCCACACTGGCTTGAGGTCGCGGGCGCGCAGACGCGGATGGAGATGCGCATGGAGCAGCAGCGCCACTGGCAGACCCATGAGCACATAGACTGAGATGGAAAGCAGATTGGGGTCGCCGTCCAGCGCGTCAATCACGCCGGCAATGGAGCTCGCGGAACCCAAAGCAACCTGTACGATGGCCAAAAGCAACACGAGCACGATGGCCGCGATGATGCTCGACGCGATCATGTACGCGAGCACACCAAGCGCTGCGAAGATATTGCGCCACCTGCTGCCCGTTGGCTGCGTCGACTCCATCTTGCTCCTTTCGCTTGCGACGTTGAGCAGATTCTACCCCACCGCAACCGTAACAAAACAAGGTCCGCCTCTTGCGAGACGGACCTTGTCATACGCGATGATGCGCCGGGGCGTTGCTAATACTCCGAGTGCTTACTCCTCGTCGATGTCGTCATCGGAGTCGACAAGCTGGTTGAGCAGCGCGTCGAGCGAGGCCATGTCCTCGTTGATGACACCGGAGTCGGCGTTCGACGAGCTGCCGCTCTCGGCAGGCGCGCCGAGCATCTCCTCTTCCGTATCGAAGTGGTGACGCGGCGCAGAGGTGCCGAGCAGGATGTCGTCGGGGCCATCGGGGCTGAAGACCATCTGCAGCAGCTGCGAGAGCTCCTCGGCATCCGCCTTATCGGAGTTGTTGTCGAGGATGTAGAGCAGGTTGCGGGCCTCCAGGCCGTCGCGCAGCTCCTCGAGCGCCTTGTGGCCGATGCCGTCGATGCGCAGCAGGTCCTCCTCGGATTTACCCACGAGGTCACCCACGGTCTCGATGCCCACCTCGCTGAACTTGTTGGTCCAGCGCTGGCTCACGCCGAGGTCGTCGAAGAGGTAGAGCTTGGCCTCCTCGGCCGTCACGGTGCGACCGTTGCGGGTGAACGAGCCGTCGCCGCCACCCATCTCGTCGTAATCGGGCCAGTCGAGCTGCTGCGGAAGCTTCTCGTCGAGGTCCTTGAGCTCCTCGGGCGCCCAATCCGGCAGCGACTTGGCGTTCGCGGAGGTGGGACCGTCGATGGGCTGATAGCCGTCGGCCGTGCGATAGGTGAGCTGCGCCGCGGCATAGGGCTTGAGGCCGGTGCCCGCGGGGATCTTCTTGCCCACGATGACGTTCGACTTGAGGTCGAGCAGGTGGTCGACCTTGCCCTCGATGGCAGCCTCGGTGAGCACGCCCGCCGTGCGGATGAACGACGCGCTGGAGAGCCAGGAATCGATGGAGGAAGCAACCTTGAGCGTACCCAGGATGACCGGCTCGGCCGCAGGGGCAGCGCCGCCCTCGCGCGCCACGCGCTCGACCTCGTCGGCGAACTCGTAGCGATCGACATACTGGCCAAGCAGGTACTTGGAGTCACCGGGGTTGGTGATCTGAACGCGACGCAGCATCTGACGTGCGATGACCTCGATGTGCTTGTCGTTCAGGTCGACGCCCTGCGAGGTGTAGACCTCCTTCACGCTCTGGACGAACGTGTGCATGGTGCTCTCGATGTCGGTAAGGCGACGCAGGTTACGGAAGTTCACGAAGCCCTTGGTAATCTGGTCGCCGGCGCGAACCTCGCAGCCATCCTCGATGCCGGGCATGAAGCGCACGGACGCCGGGACGCGGATCTCGTCGATGATGCGACCGGGGTTCTCGGTATCGTTGATGGTGAGCACGTACTCGCTCTTCTCGGGCTTGATGGAAAGCATGCCCGAGTGCGGAGCGAGATCGGCCTCGCGACCGAGGATCTTCTCGTTCACGTTGCCAACAACGTCGAACATACGGCCAACCGTCGGCAGGCCCTGAGTAATGTCGTCAACGCCCGCGACGCCGCCGGAGTGAATGGTGCGCATCGTAAGCTGGGTACCGGGCTCGCCGATCGACTGCGCGGCGATGATGCCCACCGCGGTGCCAATGGCAACGGGACGACGCGTGGAGAGGTCCCAGCCGTAGCACTTCTGGCAGACGCCGTACTTGGAGCGGCAGGTAAGCAGGGCGCGAAGCGTGACCTTCGTGAGTCCGGCGTCGAGCATCTTCTGGATATCCGCGGTGCTCTCGATGTACTCATCGGCATGGAAGA
Source organism: uncultured Coriobacteriaceae bacterium (assembly GCA_944320725.1). Lineage (GTDB taxonomy): Bacteria > Actinomycetota > Coriobacteriia > Coriobacteriales > Coriobacteriaceae > Coprousia. Next base: position 18,025 of record CALUIM010000009.1, on the reverse strand, counting down.
GCACGGTGCCGTCGGGCGCCGTGACGTCCTCGATGAAGCAACGACCCACGAGGTCGGCGTTAATCTCGCCGGTCTCGGGCAGCGTGAGCTTGTAGGTCACGCCCTCGGTGGTGCCGCAGTCCTCCTCGCGCACGATGACGTCCTGCGCCACGTCGACGAGACGACGGGTGAGGTAACCGGAGTCGGAGGTGTGGCTGGCGGTATCCACCAGGCCCTTACGGGCGCCGTAGGTGGAGATGAAGTACTCGAGCGGGAGCAGGCCCTCGCGGAAGTTCGCCTTAATGGGGAGGTCGATCGTCTCACCGGACATGTCGGCCATGAGGCCGCGCATACCGCCGAGCTGACGCAGCTGGGTCTTGGAACCACGGGCGCCGGAGTCGGCCATCATGTACAGCGGGTTCTCGTCGTCGAACATCTGGAGCATGAGCTCGGAGACCTTGTCGGTTGCCGCCGTCCAGGCGTTAACGACCTCGGTGTGACGCTCCTGCTCGTTGATGAAGCCGTCCTCGAAGTACTCGTTGATCTGGTCGACATCGGCCTGCGTCTTGGCCAGGATCTCGGGCTTCTCCTCAGGGATGAGGGCGTCCCACAGCGAGATGGTGAGGCCAGCGCGGGTAGCATAGTGGAAACCGGTGAACTTGATGGCGTCGAGGATCGGCGCGACCTTGGCCTGCGGATAGCGATCGCAGCAATCGGCCGTGAGGCGCTTCACGTCGCCGGAGTTCATCTTGTAGTTAATGAACTCGTAGTCATCGGGCAGGCACTGCTCGTTGAAGATGATGCGGCCGATGGAGGTCTCGAAGCGCGCGGTCTTGGTGCCGGTCACGTCGTAGTCCACCACGTCGCCGCCGCCGTTGTTCACGCGGAAGAAGCGCGTGCCGTCCTCGTTGATGACATTGGCCTGCTGGGCAGACACGCGCACCTGAATCTTGGCCTGGAGGTCAATCTCGGCACGGGCATCGTAGGCGTTGAGTGCATCGTCGAAGCTGGCGAACACGTGGCCCTCGCCGGTCAGGCCCTCGCGCATCTGCGTGAGGTAGTACACGCCGATGATCATGTCCTGACGCGGGGTGTTCACGGGCTTGCCGGACGCCGGCGAGCGCAGGTTGTTGCTCGAGAGCATGAGCACGCGCGCCTCGGCCTGGGCCTGCAGCGACAGCGGCACATGCACCGACATCTGGTCGCCGTCGAAGTCGGCGTTGAAGGGCTCGCAGACGAGCGGGTGCAGGTGGATGGCCTTACCCTCGACAAGCACGGGCTCGAACGCCTGGATCGAGAGACGATGCAGGGTCGGAGCGCGGTTGAGCAGCACGAGACGGCCGTCGATGACCTCTTCGAGGATGTCCCAGACGAAGCTGGCGCCGCGCTCGATGGCGCGCTTGGCACCCTTGATGTTCTCAACCTTGCCAAGCTCCACCAAGCGCTTCATCACGAAGGGTTTGAAGAGCTCGAGCGCCATGGTCTTGGGCAGGCCGCACTGATGCAGCTTGAGCTTGGGGTCGGTAACGATAACCGAACGGCCGGAGTAGTCGACGCGCTTACCCAGCAGGTTCTGGCGGAAGCGGCCCTGCTTGCCCTTGAGGGCCTCGGCGAGCGACTTGAGCGGGCGGCCGCCACGGCCAGACACCGGGCGCCCACGGCGACCGTTGTCGAACAGCGCGTCCACGGCCTCCTGCAGCATGCGCTTCTCGTTGTTCACGATGATCGCAGGCGCGTCGAGGTCGAGCAGGCGCTTCAGGCGGTTGTTGCGGTTGATGACACGACGATAGAGGTCGTTCAGGTCGGATGCAGCGAAGCGGCCACCGTCGAGCTGCACCATCGGGCGCAGATCGGGCGGAATGACCGGGATGACGTCGAGGATCATGTTGGCGGGGTCGTTGTGGCCCTTGAGGAAGGCGTCAACCACCTCGAGGCGCTTCACGGCCTTCTCACGACGCTGCTTCTGGCCGTCCTCGTCGGCGATGATGGCCTTGAGTTTCTCGGCCTCGGCCTCGAGGTCGATGGCAGAGAGCAAATCGCGGATGGCCTCGGCGCCCATGTCGCCGGAGAAGTACATCGAGTAGTAGCGCTTCATCTCGCGGAACAGCGGCTCATCGGAGATGAGGTCGCGCTCCTGGAGCTTCATGAACGCCTGGAAGGCATCGGAGCGAAGCTGCTTCTCGTCGGCAGTCTCCTCCTGGATGTCCACGATACCGGCGGCGATCTCCTCGGGGGTGAGGGGCTCCTCGTCGGAGAACTCGTCGAAGTTCTCGGGGTCACCCTGCTCCTTCAGGCTCTCGATCTGGCGCGCGCACTCGGCGTCGAGCTCCTCGAGATCGGCCGCGAGCTCCTCGCGCAGATCGTCGGCGTCGGCCTCACGGGCCTCATAGTCAACGTGCGTGACGATGTAGCTCGCGAAGTAAAGCACCTTCTCGAGGTCCTTGGACTTGATGTCCAGAAGACGACTCATGGGGAAGCTCGTGGGGCTCTTGAAGTACCAGATGTGCGAGACGGGCGCGGCGAGCTCGATGTGGCCCATGCGCTCGCGGCGCACCTTGGCCGTGGTCACCTCGACGCCGCAGCGCTCGCAGACGATGCCCTTGAAACGGATGCCCTTGTACTTGCCGCAGGAGCACTCCCAGTCCTTGGCGGGACCGAAAATCTTCTCGCAGAACAGGCCGTCCTTCTCGGGCTTCAAGGTACGGTAGTTGATGGTCTCGGGCTTCTTCACCTCGCCATGGGACCAAGAGCGAATCTGGTCGGCGCTGGCAAGCGAGATCTTTACCGCATCAAAATCAGTAGTTTCGAAATCTGCCACAGTCAACTACTCCTTATCAGTGGTGGTCGCGACGAGGTCGTCGGAGGCAGGCTCGGCAGCCTCCTCGGCGTCGTCGGTGAGATCGAGGTCGATGAGCTCGTCGTCGGCTTCGAGCTCGTCGTCGGCCGCCGGCGCGGCGGCAGCGGGATCCGCGTCGTGCAGCGGCTCGATGTCGAGCGCGAGCGAGCGGATCTCCTTGACAAGCACCTTGAACGACTCGGGCAGGCCCGCGCTGGGGATGTTCTCGCCCTTGACGATGGACTCGTAGGTCTTGACACGGCCCACGGTGTCGTCGGACTTGACCGTGAGGATCTCCTGCAGCACGTTGGAGGCGCCGTACGCGTAGAGCGCCCAAACCTCCATCTCGCCAAAGCGCTGGCCACCGAACTGCGCCTTGCCGCCCAGCGGCTGCTGGGTCACGAGGCTGTAGGGGCCCGTCGAACGCGCGTGGATCTTGTCGTCGACCATGTGGCCGAGTTTCAGGATGTAGGACGTACCCACGGTGATGGGCTCGCGGAACTCCTCGCCGGAGCGGCCGTCGTAGAGCGTGGTCTTGCCGGCGTGGTCGAGCTGCGTCACGAACTCGGGACGCATGTGCTCGCCGTAGCGCTCCTTCGCAAGGTTGATCATGTTCTTGTTGGCGCGCTCGATGACCTCGGCGATCTCGTCCTCCTTGGCGCCGTCGAAGACGGGCGTGGACACGAAGAACGGGCCGGGCACGTACTGATCGGAGTCGACGTTCTCGGTATCCCAACCGCAGGCTGCCGCCCAGCCGAGGTGGCACTCGAGCAGCTGGCCCACGTTCATACGCGAAGGCACGCCGAGCGGGTTCAGGATGACGTCGACCGGCGTTCCGTCGGCCATGTAGGGCATGTCCTCGACGGGAAGGATCTCGGAGATGACACCCTTGTTGCCGTGGCGGCCGGCGATCTTGTCGCCCTGCTGGATCTTGCGGCGCTGCGCGACGTAGACGCGCACCTGCTCGTTGACGCCGGGGGCCAAATCGTCGCCGGCCTCGCGGCTGAAGCGGACGACGTCGATGACGCGGCCGTAGGAGCCGTGCGGCATCTTGAGGGAGGTGTCGCGGACGTCGTGGGCCTTCGCGCCGAAGATGGCGCGCAGCAGACGCTCCTCGGCGGTCAGAGCGCTCTCGCCCTTGGGAGTGACCTTGCCGACCAGGATGTCGCCCGGGCCGACCTCGGCGCCGATGCGGATGATGCCGTCCTCGTCGAGGTTCGCGAGCATGTCCTCGGACAGGTTCGGGATCTCGCGGGTGATCTCCTCGGGGCCGAGCTTGGTGTCGCGGGCGTCGATCTCGTGGCGGGAGATGTTGATGGAGGTCAGCAGGTCCTCGGAGACCAGGCGCTCGGAGACGACGATACCGTCCTCGTAGTTGAAGCCCTCCCACGGCATGTAGGCCACGAGCAGGTTCTGGCCGAGCGCGAGCTCGCCGTGGTCGGTGGAAGGACCGTCGGCAAGCGGCTGGCCCTCGACGACCTCGTCGCCCACGCGCACGAGCGGGCGGTGGTTGATGCAGGTGGACTGGTTGGAGCGCTGGTACTTGGGCAGGTGGTACTCCTCCAGGCCCTCGGCGGACTTCACCGTGATCTTGGAGGCGTCGGCGAACACGACCTCGCCGGCATGCTTGGCCAGCGTGACCTCGCCGGAGTCGATCGCGGCACGGCGCTCCATGCCGGTGCCGACGTACGGGGCGATCGGGTGCAGCAGGGGCACGGCCTGGCGCTGCATGTTCGCGCCCATGAGGGTACGCTTGGCGTCGTCGTGCTCGAGGAACGGAATGAGGGTGGCTGCGACGGACAGCATCTGGCGCGGGGAGACGTCCATGTAGTCGATGTCGTCCACCGGCACGTCAGCCGGCGCGCCGAAGGAGCCGTCGAAGTCGCGCGTACGGGCGACGACGGAGTGCGGACGGACCACGTTGCCCTCGGCGTCGGTCGACACGAACTCGCGGGTGACCGGGTCGATCGGGGTGTTGGCCGGCGCGATGATGTGGTTCTCTTCCTCGTCGGCGGTCATCCAGTCGATCTGGTCGGTAACGCGGCCGTTCTCGACGCGACGGTACGGGGCCTCGATGAAGCCGTACTCGTTCACGCGGGCGTACAGCGCCAGCGAGCCGATCAGGCCGATGTTGGGGCCTTCGGGCGTCTCGATGGGGCACATGCGAGAGTAGTGGGAGTTGTGGACGTCGCGCACGGCGGTGGGCACGTTCGTGCGGCGGCTGGAGCCCGACTTGTGGCCGGCGAGGCCGCCGGGGCCGAGGGCGGACAGGCGGCGCTTGTGGGTAAGACCGGTCAGCGGGTTCGCCTGGTCCATGAACTGGGACAGCTGCGAGGAGCCGAAGAACTCCTTGATGGCCGCCACGATCGGGCGGATGTTGATGAGCGACTGCGGGGTGATCTCGTCGATGTCCTGGGAGCTCATGCGCTCGCGGACGACGCGCTCCATGCGGCTCATGCCGATGCGGAACTGGTTGGCCACCAGCTCGCCCACCGTGCGGATGCGGCGGTTGCCGAAGTGGTCGATGTCATCGGTCTTGAAGCCGTTCTCGCCCGCGGCGAGCGCCAGCAGGTAGCGAAGGGTGGCGACGATGTCCTCGTCGGTGAGGATGGCGACCTCTTCAGAGGTGGTGAGGCCGAGCTTCTTGTTGACCTTGTAGCGGCCCACGCGCGCCAGATCGTAGCGCTGCGGGTTGAACAGCAGGCCCTCGAGCAGGCTGCGGGAGGCGTCGACCGTGGGCGGCTCGCCCGGACGCAGACGGCGGTAGATCTCGATGAGGGCGTCCTCGCGGGTCAGCGCGGTGTCGCGCTCGATGGTGCGCTTCACCACGTCGGAGTCGCCGAGCAGCTCGATGATCTCGTCGTTGGTGGGGGCGATGCCGAGGGCGCGCAGGAACATGGTCGCGGACTGCTTGCGCTTGCGGTCGATAGAGACCACGAGCTGGTCGCGCTTGTCGACCTCGAACTCAAGCCACGCGCCGCGCGCGGGGATGATCTGCGCCTTGTAGACCTGCTTGCCGCCGTCCATCTCGGAGGAGTAGTACACGCCGGGAGAACGCACGAGCTGGGAGACGACGATGCGCTCCGTGCCGTTGATGATGAAGGTGCCCTGGTCGGTCATCATGGGGAAGTCGCCCATGAACACGAGCTGCTCCTTGATCTCGCCGGTCTCCTTGTTGGTGAGACGGACGTCGGTCAGAAGCGGGGCCTGGTAGGTCATGTCCTTTTCGCGGCACTCCTCGACGGTGTGCGCGGGGTCGCCGAACTGGTGCTCGCCGAACGTCACCTCCAGAACGTGATTCTGGCTCTGGATGGGGCTGGATTCCTTGAACGCCTCTCGAAGGCCCTCGCCCATGAAGCGCTCGAAGGACTGCTTCTGAACGGAGATGAGGTTGGGCAGCTCCATCGCCTCGGGAATTTTCCCAAAATTGACGCGGGTGCGCTCTGTTGCCGTTACGGCCTGTGTAGACTTCTGCACCAGGTGTTTCCTCCTTCGCGGGAAAAACGGGTGGTCGGCATCCATCCGTGCATGCGCAAAGACTTCTGCCAGTTATCGCAACCTATTAGTTTAGCAGGTGCCTTCCGTTCGGCAAGAAAAGTCTTGACTTACGGAAGTTTTTGGACTAGCTATTTTTTTCGTTCTCAAAGCCGCTGGTAAACCTCGTTATCACGAACATATGTTCATGAGTTTTCCGTGAACCGCCGCCCGATCTCTCGGATGCCGAGGGCACAGGGCCCCGTCCTAAAAAGTTCCGGCCCGAAGGGACAGGCTGGTGGGTATAAGCCGCACAAAGAGGCGCGAGGAAGGCGGCACCGATGTTCAGCCCATTCAAAGATGCCCACGGACGGCCGAAGACGCTTGCCGAGGTGGCCTACGCGGATCTCGACCAGCTGCGCGAGCTCGAGGAGGGCTACGCGCTCGAGTTCAAGCGGAGCCTCTCCCCCACCGTGCTGAAGAAGCTGCCCAAGATCATCGCCTCGTTCGCCAACTCCGCAGGCGGCTGGCTCGTCATCGGCATCGCCGACGACGACAAGAGCACGTGCCCCTTGCCGCGCCTCTCGGCGGACTACAGCCAGATCATCGGCGAATCCTGCCGCCGGCACATCACGCCCGCGCCGCGCATCGACGTGCGCTTCGTGACCGACCCCGCCGCGCCCGACGAGGGCGTCGTCATCGTGCAGGTGCTCGAAGGCGACTTCCCGCCGTATGTGGCCGACGGCGTCGTGGACGTGCGCGAGGGCTCGACCTCGGGGCCCGCGGCGAGCTCGGCGCTCGTCGAGCTGTACGGCAAGGCGACGCGAAGGCGCCTGGAGGTCCGGGAGTTCTGCCGCCGCACGGTGTTCTACACGGCAGAGGACATGCCGCTGTTCAACCTGTACGTGTTCCGCATGGGAAGCCGGGCCGCAGACGCCCCGTCGCGCGACGAGCTCAACGAGCACGCCGCCTGCATGCGGACCGCCTTCAAGCGGCAGGGGCTCGCCTGCCGCGTCCACCACGCGCACGACTCCCTCATCTTCAGCGTTCCCACGCGCGACGATCCGCGCACCCCGCACTCGGCCATCGAGCTGTTCGGCGACGAGTCCATCAAGCTCTCGGTGCCGGCGGTGCTGGTCGGAGGCGACGAGTACGAGCACGCGCTCGCGCGGCTCAACCTCACGCGCCACGAGCGGGCGGGAGGGCAGGCGCCCCTGCGCATCATGAGCGCGAGCGACACCCTCGCCCGCGTGACCCGTATGGCGTCGATCCTCGACCGCTACGTCCGCGCGCGCGGGCTCGCCTGGCAGCAGTTCGCCGTGGCCTACGAGCTCGAGAACCTCGCCGGCGTGGTGCTGTGGAGCGAAGAGCCGCTCTACCTCGAGTACGTCAACGAGCGCGGGCCGCTGTACTGCGCCACCACCGACTGCCTGTCGCGCGTGCGCTACCTCGACGACGGGGCGCACAACTCGTTTAGGGCGCGGCAGTTCGCCGGCAGCCATTTCTTCGAGGCCTGCGGCCTGCCCCTCGGCTCGCCCGACGCGCGGGACAACCAGCTCGTCGACGCCCTCTTGCGCAGTTAGGGAGACGCCGATCGATTGCTTTCGCGGCGCCCGCCACGGGGCCGACCGGCGCGGAGTGAATTGATCGGTGTTTCCCAAAAGGACGGGGTCCGGCGCTTCCCGAGAAGCACCGGACCCCGTCCCCTCAAGCACCAGCCCGAATTATCGGTTGGCGGAAGGCCGTCTATGCCTCCTGCTTGTAGAAGCTCTTGAAGGCGCCGAAGATGACCGCGGCGAGGGCGGCGCCCACGAGCGGCGCGAAGATGAACACCCAGACCTGGTCGAGCGCCACGGTGTTGCCCTCGAAGGCCATGACGAGCGCAGGACCGAAGCTGCGCGCCGGGTTGACGGACGTGCCGGTCAGAGGAATGCCCATAATGTGCACGAACGCGAGCGTAAGGCCGATCACCAGGCCGGCAAAATGCCCGGTCTTGCCGTCGGCGGTCACGCCGAGGATGGTGAGCACGAACACCATCGTGAGGATGACCTCGACGAGGACGGCGCCGAACATCGAGATGCCGGTCGAGGAGGCCTCGCCGTAGCCGTTGCAGCCAAGGCCGGTCGCGGCGACGCCGCCGAGGTCGGCGCAGTTGTTGATCACGAGCATGAGCACGAGCGCGGCGATGATCGCGCCGATGAACTGGGCGATCCAATAGCCGAACAGGTCCTTCAGGGAGATACGCTTGTCAACGAACAGGCCGAAGGTCACCGCCGGGTTGATATGGCAGCCGGACACGTTGCCGATGGCGAACGCCATGGCGACGATCGACAGGCCGAACGCGAACGCGATGCCGAGGTTGCCGAGCACCGAGCCGGCGACCGCCGCGCTGCCGCAGCCGAAGAACGTGAGCACGAACGTGCCGAGCGCCTCGGCGCCATACTTCTTGATCGAATTGCTATCCACTGGAAACCCTCCTTCAGATGCGCCGCCCCCTGCGGCGCAAACGTGCGGTAGTTAACCAGCGGCGAAGGCTTCAGACAAGGCCTTTCGGCCCTCTTCAAGGAGATGTTGAAGGCAGGGGGCCTGCAGTCGGTCCCGCGCTTCGCACAAAAAAGACCCGACGGCCATCGCCGCCGGGTCCATACCGATCGAATGCTCGCCACCGCGTTAGCGCTTGAGGCCGCCGCGCTCGTCGATGGCCTCCCAGAAGGCGTCGCGGAACCGCGGGTCCTCGGCGGCCATCAGGGCGTTCGTGGCCATCCAGCCGCTCGGCGTGCCGGTGTCGTAGCCGGACAGCGGGTCGATGACCACGGCGTACATGGCCTCGCGCTCGAGGCTGCGCGCCATGGCGTCGGTGAGCTGGATCTCTCCGCCCTTGCCCGGCTCCTGGTCGCCCAGAAGGTCCATGACCAGAGGACTCAGCAGGTAGCGGCCCACGATGTAGAGGTTGGAGGGGGCGTCCTCGGGAGCGGGCTTCTCCACCAGGCCGGAGACGCGCCACACGGCACCGGGCTCGTCGTCGGCCGGCTCGCCGCTGCCCGGGACCGTGCCCACGCGCTCGCCGGCGATCACGCCGTAGCGGCTGACCTCCTCGGGCGAGCAGGGGGCGACGGCGATCACGGAGGCGCCGGCGTGGGCCTGCGAAACGGCCATCATCTTGGTGCAGATATCGCGCGAGGGCACGACGTAGTCGCCCAGCAGCACCAAGAAGCTCTCGCCGGCGACGGCGTCGGCGGCGGAGCGGATGGCGTGACCGAGGCCGCGCGGCTCGTACTGATAGCGGAAGTCGACCGGCATGTTGCCGGCAGCGGCGACGGCGTCGGCGTAGGCCGCCTTGCCGCGCTCGCGCAGCAGGCCCTCGAGCGAGCGATCGGGCTGGAAGTAGCTCAGCAGCTCGGGCTTGCCCGGCGACGTGACGATGATGACGTCATCGACCTCCTCGGGAGCAAGCGCCTCCTCGACCACGTACTGGATGACCGGCTTGTCGAGCACCGGCAGCATCTCTTTGGGGGTGCACTTGGTCGAGGGCAGGAAGCGGGTGCCTAGACCAGCGGCAGGTATGATGGCCTTCATCTCAGAAATCTATTCCTTTCGCAAACGCGCATGCAAAGCAAGCGCATCTAAATAACAAGCGCATATCTCTGCGCTCGGGATACCTATTGAGCCAGCGTACCCCAAAGCGGCCGCTTATGGGGCAGAAGGGCGAAAATTGCGCCGGAAATGCGCAGATATAAAGCGTCCGTTACGTCCATTTCCATACCAGTGTAAACGAATGTAAAGCCCCCCTTACAACATCTGATGAAACGAGGCGACCATCGTCGCCATGGAGACGCGCCAGGCGCTCCCCTGCGGGTCGAGATTCCTCGAGCCGTCCTCCATGGTCTTACCGCTCATGATGCCGTGATCGACGATCCAGCCCATGGCGGGACGCGCCCATTCCGACACGTTCTCCCAGCCGGGGATGGATGCCGCCTCATCGAGGCCGCTCGAGACGTCGATGCCGGCGATTCGGGACGCGTAGTTGCACAGCATGACGGCGAGCTGCTCGCGCGTCACCGGCTTATCCGGGCCAAACGTCGTGTACGCGCCGTTCTCGTCCCTATAGCCGTTGATGACGCCCGTGGCGCGCGCCCACGCGATGGCGGGGGCGTAGTACGCGTCTTCGTGGACGTCGTCGAACGGGTCGGCTGCAACCGTCGGTTCACCCGCCATGCGGTGCAAGATCACCGCGACCTGCCCGCGCGTGATGGAGTCGTAGGTGCCGAACAGGTCCGAATCGGTGTATCCGGACATTAGCCCATGGTCGACGGCGTATTCGAACAGGCCGCCCTGGGTGTACCACTCACCCTCGCGGATGTCTGAGAACCCGTAGTAGCCCTGATCTGGCTCGGGGTCCGGCTCAGGCTCGGGCTCGGGCTCGACGTAGCGCGTGATGCCGTACATGAACCCGCGGGAAAGCTCACCGAACGAGATGACGCGCCCCCAGTGGATGGATGCGTTGTAGTTGCCCTCGGCGACAACGACGCCCCCGTCACGCACCTCGAGCACCACGACCGTGTGCGTGTCGTAGTTGACGCGCAGGATGTCTCCGACACGCACCTGGGAGAGGTCCTCGTAGGTCGTGCCGGGATTGGACCCGAAGGCCGCGTCGCTCAGGATGAGCGCGAACGCGTGGCAGCCATAGCCCGCCTGGTAGAGTGCCGGGCTGAGGTAGTAGTCGTCATTCGTCCATCGCATGCCCTCCGGGTACTGGGCACGCAGCGCGACGATGCGCTCGTAGGCCTCCTGCTCGCTGACGGAGGCGCCCTGCGCCGCATATGTCGGCTGGGCCCCGATCGCGAGCGCTGCGGGCATGCCCATCACCAGCGCAAGCGCCGCCATGAGCGCCAACGCGAAGCGCCGCGCGCGTCCGGAGATTTCCGACAGTCGTTGCATCCCGATCACCCTGTCCCCTTGGCAATAGAACTTCAGACTCGAATCGTCTCGACTATCGCACAGCCGCGGGACGCCCGACGCGGCCCTTAGGCGAGCGAGGGCCATGGTCCGGCAACCGTCAAGAAGCCGCCGGGGCGCTGCCGGGGCGCGAGGACAGACCCGGAAAGGCGACGATGGACAGCCTGCGCGCCCGCAGGCATTCCCCCGCAGGCGCGCAGCCGCCCCTCACCACCCCCGAAAAGGGATGTATACGAGTTTGTCATTGTTTTTTGGTGCCATCTCGCCACATGCGCCGCACCCGTTTGCATTTCCGCAGGATTCAACTGGGGAAATGCTGAGGGGTGCAGCGCATGTTGGGAAAGGGCACTCAAAAACAATGACGAACTCAACCTATGACCCTTATGGGTTTTATTTTGAGCAGATTTTTATGCAGTTTCTTGATGAGAATATACAATTTGCACTATAAGGGTGCTCAGGCCGGCGAATCGTTCGGCTCAGGCCCCGCTCATCCGCACAACAAGGGGCCCGGATGAGCCGGGCCCCTTTCGACGATATGCACATCGCAGCGCTATCTGATGAAGGCAGATGACGCAAAAGGGCGCCCGCCCGCGGCGCACACACCTACACGTGCACGTTTCCGCTGCCGATGCCCATGACCGGCTCGTCGAGCGGCAGCCAGTCGACCACCCGCTCGATAGCGCGGTTCCAGTATTCCCAGGTATGGCCGCCGGAGGCCTCCTCATAAGTCACCGAGAACCCTTGTGCTCCCAGCTCGCGGGCCACATCCCGGTTCGCGGCGAGCAGCGAGTCCTCCGTCCCGCACGACACGTAGATCCGCGGAAGCGGCCCGCCCGATGCGACCAGCCGACCCGCAAGCCACAGCGGGTCGCGATCGCTGCCCGCGACGGCATCCGGATCGCCGTAGACCGCCTTCGCGAACCTGCGGGACTGGAAGAACGTCGAGGTGTCGTCGGTCCGCTCGGAAACCCCGTCGACGAGCAGCGCGCCCGACATCGAGGCGATGGCTCCGAACGTATCGGCGTATTTGAGCCCGTTGCGGAGCGCACCGTAGCCTCCCATGGAGAGCCCGCCGATGAAGGTGTCCTCGCGGCGGCGGGACAGGGGGAACATCGCGCGCGTGAGGGCGACGAGCTCCTCGCCGATAAAGCGGCCGTAGTAGTCGTGGGACGCGGGCTGGTCGAGGTAGAACATGTTGTCGCCCGAGGGCATGACGACGGCCAGGTCGCGCTCCTCGGCCCAGCGCTGAATGCAGGTGCCGCTCACCCAGTCCGTATAGTTGCCGAAGATGCCGTGCAGCAGGTAGAGCGTCTTGAACCCGCCCGCGGGCTCGTTGGGCACGTAGCGGGCGCCGTCCTCCTCGGCGCGAACCGCCTCGACCTGCTTGTCCACAGGAAGAATCACGTTTATCGGCACCGTTCTCATGAGCATGGACGAGAAGCAGTTTACGGTGATCAGCGCCATGGGTACCCCTTTGGATGAGGCGCGACCCATCTCGGATGGTCGCGCAAACCCCTCGGCCCCGCACGGTGGGGAAACCTCACCGCAAAACAGCAGGAACGAGGGGGTTACTATTTCTTGAACATGAATTTGGTATCAAATCGGGCAGTACAGATGGAAAACGGCCATATCTGACAAGCCTGTGACCTGCGGTTTCTTTGCCAGACCGATTCCGGTGGCCCCGGAAGGGGCCTCCGATCCGCCTCAAAGCAGCCCTTCTTGCACGCGAGTTGATACCAAATTCAAAACAGGACGTCTCCGCACCTTGATAAAACCTTTTACCTCTGCGGTTCTGCACGCGGGCGGATACAGCGTCCCCCCACGCGTTCCGGACGCCCCGCACGGCCAAGACCGGTGCGAAATCGCTGCCCTACTGCACCGACGCCAGCAGCGAGCGGATCGACTCCATCTGCTCGGGCGTCACCTGGACGGCCGGCTCGTTGATCTTGGTGGAGATCGGAAGGCCCTTGATGTTCACCGCGGCCTTAATCGCCGAGATGAACAGGTCGCACGTGTCGTACACCGCCATGAGCCGCGAGATGCGCTCGGCGCACGAAACCGCGGTCGCGAAGTCGCCGCCCTGATAGGCGGCATGCATCTTGGCGAACAGCTCGGGCTCGACGTTGGTAAGACCGCACAGGACGCCGTTGCCGCCGGACACGCGGTTGACGAGGTAGTACTCATCGAAACCGGACAGCACGGAGAACTCCGGGTTCACCTTGCGCACCTCGGCGATCACCTTGCGGGTATGGCTGATGGTGTCGACCGTGTCCTTGATGCCGCAGATGTTCTTGTGCTCGCGCGCCAGGTCGGCCACAAGCTCAGGGGTGAGATCCGAACCCGTGCGGGCGGGGAAGTTGTACAGGATGACGGGCAGCTCGGTCGCCTCGGCGATGGCGCCGAAATAGACCTTCGCGGTCGGCGCGGTCGGCCCGAAGTAGTACGGGGAGACCGCCACGACGCCATCGGCCGCGACCTGCTCGGCGAACTTCGTGAACTCGATCACGTTGGCGAGCATGGTGTCGCCCACACCTGCCAGCACCTTCATGCGGCCCGCAACGCGCTCGACCGCAAACGCCAGCGCCGCCTTCTTGTCCTCCAGCGAGAAGCTGAAGAACTCGCCGATGCTGCCGAACAGCAGCACGCCGTCGATCCCGGCATCGGCCAGATGGTCGAGATGCTTGCCCCACAGCTCGTAATCGATCTTGCCCTCGTCGTCGGTGATGGTAATCGACGGGCAGTAGATACCTTCAAACATGGTTGACGCTCCTCTCGGGGCACAGCCCCGCATATCAAGGGATACCAGTGCGAGGCTCAGACGGCCCCGCGCGTTCCGCGCGCCCTACAGCGTGAGGCCGTAGGCACGCACGGCGTTGTTCATAAAGAAGTCCTCGTCGTCGCCGAACGCATCGCGCAGGAGACCGAAGTGCTCCTCGAAGGAGGAATACATCTCCACGACCGGCCAGTTGGACGCATAGAGCAGTCTGTCGGCGCCAAACGTCTCACGCACGAACGCGAGCAGCTCGGACACGAAGCCGCGATCGGAAGTGGGGTAGCCCGAAACCTTGACGTACAGGTTGGGCAGGCTGGCGAACTTCCTCATGACCGCGCACCACGGCTCGTCGAGCGCCTCGACATTGCCCAGATGGTTGAGGATCACCGTCTCCTCGGGCACCTGGGCGAACGCCTCGTAGGCGTCCTCGAGCTCGGACACGCGGTTGCACGACTCGAAGGGCATGCCGGCCGCGGCGAGCGCACGCAGGCCGTCGACAAACGACTGCTCCAGGCAGCGGCCACGGGGCTCGCTATCGATATGCAGCGGCTCGCGGATGCCCGTCGCATGCAGCGGCACGCGCATGCTGGGGCTCACCGTGCTGCGCAGCATGGCCGCGCGGATCTTCCCATGCCGAGCCATGAGACCGTAGACGATCCGGTCCTCCGCGACGGGGTCGGCGCAATCCACCTCGACGTACACGCCGCCCGCGAACTCGACGCCCGGAAGCTCGCCGTAGAGCGCCTCCAGGTCATCGAACGTGTAGGTGCGCGTGATGCTGCCATCGGTGCCCTCGAGCCAAGGAAGGCTTTGCGTCTCGAGGTCCCACACATGGAAGTGGGAATCGATGACCTTCAGATCGGCCATGGGTCCTCCCCCTTACGCCAGAGAGCGGTCAAGGTTGACGTAGCCGCCGTCGACGTTCAGCCACTGGCCCGTGGTGTGCGAGGAGCGGTCGGACAGCAGGAAGCACGTCGTGTCGGCGATCTCCTCGACCGTCGTCATGCGATGGCCCAGCGGAATCTTGTCGGTGATGAGGCTCAGGCGGGCCTGCTGGGCCTCCTCGTCGCCAAAGGACTTGATCCACTTGGCATACAGCGGGGTCCATGCCTCGGCGACCACGATGGCGTTCACGCGGACCTCGTCGGCGACGAGGGCGGCAGCCCATTCGCGCGTGAGGCCGAGAATCGCGCCCTTGGCGGCGGCATAGGCGGACGTCTTGCCCTGACCGGTCAGCGCGACCTTGGACGAGATGTTCACGACGGAGCCCTTGGACTCCTTCAGATAGGGCACCGCCTGGTGGACGAGCTCGAAGTAGTGCGTCAGGTTGTTGTGCAGCGACGCCTCGAATTCCTGCCAGGTCGTGGACTCCAGGTCGAGGTTGTCGTTGCGACCGG
This sequence comes from uncultured Coriobacteriaceae bacterium, assembly GCA_944320725.1. Classification (GTDB taxonomy): domain Bacteria; phylum Actinomycetota; class Coriobacteriia; order Coriobacteriales; family Coriobacteriaceae; genus Coprousia. Next base: position 2,610 of record CALUIM010000009.1, on the reverse strand, counting down.
CATTGTTCACGATACCGTCGATATGACCGTACTTCCCGTAGACCTCCTCGACGATGGGCTTGAGCTCATCGGTGTCGTTCAGGTCGATGTAGTGGATGTCGTACTCGTCGGTGATCTCGGAGATCTCCTTGATGAACTCGTCCTCGACACCGTCTTTGCGGTTCAGCACGACCGGGATGGCGCCCTCGCGTGCGAGCTGGAAGACGATTCCCTTGCCGATGCCCTTGAAGCCGCCGGTGACGATGACGACCTTTCCCTTGAGATGCAGATCCATGGGTTTGCTCCTTATCTCCGTGCGCGCCCGGCGCGCCCGCTTACATGTAGTTGCACAGGTGCGGCAGCGCCGTCTCGGTGTAGCCGAGCGCCTCCGCACGGGTCGGCCTGCCGTTGCAGACGTCGATGATCTGGTCGATCAGCCGGTCGCGCAGCTCGATCATGGACTCGGGGCCGTAGATGGTCGCCGAGGCGTCGAAATCGATGTTGTCCGCCATGGTCTGCGCGGTGTTGCGGTTGGCGGTCAGGCGCAGCACGGGCGCCACAGCGTTGCCCGTCGGCGTGCCGAGGCCCGTGGAGAAGACCACGAGCTGGCACCCGCCGGCGATGATACCTCCCACCGAGGACGCGTCGTTGCCCGGCGTGTCCATGATGACCAGGCCCTCCCCCGCCTTGAGCGGGGCCGCGTACGGGTAGACCGCGGAGATGTCGCTGTGACCGCCCTTGTGGATGCAGCCGAGCGACTTCTCCTCGAGCGTCGTGAGGCCGCCGGCGATATTGCCGGGGCTGGGGTTGCCCTCGCGCATCTCGGCGCCGAACATCTGCACGTACTTCTCGTAGTCGGACACGATCTTGAGCGTCTGCTCGGCGACCTCGGGCGTCTTGCCGCGGCGCGCCAGGATGTGCTCGCCGCCGAAGAGCTCGGGCGTCTCGCACAGCACGGAGGTCGCCCCCTGGGCGACCATCCAGTCCGAGACCTCGCCGATCAGCGGGTTAGCGCCCAAGCCGCTCGACGTGTCAGAGCCTCCGCAGTTGGTGCCGAAGATCAGCTCGGAGATGGGACACTCGACGCGACGCTCGAGCGACGCCTCATCGGCGAGCTCCCGCGCGATGCGCGTGCCCTCCTCGACGGCCTTGATGGAGCCGCCGACCTGCTGGATGACAAGCGTTCTGACCGGTTTGTCCGTGCGCTCGTGGATGGCGTCCACGACCAGGTCGTTCTGGCAGCCCTCGCACCCCAGCGACACCGCGAGCACCGAGGCGATATTGGGGTTGGCGGCAAGCCCGGCCATGGTGTCGATCGTCATCTGCTGATCGCGCGCGACCTGCGAGCAGCCGTTTTGATTGTGGAACGTGACGCAGCCGTCGACCGCGCGCGCGATGCGTTCGGTGGTGTCGGAGGCGCAGATGCTCGTGGGGAGGATGAGCACATGGTTGCGGATGCCCACGCGGCCGTCGCTGCGGCGATATCCCCAAAAGGTGCGCGTCGGCCCCGCCTCGACATGCCGCTCGGCGACGCGCGAGGTGTCCTGCCTGGCGGCATCGGCGTCTTTGAGCTCGTCGGAGCTCGCGCAATTGTGCACGTGCACGTGCTCGCCCGCCTTGATGTCCGATGTCGCGACACCGATATACTCGCCGTACTTCACCACGGTCTGCCCCTTGGCGATATCGCAGCGCGCGACCTTGTGGAACAGCGGGATGTCCTGCACCGCCGTCACCGCCCCCTCGCTACCGTCGGGCAGCGAGAAGACCGCGGTCTCGCCCGAGCTCAGCGGGTAGATGGCGACCACGACATTGTCCCTGGCATCGATGGCTACGGAGTTCCTCATACCGTTCCTCCCGGTTGATCGCCGAGCAAGACCGCTCGCTCGTGTTCCATGAAGACATGCGGGTTGTGGTGTTTCTAATTGTTCCTATATAGGAACTCTGTTCTGTATTACAACTTCAGTATAGCCTCACGAAACGCGTTTTCAAGTGAGTTGGACCACGATTCCGAGGAGCAGACCATGGAGCAGGACGTCAAGCAGCATCGCGCGACCCAACGCGTCCTCGCCGTGCTGGAGCAGCTGACGGCGCACCCCGAGGGCCTCACGTTCACCGAGCTCTGCCACGCGCTCGATGCGCCCAAAAGCAGCCTCTCCCCCATCTTGCACACCATGGCGAACAGCGGGTTCATCGCGCTCGACGAGCACGGGGCGCGCTACCGCGTAGGCATCAAGACCTATGTGGCGGGCAGGGCCTACGACCGCACCGATTCGGATATGCGCTTGCTCAGAGAGGTGGTCAGAGGCGTTGTCGACGCCTGCGACGAAACAGCGCAGGTCGGCATCCTCGACGGCGCGTCAGCGCTCTACATCCTGCGCATCGATTCCTCGCAGCCCGTCCGCCTCAAGTCCGAGGTGGGGACCCTGCCGGCATACTGCACCGCGATCGGGAAGGCCCTGCTGAGCGAGAAGGCCCGACCGGACCTGGAGGCGCTGCTCCCGCAACGATTCGAGCGCTTCACGGATGCAACGCTTCGCTCTATCGACGAGCTCGAACCGGAGCTCGAGGCGATCCGTTGCACCGGGTTCGCCTACGATCGTCGCGAGACCGACGATGCGATCACCTGCGTGG